>DASTNJ010000019.1:0-25541 GCA_035721065.1 Mycobacterium sp.
GGCCGGAGCACAGGTCCGTCGGGTGGGTCGAGTCGTCGTAGATGTAGTTCGCCGCCGCGTAGTGGCTCGTGAAACCCACGAAGCCCGACGAGCGGTGGGCCTCGGTGGTGCCGGTCTTGCCGGACATCGGCAGGCTCCACCCGGCCGCGCCCGCCGCCGGCGACGCGGTGCCGCCGCCGGCGATGTCTTTGCTCATCGCGTTGGCCAGGGTGTTGGCCAGCCCCTCGGGTACCACCTGGTCGCAGGTCTCGGTCGTGACGGCGACGTCCTTGCCGTGCCGGTCGACCAGCTTGTCGATCGGGTTCGGCGGACACCAGACCCCCCCGGAGGCCAGGGTGGCCGCAACGTTGGACAGCTCCAGCGCGTTCACCTCGATCGGCCCCAGCGTGAACGACCCGAGGTTCTGCCGCTTGACGAACTCACCCAGGCTCTCGTTGCTGTCCGGGTCGTAGTCGCGCGCGGTGCCGGGCTCGGCGTAGGAGCGCAGCCCGAGTTTGATCGCCATGTCCACCGTCCGGGTGACGCCGACCTGGGAGATCAGCTTGGCGAACGCGGTGTTCGGGGAGGTGGCCAGCGCGGTGGTGACGTTCATCGGCGACCGGTAGGGGGCCACGTTCACCACGCACCAGGTCTCCTTCGGGCAGCCCTTGGCGCCGCCGCTGCCCAGACCCTTGGCCTGGAAGCGGCCCGGCACCTCCAGCTCGGCGTTGATGCCCATGCCCATCTCCAGCGCCGCGGCGGTGGTGAAGATCTTGAACACCGACCCGGCGCCGTCGCCGACCAGCGAGAACGGCTGCGGCCGCATGGTCTCGCCGAGATCGCTGTCCAGCCCGTAGGTGCGGTTGCTGGCCATCGCCAGCACCTGGTGGCTGTCCTTGCCGGGCTTGATGACGCTCATCACGCTGGCGACGCCCTCCACCCTGGGGTTGGCGAACTCGTCGACCGCCGATTTGACCGGGCCCTGCACGTCGGGGTCCAGCGTGGTGTGAATCTGGTAGCCGCCCCGCGCCACCTGCTCCTTGCTGATCCCGGCGCGCGACAGGTACTCCTGCACGTAGTCGCAGAAGAAGGCCCGGTCGCCGGCGGCGATGCAGCCGCGCGGCAGCTCGTTGGGCTGCGGCAGGATTCCGAGCGGCTCCGCCTTGGCGGCGCGCAGCTTGCCGGCCTCGCCGGGCAGATTCTCGATCATGGTGTCCAGCACCACGTTCCGGCGGGCCAGCGCGCCTTCGGGGTTGGTGTAGGGGTTCAGCGAACTGGTTGACTGCACCAGCCCGGCCAGCAGTGCGGCCTGCTGCCAGTTCAGCTCGGATGCGTTGATGCCGAAGTACGTCTGGGCGGCATCCTGAATGCCGAACGAGTTGTTGCCGAACGACACCAGATTCAGATAGCGGGTCAGTATCTGTGGTTTTGAGAAGGTCTTGTCCAGGGTCAGCGCCATCCGGATCTCGCGCAGTTTGCGCGCCGGCGTGGTCGCGACCGCCGCACGTTTCTCGGCGTCCGTCTGCGCGAGAACCAGTAGCTGGTAGTTCTTCACGTACTGCTGTTCGAGGGTGGATCCGCCGCGGGTGTCGACGTCGCCCGAGGCGTAGCCGGCCAGCCCGGTCAGCGTGCCCTTCCAGTCAACGCCGTGGTGCTCAGCAAACCGTTTGTCCTCGATCGAGACGATTGCCAACTTCATCGTGTCGGCGATCTTGTCGGCGGGAACTTCGAAGCGACGCTGTGAGTACAGCCACGCGATCGTGTTGCCCTTGGCGTCGAGCACCGTCGACACCGCCGGCACCTCGCCGTCCAGAAGCTGGGCCGAGCCGTTGGCGACGACATCGGACGCACGGTTGGACACCAGCCCGACCCCACCGGCCATCGGGAAGAGCAGCGCCGCCAGCAGGATGCCGGCCAGCAGGCAGCAGCCGGCCAGTTTGGCCACCGCCGCACCGGTCTCGACGCGCTCAGGCATGGGTATCAGGGTAGCGGGGGCATCCTGCCGGGGCTCCGCGAAGCCCGGTGGAAGACCAGCGGCGCACCCGGAAAAAGCTTGCACATTGCGCAGCTGGGCGGCGCGGAGCCGCCACTCGGAGCGCTCGCCGGCAGTGACCGCGGGTCATTAACAGGATCAGACTGCACATTTGTCCCAAAAAAGGCGCGATCAAACTGTTGCGCAAACGCAACGTGACCACCTAACTTATATGAGCAGTGCGACTCAGGTAACACCGACACGCACAACGTGGCGTAGATCGCAGCAGTGATCGCCACAGTACTGAATAGGTGGCTGCCGTGGCGGCCGGGACGGAAGGATTGTCAGTGGCTATGACACACACACAGCCGACGGGCACAGCGGCAGCGGCTTCCACCGGCAACATCCTCCGAGGCGCCCGGGACGAGGGGCGAATCGCCTGGGTATCCAAAGCCTTATGCCGTACTGGCGACCCTGACGAGCTGTTCGTGCGCGGCGCCGCGCAGCGCAAGGCCGCGGTGATCTGCCGGCACTGCCCGGTGGTCCTGGAATGCGCCGCCGACGCGCTGGACAACCGGGTCGAGTTCGGCGTCTGGGGCGGCATGACCGAGCGGCAGCGACGCGCGCTGCTCAAGCAGCACCCAGAGGTCACCTCCTGGGGCGACTACTTCGCTACGCAGCGCAAGCACCGTAACGCTGGCTAACTTCGCCGATCCGCCGTCGCGGCGCTGAGAACCCCGGTCAGCCGGCGGTCAACTGGTCGGCGATGGCGCCCAGCGCCTCCAGATCGGAGACGTCGAACGGCAGTGACGGCACCCCGACGATCGCCACGTTCGGGTTAGCCCCGGTGAATCGGGACAACAACCGGATCTCTCGTTTGGCGGTCGCCCCGCGGTCCGCGTGAATCTGCAACACCGCGGCGGTGAGGGCCGCCGCCGAGCGGGTTTTCGCGTCTTTCGCCGGACTCGTCTTCAGGCTCTCCTGCAGCGTCTCTAAGCCGTCGATCGCCCGCTCGACCGGCAGCGCACACAGCATCGGGTGGGTGCGGTTGAGCACCAGCCCGGCCAGCGGCATGTGTTCGGCCGACAGCCGGTCGACGAAGAACGCCGCCTCGCGCAACGCATCCGGTTCGGCCGCCGACACCACCACGAACTGGGTGCCCCGCCGCTTCAGCAGCGAGTAGGTGCGATCGGCCTTCTCCCGAAAGCCGCCGAAGGTGGCGTCCAGCGACTGCACGAATCCGGCGGCGTCGGCCAGCATCTGCGAGCCGAGCACGGTGGACAGCGCTTTCATCGCCAGTCCGACCGCGCCGGCGACGATCCGCCCGATCCCGCGGCCGGGGGCCAGCAGCAGCCGCCACAGCCGACTGTCCATGAAGCTGCCCAGCCGCTGTGGCGCGTCCAGGAAGTCCAGCGCGTTGCGCGACGGCGGGGTGTCCACGACGATCAGGTCCCAGCGATCCTCGGCCACCAGCTGGCCGAGCTTCTCCATCGCCATGTACTCCTGCGTGCCGGCCAGTGAGGTGGCGACGGTTTGGTAGAACTGGTTGTTCAGGATGGCATCGGCCCGATCGGGCCCGGAGTACTGGACCACCATCTCGTCGAACGTGCGACGCATGTCGAGCATCATCGCGTGCAGCTCACCGGAGACCTCCGGCGCGAGCGGAACGCGCTGCGGGGTGTTGCCGAGGTCGTTGATTCCCAGCGCCTGGGCAAGCCGCTTGGCCGGGTCGATGGTCAGCACCACCACCGTCCGACCGTATTCGGCCGCCCGCAGCGCCATCGCCGCGGCGGTGGTGGTCTTGCCGACCCCGCCGGCCCCGCAGCACACCACCACCCGGTTGGCGGTGTCGGCCAGGATGGCGGCCATGTCCAGCGCCGGCGGTGGGCCGGCCGGATCGGGACTCATCGGACCCCCTGTCGGGCAAGTATTTCGGAGAGTTCGTACAGGCTGCCCAGATCGACGCCGTCGGAGATGGTGGGCAGCTCCAGGCGCGGCACCTGCAACTGCTCCAGCTGCTCGGCGGCTTCCGCGCGGGCGGCGATCCGGGTGGCGTGCTGGATGGTCTCGGTCAACAGGCCGGCGAAATCGGCGTCGCCGAGCTTGATCCCCGCGCTGGCCAGTCCGGCCCGCACCGCGTCCGCGTCGACGGCCCCCTCGGCCGCTTTCGCCAGATCTCCGGGCTCCAGGTACGCGGGGATGTTGCGGTTCACGATGACGCTGCCGACCGGCATCTCCAGCTCGTGCAGCTCGTCGATCGCCTCGATGGTCTCCTGCATGGGCAGCGCTTCCAGCAGGGTCACCAGGTGGATCGCGGTCTGGTCGGAGCGCAGCAGCTTCACTACGCCGTCGGCCTGGGAATGCACCGGGCCGCCCTTGGCCAGGTCGGAGACCGCCCGGGTGACGTCCAGGAAGCGCGCGATGCGCCCGGTCGGCGGCGCGTCGACGACGATGGCGTCGTACACCGGCTTCTTGTTCTTGTCGACCTGCCCCACCGTGTACTTGATCTTGCCGGTGAGGATCACGTCCCGCAGTCCCGGCGCGATCGTGGTCGCGAACTCGACCGCCCCGATGCGGCGCATCGCCCGGCCGGCGATGCCCAGGTTGTAGAACAGGTCGAGGTACTCCAGGAACGCGCCCTCGATGTCGATCGCCAGCGCATTGACCCGGCCGCCACCCTCGGCGGTCGCGACCTTGACCTCCTGGTAGGGCAGCGGCGGAACGTCGAAGAGCTGCGCGATGCCCTGGCGGCCTTCGACTTCCACCAGCAGGACTTTGCGGCCGCCGGCGGCCAGGGTCAGCGCCAGGGCGGCCGCCACGGTCGACTTGCCGGTGCCGCCCTTGCCGCTGACGAAATGCAGCCTGGCCTTCGACAGGCGAGAGGGCCAGCCGGCTTTGCTGTCTCTGGGAGGTCCGGGAGGTTGGGCTGCCACCAGTGCATGCTAACCAAGGGCGCCGGCGGCCTAGCGATAAGCTCGCAGCATGAGCCAACCGACGCCGTGGGAGTACGCCACGGTTCCGCTGATCACCCACGCAACCAAGCAGATCCTCGACCAGTGGGGCGAGGACGGCTGGGAACTGGTCTCGGTCATCCCCGGGCCGACGGGTGAGCAACTCGTCGCGTTCATGAAGCGCCCCAAATGACGTCCTGGCGAGCCCGGCTCGCCGAACTCGGTGTCGAACTGCCCGGGGTCGTCGCGCCCGTCGCCTCCTATCTGCCGGCGGTGCGCAGCGGCAACCTGGTCTTCACCTCCGGTCAGCTGCCGATGCAGGCGGGCAAGCTGCCGCACGTCGGCAAGGTGGGCGGTGCGGTCAGCGCAGCCGACGGCACCGCGTGCGCCCGCACCTGCGCGCTCAACGCGCTGGCGGCGATCGATGCGCTGGTCGGAATCGACGCGGTGGTTCGGGTGGTCAAGGTTGTCGGTTACGTCGCGTCGGCGCCGGGCTTCACCGGCCAGCCCGCGGTGATCAACGGCGCCTCCGACCTGCTCGGTGAGGTGTTCGGCGAGGCCGGCCAGCATGCCCGATCGGCGGTCGGGGTGGCTGAGCTGCCGCTCGACGCACCGGTGGAAGTGGAACTGGTTGTCGAGGTTCATTAACCAATCGTGAACCTCACCCACCCCGCCTATGGGCAACTGCGGCCGGTCACCGAGACGGCCTCGGCGCTGCTGGCCGACAACCCCGGCCTGATGACCCTGGAGGGCACCAACACCTGGGTGCTGCGCGGACCGGGCAGCGACGAGGTGGTGATCGTCGACCCGGGCCCGGACGACGACGAGCATATTTCGCGGATCGTCGACATCGGCCGGATCGCGCTGGTGCTGATCAGTCACCGGCACTTCGACCACACCGACGCCATCGACAAGCTGGCCGATGCCACCGGCGCACCGGTCTGGTCGGCGGGCAGCGGCTTCCAGCGCCGGCTCGGCGGCGGCCTGACCGACGGTCAGCTGATCGACGCGGCCGGGCTGCGCATCCGGGTGCTCGCGACGCCCGGGCACACGTCGGATTCGCTGTCGTTCGTTCTCGATGACGCCGTGCTGACCGCCGACACCGTGCTGGGCCGCGGCACCACCGTGATCGACAGCGAGGACGGCGACCTGGCGCAGTACCTGGAGTCGCTGCGGCGGCTGCGCGGGCTGGGGCCGTTGACGGTGCTGCCCGGACACGGACCTGAGCTGTCCGACCTGGCCGCCGTCGCGGCCGGCTACCTGGCGCACCGCGAGCAGCGGCTGGATCAGGTCCGCGCCGCGTTGGCCGCTCTCGGCGACGACGCCACCGCGCGTCAGGTCGTCGAACACGTCTACACCGACGTCGGCGAGGAGCTGTGGCCCGCCGCGGAGCATTCTGTGCAGGCTCAGCTGGACTATCTGCGGGCCCGGTAGCGCGCCACCTATCACCTGGCCGCGAGCGTGCGCATTTGTACGCAGTTCCGCGGCGTGTCGTGTACAACCACGCACGCTCGCGCCCGGGGGCACCGCCTTAGCACGCGCGGTGCCTGATGCTCGCTGCGGTTCGCCCGGGCGGCGCGCCCGCGCTCACCTCGCTCGGCGGGCCAGGCGTTCGGAGTCGCTGATCAGCACGCTCTTGCCCTCCAGCCGGATCCACCCGCGGTGGGCGAAGTCGGCCAGCGCCTTGTTCACCGTCTCCCGCGACGCGCCGACCAATTGGGCGATCTCCTCCTGGGTCAGGTCGTGGGTGACCCGCAGCGCGCCGCCCTCCTGGGTGCCGAACCGCTGGGCCAGCTGCAGCAGCTGCTTGGCCACCCGGCCGGGCACGTCGGTGAAGATGAGGTCGGCCAGGTTGTTGTTGGTGCGCCGCAGCCGGCGCGCCAGCACCCGCAGCAACTGCTCGGCGATCTCCGGGCGATCGGAGATCCACGACCGCAGCGCGTCGCGCCCCATCGACACGGCCTTCACCTCGGTGATGGTGGTGGCGCTCGAGGTCCGCGGTCCCGGGTCGAAGATCGACAGCTCGCCGAACATGTCCGACGGGCCCATGATGCTCAGCAGGTTCTCCCGGCCGTCCGGCGACTGGCGGCCGATCTTCACCTTCCCGGTCAGGATGATGTACAGCCGGTCGCCGGGCTCGCCCTCGGTGAACACGGTGTGCCCGCGAGGGAATTCGACGGGCTGCAATTGCTTGGTCAGCGCGGAGACTGCGCTGGGATCAACCCCCTGGAAGATTCCGGCCCTGGCCAGGATCTCGTCCACATCGGCCCCTTAGATGCTCATATGACGGTTTGAGACGCACAGCAACGACCGCTACCGGCTCGTGACGTTGAGTCTATGAGGTCAGGTACCGCTCGACGAGCCAACGCTACACACGATCAGGCTGCCGTATCCGCTGAACCTGGGGATTGACAGCTGAGGTTATCCACCTTGTCTGCGGATCGACGCGCCTCGGCAGCGCCGCCGGGCCGTCGGCGCGGCTCAACCCGGCTTCGATGCGGTCCAGCCCGATCGCGGCCAGCATCAGCAAAGCCGGCACAGCGGCCACCAGCAACCAGGACACAGGGTGAAGTAAACCTGGGTCGCACAAGGGTTGGGTCTCGACACGGTAACGAATCAGTACCCTGTTGGGGGTGATGGTCGGCAAGCCCTCCGGCGCTGCGAAATCCCCGCCCGCCGCACCCGCCGGTGCACTGTCCCGACGTTGGGACGAAGAAACGCGCACCGGACTGGTCAGGCGTGCCCGGAGAATGAATCGCACTCTGGCACAGGCGTTTCCAAACGCACACTGCGAACTGGACTTCACCACGCCACTGGAACTGGCCGTGGCGACCGTGCTGTCGGCGCAGTGCACCGACGTGCGGGTCAACCAGACCACCCCGGCGTTGTTCGCCCGCTATCCCGCCGCGGTGGACTACGCGCAGGCCGATCGCCCCGAGCTGGAGGAGCTCATCCGGCCGACCGGGTTCTACCGGAACAAGACGACGTCGCTGATCAAGCTGGGCCAGGCGCTGGTGGAGAGGTTCGACGGCGAGGTCCCCGGCACACTGGCCGAACTGGTCACCCTGCCCGGTGTCGGGCGCAAGACCGCCAATGTCATCCTCGGCAACGCCTTCGGGGTTCCGGGGATAACCGTCGACACCCACTTCGGCCGGCTGGTCCGCCGGTGGCGCTGGACCGCCGAAGAGGATCCGGTCAAAGTGGAGCACGCGGTCGGTGAGCTGATCGAACCCGGCGAGTGGACGATGCTGAGCCACCGGGTGATCTTCCACGGCCGCCGGGTGTGTCATGCCCGCAAGCCCGCTTGCGGGGTGTGCCTGCTGGCCAAGGACTGCCCGTCGTTCGGGTTGGGTCCCACCGACCCGGCGGCGGCCGCGGCCCTGGTGAAAGGCCCGGAGGCCGACCACCTGCTGTCGCTGGCCGGGCTGTAACCGGTGTCGCCCGCGGCTCCGGTGAGTTCGATGAGATCGATGAGCGCATCAACCCGATGGACGCTGGCGGCCGTGGTGCTCGTCGCTGCTCTCATCGTCGGGTTGTCCGCCGAACTGCGGCACGGGGCGCAGCCGGCCTCGAGTGATCGGGGCAGCGCCGAAGGACTGCGGGGTGCCACCGCGGCGGACCTGTCCGGGGCGCGCCGGCGCGCCGATCTGCCGCCGTGTCCGGCCGGACCGGCCGAGGGTCCGCCGGCGCTGCGCGGGGTCACCGTCGAATGTGCCGCCGACGGTGCGGCGGTCGACGCCGCCCGGGTGCTGGCCGGGCGGCGGGTGGTGCTGAACCTGTGGGCGTACTGGTGTCTGCCGTGCCGGGCCGAACTGCCGGCGATGGCCGAGTACCAGCGGCGGGCGGGCCCGGATGTGTTGGTGGTGACGGTGCATCAGGACGAGAACGAGGTGGCCGCGCTGTCGCTGCTGGCGCAGCTCGGAGTGCGGTTGCCCACGCTGCAGGACGCCGACCGCCGGATCGCGGCGGGCCTTCGCGTTCCCAACGTAATGCCCGCCACGGTGGTCCTGTCGGCGGACGGTAGCGTTGCCCGCATCCTGCCGCAGGCCTTCGCCAGTGCCGAGGAGATCACCGCCGCAGTGGGTGGCCGCGACAGCTGATCGGGTGAGAGCCGCTCCCACCCGGCGGCCATGGAGCAGTTCGGCGAGGTTCGGAGAGGGAGGTGCCGTGAGCGCCGAGGACGCCTCCCCCTGTGGCGTGAACGCCGCCCGCACCGGGGGAGACGGTCAGCTGACGCCCGGCGCCAGCCCGGCATGGCTGCGTCCGCTGGTGGACAACGTCGACCGGATACCCGCCGCCTACCGCCGGCGACTCTCGGCGGACATGTTGGCGATGGTCACCGCGGCGCACGCCAAAGCCCGCATCACCGGGACCGGGCGCGACGCCGCGGTCCTGGTGCTGTTCTCCGGCCCGGAATCCGGCGCCGCCGGCGACGCGGATCTGCTGGTGACGGTGCGGGCCTCGACACTGCAGCACCACGCCGGTCAGGCGGCGTTTCCCGGCGGCGCAGCCGACGCCGGCGACAGCGGGCCGGTGGCGACCGCGCTGCGCGAGGCGCGCGAGGAGACCGGGCTTGACCCCGGCCGGCTGCATCCACTGGTCACGATGGAGAAGACGTTCATCCCGCCCTCCGGGTTCCACGTGGTGCCGGTGCTGGCGTACTCGCCGGACCCCGGGCCGGTGGACGTCGTCGATCGGGCCGAGACCGCTGTCGTGACGCGGGTCCCGGTGCGGGCGTTCGTCAATCCGGAGAACCGGTTGATGGTCTATCGTGACGCACGAAGCCGACGCTGGGCCGGACCGGCGTTCCTGCTCAACGAGATGCTGGTGTGGGGCTTCACCGGCCAGGTGATCTCGGCGATGCTGGACGTGGCCGGCTGGGCGCGGCCGTGGGATACCACCGATGTTCGTGGACTGGACGAGGCGATGGCGCTGGTTGGTGACGGGGGCGGTGCGCTGGGATGAATAGCGGTGACTGAGCGATGACCTCGTCGCAGTGGCTGGACATCGGAGTGCTGGCGGTTGCCTTCGTCGCGGCGGTGTCCGGGTGGCGTTCCGGTGCACTGGGATCGCTGCTGTCATTCGTCGGTGTGGCGCTCGGCGCAATGTCCGGGGTGCTGCTGGCGCCTTACCTGGTCAACCAGATCAGCGGTGCCAGACCGAAGCTGTTCGCCGCCCTGTTCCTGATCCTGGCGATGGTCGTCGTCGGTGAGCTGGCCGGGGTGGTGCTGGGCCGGGCGGTGCGTGGGGCGATCCGCAATCCCGGTGTGCGCGGCGTCGACTCGCTGATCGGGGTGGCGCTGCAACTGGTGGTGGTGTTGATCGCCGCCTGGCTGTTGGCGACCCCGCTGACCGCCTCGGATCAGCCGAATCTTGCTGCGGCGGTGCGTGGTTCGCGGGTACTGGCCCGCGTCGACGACGTCGCCCCGGCGTGGCTGAAGACGGTGCCCGCGCGGCTGTCGGCGGTGCTGGACAATTCCGGCCTGCCCGCCGTGCTCGAACCGTTCAGCCGTACGCCGATCGCTGCGGTACCCGCACCGGACGCGGCGCTGGCCGAGAACCCGGTGGTGGGGGTCGCCGAGCCGAGCGTGCTGAAGATCCGCGGTACGGCACCGAGTTGCCAGAAAGTGCTGGAGGGAACCGGATTCGTGATCGCGCCAGGCAGGGTGATGACGAACGCCCACGTGGTGGCCGGATCGGACAACGTCACCGTGGAAGCCGAAGGCAGGCAGTTCGACGCCATCGTGATCTCGTTCGACCCGAAGGAGGACATCTCCATCCTGGCAGTCGCTGATCTGCCGTCGCCGCCGCTGGCGTTCGTGGACTCGCCGGCCAAACCCGACACCGACGCGCTGGTGCTGGGTTACCCGGGTGGCGGCTTGTTCGAAGCCACCCCGGCCAGAATCAGGGAGATCATCGAGCTCAACGGGCCCGACATCTACCGCAACGAAAACGTCACCCGTGAGGTCTACACCGTCAGAGGCACCGTCCAGCAGGGGAATTCGGGCGGCCCGATGATCAACATGGAAGGCAAAGTGTTGGGCGTGGTGTTCGGAGCGGCGGTCGACGACGCCGACACCGGATTCGTGCTGACGGCCAAAGAGGTTGCCCGGCAGCTGCGCAACATCGGCGACACCGAACCGGTGTCCACCGACGCCTGCGTCAGTTGATCCGCGCCTGGTCGATGTCCGCCAGGAACCGCATCAGGTGCCGGTTCACTTCTCCGGGGGCCTCTTCGTGGCTGAAATGCCCCACGCCGCTGATCGAAACGTATCGGCCCTGCGGCGCGAAGTGCTGCGTCCGCCGCACCGGGTCGGCCAGCACGTACGGGTCGGCGTCGCCGCGCACATGCAGCAGCGGAACTCCGACGCTCCGCTGCGTCAGTGCCGCCATGAAACGTCGTCCCTCGGCGCGCAGCTGGCTGCGAATCGCCCAGCGCTGATACTCGAGTGCGCAGTGCGCCGCGGACGGAATCTGAATAGCCTGCCGCAGATAGCCGACGGTTTCGGAGAAGTCCTGATAGCCCTGCCACTTCGCGCCCGCACGGCTGCGCACCAGCCGCTCGATCTCGGCCCCGTCGTGGCGGGTCAGCACATGCTCCGGCCAGATCGGCACCTGGTAGCGCAGCAGCCACGGCAGCAGGGCGCGGCGCTGTTCGCGCCGGGTCAGCACCGCGGTGCGCAACGCTGCCGGGTGTGGCGAACTGATCACCGCGACGGCGCGCACCAGGCGCGGATGCAGCAGCGCGGTGGCCCAGCACACCAACCCGCCGTCGGCGTGGCCGACCAGGATCGCCGACGTGTGCCCCAGCGCCCGGATCAGTCCGGCGGTGTCGCCGGCCAGTGTCCAGCCGTCATAGCCGCGGGGCGGCTTATCGCTGCCGCCGTAGCCGCGCAGATCGACCGCGACCACCCGGGCCCCGGTCAGCCCGCGAAGCTGGTGCCGCCAGGACCACCAGAACGAGCCGAAGCCGTGCAGCATGAGCACCAACGGTCGCGCGGTCGGCGGCACCGCGCCGGCCGGGTCGGGGCCGGCCGGTTGTGCCTCGACGACGTGCAGGCGAATGCCGTTTGCATGCACGTCCAGATGCTGCCACGGCCCGCCGATGCGGGTCATCGACGGATCGGGTGCCGGCACTACCAGCCCGACGGGTCGGTGGTTGTCCGGCCGTCGTGCGCGCCGAGCTGGTGTGAAGCCCCCGAGTGGTGGGCTTTGTCGTGGTCGGGACGCAGCACGCTGCGCGTCTCCTTGACCGTCGCGATGGTCTGGCGCGGCCCCCTGATGCGTCGCACCTTCAAAAAACCGAACAGTGCCAGCACCAGGGCAACCAAGCCCATCGAGGCGAACACGATCGCGAACGCCACCCACCGCCACAGCCAGACGTCGAGCAGTTCGGCGAGGAAAACGAAGAAGAAGAAGGTGGAGTAGAACAGTACGACCAGCGCGGCGACGAAGAACACGCTGCCGGTCAGTCCCTTTTTGACGTCGCGGGTGATCTCCGCGCGGGCGAGTTCCACCTCGGCGCGGACCAGTGCCGACATCTGCGTCGTCGCATCGCGGACCAGCTCGCCCAGCGACGGGTTGCCGGAAACGGTGTGCGGATCTTCCAGCGGGATGGTCACCAGGGTGTTGGGCACTCCATTGCGGTCGGTTACGGCCGCTGTGCTCTTGGCGTTCTTGGCGTTCCTGCGATCGGACTTGCTCACTGGACGGTCCCTCCCGGTACGCGGTCGTCGCGGCTTATGTTGCCATGCGTCGCCGAAGCGGACGACGGCAACCAAACAGCCCGCGGATCAGCGGTGCGGGCGGGGCGCCCCGCCGGGCACACCGGCGGCGCAACGCCGGGGAGTTGGCCGGCACCGCGATAAACTGCGGATTCTGCTCCATTAGCTTTTCCAGGGTGAGCTGTTCGCAGCCACGAGGTTCATGGGAGGTGCGCTGTGCGGACCGCACACCGGTGGATGCTGCGCACCTCGATAGCGGTGGTGGCGCTGGCGGCGATGACCCTGGTGGCGCTGCCGGCGCGGCCGGCCCGAGCCGAGGACAAGGTGGTGCTCGGCGGCGGCGCCGGGCTGGTGATCGACCGGGACACGCTGTGCACGTTGACCGCGATCGGCCACGACCGAACCGGGGACCTGGTCGGCTTCACCTCCGCGCACTGCGGCAACCCGGGCTCGCCGGTCTCCTCCGAGCGGGCCGAGAGCAGCGGCCCGGTCGGCACCATGGTGGCCGGCAACGACGGCCTGGACTACGCGGTCATCCGGTTCGACCCGGCCAGGGTGGCGCCGGTCGCCGTCTACGACGGCTTTGCGATCAACGGCATCGGGCCGGATCCGGCGTTCGGTGAGATCGCCTGCAAGCAGGGCCGCACCACCGGCAACTCCTGCGGTGTCACCTGGGGCCCGGGGCAGGATCCGGGCACGATTGTGATGCAGGTGTGTGGCCGGCCGGGTGACTCCGGCGGGCCGGTCACGGTCAACAACCTGCTGGTCGGGATGATCCACGGTGCGTTCAGCGGCGTACTGCCGGACTGCGTGGTGAAGTACATCCCGCTGCACACCCCGGCGGTGGTGATGTCGTTCAATGCGGTGCTGGCCGACGTGGACGCCAAGAACCGGCCGGGGGCCGGCTTCGTCCCGATCTGACCCGCCGCGGCCTTACGGCGCCGGGCCTGATGGCCCGCCGCCGCAGCGGGCCGCCCGAATCGCCTCGAGTGTCACGCTGGGGTGGCGGCCGCGCGCGGGGCGCCTCCCCCTTGCCGAGCAGACGCGAAAGCACCCCGCCAGCCGCATTTTCGGGTACTGCTGCGTCTGCTCGCCGCTACTTGGCCGCCCGAATCGCCTCGAACACCCCCGGATCGACCAGTGTCGAGGTGTCGCCGAGCTCCCGCCCGTCGGCGACATCGCGCAGCAGCCGCCGCATGATCTTGCCGCTGCGGGTCTTCGGCAACTCGGGCACCAGGTGAATCTCGCGCGGTTTGGCGATCGGCGAGATCTCGGCGGCGACCCGGGCGCACAGCTCGCCGACCAGCCCCTCGTCGGCCCCGCTCACATGACCGGCGGCCAGCACGACGAACGCGCAGATGTGCTGGCCGGTCTGCTCGTCGGTGGCGCCCACCACCGCCGCTTCGGCCACCGCGACGTGGCCGACCAGGGCGGACTCCACCTCGGCGGTCGAGATGCGGTGCCCGGACACGTTCATCACGTCGTCGATGCGGCCCAGCACCCAGATGTCGCCGTCGGCGTCGTACCGCGCGCCGTCGCCGGCGAAATACCAGCCCTGCTCGGCGAACCGCGACCAATACGTGTCGGCGAATCGCTCCGGGTCACCCCAGATTCCGCGGGCCATCGCCGGCCACGGCTCGTCCACCACCAGATATCCGGCAACCGGTTCAGCCGCGGTGCCTTCACCCGGCGCCAGCAGGTTGCCGTGGTCGTCGACGACGCGCACCGAGATCCCCGGCAGCGCCACCATCGCCGCGCCCGGTTTGGCGGCGGCGACGCCGGGCAGCGGCGAGATCATCGTCGCTCCGGTCTCGGTCTGCCACCAGGTGTCGACGACCGGTAGAACGCCGGCGCCGATGACCTTCCGGTACCAGCGCCACGCCTCCGGGTTGATCGGCTCGCCGACCGATCCCAGTAGCCGCAGACTGGACAGGTCGTGCGCGTCGGGCACCTCACGGCCCCACTTCATGAACGTGCGGATCAGCGTCGGCGCCGTGTAATAGATTGTCACACCGTACTTTTCGATGATCTCGAAGTGTCGGTGCTCGTTCGGCGAGTCCGGCGTGCCCTCGTAGAGGATCTCGGTGGCGCCGTTGGCCAGCGGGCCGTAGACGGAGTAGGTGTGGCCGGTGACCCAGCCGATGTCGGCGGTACACCAGAACACGTCGGTGTCGGCCTTCAGATCGAATACGTAGTAGTGGCTGTAAGCGCTCTGCGTCAGATAGCCGCCGCTGGTGTGCACGATTCCCTTTGGCCGACCGGTGGTTCCGGACGTGTAGAGGAGAAACAGCGGGTGCTCGGCGCCGAACACCGCCGGGGTGTGCTGCGGCGACGCGGAGTCCACCACGTCGTGCCACCACAGGTCGCGACCGGTTTGCCAGGCCCCGTCGATCCCGGTGCGCCGCACCACCAGAACGTGCTCGACAGAGCTAGGAGCGCCGCTGAGCGCTTCATCGACAGCTGGTTTGAGCGACACCGGCTTGCCGCGCCGGTACTGCCCGTCGGCGGTGATCACCAGCTTGGCGCCGGCGTCGTCGATACGGGCGCGCAACGCGGCGGCCGAGAACCCGGCGAACACCACGCTGTGCATGATCCCCAGCCGAGCGCAGGCCAGCATCGCGATGACCGCTTCGGGGATCATCGGCAGATAGATCGCCACCCGATCGTCGGCGGTGAGGCCGAGTTCGGTCAGTGCATTGGCCGCCCGGGACACCTCGGCCAGCAGCTCGGCATAGGTGATGGCCCGGCTCTCGCCGACCGGCTCGCCCTCCCAGTAGATCGCGACCCGGTCACCGTGGCCATCCTGGACGTGGCGGTCCACGCAGTTGTCGGCGACGTTGAGCTTGCCGTCGGCGAACCACCGCGCGAACGGCGCCTGCGAGTAGTCCAGCACCTCGGTGAACGGTGTGGCCCAGGACAACCGGCGGGCCTGGTCGGCCCAGAAGCCCAGCCGGTCGTGTTCGGCGGCACGATACAACTCGGCGCCCGCGTTGGCCTGCGCCACGAACTCCGCGGACGGCGGGTATGACTGTGCTGCGTCGGTTCCGGTCACTGCACGCAGCCTAGTGGTGGTCGCAAGGTCGGCGAAGCCGGGCGCGGCGGGCCGCCACCGTTTGGCCGAGTCTGGTCGCAAGGTCGGCGCACCACGGCGCCAGACCATCGGCGCAGGCGGTATCGTCACACGCCGTGACCCGCGTGACCGACCCACTGGCACCGCTGCTCGAGCTGCCGGGGGTCGTGGAAGCCAGCGAAGCGGCGCGCGACGAACTCGCCAGGGTGCACCGGCACCGCACCAACGTGCGAGGCTGGCAGGTCACCGCCGCGGAGGCGTCGCTGCGGTCGGCGCGGGCGTCGTCGGTGCTCGACGGCGGCCCCACCCAACTGGACGACGCCGCGACCGGCGATCCGGTGTTCGCCGGTGCGCTGCGGGTGGCTCAAGCCATGGAGGGCGGCGAAACTCCGCTGACCGGCGTCTGGCAGCGGGCGCCGTTACAGGCCCTGGCCCGGTTGCACATGCTCGCCGCCGCCGATCGGGTCGATGAGGACAGTCTCGGCCGGCCGCGCGCGGGCGCGGAAATCGGGCGGCGGCTGGAGATGCTGGCCGAGTTGGTCACCGGTGGAACACGTGTTCCCGCACCGATTTTCGCGGCAGTGGCGCACGGCGAACTGTTGACGCTCGCACCGTTCGGCAGCGCCGACGGCGTCGTTGCGCGTGCGGTTTCGCGATTGGTGACCATCGCCACCGGGCTCGACCCGCACGGCCTGGGTGTTCCGGAGGTGATCTGGATGCGAAAGGCAGGGGAATACCGTGCGGCCGCAAACGGATTCGCCTCCGGCACATCCGAAGGAGTCGGGGCGTGGCTGTTGTTCTGTTGTCACTCGTTGCAAGCCGGCGCGCGTGAAGCGTTGTCGATCGCGGACACGGTCGGCCGCGGCGCGGGACACTGAAGGCGGCACGCCGGGATGAGGCCGGCACGCCGAGATGACGTCACCGAGATGACAAAGCGGGCGGCGAGCCGTTAGTCGCGGCTCGCCGCCCGCTAGCATGGACTGCCGGCTACCATGCGTGCGACATGGGTTGCGTGGGTGGCCTCGGCGATGTGGCGGTCGGTGTCGGTTTCCATCCCACCCAAGGGATATATGAACCGCTCGCTGTCCGCAACTACGCAGGCCCGCAACACTTCTGCCATCTTCGCGGCTGTGGCTGCGCGTGGGTACTGGAGATCCATGCTAGGAAGTCTGGTGCGGGAGATCGGCCCTTCTCTTCCGGATCGACCTTGGCCTCACCGGCCTTCCATGTCTTCTTTCTACTCCGTGATCCAGGACACAGCAAGGCCCAATTTGGTGCACGTCGCCTACCGGTGCGATCAGCAATCCGATCGTCGCGGATGCGTTGCCGGAGCGTGTTAAACGGAGGTGTCAGAACACCAGCCGGCGCAGCATCCAGTAGCTCAGTGCGCCGGCGCTGACCGCGCTGGCGGCGACGGCGGCCGTCGCGGCCAGCGCCGCGCCGGAGGGTGCGCTGATCCGGTCGCGGAGCGACACCGGCCGGGAGAACGTCAGCACCGGCCAGCCGCGGGCCACCGCTTCCTTGCGTAGTGCGCGGTCCGGGTTGACCGCAGCCGGGTGTCCGACCGCCTGCAGCATGGGCAGATCGCTGATCGAGTCGGAGTAGCCGTAGCAGTGTTCGAGTGGGTAACCCTCGCGGGCGGCCAGTTCGCGGATCGCCAGCAGCTTGCCTTCGCCGAAGCAGTGGAACGCCACCTCGCCGGTGTACTTGCCGTCGGCGACCACCATCCGGCTGGCCATGGCGTGGGTGGCTCCCAGGGTCCGCGCGATCGGCGCCACGAGCTCTTCGCCGGAGGCCGAGACCACAACCACGTCGCGCCCGCACAGCTTGTGGTCGGCGATCAACTCGGCGGCCTCGGCGAACACCAGCGGAGCAACGATGTCGTGCATCGTCTCACCCACCACCGCCTTGACCTGCGCGACGTCCCAGCCGGTGCACATGCTGGTCAGGTGGGTGCGCATTCGGTCCATCTGATCGTGGTCGGCGGTGGAAAGCAGCAGAAGGAACTGGGCGTAACTGGACTTGAGAACGGTTCGCCGGTTGATCAGCCCCTGATCGACGAAAGGTTTGCTGAACGCGGTCAGGCTGGATTTGGCCAGCACCGTCCTGTCGAGGTCGAAGAAGGCGGCGGTGCGGGCCGCACCGGATACCTCATCCGACGGTGCGGAGTCCGGGCCGGGAGTGGTCATCGGTCCAGCATAGAGGCGACAGATCAGCGACTCACCAGACGCAGATGAGATGCAGCATTCACAACAGAAACATGAAAGTCGCAGGAACAATAATAATAACAGCAGTTCGCACCGGGTAGCGTCGTCGCGTTCCCGCCGAGCCGGGTCGTGCCGATCAGATCCCCGGCGATACTTGCGCTAGGCCCCTCCGCCATGTGTATAGTTGGCATCACTCGGCTTACGTCGAGTGCGGTATCTGCCCGACCCCCCGGGGCTGATGCCCGACGACCCTCGCCTCCTCCCCCCTGGCGGGGGTCGTCCCTTTTGCCGGGGTCGCAGTCTTCGCCGATCCGGATCACGGCCGCACTAGAACATGTTCTAAAACGTCGGTGCCGGCCGATTTTCGGCGGTCGTCTCGTGCACAGTCGGCGTCCTGTCCCCAACCGGACTCGCGCCGGCTGGCGCCGCGCCGATAAGCACGCGACGGTGTCGTCGTGAACCCGACCCGCGGCGTGCTGACCATGCTGAGCCAACCCGAACTGCGCGGCGAGGTGGACCGGGTTGGTGCGGCGGTGGGCATCCGCGTCATCCACTGCGCCGATTCGGCCGAGGTGAGCCGTAAGACGTGGCTGGCGGCGGTAGCGGTCGTGCTCGACGAGGAAGCGGCCACCCGCTGCGAGGCGAGCTCGCTGCCGCGGCATCCGCGCCTCATCGTTGTCGCCGGCGGTCAGCCGAGTGCCGCCACCTGGCGCACAGCGATCGGGTTGGGCGCGCATCAGGTGCTGGCCCTGCCCGCCGCCGCGGACGAGCTGGTCCGCGTGCTCGCCGACGCCGACGAGGCGGCTGCCGACGACGGTCGCCGCCGAGGCGAGGTCGTCGCGGTCATCGGAGGGCGGGGCGGTGCTGGTGCATCGGTCTTCGCGACGGCGCTGGCCCTGGCGGCCGGCGATGCGTTGCTTGTCGACCTCGATCCCTTCGGCGGCGGCATCGACCTGCTGGCCGGCAGCGAGAACCTGCCCGGCCTGCGGTGGCCGGATCTGCAACTGCAGACCGGCAGGCTGGCCTGGCCGGCGGTGCGTGCGGCGCTGCCCAGGTGCCCGGGCGCGGCCGGGGTCAGTGTCCTGTCCGGCACCAGGCGGCCGTACGAGGTGGACCCGCCGGCCGTCGACGCGGTTGTCGACGCGGGGCGCCGCGGTGGTGTGGTAGTAGTCTGCGACCTGCCCCGGACGATCACCGATGTGGTTGAAACCGCTTTGGACACAGCTGATCTGGTTGTGCTGGTCAGCCCGTGCAACGTGCGGGCGTGCGCGGCCAGCGCGGCGATCGCGCCGCGGCTGCGAGCGGCAAATCCGAACATCGGGCTGGTGGTGCGCGGGCCGTCGCCGGGCGGACTGCGCGCCGCCGAGGTCGCCGACATCACCGGGTTGCCGCTGTTGGCGGCGATGCGGGCCGAGCCGCGGCTGACCGAGCGGCTCGAGCACGACGGGCTGCGGCCGGCCCGCCGGTCGGCGCTGGCGGGTGCCGCCCGGCACGTTCTGGAGTTATTGGCAACGCGGGACCGGGAGCCCGCCCGGTGAGCGGTTCGCTGATCGACCGTGTTCGCGAGCGGCTGGCCGGCCAGGCGGCGCAGCCCGGGCCGACGGTGATGGCCGCGGCGATCCGGGCGGAGTCCGGCGGTGTGCTCGGCGACACCGAGGTGCTGGCCAACCTGCGACTGCTGCAGACCGAATTGACCGGCGCGGGCATTCTGGAGCCACTGCTGCGTGCCGACGGCACCACCGACGTGCTGGTCACCAGGCCGGACGCGGTGTGGGTGGACGACGGGGCCGGGCTGCGGCGCAGCCCGCTCCGGTTCGCCGACGAGGCGGCGGTGCGCCGGCTGGCCCAGCGGCTGGCGCTGGCTGCCGGCCGTCGGCTGGATGATGCGCAGCCCTGGGCGGACGGTCAGCTGACCGGCTTCGACACCGCAGGCGGCAGCGGACTCACGGTCCGGCTGCATGCGGTTCTGCCGCCGGTGGCGGCCGCCGGGACGTGCCTGTCGCTGCGGGTGCTGCGCCCGGCCACCCAGGACATCGCCGGTCTCACCGCCGCCGGGGCGATCGCACCGCAGGCCGGCGCGCTGCTGCGCGACATCATCGCCGCCCGGCTGGCGTTCCTGGTGTCCGGCGGCACCGGAGCAGGCAAAACCACCTTGCTCGCCGCCATGCTGGGCGCGGTCTCGCCCGACGAGCGCATCGTCTGTGTCGAAGACGCCCCGGAGCTGCAGCCGCAGCACCCGCACCTGGTCAAACTTGTCGCGCGATCCGCCAACGTCGAGGGTGCCGGGCAGGTGACGCTGCGCGATCTGGTTCGACAGGCGCTGCGGATGCGGCCGGACCGAATCGTAATCGGCGAGGTCAGGGGCGCCGAGGTGGTCGACCTGCTGGTCGCACTCAACACCGGCCATGACGGAGGCGCGGGCACCGTGCACGCCAACAGCCCCGCCGAGGTGCCGGCCAGGCTGGAGGCGCTGGCCGCGCTCGGCGGCCTGGACCGCGCCGCGCTGCACAGCCAATTCGCGGCGGCAGTCTTATCTGGTGTCGCGAGCATGTGTGTATGACTGTTACCGATTAGGTGCGTCCCGTGCCGATCAGCCTAATCGGGAACGATTGAATCGCACGGTGTGCCCGCCTAGGGATTGCGCGGCTGCCATCCCGGCCCGTTTCTCCTGTCGCCTGCCCGGTTGCACTGATTGCGCCCCGGGAGAGGGCTCACCCCGGGCGGTTGTCGTCTGTGCCCCTTTGACCGTCGGGCTGTGGAACTGCGGATTGGGCTTCCTGGGTCCGGTGAGTGGCCAGGAAGTCGTCGACGATGCGGGCGCAGTCGTGTGCGGTGATGGATCGCAGGCCGGTCATTCGTGCGAACGCGAGTGGTCCGATGAGTTGGCACAGTGCGAGATCCGGGTCCAGGCCGTCGAATTCAGCAGCGGCCTCAATGTCTTGCAGGATGGCGTCGAAGGGCTGCCGGTATTGGTTGATGACCCGCGCTCGCAGCGCCTGCGGGGCATGTTCGGTGCTGGCGTGATCGATTGTGGTCGGGCCCAGGGCGAGCCAGGCCAGCATGGTGATGTGTGCTGGGGCGTCGGCGAACAGCGCAGACTGTCGGGTGAGCAGTTCGATGAGTCGTTCGCGCAATGTCCCACTGGCCGGCCCGGGTGGGGTTACTTGAGGTAAGAGTCGCTCGAAGGTGGCCGCGAGCAACTGCGATGAGCTGCCGAAATGGCGGTAGAGGGTGGTGCGGGCCACCTTGGAAGCTTTGGTGACCGCCTCGATGGTGACGGCTTCGATGCCACCGCTGCTGAGCAGCGCGGTCGCGGCGTCGAGCAAGCGGTTGCGCGACCGGGTCCGGCGGGGGTCAATATCGTCGTCATCGGGCACCGGCGGTACCTGCTCGCTGCTCACACCCACTCACCCCTCGCCTCATTCCAGATTCCCGACCAATTACCCGCGTCACCGCCCGTAACGGGTACCGTACCAACGGTAGCGCAGCGAAACTATGTGTACCGAAGGTGTCGTTGGTGGCCGATCACTCACCGCATCACGATGTCGCGTCCGGCCGCTCGGGTGCGGCACGGCCTGAGCTGCTGCCCGCACATACTCGGACGTGTATGGGTTGCGGACCGCAGAATCCGCACGGTCTGCAGCTGGTGGTTTACCGCAGCGGCGACACGGTGTACGCGGACGTGACTTTCGACGAACGCCACGTCGGCGCGCCCGGTCTGGCGCACGGCGGGGCGGTCGCCGCCGCCTGCGACGACGTGCTGGGGTTCGCGCTGTGGATTGCCGGCGCGCCCGCTGTGACACGCAGCCTGACCGTCGAATACCTCCAGCCGGTCGTGCTGCATCGATCCCACCGCATCACCGCGCACATTGCCTCCCGGGAAGGCCGCGTGCTGCACATCGGCGCAACCGGCACCGACCCCGAGGGGGCCACCCGATTCACCGCAAATGCGGTGTTCGTCGTGGTCACCGCCGATCACTTCGCCGCCTATGGCGACGTAGCAGCGTTCGAACATCTTCTTCGGCGGCTCGGGGACAACGGGGCGCCGAGCGATCCGGAATCCTGACCCGCAACCCGTAACGCTATTACTAGTAGCGCAGCGCTACTTGCCGTACCATTTCAGTGCAGACCGGTTGGGCGTCGACGGAGGTGCGCGATGTACACCACGTGGATCGAAGGTTGCACCGTGCAGCGGATGTCGTTGCAGGGTGATCTGGTGTTGAGCTTTGATGACGCCAACGAGGTAGTCATCAGTTGCCTGCTGTGGCTTGCCCTGCCGGCTAGCGGTGAGTTTCCGGCCGAGGAAGTGCTCATCGACCCGCGCGAGGTCGCCGCCCACCAACGTCCGCTACTGGATCTGGCGGGTGCGGTGTGCACGAAGGCATGCCACGACGATTCCGGTCGGCTACTCCTGAGCTTCTCCAACGGCCTGCGCATCGAGGTCAGCGCCAACGAGCGCGCCACCGTCTGGGAGCTCTACGGCAAACACCACGGTTACATGGCGTGCCTGCCGCACGGCAGGGTCAAGGTGGTCCGCCATGACATCCCCTACGACGAGGACGACAATGCCGGTGCAACGACCCCCAACTAAGGATCTTCGTCATCGCCGGCAGCCGAGTCATTGTGACCGGCGGCAGCGTCTTTCGTGGGCGCAGGCGCGGTGAGTGCGGACAACCCGGGCGGTGCGGGCACGGCAACCCTGCCTGTGCGGGCCCGCAACGGGGTGGCCGATCCGGGCCAATCCAGTGAGTACAGCAGCCGGTTAGCAACACTGGCCGGGTTCACGGTGCGTCATAAAGCACTGGTCATCGGCGGCTGGATCGCCGTCGCCGTGCTGCTTGCACTGGTGTTCCCGCAGCTGGAAACGGTGGTACGGCAGCAATCGGTGAACCTGATCCCCCGCGACGCCGCGTCGTTTCAAACCGTGGACCGCATGAGCGCGGCCTTCGGTGAACAGGGCTCCAAAACGATGCTGGTCGTGGCGATGGAAGACCCCGACGGCTTAACCGCGCCGGTGCGCAACCGCTATGAGCAGTTGGTGGTGCAGCTGCGCGCCGATACCGACCACGTCTTGCTGGTTCAAGATCTGCTCGCCGACCCGGTCACCGCGGCGCATGCGACCAGCAATGACGGCAAAGCCTGGTATCTGCCGGTGGGTGTGGCCGGCACCCTGGGTGACCCCAAGGCCGCCGAATCCGTCCAAGCCGTGCGCGACATCGCCGCCGGTTTATTCGCCGGTTCACCGACGACCGTGCACGTGACGGGCCCGGCGGCCACCTTCAACGACCAGATCGCTGCCGCCGAACACGACCTGCTGCTGATCTCGATCGCCACCGCCGCGCTGATCGCACTGATCCTGCTGATTGTCTACCGGTCGGTGTTCACCGCCTTGCTGCCCCTGCTGGTGATCGGGGTCAGCCTGGCCGTCGGCCGTGGTGTGCTGTCTGTCCTCGGCGAGAGCGGCATGCCCGTCTCGCAGTTCACCGTGGCGTTCATGACCGTGATCCTGCTCGGGGCGGGCACCGACTACACGGTGTTTTTGATCAGCCGCTACCACGAACAGCGCCGCGCACATGTCCCCGCCGATCAGGCCGTCATTCATGCCACCGCCAGCATCGGGCGCGTGATCCTGGCCTCGGCGGCCACCGTTGCGCTGGCCTTTTTTGCCATGGTTTTCGCTCGCCTCAGTGTTTTCGCCGGGCTCGGCCCGGCCTGCGCGGTCGCCGTGCTGGTCGGATTCCTGGCCACCGTGACCCTGTTGCCGCCGGTGCTGGCGCTGGCCGCCCGCCGTGGAATCGGCGAGCCGAAATCCGATCGAACCCGCCGCTACTGGAACAGTGTCGCTGTCGCGGTGGTCCGCCGGCCGGTGCCACTGTTGGCCGTGAGCCTGGTGATCCTGCTGGCCCTCTCGGCCATCGCCACCACGATGAAGATCAGCTACGACGACCGCAAAGGCCAGCCTGCCACCACCGCCAGCAACCAGGGTTACCAACTGCTGGATCGCCACTTCCCCAAAGACGTCGTCATCACCGAATTTCTCGTCGTGGAGAACCCCGACGACATGCGCACCAGCAAAGGTCTGGCCGACCTCGACGAGATGGCCTCCCGGGTCGCCCAAGTATCCGGGGTCACCAAAGTCATCGGGATAACCCGCCCCACCGGCACCCGTCTCGAACAAGCCCAACTGTCTTGGCAGAACAGGCAGATCGGCGACAAGATGGCCGACGCCGTCGCCGATGGCGACGCACGAAAAGGCGACCTCACTCAACTCACCGACGGCGCCGATCAACTCGCTGGCGGCCTGGCCCAGCTCGATGCCGCCCTGCACGCGATCTTGACCCCGCTGTCGGGCGTACTGGCCCGAGCCCAATCCGGTGACACCCTGCTGTGGTCATCTCGACCGTTGCTGCAAGAACTTTCGGCCTCCGCACCCACCGTCGACCAAGCCATCCAATCCGGCCCCGGGCTGCGGTCGCGGGCGGATCAAGCCGAAACCGCCCTCGCCGTGCTGGCCCCCCTCGTCGATGGCCTGAACACTTCCGGGTGGTGTGCCACCACGCCGCAATGCGCCCAGATCCGTGACCAGGTCCAGATTCTGGTGAGCTTGCGCGATAACGGATTCTTCACCGAAGTCGCCACCCTCGGCGATCGCTACAACCCTGACACCGACGCCACCATTGCTGGCACCCTTGCCGACATACAAGCCGCTGCCGCAGCACTTGACAAGGCCTTCGGAACTCAGGGTGATCCCGCGGACCCGGCCGGCAACATCGGCCGGCTCCAAGAGGGCGTCGGCCAACTCGCTTCCGGGGCGCAAGCGCTGGCCGCCGGTGTGCACGCCCTGGCCGACAGCAACATCGAAATGTTGGCTCGGATGGGCCAGGTCGCCGCCCAACTGCAGAACTCGGCCCGCGCCAGCGCCGGCTCTGACGCAGCGAGCGGTTTCTACCTGCCCGCCAGTGCCTTCGATAACCGTCAATTCACCGACGTTGCCAAACAATTCCTCTCACCCGATGGCAAAACCGCCCGCTTTGTCGTCGAATCCAGCTACGACCCCTACAGCGCGCAGGCGATCACCCTCGCCCGCCAGATCGTCGAGACCGCCGACACCGCCCGCCCCAACACCACCCTGGCCAACGCCACTATCGCCGTTGCCGGGTTCCCCGCCGTCAACTCCGACATCCAACGGCTCCTGTCGGCTGACTTCACCCAACTGGCCATCAGCACCCTGGTCATCGTCGGACTCATCCTCATCCTGCTCTTGCGCGCCCTGCTCGCCCCGCTATACCTGCTGGGGACGGTCGTGCTGAACTACCTGGCCTCACTGGGCATCGGAGTGCTGGTCTTCCAATGGGGACTCGGCTACGAAATCGCCTGGCCCGTCCCGTTGCTGGCTTTCATCATCCTGGTAGCCGTCGGCGCCGACTACAACATGCTGCTCGTCTCACGATTGCGGGAGGAATCCAAACACAACATTCGCGTAGGGGTACTGCGCACCGTCGCCCGCACCGGCTCGGTCATCACCTCGGCCGGAATCATCTTCGCCGCCAGCATGTTCGGACTGATGTTCGGCTCCATCGCGATCATGATCCAAGTCGGCCTCATCATCGGCTGCGGACTCCTACTCGACACATTCCT
>DASTNJ010000020.1:0-6949 GCA_035721065.1 Mycobacterium sp.
CACGACGCCTGGCTGCCGGACGACGTGGCGCCCGGCGACCTGGTGGCGCTCGCCGCCACCGGCGCCTACTGCTATGCAATGTCGAGCAGGTACAACATGGTCGGCCGCCCCGCGGTGGTGGCGGTGCGGGACGGGCGGGCGAGCCTGATGCTGCGCCGTGAAACGGTCGATGACCTGGTGAGCCTGGAAGCGAGGTGAGCGTGTTTTCTGACCAGCACCCCGTCGGTGTCGCGGTCCTGGGGCTGGGCAACGTCGGCAGTGAAGTGGTCCGCATCATCGAGGACAGCGCCGCCGACCTGGCCGCCCGGATCGGCGCCCCCCTGGCGTTGCGGGGAGTCGGGGTGCGCCGGGTCGAGCCCGGCCGCGGAGTACCCGTCGAGATGCTCACCGACAACATCGACGAGCTGGTGTCGCGCACCGACGTCGACATCGTCGTCGAGCTGATGGGACCGGTCGATCCGGCCCGCAAAGCCATTCTGTCGGCACTCGAGCAGGGCAAGTCCGTCGTCACCGCGAACAAGGCGCTGCTGTCTCGCTCCACCGGTGAGTTGGCCGATGCCGCCGAGCGTGCTCGGGTGGACCTGTACTTCGAGGCGGCGGTGGCCGGAGCCATTCCGGTGATCCGACCGCTGACCCAGTCGCTGGCCGGCGACACGGTGCTGCGGGTGGCCGGAATCGTCAACGGAACCACCAACTACATCCTCTCCGAGATGGATGCCACCGGTGCTGACTATGACCGTGCGCTGGCCGACGCCAGCGCACTCGGGTATGCCGAGGCCGATCCCTCCGCGGACGTCGAGGGTTACGACGCCGCCGCCAAGGCCGCGATCCTGGCTTCCATCGCGTTCCACACCCGGGTCACCGCCGACGACGTCTATCGCGAGGGCATCACCAACATCACCCCGGATGATTTCACCGCCGCGCGTGCGCTGGGTTGCACGATCAAGCTTCTTTCCATCTGCGAGCGGATCACCGATATCACCGGGCAGCAACTGGTTTCGGCCCGGGTCTACCCGGCGCTGGTGCCGCTGAGCCATCCGCTGGCCACCGTGAACGGCGCCTTCAACGCGGTGGTGGTCGAAGCCGAGGCAGCCGGGCGACTGATGTTCTACGGCCAGGGCGCAGGCGGCACGCCGACCGCCTCGGCGGTGACCGGCGATCTGGTGATGGCCGCGCGCAACCGGGTGCAGGGCGGCCGCGGGCCGCGCGAGTCGCGCTACGCGAAACTGCCCATTGCGCCGATCGGCTTCGTCGCCACCCGCTACTACGTGCGGATGGACGTCGCCGACGAGACCGGTGTTCTGTCCTCGGTCGCCGCGGAATTCGCCAAACGTCAGGTCAGCATCGCCGAGGTGCGCCAGGAAGGCGTCATCGACGACGACGGCGTCGCGGTGGGTGCCCGAATCGTGGTGGTCACCCACCGGGCCACCGACGCGGCACTGTTCGAGACCGTCGCCGCGCTGGCGGACCTGGACGCGGTGCAGCGAGTGGCCAGCGTTATCCGACTGGAAGGAACCGGCGAGTGAGCACCCACAAACGCTGGCCGGGTCTGATCGAGGCGTACCGCGAGAGGTTGCCGATCGGCGCCGACTGGACCCCGGTCACGCTGCTCGAAGGCGGGACGCCGCTGATCCACGCGACCAGGCTGTCGGAGCAGACCGGCTGCACTGTTCATCTCAAGGTGGAGGGGCTCAACCCGACCGGATCGTTCAAGGACCGCGGCATGACGATGGCGGTCACCGACGCGGTGGCGCGCGGCCAAAAGGCTGTGCTGTGCGCGTCGACCGGCAACACGTCGGCCTCGGCGGCCGCCTACGCCGCCCGCGCCGGCATCACCTGTGCGGTGCTGATCCCGCAGGGCAAGATCGCGATGGGCAAACTGGCCCAGGCGGTGATGCACGGCGCCAAGATCATCCAGGTCGACGGCAACTTCGACGACTGCCTGGAACTAGCCCGCAAGATGACCACCGACTTCCCGACTATCTCACTGGTCAACTCGGTGAACCCGGTTCGCATCGAGGGCCAGAAGACGGCGGCGTTCGAGATCGTCGACGTGCTGGGTGACGCGCCCGACGTGCACTCGCTGCCGGTCGGCAACGCGGGCAACATCACCGCGTACTGGAAGGGCTACACCGAATACCACGCCGACGGACTGGCCGGGCGGTTGCCCAAGATGCTGGGCACCCAGGCCGCCGGCGCCGCCCCGCTGGTGCTCGGCAAACCGGTCAGCAACCCGGAAACCATCGCCACCGCCATCCGCATCGGATCACCGGCCTCGTGGACCCAGGCGGTCAACGCGCAGCAGGAATCCGGCGGACGGTTCCAGGCCGCCACCGATGAAGAGATCCTGGCCGCGTACCGGCTGGTGGCGGTCAGCGAAGGCGTCTTCGTCGAACCCGCATCGGCGGCCAGCATCGCCGGGCTGCTCAAGGCGGTCGCGGACGGCTTCGTGGCCCGCGGTTCGACGGTGGTCTGCACGGTCACCGGCAATGGGCTCAAGGACCCCGACACCGCGCTCAAGGACATGCCCGAGGTGACGGCCGTGCCGGTCGACGCGGCCGCCGTGGTGGCGCAGTTGGGGCTGGCCTAGTGATTCACATGCTGCCCGCAGGGCTGTCGACGCACGTGACCGTGGCGGCGTCCAGCGCCAACCTGGGGCCCGGCTTCGACAGCATCGGCGTCGCACTGGGACTCTATGACGAGGTCACCGTCGAGACCACGGACTCCGGGCTGACCGTCGAGGTAGCGGGGGAGGGCGAAGGTCAAGTACCGCTGAGTGCGGATCACCTTGTGGTGCAAGGCATTCGCAGAGGTTTGCGAGCCGCCGGGGTCGATGCGCCTGGATTGTGGGTGCGCTGCCGGAATGCGGTGCCGCACCAGCGCGGCCTGGGATCGTCGGCGGCCGCGGTGGTCGCTGGTCTGGCCGCGGTGAACGGTCTTGTCGCGCAGATGGACCGCCCGCAACTCAGTCAAGCCGAACTCATCCAGCTGGCGTCGCAGTTCGAGGGTCACCCGGACAACGCCGCCGCCGCCGTGCTCGGCGGGGCCGTGGTCGCGTGGACCGCCGACAACCCGGATGCCACGATCGGTTCACCCGGCTACTCGGCGGTGCCGCTGCGGCTGCATCCCGACATCCGGCTGTTCCCGGCGATACCCGCGCAGCGCTCGTCGACAGCGGAAACCCGGACGCTGTTACCCGCGCAGGTGAGTCATTGCGACGCGCGGTTCAACGTCAGCCGGGCGGCGCTGCTGGTGGTGGCGCTGACCGAGCGGCCGGATCTGCTGCTGGCGGCCACCGAGGACCTGCTGCACCAACCGCAACGCGCGGTCGCGCTGCCGGTGTCGGCCGAATATCTGCGGCTGCTGCGCGCGAACGGCGTGGCGGCGGTCCTTTCCGGTGCCGGACCTGCGGTGATCGCGCTTACCACCACGGGGCAGCTGCCCGGCGAAGCGCTGGACTACGGCGCGGCGAACGGCTTCGTCGTCGGTGAGATGAGCGTTGGCGACGGAGTTCGCTGGAACTCCGGGGCCGCCAGGGTGGTGGTGTCGAGCTGATCCGCTGGCCACGACCGGGGACGCCTCGCCGCGCCGGTTGGGGGCCCTTGTTGCTTCCGACAACGAAGCAGGTTATTCTCGGAGCCGTCCAGTTATCGCAGCATCTGAGGGTGTCGCACATACTGCGATCTCACTGGGAAACCATCAAATCTTCTCGTAGCTGACGGCTTGCGATTCGACGCCGCCGATGCGGGCGATCACCGATAGACCGGTGACAAGCACTCGGCGATTCGGCTGAATGCAACCAAACCCTCCGCGTGATGACACCGGGGGAAGAAAGGGAAATCCGTGACCAATACGGACCTCATCGCGACTGACGACAGCACCGAACAGGCCGGGCTGTCGGACCCGCAGGACACTGTCGAAACTTCCACTGAGACCTCCACGCCGGACGCCGCGACCGTTGCGGACAGCGAGGCCGGCGAGAACCACCCGCCGCAGGACGCCGACAGCGGGTCAGCGGCCGGATCGGACGGGTCGCTGTCCACCATGCTGTTGTCCGACCTTCGTGCGCTGGCCACGCAGGCCGGTGTCAAGGGCGCGTCGGCCATGCGCAAGAACGAACTGATCGCCGCGATCCAGCGCGGCGGCTCAGCCGGCGCCGCGAATCAGGATGCGGCGCCGCGCGAGGGCGAACAAGCCGAAGCGGCCGCGGCCGACGACAGCCAGGGCGAGTCGGGCGCACCGCGGCGGGAACGGCGCACCGCCAGCCGCGGGCCGGGCGCTCCCACCGGCAGTGAGGGCAAGTCCGGCGAGCAGCAGGACGGCGCAGCCGACAACAAGACCGACAACAAGGCCGACGAGCGTGGGGAAGCCAAGGGCGACGGATCCGGCGGTGGCCAGCAGGCCCAGGGCCAGCAGAGCCGCGACGGCGCCGACGACGACGACCGTGGCGGGCGGCGCGGCCGCCGGTTCCGGGACCGCCGCCGCCGCGGCGAGCGGGCCGACGGCGGCGGTGAGGCCGAGGTGCGCGAAGACGACGTGCTGCAGCCGGTGGCCGGCATTCTCGACGTGCTGGACAACTACGCGTTCGTGCGCACCTCCGGGTACCTGGCCGGTCCCAACGACGTCTACGTCTCGATGAACGTGGTCCGCAAGAACGGGCTGCGCCGCGGCGACGCGGTGACCGGCGCGGTGCGGGTGCCCCGCGAGGGCGAGCAGCCCAACCAGCGGCAGAAGTTCAACCCGCTGGTGCGGCTGGACTCGGTCAACGGTGCCGCCCCCGAGGAGGCCAGGAAGCGCCCGGAGTTTTCCAAGCTCACTCCGCTGTACCCGAACCAGCGGCTGCGGCTGGAGACCAGCAGCGAAAAGCTCACCACCCGCGTCATCGACCTGATCATGCCGATCGGCAAGGGTCAGCGTGCGCTGATCGTGTCGCCGCCGAAGGCCGGTAAGACGACGATCATGCAGGACATCGCCAACGCGATCACCCGCAACAACCCGGAATGCCACCTGATGGTGGTGCTGGTCGACGAGCGCCCCGAGGAAGTCACCGACATGCAGCGCTCGGTCAAGGGCGAGGTGATCGCGTCGACGTTCGACCGGCCGCCCTCGGACCACACCCAGGCCGCCGAGCTGGCCATCGAGCGGGCCAAGCGCCTCGTCGAGCAGGGCAAGGACGTGGTCGTGCTGCTCGACTCCATCACCCGGCTGGGCCGTGCCTACAACAACGCCTCGCCGGCGTCGGGCCGCATTCTGTCCGGCGGTGTCGACTCGACCGCGCTGTACCCGCCCAAGCGATTCCTGGGTGCGGCCCGCAACATCGAGGAGGGCGGCTCGCTGACCATCATCGCCACCGCGATGGTGGAGACCGGGTCGACCGGTGACACGGTGATCTTCGAGGAGTTCAAGGGCACCGGCAACGCCGAGCTCAAGCTGGACCGCAAGATCGCCGAGCGTCGGGTGTTCCCGGCCGTCGACGTCAACCCGTCCGGTACCCGCAAGGACGAGCTGCTGCTCTCGCCCGACGAGTTCGGCATCGTGCACAAGCTGCGCCGCCTGCTCTCCGGGCTGGATTCGCACCAGGCGATCGATCTGCTGATGAGCCAGCTGCGCAAGACCAAGAACAACTACGAGTTCCTGGTGCAGGTGTCCAAGACGACGCCGGGCATGGACCACGACTGACGCTGGGTCTGCTTGATGCATGCTTTTGGCCCCAGCTGCGCTGGCCTGGCATAATCGGACCCTGCATCAACTCCTTGCAAGGTTCCGGTTCACGCCGTACACCCCAAGTACCGGCGACCCGGCGACCGACGATCGAAGAGGACATCATGAAAGCCGATATTCACCCCGCCTACGCGGAGACCACCGTGGTCTGCGGCTGCGGCAACAGCTTCACCACCCGCAGCACCAAGCAGAGCGGCCACATCGTGGTCGAGGTCTGCTCGCAGTGCCACCCGTTCTACACGGGCAAGCAGAAGATTCTGGACAGCGGCGGCCGGGTGGCCCGCTTCGAGAAGCGCTACGGCAAGCGCAAGACCGGCGCCCAGCAGGAAGCTTCGGCCGACAAGTAGCAGGACCGACGCTCGGCCTGTCGCGTAACCCGCGCGGGTCGGGCGTCGTTTTGTGTGCGGAGGTTTCAGATGACGCAGAGCATCGGAGCGATCGACGCGCTGCTGGCCGAGCACGCCGAGCTGGAACACCGGCTCGCCGACCCCGAACTGCACAACAACCCCGCCGAAGCGCGCAAGGCCGGCCGCCGGTTCGCCAGGCTGGCCCCGATCGTCGCCACCCAGCGCAAGCTGGAATCTGCGCGCGACGACCTGGAGACCGCCCGCGAGCTGGCCGCCGACGACGCGTCGTTCGCGGCCGAGGCGGCCGAGCTGGAGGCCCGGGTCGACGAGCTGGACCGCCAGCTCACCGACATGCTCGCCCCCCGGGACCCGCACGACGGCGACGACATCGTGCTGGAGGTCAAATCCGGCGAGGGCGGGGAGGAGTCGGCGCTGTTCGCCGCCGACCTGGCCCGGATGTACATCCGCTACGCCGAACGGCACGGCTGGAACGTGACCGTCCTCGACGAGACCACCTCCGACTTGGGCGGCTACAAGGACGCCACGCTATCCATCGCCGGTAAAGGCGACACCGCCGACGGGGTGTGGTCGCGGATGAAGTTCGAGGGCGGCGTACACCGCGTGCAGCGGGTGCCGGTCACCGAGTCTCAGGGGCGGGTGCACACGTCGGCCGCCGGGGTGCTGGTCTACCCCGAACCCGAGGAGGTCGGCGAGGTGCAGATCGACGAGTCCGATCTGCGCATCGACGTCTACCGGTCGTCCGGCAAGGGTGGCCAAGGGGTGAACACCACCGACTCGGCGGTGCGGATCACCCACCTGCCCACCGGGATCGTCGTCACCTGTCAGAACGAGCGCTCGCAGCTGCAGAACAAGGCCCGCGC
>DASTNJ010000021.1:0-2664 GCA_035721065.1 Mycobacterium sp.
GGTATCCGGCAGGCGGTAATCCTGGCATCCGGGTTGGACGCCCGCGCCTACCGGCTGGGGTGGCCGACCGGCACCGTCGTCTACGAAATCGACCAGCCGGACGTCATCGCGTTCAAGACCGGGACGTTGAGCGCCCTGGGGGCGCAGCCCGCCGCCGACCGGCGACCGGTACCGATCGACCTGCGCGACGATTGGCCGGCGGCGCTGCGGGCCGCGGGGTTCGATCCGACCGCGGCGACCGCCTGGAGCGCCGAGGGTCTGCTCGGCTACCTGCCGCCCGACGCGCAGGACCGGCTGCTCGACGCCATCACCGCGCTGTCCGCGCCGGGTAGTCGACTGGCCACCGAGAGCACCCCCAATCTCGACTCAGCCGAGGAGGAGACGGCGCGCGAGCGCATGCAGGGCGCCGCCGACCGGTGGCGTGATCACGGTTTCGACCTCGACCTCGCTGAGCTGATCTATTTCGGTGACCGCAACGAGGCCGCCGGCTACCTCGCCAACCACGGCTGGCGGGTAGACAGCCGCAGCGTCAACGAATTACTCGTCGAGCACGGGCTGCCACCGCTTGATGAGGACACCGGTTTCATCCGGCTGTCGTACATCACCGGCCTGCTGGGCTAGCCGAGATGGTGCGCACCGAAAACGACAGCTGGGATCTGGCCTCCAGCGTGGGCACCACGGCAACCATGGTCGCGGCTGCCCGCGCGCTGGCTTCCACTGAGCCCGACGCGATTATCAACGACCCGTTCGCCGCGCCGCTGGTCCGCGCGGTCGGCATCGACTTCTTCACCCAGTTGATCGAAGGTCGGGTTGCGCGGCCCGACCTCCCGGACGCCCGGGTGGCCCAGGTGCGGCAGATGGTCGCGTCGCTGGCGGTGCGCACCCGCTTTTTCGACAACTTTTTTGTCGATGCCTGTGCCGCACCCGCCGGCCTGCGGCAGGCGGTGATCCTGGCCGCCGGCCTGGATTCGCGGGCCTACCGACTGGCGTGGCCGCCGCGCAGCACCGTCTACGAGATCGACCAGCCGCAAGTCGTCGACTTCAAGACCGCCACGATGGCCGGGCTCGGCGCCGAGCCGACCGCGCAGCGCCGCACGGTCAGCATCGACCTGCGCGATGACTGGCCGGCCATGTTGCGGCACAGCGGTTTTGACGATAGTCAACCGGCGGCGTGGGCCGCCGAGGGGCTGCTGATGTACCTGCCGCCGGACGCCCAGGACCGGCTGTTCGACGACATCACCGCGCTGAGCGCACCCGGCAGTCGGCTGGCTACCGAATACCACCCCGATGGCGGCCAGCACCTGACCGAGCGAGCGCAAAGGCTCACCGATCACTGGCGGGAGTACGGCTATGACCTGGATATGACGGCGCTGTTCTACGACGGTCCGCGCAACAATGTTGTCGACTACCTCGCCGAGCGGGGCTGGCAGGTGCGCGCCCGTCCGCGCCGCGAGCTGTTCACCGAGTACGGCGTGAAGTTCCCCGACGACGGGGTGAGTGCCGCATTCCGCAACGTCGTCTCCGTCACCGCGATCCGCGGGTGAGTCCGACGCTATATGTGTTCGGGGCAGTAGCTGGCCGCTGAGATCACCGCAAACTGGGCAGCCGCCTGGGTGGTAAAGCCCGGGTTGGTGGTCCGCACGGCGGTGACGGTATCCATCGGTGACTGCCCGGCGTCCATCAGCTGGCACACGGCCCGGCCGGCTGACACCGCGGCTTGATCGGAACCGCGGTGGCTTAGCCCCGCTCCGGACAGCGCGGCCAGAAACTGCCCGTCCCCGCCGCCCTGGTCGGCCTGTGCCGGCGCGGCGAGACCGATCATGGCGGTCAGGCCTGCCAGCAGAAGTAGCCGTTTCATACTTTGAAGTTTGCGCGGGGCCGGTTAAAGCCGTGTTTCCCAGCTTTTGCGGCCCTGAAGCAAATTGTTGAATCTGCGTTACCGACTTCTCACGACGGCTGCCGGCTGTGCTCTCCCTACAGCCGCGGATCTCCCAGCCACAGCACGCTGGCGCCGGTCACCGAGCGCCCGGCCCGGTCAACAACCTGCGCCAGCGCCTGCACTAGCAGTGCGCCTACGGCGTCCGGGAGCGACACCGCCGCCGGCTGCGACGACGAGCGCGGGCGCAGGAACTCCCACAGCGACGAACCTGGGTAGCTGAACATCCGGACCCCGGCTTCCGGGTCCAGCCCGGCCAGCACCTTGGCTCGACGCACCGCGGTGTGCAGGCCGCCGAGCTCATCGACCAGGCCGCGCTCGATGGCGTCCGCCCCGGTCCACACCCGCCCGCGGGCCACGGCTTCGACCGCCGCCACCGACAGGTTGCGTCCCTCGGCGACGCGTGCCACGAAATCGGTGTAGAACCGGTCGGTTTCGGCCTCAACCTGCGCCTGCTGCTCGGGGGTGAACGGCGCGTTGATCGACCACGCGTCGGCGTTGGCGTTGGTGCGCACGGTGTCGCTGCCGACGCCGAGCCGGCCCTTGAGTTCGCGGGCGACCAGCTTGCCGGTCATCACTCCGATCGAACCGGTGATGGTGCCCGGGTTGGCGACGATGGCGTCGGCGCCGGTGGAGATGTAGTAGCCACCGGAGGCCGCCACCGAACCCATCGATACCACGATGGGTTTACCGGCCTCGCGTGCCTTGGTGACGGCGCGCCAGATGGT
>DASTNJ010000022.1:0-16290 GCA_035721065.1 Mycobacterium sp.
TGTCTGACGCCGCCGCGGTCGCGGTCGATACCGCATCGGTGGCGTGCCCGCTCAGCAGGTCGGATCCCGACGCCAGCGCCTGCGACGCCGACTGTTCCAGCTGCGATATCTGATCCGACACCGACGTCCAGTCGTTTGACGTCAACGGCGAGTAGCTGCCGGCGTTCATGATCGACGTGGCCAGGTCGTCCCAAGCGTTGACCCAGCCGGCGGTGATGCTGCTGGACGGGTCGCTGAACGTGTCGCTCAGGGCTGTGGACCACGTCATGCCCCCAACACCGGCGGCGGCGTAGTCCATTCGCAGCGCCGCCAATACCTGCGGCCAGGTGATGTCACCGAGGAGCAACGGCAGGTTGTGCACGATCGCCGACAGGCTGCCGGTCGGGTTGGTCATGAGGTCGTGGAAGACCGTGGTCATGTCTGGGCTCAACTCGGGCGACGTCAGGCGGTCCGCTATCGACGGCACGTCCGCTTGGGTGCCGAATATCTTGTCGTAGTTGTCGGTGCCGATAGCGGCCTTCATCTGGTCCGACTCGAGTTGGGACGTCAGCCAGGCGGAATTGTCGCGGAGATTGTCCTGGCGGTAGTCCCATTCGAGCACTCGATTGGCTTCCTCGACGGCGCGTTCCGCGGGGGTCACGGTGGGGGTGTCAGCCGGTAGATACTTGCTGACGTCGTCGACGTTCACGACCTGTGTCGTTATTGGGGCTGCTGGCGGTTGCAGGCCGGTCCCCTGGAACCGGGCCCAAATAATTCCACTCGGGTCTGCCGAGTCGTCGAGCCAGTTTGCAAAACCCGGGTCTTGGCTGCTGATGACATAGTAGGTGAAGCCGTCCGGATCATTGAACGCTTGAGTGTTGTTGTAGCTCGTCAGCATATTCACAACATTAGGCGCCGCAGTCAAGTTATTGCTAATCTGAAAGCCCGTGTACATGGTGTTGTCCACATCGGGAACCTTGACGATGAGCGCCTGATCCGGCTCAAGGGAGTAGCGCCCGAAACCAGTTAGCTGGCCTGGCAGTAATGGTCCTGGCGCAAGCTTGACGGTTGATTCTATGGGGGTGAACGTGTTCTCCGGTACCGAAGCAAACACTTTCTGCAATCCAAGGAGAAGGGAGCTACTGTTTGTGAAGGTGATCGATTGAGGTAGCGCTTGTAGCATCGCTTCAATCTCGTTGTCTGTCAGCACTGGAGGAGTGAACGTGGGTCCACCGTCTGCCAACTGGAACGTGATCGTGTCAGGCTGCAGTCCCCAGTCGCCTCCAGTGTTACGAACGACGAATGTGGTCACCCCACTGGTGTCGATCCAGTTGCCGGAGTGTTCGGTGGGGCTCGCATAAATGGTGTAGCTGCCGTCAGCGTTGGGCGTAAGCTTCGACAGATCTACGGCTGTAACCGGAACGAAGTTTGACGTATTGCCATCGCCTTTCATCAGATCGAAAGTCATGTCTTCGGTACCCGGATGCGGATCGACGGTGATCACATATGTCTTATCGCCGAGTTGTGGAAGGTAATATTGATTGTCCGCGTTATAGCTGTTCAATGTGTAGGAAGAAGTTGCGCCGTTCGCGTCGGACAGCAACGGGTAGGTGACCGAATTCGGGTTACCAACATACTGTCCAATATCAACGATGGGTCCGTTTCCTCGCGCAATCTCCTGCGCATACGAAGGAAGTTGGCTCTTATCGAGGTCGGTGAGGAATGGGTAGGCACTGTCGGTAGTGACAATTTGCTGTTCGGTCGCGGCTACGGCATCGATTTCGGACTGAAAAGGGTTCGCGTCCGAGGATGTCAGCGCTACTGACAACGCGTGAGCCGCGGTGATTCGCGGCAAGTGCAGCGGCGCAACAGCGGAAGCCGTCAGAGCCACCGCCAGCGCGCCGGCCGCCAACGCCGCCCCGCGCGGTCGGCTACCACCTCCTGACCCGCCGACCCGATTGATCGCGCACGACCAACACTTGCCGGCGGCGGCAATGGCAACAGTTGATCGCGACATGGGTGCATAGCCAGACATGTGAATCTTCCTTTGAGACGAACTTTGTGAGATGTGAGCGATCGCTAAGCGATCTATTACATCGGGATGAGTCGATCATCTTCGTGCCGCATGCCCGTGAACAACGTCATCGCGCACAGACCTGTGGTCGCATGACTGTGCAGAGTGCACACCCATGCGGATAGGCTCGAACTATGGGTTGGAAGCGGCCATCGGGCCGGGTTCGTGAACTGATACGCCAGGGTGCCACGATGATCGTCAACAGTTCCGCGGAGTCGTTCGACAAATTCTTCAGCGCCACGCTGGCTTCGGGATATCCAGAGAACATCGCCGACGATCCGATGCTCGTCGAGGCGATCCACCAAAGCGACCGGTCCATCATTCTGCACTGGGCGGCCGCCAACGTGACCGACCCGGGTGAGCCGGTGCCGGCCAAGCTCGGCGCGGAGGCGTTCGATTATGTTCGCGGCCTAATGCAGCGCGGCGTGGACGAGGCCGTGGTTATAGATCAGTATCGGATCTGCCAGAACCAGGCCCTGCAGAACTGGATGCGAATCGCGTTGAGGTTGACACCCGAACGCGATGAGCTGCGCGAGCTGCAAACCCTCGGGACACGTTCGATCACGTCATTCGTCAACGCGACGATCGCCGGAATCCGGCACCAGATGCAGGCCGAACGCGATGAGATCACCCGGCGAATGCACCTCGAACGCCACAAGCTCGTCACCCTCATCCTCGACGGGGCACCGATTGCCAGCCAGACCGCCGAGAGCCAACTCGGCTACCGCCTCGATCAGAGCCATACCGCAGCCGTGATCTGGGGCAGCGAAACAGCCACGACGCCGTCCGACCTGGACCGTGCCGCCGAGGCGTTGACGCGCACCGCCGGCGAGCGCCGGTCGCTGGCGGTACCCGACGGTGCCCCCACCCGATGGGTGTGGCTACCTGGTGCGGCGATCCCGGACCTGGCCGGTGTCACTACAGCGGTGCGTGACCTGCCCGGGGTGCGGGTCGCGGTCGGATCCACCGGAGCCGGGGTCGAGGGTTTCCGGGCCAGTCACCGCGAAGCGATCACCACTCAGCGCACGCTGGTGCGGCTCGGTTCCACCCGCCAGGTGGCCGATTTCGCCGACATCCAGCTCGTCGCGTTGATCACCGCGGACCCGGACTGGGCGAACCAGTTCATCAGCCGCACCCTCGGCGATTTCGAGTCGGCCGACGCCGAACTCCAACGCACCGTGTTGACCTTCGTCCGCGAGCAATGCAACGCCTCACACGCGGCAGGGAGCCTGTTCACCCACCGAAACACGCTACTGAACAGGCTCGCTCGCGCCGACAAACTGCTGCCGCGACCCCTGGAAGAAAACAGCGTGCATGTTGCGGTGGCATTGGAAGTCCTGTCCTGGCGCGGCGCCGCGAATTAGCCGTGCGCGGCTCCCGCAGCCGCGCTTACCGTCACGGTTACGGTGGCAGCCCCACCGTTCGACGCGATCACCAGCTCGGGGGCGTTGGGCGCGGAGACGACGTGCCCACCGGTTACCGCCACCTGGTAGCCGTTCGGGTATTCGACGGCGGGCACCGAGACGGTGGTCTGCGAGCCGGCCGGGAACACGCCTGAGCCGGAGGCCATCTCGGTGGAGTAGCTGAACTGGAACGTGCCGTTGTCGAAGGACCAGGAGTTCGGGGTGCCGGAGACCAGCTGCGGGTAGGGGGCGGCCAGGGTCGCCAGCTTCGCGGCATCGACGTTGTCACCGGCCAGGGGCTGGCCTGGGTTGATGACCAGTGCCTCGCCGGTCGGATCGGTGCTGGTGATGTCGTTCTGTCCGGTGTAGGCCCACTCCGTCCAGCCGAACCGGTGCTGGTCGGCGGCCTGCATCGCATCGGCGATGGTTGTCAGGTTGCTGGTGGACCCGAACGAGGTGAGGAACGCCGGAATGCCGTGTGCCGAAGCGTAATTGGCTGCATTACCCATGGTCAGGTCATCAAACGCCCCGCAGAACGCGCTGCTGGTTGCGTCCAGCGCGGTGGTCGGGCAGAAGTTGTCGAACGAGAAGACCGTGTTTGGCTGGTCGACGGTGCCAAGGTGGGTGGGCACCCCGACGTCGAAGAAGATCTCCGGCTGCGCCAGCACCGGTGTGTTCGGGTCCACGGCCCGGATCGCCGACGCCACCTGGTTGTAGAACGGCGTCACATCCTGGGATTCAAAGGTCGGACTGCCGAACAGGGTCTGCAGGCTCAGTGAGCCCGGGCTCGGCTCGGTCATCATCAGGTAGCCGGCGATATCGTTTTTCAGGCCCGGGTCGCTGCCGAAGTAGTTCGCGACGTGTTCCCACATCTGCGCGTAGCTGTTCTCCAGCCCGACCCCGTTCGGCCCGTCGGCATTGGACCAGAACGCATCCCACGCATGGTCCTGCGCGGGATTGAGCAGGTTGGCGACGATGAAGTTGCCGCCGTGCGGGTTGGGTAGCCCGCCGGTCTGCGTCGCCCATTCCGGCGCGCCTTCGCCGCCGAACACGCCGCCGTAGAGATCCTGGTGCATGCTGAGGAAGACGTGGATGCCGTGGCTGGCCAGGGTCTGCACGGTCTGGGCGATCGAGGCCAGGTAGGCGTCGTTGAACACGCCCGGCTCGGGCTCTATCGCCGACCAGATGATGCCCAGGGTCACCGCGTTGAAGCCGTTGTCGGCCAGAAATGCGGCGTCGGAAGCCCCGAACCCGGTGGCCGACGGCTCGAACGGCGCCACCTTGTTCACCTCGTAGAGCCCGTGCATGACGACCACCTGGCTGGCACCGTTGGTGAACCAGTCACCGGTCGTGGACAGGCCGCCGGCGCCGGTGCTCGGTGCGGCGTCGATCGGGGTGCCGTAATCGCCGACCGTGCCGTGGAGGCCCAGTTGACCGCCTACGCCGCCGGCGCCGCCGAGGGCCGGCAGCGCGGTGCTACCTGCACCGCTGTCGCCGCCCGCGCCGCCGTCACCGCCGATGCCGAACATCCCGGTGGCACTGCCGCCGTCACCCCCGGAACCGCCCGCGGCGCCTGGGGCACCTTCGCCGCCGGTGCCGCCCGCCCCGCCGATGCCCATCCACGATCCGCCGGTACCACCGGCACCCCCGGCAGCGCCCGCGCCACCCTCGCCGCCGGCTCCCCCGGTGCCGAAAACGCCGGCGGCGCCGCCATTCCCGCCGGCAACCCCGGCCTCGGTGCTGTTCCAGCCGGCGCCGCCGTCGCCGAACAACGAGCCGCCGGCGCCGCCGTCGGGGTGCGCGGCCGTGCCGGCCGTACCGTTGCCGATCACGTCTGAGCCAGCAAGCTTGTTGATCACGGCGTCGACCTGAGCGCCGAGGTCGCTGCCGATCCAGTTTTCGATCTCGGTGTGCATCGGGTTGTAGATGTACTGCTGGGTCCAGGCGATCAGGTCGGCGGTGAACGCATAGCCGGCGTCACCTTCGGCTAGCGCGCTCGTAGCGGCGTCCGCGGACGGTGAGAGCGCTTGGTCGATCACGTCGTCGACGACGTCGGCGCGTGCTGACGGTGCAGCGGCCAGCGCCGAGCACAGAAGCGTCAAAACCGTCGCCGCGGGCCGGAGGCCCCCGGTCATGTCGACACGAGTCCCGGTGCCTGCCAGCATATTTCGTCTGCGCATCGGCGTGTACCGTCAGGAGAACAGATCGATCAGGTTGATCAGGGTTCCCCCGGCCCCGATCGCGAGCGGCTCGCCCATGAAGAGTCCGGCTATACCCGGGATCATCCCGATGTCGGCGGCGATCGGGTCGCCGATCGCGCCGAGCAGGTTACCGGCCTCCAGTTGATCGACGAACAGGCTGGCGTCGTAGCTGGGCAGCGAGACCAGCAGCGCAACGACCCCGTCGGCGAACGGGAGCGCGGTCGAGTAGTCGAACGACGCCGTTCCGGTGAGGTCGTTGATGATGTCGGTGGGCGACGAGGTCAGGGTCGCGTGCGAGATCGGGAACCCGCCGTCGGCCATCACGCCCTGCAGCACCTCCAGCAGCGACGGGTTCGGCGAGCTCACCATGCCCTGCAGGTAGGCCGTTTGCACCTCCGAGCCGAGTGCGTCCTGAACCGTCGGCAGTTGGTAGTTGGCCGGATTCTGGAATTCCTGGATAGCGGCCTGTGTCCCCTGCTGCCACCCCTTGCCCAGCGCGGTGAAGACGTCACCCCAGTTGAGGTTGGTGGGGAACAGTTGCAACGGGGTGGGCACATTCGCCGGACCCGGATCCCAGCCGCCGGTGATCAGCCCGGTGGTCGGGTCGACGCCGCCGATCTGGCCGTAGCCCAGGTTGATCAGGATCGACAAGTCCGGCTGAATCAGATCCACCAGCGGCTTGCCGATCACCGGGATCGCCTGCAGCGGCTCCAGCAGCGGCAGGGTGTTGGTCGGCAGCACGTAGTAGTCGCTCATGGTGTCCGCGGCCGACGTCGCCACCGGAACCGCGTTGGCAACCTGCTGCGCCGTGTCGGTCAGCGTCGCATGGTGCTGGTAGATGATGCCCAAAAAGGCGTTGAGGTCCGACAACAGGTCGATCGGATACTTCGGGAAGTCGGAGAAGCCGTCGTACTCGGGTGTGTAGACGTCTGTGGGGAAAAGGTCATCCGGTGTCGCGCCGCTGAACGTGACACCCACGCTCGGCAGGCTCAGGCCGTCGAAGCGTTCCAGTAGGCCGCCGTCGGGATTGCTCGGATCGCTGAGCAGGAAGAAATGCAGATCGTCACTGGGCAGGTCATGGCTCTGCAGATACTGGGCGAGCTCCGGCATGGCCTGCGAGGCGACCGTGGAACTCTGCGACAGCCCGACCACCACCACCGGATTCGCCGGGCTCACGTCACCGGTCGCGAGCTGGTGCTCGACCGCTTGTTCCAGGATCTGCGCTCCCTGGGCCACCGACGGGTCCAACTCCAGGCTCTTGATGCCGGTGATCGGATACAGCCCCTCGGGGGTGTCGAGGGGCTGCGCGTCGCCGGTGAAGCCGTTCGGCGTCAGGTACAGGCTCTCCAGCGCCTGCACGTACTGCGGGGGCGGTACCGGGACACCGCTGCCACCGATGACGAACGCGGTGCCGTCCCCGAGTGAGAGACCCGGGATTTCACTGCTGGTCAGTTGCACCGCGCGCGCTTGGCCACCGGGCGCCGGTAGCGCCCCCTGTGGCGTGACGATGAGGCCGACGCCCACAATGGCAACACCGGCGGAAACGTCGGGACGAAAGCGCATGTGCCTGTCCTTACACTGCGTGTGAGGCGGACCCGTGAGCTCGCCGAGATTAAGCTTTGACTGTTCGTACGATCAGTCACATTAACGGCCACCGGACTGCCTACGCAAGGAAACGCCACATGGCACATGCCACCCGAGCTGAACAGCGGGCCGCCACCCGCCAGGCATTGGTGGGCGCGGCTGTCCAGCAACTGCGGACCGAGGGCGTGGCGGCGGTCACCACCCGTCGGGTCGCAGGCGCGGCCCGGGTCGCCCAGAGCACGGTGATGTACCACTTTGCCACCCGGGAGGAACTGCTCGCCGCGGCGGCTGCTCAACTCGCCTTCGAACTCGCCGACCGGGCCCGGGTCCACTTGGAGGAGGCCGCCGCGGCCGACACACCCGATCTGGCCGCGTTGCTCGACCTGATCTGGCGTGAATTCACCACGCCGCAAGCGATTTCCGTGGCACATCTGTGGGCGGCGTGCTGGACCGATCCGCAGTTGGCTAAGACGGTCAAGTCACTGGAGGAACACATCTACCGGCTCGCGGTCGACTCGACGGAGTCGTTGCCCGCGCCTGCTTCAGGGGTCTCCGCGCGCGCCTTTATCGACACGGTCATGGTGGTGATCCGCGGGCTCGTGATGTCGATCCCGGTGTGGGGCATGGATGTCATCAACGCCCGGTGGGAGGCGAGCAGGGCCAACCTGTTACGGGCCGCCAGCGTGCGCGTCGACGACGCCGCCGCTGCCGACGACACCCGCCGGTAGCTCGTCTGAGCCGATCGGCTGAACAGCCGCCGCCGCCGGTGCCACCGCCCGGTGCGCCCGCTCCCAGCCGCGCAGCGCCTCCCGGCACGGCTGCTCCACCAGCGCGTAGCTCACCGCGGCGATGGCCACGGTGAACACCGACGTCAGCACCAGCACCACCACCATGTCGCCGGTGAAGGCGAACCGGCCGATCACCGGGAACACCATGTCGAGTGCGGCCAGGTGCCAGATGAAGATCCCGTAGGACCAGCGGCCCAGCGTCACCATCATGGGACTGGCCAGGAACCGGTGCGAGGTGTCCGAGCGGTCCAGCACCAGCGGCGCCAGCAGCGCCCAGGCCAGGATCCCGCCCATCGCGGTCCGGACGATGAACTGGCCGACGGTGGCCGGGGTGAGCCCTTCGGGCCCGGCCAGCGGCGAGGCGGACACCAGGTAGGCGGCGGTCGCCAGCAGCGCCATCGGCAGCCGCCGCCGGGCCAGCCGGTGCACCCGGGTGACCGGGCTGAACGTCCACTCGGCCAGCAGCATGCCCGCGCCGAACCAGCAGCCGTAGGCCGGCGCCCAGTTCAGCGGATTGACCCCGTAGGGGGTGTGGATCGGCAGGAAACCCCACCCGAGGCTCAGCACGGCCACCGCGGCGATCGTCGGGATCCGCGCGGCCACCGGCAGCCGCCGGGCCGCCAGCGCCAGCAGCGGCAGTGCCGCATAGAAGCTCACCTCCACCGCCAGGCTCCACATCTGGGTCAGCCCCGGCGTCAGCGTCAGCGGCACGTAGACCTGCATCAGCGTCAGGTTCGCCAGCCACACGGTGGGGCTGGCACCCCCGGCGTCGGGCAGCAGCAGCAGGATCACCACCACCGACACCAGGTAGGCGGGCATGATCCGCACCACTCGCGAACGCCAGTAATGCCGGAAAGGCGGGATCGGCCGCAGGTCGCGAGCGGCCGCGGCGTGGCCGCGCCAGAGCAGGAAGCCGCTCAGCGCGAAGAACACCGCCACAGCCAGGTCGAAGCGGCCGAGCAGCCGCCCGGTGACGCCGGTCGAATGGCCGGTCTGGAAGGCGACATGGGTGATCAGCACACCAAAGGCCGCGCAGGCGCGCATCCCCTCCACGGCGGGCAGGAAGCTGCGGGTGCCACCCACCTCCCGGCGGTCGGTCATGGGGACAGTGTGCCGTACTCGAATCGTGTCCGAAGCGCCGATAGGGACGGGCCCGAACCCTTAATTCCTGCTGTTAGGGTCAAACGGGTTTCTGCGTGGATCGCAAGCGGGGAGCAGGAGGGCGCGGCAACGTGAACCGAGCAGTCATGCTGCGTATCGCGGCCTGCGCGACCATGGGTCTGGGCGCGGGCCTGCTGGTCGCGGCGCTATTGCTGTGGACCTACACGGCCGGCCGGATCGCCAAGATCCCGCTGGACATCGACGTCACCCTGGTCAGCGACGGCAACGGCACCGCGCTGGACCCGGGCTCGCTGTCGAGCGACCACGTCGTCATCGACCAAGATGTGCCGCTGGTCTCGCAGCGGCAGATCACCGTCGAGTCACCCGCCAACGCCGACGTGGTGACGCTGCAGGCAGGCACGTCGGTCCGGCGGACCGACAAACAGAAGGACGCCGGCCTGCTGCTGGCGATCGTCGACACCGTCACGCTCAACCGCTCGAATGCGATGGCCGTCTCCGATGACGCCCACCCGGGCGGTGCCGTGCAGAAACCGCGCAACTTCGAGGACAACAGCCCGCCGACCAACATCGCGCTGCCGCACGAGGGTCTGTCCTACCGGTTCCCCTTCCACACCAAGAAGGCGTCGTATCCGTATTTCGACGCGATCGCGCAGCAGGCCTTCGACGCCAACTACGAGGGCGAGGACGACGTCAACGGGCTGACCACGTTCCGGTTCAGCCAGGACGTCGGTTACGACGCCGCAGGCAACCTGGCCGACCCGATCAAGTACCCGTCGCTGTACGGCCACGACGAGGACGGTGAGATCACCGCGCCGGCGCGGATGTGGAATCTGGAGGGCGACCCGGACGAAGACGTCACCATGACCCGCTACTACGCGGCGCAACGGACGTTCTGGGTGGACCCGGTGTCCGGCACCATCGTCAAGGCGACCACGCACGCCAACCACTACTTCGCCCGCGACCCGCTCAAGCCCGAGCTGGTGTTGACCGACTACACGGTCACCAGCACCGAGGAGACCATCGAAGCCCAGGTCAATCGGGCCCGCAACGAGCGGGACCGGCTGGCGCTGTGGTCGCGGGTACTGCCGATCACCTTCACCGCGGCCGGCCTGATCGCGCTGGTCGGCGGCGGGCTGGCCGGGTGGTTCAGTGTGCCGACCGAGGCTGCGCTGAGCGGCCGTGGCCTGGCCGGCCAGGGCTTCCGGGGAAGTTTCCGGGACGCCTTCCGGCGCAAGGACGAATCGGAAGAGCCCATGCCGGCCGCCGAGGCCAAAACCGAGAAGCTGGCCCTGCGGCCGCCGGTCGCCGATCCGGGTGCGACCATCACACCCGATCCCGGCCAGACGAATCCGGCCGATCGGCTGTAGGCCGTGACGGCCCGGGCGACCCGGTGGGCCGGCCCCGGGTACGCGCTGGCGCTGACGTGTGCGGTGCTGGCGCCGCTGCTGCGGCCCGGATACCTGCTGCTGCGGGACGCGGTTTCCACCCCGCGGTCGTATCTGTCCGATGCCGCGCTCGGACTGGGCGAATCAGCACCGCGGGCGGTGCCGCAGGACTTCGCGGTGGCGACGGCTTCCCATCTGCTGGACGGCGGCATCGTGGTGAAAGCATTGCTGGCGGCGGGCCTGTGGCTGGCCGGCTGCGGTGCGGCCCGGCTGGTTTCCACGGTCCTTCCGCAGGCCGGGCTGGCCGGCCAGTTCACCGCGGTCACCGTAGCGATCTGGAATCCTTATGTGGCCGAACGCCTGCTGCAGGGCCACTGGAGTCTGCTGGTCGGCTATGGCTGCCTGCCCTGGGTTGCCGCCACCATGCTGACGTTGCGGACCGGTTCGATGCTGCGCGGCCGAGCGGGACGAAAAGCACTGTTGCCGTTGGTGTTCTGGATCGCACTGGCCGGGCTGACCCCCACCGGGCTGCTGCTGGCCGCGGCCGTCGCGCTGGCCTGCGCGCTGGCCACCGGGACCGGTTGGCCCCGACGGCTGTGCGCCGGAGTCACGTCGGCCGTCGCCGCCGCAGTGGCGCTGCCCTGGCTGGCCGCGTCGGCGTTGGGGTCGTCGGCCGTGCCGGGTGCCCCATTCGCAGCGGAGGGCGTGGCGGCATTCTCGGCGCGTGCCGAACCCGGGCTGGGCACCCTGGCCAGCCTGGCCGGGCTGGGTGGGCTCTGGAATGCCGACGCGGTACCACCCTCGCGGACAACACTTTTCGCGCTGCCCGCGACACTGGTGCTGCTCGGTGTGGTGGCACTGGGGCTGCCGGTGGTGCTGCGCCGGCGGTCGGCGGCGCCACTGTTGGTGCTGGCGGCGGGATCGATCCTGGTTTCGGCGGCGATGTCCACCGGTCCGGGGCTGGACGTGCTGCGGACGCTGACCGACGGTGCGTCCGGGTTCGGCGTGCTGCGCGACGGCCAGAAGTGGGTGGCGCTGGCGGTGCCCGGCTACGCGCTGGCCGGTGCGGGCGCGGTGGTGAACCTGCGGCGCTGGCTGCGCCCGGCCGCGGCGGCGCTGGCCTGCTGCGCCGCGCTGATCCTCGCACTGCCCGACCTGACCTGGGGGGTACTGGGGCGGGTCGAATCGCAGCGCTACCCAGCGGGCTGGCCGGAGGTCGCCGCCGCGATCAACGCCGAGCCACGCACGGTCGCCGAGTTGCCGGCCGGCGACATGCGGCGCTTCGCGTGGACCGGGACCGCCCCGGTGCTCGACCCGCTGCCGCGGTGGGTGCGCGCCGACGTGCTGACCACCGGCGATCTGATCGTCTCCGGGCGTACCGTGCCCGGCGAGGGATCGCGTGCCCGCGCGGTGCAGACGCTGCTGCTGTCCGGCGCCGACCCGGCTGAACTGGCCGGCGCCGGCGTGGGCTGGGTGGTGGTGGAATCGGGCTCGGATGGAGAAATGGGTTCCGCCGCAAAGACTTTGGTTCGGCTGACCGCGGCTCATCGCGACGCCGATCTATCGCTGTACCGGGCCGGCGGTGACACGCCGGGCGCGTCGGCCGGCCGGCGGCGGCTGGCGGTGGCCGCGCATCTGGTGTGGCTCGGGCTGCTCGCCGCCGGCGGCGCCGGAATGGCGGTCAGCGGCCGGCGCGGACGGCCAGTCGGTCAGAGTGCTCCGAGCACCGCATCGACCTGATCGCGCGCGTCGCCGAACAGCATCTGGGTGTTGTCCCGGAAGAACAGCGGGTTCTGCACGCCGGCGTAGCCGGATGCCATGGACCGCTTGAACACGATCACGCTGTCGGCTTCCCACACGGTGAGCACCGGCATACCGGCGATCGGGCTGGACGGGTCTTCGGAGGCGGCCGGGTTGACGGTGTCGTTGGCGCCGATCACCAGCACCACCGAGGTGCTGGGGAAGTCGTCGTTGATCTCGTCCATCTCCAGCACGATGTCGTAGGGCACCTTGGCCTCGGCCAGCAGTACGTTCATGTGCCCCGGCAGGCGGCCGGCAACCGGGTGGATGCCGAAGCGGACGTTGACCCCGCGCTCACGCAGTTTGCGGGTGAGCTCGGCGACGCCGTACTGGGCCTGGGCGACGGCCATCCCGTAGCCGGGGGTGATCACCACCGAGTCGGCCCCGGCCAGCAGTTCGGCGACCCCGTCGGCCTTGATCTCGCGGTGCTCGCCGTAGTCGGTGTCGCCGGCCGGGCCGGCTTCTATCCCGAAGCCGCCGGCGATCACCGAGATGAACGACCGGTTCATCGCCTTGCACATGATGTAGGACAGGTAGGCACCCGAGGAGCCGACCAGCGCGCCGGTGATGATCAGCAGGTCGTTGCCGAGCAGGAAGCCCGAGGCGGCGGCGGCCCAGCCCGAGTAGCTGTTGAGCATCGACACCACCACCGGCATGTCGCCGCCGCCGATCGAGGCGACCAGATGCCAGCCCAGCAGCAGCGCCAGCACGGTGACCACGCCCAGCAGCCACAGCTGCGGGTCGGCGACGAACCACACCGTCAGCGCCACGAACACCACCAGCGCGCCGACGTTGAGGAGATTCTTGCCCGGCAGCATCAACGGGGCCGACTTCATCCGCGCCGACAGCTTGAGGTTGGCCACGATCGAGCCGGTGAAGGTGACCGCGCCGATGAACACGCCGATGACCACCTCGGCCGAGTGGATGCCCAGCAGGCCCTGGTGGCGCAGTTCAGCGGCGGCCACTCCACACCCGTGCTGTTCGACATGCAGGTAGCCGTTCCAGCCGACCAGCACCGCGGCCAGACCCACGAACGAGTGCAGCAGCGCGATCAACTCCGGCATCCCGGTCATCTCGACGACCTTGGCCCGCCACAACCCGATCGCCGCACCGATGCAGGTGGCACCGATCAGCAGCGCCAGACCCGCCGCCTCGATGCCGAGGTCGGCCGCCAGCGCGATCGTCGCGACCAGCGCCACCGTCATACCCACGATGCCGAAGGTGTTGCCGGCCTTGGAGGTCTCGTGCCGAGACAGCCCGGCCAGGGCGAGGATGAACAGCAGCGCCGCGACGATGTAGGCCGCCGACGCGGTCGTCTCTACCGAAAACATGGTCTCTACTCTCGGGTCGTCTGTCGCTCAACTGCGGGAGAACATGGCGAGCATCCGCCGGGTCACCGCGAAACCGCCGAAAACATTGATGCTGGCCAGCAGGATCGCCGCGAACGACACCCCGGTGATCCACGGATCACCGCGCCCGATCTGCAGCAGCGCGCCGACCACGATGATCCCGGAGATCGCGTTGGTCACACTCATCAGCGGGGTGTGCAGCGCGTGGTGCACGTGGCCGATCACGTAGTAGCCGATCACGATCGCCAGCGCGAACACCGTCAGATGCACCTGCAGCGCGGCCGGCGACAGCGCCACCAGACCGAACACCACCGCTGCCGCGGCGAACACCACCGCCAGCCGGCGTCCGGGCGACATCGGCTGCTTGACCGGCGACACGACCGCCGGGGCGGCGGCCGCGGCAACCGCCGGCACCGCGGAGACCTGGACCGGCGGCGGCGGCCAGGTGGTCTGGCCGTCGCGCACCACCGTCATCGACCGCTGCACCACGTCATCGAAGTCGAGCACCAGCTGGCCGTCTTTGCCCGGGGTCATCAGCTTGAGCAGGTTCACCAGGTTGGTGCCGTACAGCTGCGACGCCTGGGCGGGCAACCGGCCGGCCAGGTCGGTGTAGCCGATGATCGTCACCCCGTTGTCGGTCACCACCGTCTCACCGGCGACGGTGCCCTCGACGTTGCCGCCGTTGGCGGCCGCCATGTCGACGATCACGCTGCCCGATTTCATCGACGCGACCATTGCCGCGGTGATGATCCGCGGCGCCGGCTTGCCCGGAATCAGCGCGGTGGTGATGACGATGTCGACGTCTTGGCACTGCTCGGCGTAGAGCGCCGCCTCGCGGGCCTTGTAGTCCTCGCCCATCTCCTTTGCGTAGCCGGTGGCCGAGACCTCGGCCTCCGGGTTCTCGATCGACAGGTACTCCCCGCCCAGCGATTTGACCTGGTCGGCGACCTCCGGCCGCGGGTCGGTCGCCCGCACGATCGCGCCCAGGCTGCCGGCCGCGCCGATCGCCGCCAAGCCGGCCACACCCGCACCCACCACCAGCACCTTGGCCGGCGGCACCTTGCCCGCCGCGGTCACCTGGCCGGTGAAGAACCGGCCGAACACATGGGCCGCCTCGACCACCGCGCGATAGCCGGCGATGTTGGCCATCGAACTGAGCACGTCCAGTGACTGCGCCCGGGAGATGCGTGGCACCGCGTCCATCGCCAGCGCGGTGATCGGGCGCTTGGCCAGGTCGGCCACCAGGTCGGGGTCCAGAGCCGGCGACAGCAGGCTGATCAGCGTGGTCCCCGGCTTCAGGGCGTCGAGTTGCTGCGTCGACGGCGGGTTCACCCCGAACACCACGTCGGCGCCGCACGCGTTTCCGATCGATGCGCCCGCCTCCACGAACGCCTCGTCGGGGAACGACGACGCGGCACCGGCACCGGCGTCGACGACCACCTCATAGCCGAGTTTGCTCAGCTGGGCGACCGTTGCCGGGGTGGCGGACACCCTCGTCTCGCCGGGGCGCGCCTCCCGGAGCACACCGATGATCATCTACACAGCCCCCTTGCTTCGACGGCGGCCAGCACGGCAAACCATCCGGACACCCTAATCGGCGCCGGCGCTGAGAATATCCTTGGCCCCGCGTCAGCGCTTGCGATCGCGGCTAGACCACGCCGCTGACGCGCCGGCCCGCATGCACCGACTCCAGCACGTCACGCATCGCGTCGGCACTCTTCGGCCAGGAGAACTCGGTGCTGCGGGCCTGCGCCTTGCGGCCGAGCTGGTCGCGCTGCACCGGGTCGGCGAGCAGTTCCTCGAGCCAGTCGACCAGCTGGCGGTGATCATCGGCCAGCACGCCGGTCACCCCGTCGATGATCGAATCGGACAGCCCGCCGGAGCATCGGTACCCGATGGTCGGCACGCCGTGCTGGCCGGCCTCCACGACCGCCAGCCCCCAGCCCTCCTTGGCCGACGGCAGCAGGTGCACCCAGGCCCGCTGCACCAGCTGATGTTTGGTCGCCTCGTCGACGTGGCCGTGGAAGGTCACCGCGTCGGCGATGCCCAGCCGGGCGGCATGGGCGACCAGCCGTTGCCGCCACCAGCCGCCGCCGACGACGTCCAGGTGCAGGCCGGGCACCCGGTCCCGGATCGCGGCCACAGCGTCCAGCGCGTCCTCGATGCGCTTGTGCGGCACCAGCCGGGACAGCACCACCACCCGCGGTGTCTTCGCCCGCGGGCCGGCCAGCGTCGGCTCCGGCGCGGTGTCCAGCCCGTTGCGCACCACCGCGATGCGTTCCATGCCGACACCCAGGTCGGCCAGGTCACGCGCCGACGGCAGCGACACCGTCACATATTGGTTCCGCCGGTGCAGCCGGGGCGACAACCGCGACTCCACCTGCCAGCCGATCCGGCTCAGCACCGGGCCGGCCACCGGCCACTGCTCCCGATGACAGTGGTGCACCAGCACCGCCACCCGGCACCCGTAGAGCAGCCGGGCCAGAAACGGCAACCCGTTCTGGGTGTCGATCACAACATCCGGCCGCGCCCCGCGCAGCGGACCGACCCCGACCCTGCCCAGTGCCAGCGCCGCGAGCGCCCACAGGTACACCGAGTACCGCCC
>DASTNJ010000023.1:0-37638 GCA_035721065.1 Mycobacterium sp.
TACTGGGCGCCGCGCAGCACCATCATGGTGGCGTCGCCGCCGTCGTCGAGGATCATGTTCGCCGGCTCGCCGTCCCAGGTCAGCGCCTGCTCGGCGCACCACCAGTACTCCTCCAGGCTCTCGCCTTTCCAGGCGAACACCGGGGTGCCCTTGGGCTCTTCGGGGGTGCCGTGCGGCCCGACGACGACCGCGGCGGCGGCGTGGTCCTGGGTGGAGAAGATGTTGCAGGACGCCCACCGGACTTCGGCGCCGAGATCGACCAGCGTCTCGATCAGCACCGCGGTCTGGATGGTCATGTGCAGCGAACCGGTGATGCGGGCGCCCTTGAGTGGGGCGACGTCGGCGTATTCGCGCCGCAGCGACATCAGGCCGGGCATCTCGTGTTCGGCCAGCCGGATCTCCTTGCGGCCGAACTCGGCCTCGGACAGGTCGGCGACCTTGAAGTCGATGCCGTTGCGGGTGTCCGCGGTCAGTGCCATAGGGGCGCCCCTTTTTGTGGAATTCAGTCGATTCAAGCGGTTAGCTCGGGTACAAACTACCGGCGGGCGCCGACAGCGACCACGCCGGGTCAGTCGGTATCCACTGACCCGTAGCGCTCGGCGGCCGGGGTGAACAACCGGGCCAGATCCGCGGCCACGTCATGGTCGGCCTCCGGCGGCATCGAGACGTAGCTCATCGCCAGCCGCACCACCGCGCGGGCCAGGATGCCGGCGTCGGAGTCGCTGACCTGCACCCAGCTGTGCACGAACGACGACGTGAGCCGCTGCGAGCAGTGGCTGATGATCGGTCCGCTGCCGGTGGTGATGATCTGCAGCAGGTCGGGCTTGGCCGCACCGGTCAGCAGCGAGATCACCAGCGGGTCGGCTGCGGAATCGGTGAAGAACGACCGGAAACCCTCCAGGAAGGCGGCGTGGATGTCACCGACGTTGTTGTCGATCGCAATATTGACGGCGTCGACCAAGCGATCGGCCAGCCGCAACGCATAGCCCTGCGCCAGTCCCTGGCGTGAGCCGAACTCGTTGTAGATGGTCTGCCGGCTGACCCCGGTGGCGGCGGCGACATCGGCCAGCGTGATCGCCGACCAGTCGCGCGACCCCAGCAGCTCCCGCATCGCGTCCAGCACCGAGTCGCGCAACAGCGCCCGCGATGCCTCCGCGTAGGGGATTCGTTTCACCAGGATGAGGCTAGCGGGGATCGCAAGCGCGGCGGAGCCGGGCGCGGCGGGTCGCCGCCATCAGAGTCAGCGGGGATCGCAAGCGCGGCGGAGCCGGGCGCGGCGGGTCGCCGCCATCAGAGTCAGCGGGGATCGCAAGCGCGGCGGAGCCGGGCGCGGCGGGTCGCCGCCATCGGGGTCAGCCGCCGGCTTGATCGACTTGGCTCTCCCGGTCTTCCCGGCCGGCCACGTCGGCCTCGTCGGACACGGTTTCGACGCTGATGTTGAGCAGCCGACACAGTCCGTCGACGTACCCGTCGACCGACAGGGTGCGCTGCAGCGCGTTGAGGGTGTCGCGGATGCTCGCGTTGGCGTTGGGGAACCAGTCCCGGATGCTGGCCGCGACCTGATTGACCTGACAGGTGATCGGCGCGGTGTGGCGGGCGATAACCCGCGGGTTAACGTCGAAAATCTTCACCCAACCGGGTGCGCCGGGCATACCCACCATGGTGTCACCATCGGGTCGGTGACGGGTAGATTTTTGACGACGCGTGTCGCCCGGCGGTCGGCGCCGCTCAGTCCCGACCGGCCGCTGCCGCACCCACGCCCAGCAGCCGGTCGAGGTCCGCGACGGTGCCCCGAAACGCGTCGGCGTCACACACCAGACCGGCCACCAGCGCACTGCTGGTGAACTGCAGGATCACCGGGGTCGCGCCGCCGTAGCCGTTCCACCCCGGCCACGACGAACCCGGATACAGCACCGACGCGTATCCGGTTCCGCGGACGTAGTCGGAGGCGACCAGCCCGACGACACCGGACAGGTCGGGTGAGCCGATCTGCGCCCAATACCAGCGCGGGATGTAGGACAGCCGCATGTTCACGCCCGCCGCGACGAACGCATCCCACACCGCCCAGAAGTTGGCGATGCTTCCGCCGCTGGCTTCGAAGTCGAGCATGCACGGCACCGACGGGTCCCCGACATTGGACAGGTAGGTCTGCGCCTGCTGTGCAGCGTTGTTGGTGGTCACGTAGTGATAGCCGACGACGGTGTTGCCGGTGGACCGCGCCCAGGACAGCACCGTCGGCCAGTACCGGTCGACGAAGTAGTTTCCCTCGGACACCTTGTGCTCGACGAAGCTGAAGCCTTCGCGGACGATCTCGTTCAGGGTCGGCACGATTGCGGCGGGCGCCCGCCCGCCCCAGTTGTTGTTGGACAGGTCGACGCCGAAGAGGGGCGGCAAATTGGTCTCCTTCTACCCGCGCTGGCCGGCTTCCTTCGCGTCGGTGAACAGTGGCCGCCAGAACGGCCGGGTCGACGGGGTGCCGTCACTGCCGTCGCCGCCGTCCGCTCTCCCGGGTTGGAATCCCGCGTAGACCGTCGGATTACCGGCAACTTCGAAGACCCGTCCCTGCCAGGTGATGTCGGCTTCCCGTTTGGCCTCCGCGATGGCACGGTCGAGCAGCGCGTCGGCCTCCTCGATCGAAGGGGGGTCCAGCGCGACGAAGTCGCCGTGACGTGCGTCGAGCTTCACCGAAGTCGGTCCGGCCTCGACCAGGTCGCAGTTCGCCCGGAAGTTCAGCTCGGTGTTCGATCGGGTCAGGCCGGCGAGGGCGTATGCGGCCAGCAGCGCGCGGCAGGAGACGTCGCCGGCCAGGCCGGAGTCGAACCGCAGCTGCCGCAGCGCGGCGAAGCTGAGCACCTGGGTGCGGATGATCCGCCGGCACGCGACGACACCGGGTTCGGCCAGCACCGCGGCGACGTCGCCGACCCCGAGCAGCGGACCGGCGTCGATCTTCTCCCCGTTGCGCTGGACCGCCTCCTCGACGCTTTGCAGCAGGTCCGGGCTGAGCTCGCCCTGCTGACCGGCCAGCACCGCGCGCAGCTGGTCAACGGTGAGCGAAATGCTGCGCCCCACCGGATCGACCCGGCCGGCTCCGGACTTCGACTCGCGGACCGCACCGTCGCGCTGGTCGGCGAGCACCCCGATGACCTCACTCGACAGCGCTGCTCGGTAGCGTGCCTGCCGGTCATTGCGGGTGGAGTCCCAGGAGCCGAACACCAGGCTGCCCGGACTCAGTTCGAGCAGCGCGCGGGCGTCGGCCGCGGAGCAGTCCCGGGCGGCCCGATAGGCGGGATGGTCGGTGACCGGGCGGGCGTCGACGGTCCCGGCGCGGATGTGGCCGTCGAAGACGCGTTGCGGCAGTTCCAGATCGGTGTATCCGGTCCGGCCGCCGTCGTAGGAGACCCGCACTCGCGGTACCCGGCCCAATATCGGGTGGCCGTCGCGGATGCTCTGCAGGATCGCGGCCTCGATGCGGTTCAGCTGAGTCTGCTTCTGGTCGATGACCACCGTTGCCGCCGGCTCACCGTCGATCAGCCGGGTCTCGTAACAGAACTCCCGGGTGTCCCGGCCGGCTGCGTAACGTTCGGGCGCAACGCCGGCCTGCGGCCCGCCGGCCGCCGCCAACTCGGTGACCACGGCCAGAGCGGTCGCCCCGCCGGGCTCACACGCCGCCGACAGTTGTGCGTAAGAAAGTTTGGACATGCGATCAACCTTTCTGCTGAACGCCAGTCTGGCACGGTCACCCGCCGGCGGTGACCCGGAACAGGTCGGCAGGCTGTTCGGCCACCAGCCGGATCGGTCCGTCATCGGCCGCCACCCAGGCCGCCGCGCCACGATGCAGGGGCAGCGCCCCCGACTTGGCGTGCACCACCACCGAGCCCGCGGTGCACAGCAGAATCTGCGGGCCCTCGTGATGCGCCGGCGCGTCCACCTCATGGCCGAGCCGCTCACCGTCCAGGCTCAGCATCGACACCGCGAATTCGGCGGCCGGGGTCTGGTAAGTCACCTCCAGTCCGTCTCGGCGGGTCGGCGGGCGCAGCTGGGCTTCGGTGGCCGGCGTGAAGTCCAGCACCCGCAGCAACTCGGGGACGTCGACGTGTTTCGGGGTGAGGCCACCGCGCAGCACGTTGTCGGAGTTCGCCATCGCCTCCAGCCCGACTCCGCGCAGGTAGGTATGCAGGTTGCCGGCCGGCAGGTAGATCGCCTCGCCGGGGGCCAGGTTGATCCGGTTGAGCAGCAGCGCGGCCAGCACCCCCGCGTCACCCGGGTAGCGTTCGCCGAGTTCCAGCACCGTTTTGACCTCCGCGGCGAACTCGTCCGCGGCGGAGCTCAGATAGCCGATCGCACCCTCGAGCACCGCGGGCACCAACACGTCGATGTCGGGCTGGGGCGCGGTGATCCAGGTGGTGAACAGGGCCCGCAGACCGGCCGCGTCGGACTGGTCGTTCAACAGCTCGACGAACGGATCCAGTTCGGACACCGCCAGGGCCTGCAGCAGCTCGATGGTGCGTGCGACCGGGCGGAAGCCGGCCAGCACCTCGAACGGCTGCAGCGCCACCAGCAGCTCGGGTTTGTGGCTGGCATCGCGGTAGTTGCGGATCGGCGAGGACAGCGGAACACCCAGCCGTTCCTCGCGCCGGTAGCCCTCCAGCGCCTGCGCCGCGCTGGGGTGCGCCTGCAGCGACAGCGGCTCGTCGGCCGCGAGCACCTTCACCAGAAACGGCAGCACCCCGCCGAAGCGGGCCCGCACCGCGGCGCCGAGCTGACCGTCCGGGTCGGCGGCCAGGCTGTCCAGCAGGGAGATCTCACCGCCGGCGGTTTCCAGCCACGCCGGGTCTTCGGGGTGCGCGCCGAACCACAGCTCGGCCTCCGGATGCGCCGCCGGCACCGGACGGCCGGTGAACTCGGCGATCGCGGTCCGCGATCCCCACGCGTAGGTCCGCGTTGCTCCGCGTAGTAATTCCACTGCTCTGCCAGTCCCCTGTTATCCGCCCAACAGCCGCAAGTATGCCGCCGTCATCTCCAGCCGAACCGCCAGCACCGCCAGTTGCTGCTCGACAACGGCACCGACAGCGCCGCCCGGTCCAGCGGACCCGTCGGGCAGACCCGCAACCGACGGGACGTCCGCGGCCGCGATCAGATCGACACCGTCCACCCCGCCGGTGCGCGCCGCCACCACCGCACGCTCGTCGGCCAGCGTCAGCGCCAGCACCCGCAACCGGCCGAGTGCCGGCCCGTCGATCTGTTCGTCGTGAAAGATGTCTGCGACGTCCGCCCCGGCTGCCCGCCGGGCGTGCGCCGACGCCACCGCATCCGCCAGCCCCGTTGCCGCCGCGGCCGTGTGCCCGATCCGCAGCAGCATCGCCGAGCCGTGCCGGGCCAGCGCCAGCGTCGCCGCGCAGTCACCGGCCAGCACGACGTCGTGACCGTGGATGCGTTCCGCCAGCGCCTTGGCCGGGTTGGTGAACACCTCCCGGCCGGCGCTGTTGCGCAGCGCCTCGGCGTCCAGTTCGTCGGCGAGCGCGGCCAGGTCGGGGTGCAGCCCCGCAGCCCCCGAGTCCAGAGCCGACAGCACCGTCAGGCCGACGGCCAGATAACGGGGCAGCCGGAACTCGTCGGGAACCGCGATCCGGGGTTCCAGCACCGCGACCCGGCCGGCGGTGGCATCGCGCAGCGGACCCGCATAGGGCGCGGCCACCACCACCCGCGCACCCCGGCGGACCCCGATCGCCGCCGCCGCGACCAGGGCCGGGTCGCCCGGGTCGTCGCCGGCGACGACCAGCACGTCCAGCGCCCCGATCCACGGCGGGGCCTGGTCGGCGAGCACCATCGGCTGGGCGGCCGACCCGCCGAAGGCGGCGTTCAGCATGGCGCCGGCGGTCGCGGCGGCCCCCCGGCCGGACACCCAGATCAGCGCGCGCGCCGGGTGGTCCCGGCTGCCGTCGCGCAGACCGTCCAGTGCGCCCTCGTCGACCGTTGCGGCGGTGGCCCGCACCTGCGCCCCGGCCATCGACGCGGCCCGCAGCGCGCCGTCGTGGTCGGCGGCCAGCAGCGCGTCGCCGTCGTCGAGATCGATGGCCGAGCCCGAATTGGCGGTGCTCACGGCTGCGCCCCGGTTGCGGCCGTCGCCGTGATCTGTGCGGCAACCTGCGCGACCACCGCGTCGACGTCTGCGGCAGCGCGCGCCTCGACGTTCAGCCGCAGCAGCGGCTCGGTGTTCGAGGTGCGCAGGTTGAACCAGCAACCATCGCCCAGGTCGACGGTCACCCCGTCGAGGTGGTCGACGTCGCGGACCCGGTCGCCGAACGACTCGAGCACCGTCTGCACGCACTGGGCGGCATCGGTGGCGGTGTAGTTGATCTCGCCGGACGACGCGTAGCGCTGGTAGTCGGCGGTGAGTTCGGACAGCGGGCGGCGCTGGCCGCCGAGTGCGGCGAGCACGTGCAGCGCGGCCAGCATCCCCGAGTCGGCGCCCCAGAAGTCCCGGAAGTAGTAGTGCGCCGAGTGTTCACCGCCGAAGATGGCCCCGGTCTCGGCCATCAGCGCCTTGATGTAGGAGTGCCCCACCCGGGAGCGCACCGGCCTGCCGCCGCGCTCGACCACCAACTCGGGCACGGCCCGCGAGGTGATCAGGTTGTGGATCACGGTCGCCCCGGCCTCCCGCTGGAGTTCGCGGTCGGCCACCAGGGCGGTCACCGCCGACGGCGACACCGGGTCGCCGCGCTCGTCGACGACGAAGCAACGGTCGGCGTCGCCGTCGAACGCCAGCCCGATATCGGCACCGGTGGCACGGACGTAGGCCTGCAGATCGGTCAGGTTGGCCGGATCCAGCGGGTTGGCCTCGTGGTTGGGGAACGTCCCGTCGAGTTCGAAATACAGCGGCAGCAGCGTCAGCGCCTCGATGCCGCCGAGCACCGCCGGCGCGGTGTGCCCGGCCATCCCGTTGCCGGCGTCGACGGCCACCCGCAGCGGGCGCAGCCCGGAGACGTCGACCAGAGAGTGCAGGAAACCCGCGTAGTCGGCCAGCACGTCCCGGTCGGAGGCGGTGCCCCGGTTGCCGTCATGGGCTTCGCCGGCGTCGATCCCCGCGATCACGTCGTCGCGAATCCGGCCCAGGCCGGTGTCGGCGCCGACCGGCTTGGCTCCCGCCCGGCACAGCTTGATCCCGTTGTAGCGGGCCGGGTTGTGGCTGGCGGTGAACATCGCGCCCGGGCAGTCCAGCAGCCCGGAGGCGAAGTAGAGCTGGTCGGTGGAGGCCAGGCCGATCCGGACCACGTCGAGACCCCGGCTTGCCACCCCGTCGGCGAAGGACTCCGCCAGCGCCGGCGAGCTGTCCCGCATGTCACGGCCGATCACCACCCGGCGAGCGCCCTCTTCGCGCATCAGGTTCGCGAACGCGGCCCCGACCTCGGCGACCAGGGACTCGTCCAGCTCCTCGCCGACCAGGCCACGGACGTCGTACGCCTTGATCACCCGATGGACAGCCGCGGCGGGCCGGGACATGACAAAGACTCCTGACGATTCGGAGACGGAAACAGACTCTTGGCAGTCAGCCTAATGCCGTCCCGCCGCCGCTCGGGTCAGTCCGGCGGGTCGGGTAGCACCCGCAGGTGACCGCGACGACGGCCGTTGGTCTGGGTCTGCGGCCCGGCCGATGCCGGGATCGGCCCGGTGGGCTCGGCCACCCCGATGCCCGACGTGCCGGGGTACCAGCCGCTCGCCGAGGCCATCTGGTCGCCGCGGCCCTCGCGTACCGCCTCGGCCAGCGCCACCAGGTCGTCGTCTTCGGGATGGGCGGTCAGCGGCCCGGCGTGCCGCACCAACTCCCAGCCGCGGGGCGCCGTGATCCGGCTGGCGTGGCCGACGCAGAGATCCCAGGAGTGGGGCTCCCGCGCGGTGGCCAGCGGACCCACCACCGCCGTGGAATCCGAGTAGACGAACGTCAGCGTCGCGACCGCGTAGTGCGGGCACCCGGGCCGGCAGCAGCGGCGGGGAACGTTCACGCCTGCGAGGCTATCGCGGACCCGCGCCGCCGCGACGGCTGACACGCACGCCCCCGACGGCCTATGTACAACCGTTACCATCGGCTGGTGACCGGGTCACGCACCTTCCGGCGGGGCCGCGAACCGCGCGGACCGTTGCTGCCGCCCACCGTGCCCGGCTGGCGCAGTCGGGCGGAGCGGTTCGACATGGCGGTGCTGGAAGCCTACGAACCCATCGAGCAGCGTTGGAAGCAGCGCGTTTCGGCGCTCGACGTCGCGGTTGACGAGATTCCCCGGATCGCCGCGAAAGACCCCGAGAGCGTGCAGTGGCCGCCGGAGGTGGTCGCCGACGGGCCGATTCCGCTGGCCCGGCTGATCCCGGCGGGGGTGGATGTTCGAGGAAACCCCACTCGAGCGCGAATCCTGTTGTTCCGCAAGCCGATCGAGCAACGCGCCGAGGACAGCCTCGAGCTGGGCGATTTGTTGCATGAGATTCTGGTGGCCCAGGTGGCCACCTATCTGGACGTCGAGCCGTCGGTCATCGACCCGACGATCGACGACGACTGACCGGTCAGCGGTCAGATGATGCCGCGCTTGAGGCGGCGACGCTCCCGCTCGGAGAGACCACCCCAGATGCCGAAGCGCTCGTCATGGGCAAGGGCGTACTCCAGGCATTCGGCCCGCACCGGACAACGCTGGCAGATCTTCTTGGCCTCACGAGTCGAACCGCCCTTCTCCGGGAAGAACGCCTCCGGGTCGGTCTGCGCGCACAGCGCACGGTCCTGCCACTGCTCGTTGTTGGCCGTTTCGGGGTCGAACGCGTCGAATTCGTCGTACCCCCCGAATGCGTCGGGAGCATCGGGAACCAGGCTCAGGTGCGGCCGGCGGATCGCACCCCCGATCACCTCGGCGTCCATCGCGTTCATCGTGTCCATCGTGTTCATCGTCGAGCCGGTACTGGTGTGCGGTATGCCTCCCATTACGCCCCGAAGGTGCTCATAGGACATGCTCCGCCTCCTTACCTGATGTCGTATGCGTGAAAATCGGCCGCTTTTGTACTCGGGTGGTGCTGTGGTGGAACCCAGTTCGAACAAGTGATCGAATCTCGGTCTGCGACACCGGAACCGGCTGGCCGGCCAAGAAATGACACTCGTGTGATTACACACCCGTCATCTGCCGGGGTCAAGCGGTTGACCGCAATTTCCTACCATCTTGTTATCTATTTTCGGCGTGTTCGAGACCGGCGAGTCGCTGTCGTGTTGACCACAAGCCTCTTTCGCAGACTCCGATGCCGGTCGACAGCCGGCCCACTGTAGCCGCTCCCCTGCCTTCTCAAGGGTCCGCCACCGCGAACCGCATTATCGGCGGGCAGTACTGTCATGCGCTGTGAACGTCACGGTTCTGGTCGGCGGCGTAGGCGGTGCGCGGTTCCTGCTCGGCGTGCAGCATCTGCTCGGCCTCGGTCAGTTCGGCCGGAACGTCCAGGACCCTGCTCACCGCCTGACGGCGGTGGTCAACATCGGCGACGACGCCTGGATGCACGGGGTGCGCATCTGCCCGGACCTGGACACCTGCATGTACACGCTGGGCGGCGGAATCGATCCCGAGCGCGGCTGGGGTCACCGTGACGAAACCTGGCACGCAATGGAGGAACTCGCCGCCTACGGCATGCAGCCGGACTGGTTCTCCCTCGGCGACCGCGACCTGGCCACCCACCTCGTCCGGACCCAGTCGCTGCGGGCCGGCTATCCGCTCTCCGACGTGACCGCGGCACTGTGCGACCGCTGGCAGCCCGGCGCCCGGCTGTTGCCGGCCAGCGACGACAGCTCCGAAACCCACGTCGTCATCACCGATCCCGTCGACGGCGACCGGCGGGCCATCCACTTCCAGGAATGGTGGGTGCGCTACCGCGCCGCGATACCGACCCACGGTTTCGCCTTCGTGGGCGCGGAGAAGGCCACTGCGGCACCGGGAGTCGCCGAAGCCATCACCGAAGCCGACGCCGTACTGATCGCACCGTCCAACCCGGTGGTGAGCGTCGGCGCCGTGCTGGCCATCCCGGGCATCCGCGCCGCACTGCGCTCGACCACCGCGCCGGTGATCGGCTACTCGCCGATCATCTCCGGAAAGCCGTTGCGGGGCATGGCCGATACCTGCCTGTCGGTGATCGGCGTGGAATCCACCTCGGAGGCGGTCGGAACGTACTACGGCGCGCGCAGCGGCACCGGGATCCTGGACTACTGGCTGGTCGATGAGGCCGATCGCGCCGAGATCGACGGCGTGCGAGTGCGATCGGTGCCGTTGCTGATGACCGACCCGGCAACCACCGCCGAGATGGTGCGTGCCGGACTGGATCTCGCCGGTGTTCGGCTATGACCGCTTCTCGTGAGCACGGCAGCGCCGCGGCCGTCGAGATCCTGCCGGTGCCCGGGCTTCCGGAGTTCCGGCCCGGCGACGACCTTGCCGCCGCCGTCTGCGCGGCCGCCCCGTGGCTTCGCGACGGCGACGTGGTGGTGGTGACCAGCAAGGCGGTGTCCAAGTGCGAGGGCCGCGTCGTGGCCGCACCGGTCGACGCCGACGCGCGAGACGCATTGCGCCGCGAGCTGATCCGCCAGGAGGCCGTGCGGGTGCTGGCCCGCAAGGGCCGCACGCTGATCACCGAGAACCGTCTCGGGCTGGTGCAGGCCGCCGCCGGGGTGGACGGTTCCAACGTCGCCGCCGACGAACTCGCGCTGCTGCCCGTCGATCCGGACGCCAGCGCCGCGACACTGCGGACCGGGATCGCCGAGCGGCTCGGGGTGACCGTGGCGACGTTGATCACCGACACGATGGGCCGCGCCTGGCGCAACGGCCAACTCGACGTCGCGATCGGCGCCGCCGGCATGCCGGTGCTGCACGGGTACGGCGGCGCCGTCGACGCGCACGGCAACGAACTGGTGGTCACCGAGGTGGCCGTCGCCGACGAGATCGCCGCCGCGGCCGATTTGGTCAAGGGCAAACTCACCGGCGTTCCGGTGGCGGTGGTGCGCGGCCTTGCCGTCTCGGCGTCCGGTCCGGCCTCGACCGCGCGCGCCCTGGTGCGCCCCGGATCAGAGGACCTGTTCTGGCTCGGCACCCACGAGGCGATCGAGTTGGGCCGCCGCCAGGCCCAGCTGCTGCGCCGCTCGGTGCGCCAGTTCGCCGACCGCCCGGTGCCGGCACAACTCGTCGAGGAGGCGTTCGCCGAGGCGCTGACCGCGCCCGCGCCGCACCACACCCGGCCGGTGCGGTTCGTCTGGCTGCAGACACCGGCGGTGCGGACCCGGCTGCTGGATGCGATGGCGGCGCGCTGGCGGGCAGACCTGGTCGGCGATGGCAAACCCGCCGACGCCGTCGAACGCCGGGTGGCGCGCGGCCGGATTCTCTACGCCGCACCGGAAGTCGTCATCCCGCTGATGGTGCCCGACGGCGCGCACCACTACCCCGACGCCGCGCGCACCGACGCCGAGCACACCATGTTCACCGTCGCGGTGGGCGCGGCGGTACAGGCGCTGTTGGTGGCGCTGGCGGTGCGCGGGGTGGGCAGCTGCTGGATCGGGTCGACGATCTTCACCGCCGACCTGGTCCGGGCCGAGCTGGACCTGCCCGACGACTGGGAACCGTTGGGCGCCGTCGCGATCGGCTATCCACTGGAAGCTTCGGAGCCCCGTCCCCCGGCGGGCGTGGCCGACCTGCTGGTGCGCCGGTGAGCCTGCACGACTCGGTGATCGACTTGCTCACCGGCTGGGTGGCGCCCGACCCCGCGCAGGACGCGCTGCGGCACGCCGTGCTGGCCTTCGTGTGCGCCCGCGCCGACGCCTGCATCCGGGAATGCGTGCCGGGCCACATCACCGCCTCGACGCTGGTGCTCGACGCCACCGGAAGCGACGCGCTGCTCACCCTGCATCCGCGGCTGGGCCGCTGGGTGCAGTTGGGCGGACACTGCGAGGACGCCGACGCCGACATCACCGCCGCCGCGCTGCGCGAGGCCACCGAGGAGTCCGGCATCGCCGGACTTCGGCTGGATCCCGCGCTGGCCGCCGTGCACGTGCACCCGGTGACCTGCTCGCTGGGGGTGCCGACGCGGCACCTGGACCTTCAGTTCGTCGCGCACGCACCGGCCGGCGCGCAGATCGCGATCAGCGACGAGTCGGTGGATCTGCGCTGGTGGCCGACGGGCGGACTGCCGCCGGACACCGACTCGGCACTGGCGTTTCTGGTCGCGCGGGCGTCGACGTTTCATTAATTGACGCGAATGTAAATTGACGCGAATGTAAATTGACGCGAACGTAAATTGACGCGAACGTAAATTTTTCGGTCTTTCAGGCCGCCGGACCGGTGCGGTAACACGGGCAACCTGTGCAGCCTTGTGCGGACCGTTGTCGACAACCCCTAGCAGGTCAAGCAGTATATCGACCGCCCCATGGATCCGTATCGGTGCACCGGATCGATTTACGCCCACGTAAATATTGAAAAACCTCTTGTGCGCGTGAAACCGTGCGCTTAATATCGGCCAACTTGCTCAGCGAGACTTCGAGTACGCACGTGAAAGGGCCGGTCCAATGTCCAATCGGGATTCCAAGAAGCGCAGCTCACAGGCGGGCAGGACTCGTCGGGAGCGGACGGTCGGCATCGGTGGGGCGATCAGCGCCTTTCTGGCGTTCGGCATATCGCCGCTGGTCGGCATCCCGACCGCCCGTGCTGATGAGTTCGACCCGGTCTTCGACCAGATCCTCGACGCCATCGGCGGCTCGGCCGGCCTGGACCTGGCTGGGGCGTCGGAGGCCGGTGCCGTGGCCGGCGGTGACCCCTTTGATTTCGGCACGTTCCTGCAGAGCCTGGAACAGGCCTGGATCACCAGCAGCTTCGGCCAGCAGTTCGACAACACCATCAACGCATTGTTCAAGGAGCTCGACCCCACCCAGGCGGCCAATGTCTGCGGCCTGATCTGCAACGGCGCCAACGGCATCGACGGCGGAAGCCTGTCCGCCGCCGACGGCCAGAACGGCGGGCTGCTGTTCGGTGACGGCGGCAGCGGCGGCACCGACGCCGCCGGTGGCGGCGGTGACGGTGGTAACGGCGGCACGTACGGAGGTAACGGTGGCGATGGCGGTGCCGGCGGTCCGGGTGGCGACGGCGGTTCCGGCGGTAACGGCGGCCTCTACTTCGGCACCGGCGGTGACGGCGGCGCGGGCGGCAACGGCGGCAACGGCGGCGCCGGCGGCGCCGGCGGGCAGGTCGGCGGTGACGGCGGCGACGGCGGTGCGGCCGGAGCCGGTGGCCAGCCTGGTGCCGCCGGTTCCGGCGGTGTCGGTGGCCACGACGGTGCCACCGGGCCGGCCGGTGCGACGGGCGCCACCGGCGCGACCGGATCCACCGGATCGGAAGGACCGACCGGTAGCACAGGATCGACGGGCAGCACCGGCTCCACCGGCTCGACTGGTTCAACCGGTTCCACAGGCTCCACCGGCTCCACCGGCTCAACTGGCTCCACCGGTTCAACCGGCTCCACCGGATCCACGGGCTCGACCGGCTCCACCGGATCCACCGGATCCACCGGATCCACCGGCTCCGCGGGCTCGACCGGCTCCACGGGCTCGACGGGCTCCACGGGCTCGACGGGCTCCACGGGCTCGACCGGCTCCACCGGATCCACGGGTTCGACTGGTTCCACCGGCTCGACCGGCTCCACGGGGCCAATCGGGCCGGTTGCCGCCAGTGGGCTCACGACACAGCAGATCAGCCAGGCTGATGCGGACATCGTGGCACTCGGCGGGTCGAATCTGACCACCGCGCAGATCAACGCCTTCAACGTCGAAGTCGGCCACGCCGGCGGCTCGGCGAGCCTGATCGCCCAAGACGACTCGTGCGGCCTGGTGTGCAACGGCACACCAGGGACTGAAGCAGCCACCGCCGGCGGCAACGGCGGGGTGATCTACGGCGACGGCGGGGCCGGCTGGAACAGCACCACCAACGGGGTGGCTGGTGGAGTCGGCGGCAACGCCGTGGGCGTTGGCAACGGCGGCAACGGCGGTGACGGCGGGTTCGGAGCCGACGGCGGCGTCGGTGGCAGCGGCGGCCAGCTGGACGGCAACGGCGGCGACGGCGGCACTGGCGGTGCCGGATACGCCGGCCACCCGGACGGCGGAGCAGGCGGCAAAGGCGGCGACGCCGGGCCGGTCGGCAACGGGGGCAACGGCGGCGAGGGCGGCGACGGCGCCACCGGCGTGAACAGCGTCGGCGGCAACGCTGGCGCTGGCGGCAGCGGCGGCCACGGCGGGACCACTTCCGGCAACGGTGGCGACGGCGGGGGTGGCGGTGACGGCGGTGACGGCGCCTCAGGCTCTCAGGGCGCCGCGGGCGCTTCGGGGGTGGCTGGGACCAACGACGGCGCAGGAAGCAACGGCGGCACCGGCGGCAACGGTTATGCCGGCGGCACAGGTGGCGACGGCGGCGACGGCGGTGCTGCCGCACATGGTGCCCTCGGCCACAACGGCGACGGCGGCAATGGCGGCGACGGCGGTTCCGCGGGTGCCCCCGGCAACGGCGGGGCCGGTGCACTCGGCAACTGGTCCGACGCCGGGTCGGGCGGGGTCATCGGCGCCGGCGGCAACGGCGGCGATATCGGCGCCGCAGGCAGCGCAGGCGCCGGCGGCGACGGCGGCGCGGCAGGCACCGGCGGCACCGGCGGCACCGCCGGCAATCTCGGAACTTCAGGCACCGCCGGTACCGTCTCCACCGTTGACGGCGGCGACGGCGGCAAAGGTGCCGACGCCGACGGCACCCACACCAACGGCGCCCCTGGCGGCAACGGCGGCAACGCGGATACCAGCGGAACCTGGAACGTACACGGCGGCAACGGCGGCACCGGCGGCAACGGCACCAACGGCAACGGCGGCACGGGTGGAACCGGCGGCTCCGCTGCCATCAACGACAGTTCCTCCACGGCGACCGCGGCCGGCGGCAGCGGCGGCCTGGGCGGCAACGGTGCCGACGGCGGCGCAGGCGGCGCTGCCGGTGCCGTCTACACCGAAGGCACCGGCGGCCTGACCCCCGGTGTCGGCGGTGACGGCGGCAACGGCAGCACCGGCAACGGCGGCCCCGGCGGCACTGGCGGGGCCGCCGAAACCGACAACGCCGCCTCCACCGTCAACGCCGTCGGTGGCAAGGGTGGCGACGGCGGCGACGGCGCGTCCAACACCTACAGCTGGGAGGAGGCCGGCGGCACCGGCGGAGTCGGGCGGGTCGACGCCGGCAATGCTGATGCCACCGGCAGCGCCGGCGGCGACGGCGGCGACTCCACCGCCGGCCCGGGCGGCGACGGCGGAGGCGGCGGCACCGGCATCAACTACGGCACCGGCAACGCCGACGGCGGGGCCGCCGGACTCGGCGGCAACGGGCCGCAAGCCGGCGGCAACGGCGGTGCGGGCGGCTGGGCGCAGATCGACGGCAGCGGAACCGGCACCCCCACCGGCGCCCCCGGCGCCCCCGGCGCTACGGGCACCGGCACTGCCAACGGCGGCGTCGGCGGCGGCGGCGGCACCGCGCAGATCAACAGCAGTGTCGACACCAAGACCGCGGTCGCCGGCAACGGCGGGCTGGGCGGCAACGGCGCCGACGGCGGCGCAGGCGGCGCTGCCGGTGCCGCCTACACCGAAGGCACCGGCGGCCTGACTCCCGGCGTCGGCGGTGACGGCGGCAACGGCAGCACCGGCAACGGCGGCCCCGGCGGCACCGGCGGGGCCGCCGAAACCGACAACGCCGCCTCCACCGTCAACGCTGTCGGCGGCAAGGGCGGCAACGGCGGCAACGGCGCGTCCAACACCTACAGCTGGGAGGAAGCCGGCGGCACCGGCGGAGTCGGACAGGTCGACGCCGGCAATGCTGATGCCACCGGCGGCGCCGGCGGCCACGGCGGCGACGCCACCGCCGGCCCCGGCGGCGACGGCGGGCCCGGCGGCACCGGCATCAACCATGGCATCGGCAACGCCGACGGCGGGGCCGCCGGACTCGGCGGCAACGGCCCGCAAGCCGGCGGCAACGGCGGGGCCGGCGGCGGGGCGCAGATCGACGGCAGCGGAACCGGCACCCCCACCGGCGCCCCCGGCGCCCCCGGCACCGCGGGCACCGGCGCTGGCAACGGCGGCGTCGGCGGCGGCGGCGGCACCGCGCAGATCAACAGCAGTGTCGACACCAAGACCGCGGTCGCCGGTAGCGGCGGGTTGGGCGGCAACGGCGCCGACGGCGGCGCCGGCGGCGGCGGCAGCGCATTCACCGCGGGCACCGGCGGCCTGACCGCTGGCGCGGGCGGTGACGGCGGGGTCGGAAACGCCGGCAACGGCGGCCCCGGCGGCACCGGCGGGGCCGCCGAAACCGACAACGCCGCCTCCACCGTCAACGCCGTCGGCGGCAAGGGCGGCGACGGCGGCTCCGGCTCCTACCTCACCTACAACTGGGAGTCGGCCGGCGGCACCGGCGGGACCGGGCGGGTCGACGCCGGCAGCGGCGACGCCATCGGCGGCGCGGGCGGCAACGGCGGTGACGCCACCACCGGCAAGGGGATCCCCGCCCTCGCCGGCACCGGTGGCGCGGCGTCCACTGCCGGAACCGGTACCGCCACGCCCGGCTTGAACGGAAAGCCCGGCACCTAAATACGCGATCGGGCAGGAACCGATGCTGCACGGGTACGGTGGCGCGCGGCCAGATCCTCTACGCCGCACCGGAAGCCGTCATCCCGCTGATGGTGCCCGACGGCGCGCACCAGTATCCCGACGCCGCGCGCACCGACGCCGAGCACACCATGTTCACCGTGCCGGCAACGGCGGCAACGGCGCTCCCCCCGGCAGCGGCGGCACCGGCGGCGCCGGCACTACCCCCGCCGGCCCGAACGGCAAAACCGGTACCACCGGCTACTCCGGTTGATCGTGCTCGGCGAATAGCTTGGTGGCATCCGCAACGCCTCCCGTCTGGAGCCGATGCTGATCGGCATTAGGCGATGTCGATCTCTCGCTCCACGAACTCGTCGAGCCCCGGCGAAGCCCGGCGAGTGTGGGCTTGATGCACGGTTCACCGCGCCAAGCGTGACGCAAGCCCACACTCGGCGCCCTTGTCGGACCCCCATGCCAACGTGGGCCGATGCGGGGATCAGATTGGCCGTTCGTCGGCACCGAAGCCTTGCGGGCCGGCGAGGTCAGCAGGCGGACACTGCGCAGCCGCCACGACATGATCCATCGCAATGTGTACCTGCCCAAAGGCCAGCAACTCACCCCCGTCACCAAGGCGGTGGCCGCCTGGCTGTGGTCGGGCCAAAACACCACCGTCGCCGGAATGTCGGCGGCGGCGCTGCACGGGGCGCGGTGGATCGATCCGGCGTTACCGGCCGAGCTGAACCGGAAAGAGGCGTGCCGAACGGTGGACGGCATCGTGATCCACCGCGAGAGCCTCGCCGACGACGAGCGGTGTATGCGGCGCGGGATACCGGTGACCACGCCGGCCCGAACCGCGTTCGACCTGGGGCGGCGCATCGGCCTGACGGGCCTGACAGAGGCCGTCATCCGCCTCGACGCGCTGGCAAACGCCACCAACCTCAGACCCGCCTGCATCGAAGCCGTCGCCGAGCAGCACCGCGGGCTGCGTGGCGTGGTGCAACTGCGACGGGTGCTCGACCTGATGGATGCCGGCGCCGAATCGCCGCCGGAGACCCGGACCCGGCTGCTGCTGATGCGATCCGGGCTGCGAAGGCCGACGACGCAGATCAAGGTGCGCGATCGCTACGGGCAGGTGTTCGCCCGCATCGACATGGGATACGAGGAATTCAAGGTCGGCGTGGAGTACGACGGGGAACAGCACTGGACCGACCCGAAGCAGCGCGCCGGCGACATCGACCGCTCCGCCGAACTGGCCGCCCGCGGCTGGGTGATCATTCGGGTCAGCGCCGACCTGCTGCGCTACCGGCCCGGCGTGGTGGTGGCCCGGGTGTGCGCAGCGCTGGCGGCGGCCGACTGCCCGTGGCTCGGCGAGTGTGGGCATGATGCACGGTTCGCGGCCTGAGCCGTGACACAACCACACACTAGGCGCAGGCAGGCGTCACACGTCACTCGAGTACCGGATTCCGCCGTCGGGAATGCACACGCCGGGCCAGACCCGGGCGCCGCGCAGAAGCTCACACCTAGCCCCGATGTCGGCGCCGTCGCCGATCACCCCGTCGCGGATCAGCGCCCGCGGCCCGATCCGCGCGCCGAACCCGATGATCGACCGCTCGATGACACTGCCGGCCTCCACCCGCACCCCGTCGAAGATCACCGCCCCGTCCAGCCGGACACCGGCGCCGATCTCGGCGCCCCGGCCGACAACAGTGCCGCCGATCAGCACCGCGCCGGGTGACACCGCCGCGCCGTCGTGCACCAGCTGCTCACCGCGGTGCCCACCCAGCGCCGGCGACGGCGCGATGCCGCGCACCAGGTCGGCCGACCCGCGAACGAAGTCCTCCGGGGTGCCCATATCCCGCCAATACGAAGCGTCGACATACCCGCAGACCTTCACGCCGTCGGACAGCAGCGCCGGGAACACCTCGCGTTCCACCGAAACCGCTCGGCCACACGGGATCCGGTCGATCACCTCCCGCGACATGACGTAGCAGCCGGCGTTGATCTGGTCGGTCGGCGGGTCCTGCGTCTTCTCAAGAAAGGCGACGACGCGGTTCTTTTCGTCGGTGGGCACGCAGCCGAACGCCCGCGGATCCCCCACCCGCACCAGGTGCAGGGTCAGGTCGGCCGCCTGCAAGCGGTGAAAGTCCAGCAGCTCACCGAGATCGGCGCCGGAGAGCACGTCGCCGTTGAACACCATCGCGGTGTCGTGACGCAGCTTGGGCGCCACGTTGGCGATCGCGCCGCCGGTGCCCAGCGCCTGCTCCTCGGTCACGTACTCGACCTGCAAGCCGAGCGAAGAGCCGTCACCGAACTCGGTTTCGAAGACGTCCGGTTTGTACGACGTCCCCAGCACGACGTGCTCGATGCCGGCCGCGGCGATCCGGGACAGCAGGTGGGTCAGAAACGGCAGGCCCGCGGTGGGCAGCATCGGTTTCGGGGCGGACAGCGTCAGCGGCCGCAGGCGGGTGCCCTGGCCGCCGACCAGGATCACCGCGTCAACCTGTTGGAGGGTCACCGCACCCCTTTCGCCAGTTTCCGTCGTGAGCCACGCACCGACAGCCGCGCCCGCACCGCCAGCGCCCCGCGCATCGTCCAGCGCAGCGGCGCCCGCCACGGGCCGCCGTGCCGGTCAGCGAGATAGATGTAGGTGCTGCGGTGGTGCGCCGCCAGGTGACGGGCCGGGTCGCGCCCGGTCGCGTGCCCCTTGTGGTGCAGCACCTCCGCGGACGGCACATAGACGTTGAGCCAGCCCGACCGGCCCAGCCGGTCGCCCAGGTCGACGTCCTCCATGTACATGAAGTAGCGCTCGTCGAAGCCGCCGACGGCCTCGAATGCGGCACGGCGTACCAGCAGGCATGACCCCGACAGCCAGCCCACCGGGCGTTCGGTCGGCGTCAGCCGCTCCTGGCGGTAGGCGGCGCTCCACGGATTCTTCGACCACAGCGGGCCGATGACCGCGTGCATGCCGCCGCGGATCAGGCTGGGCAGGTGCCGCGCCGACGGGTACACCGAACCGTCCGGCTCCCGGATCAGCGGTCCCAGCGCCGCCGCGTGCGGCCAGCGCGCCGCCGCGTCCAGCAGGGCGTCGATGCTGCCCGGGCCCCACTGCACGTCCGGGTTGGCCAGCACGAGAAAGTCCCCGTCCACTCCCTCGGCGGCCAGTCGCGCGACGCCGCGGTTCATCGCGCCGCCGTAACCGAAGTTGGCCCCGGTTTCGAACAGGGTCACATTCGGGTAGCGGCGCACCGCCTCCTGCGGGGCTCCGTCGGTGGAGCCGTTGTCGGCCAACAGCACCCGCACCGGCCGGTCGGTGGCCAGCGGCAGCGATGCCAGGAAACGCTCCAGGTGTGAGCCCGGCGAATAGGTCACCGTCACCACCGGCAGCGCGTCACTCACGGCTAGAGATTACCGACCGGCCCGCAGCGAATCGATCAGCGCGTCATGCCAGTCGCGCAGCGGCGTCAGCCCCGCCCGCGCCGACTCGACACCCGACAGCGCCGAGTAGGGCGGCCGGGCCGCCGGGCGCGGGCTGTCCGCGCTGCCAACCGGACTCACCCGGTCCGGGTCGGCGCCCGTCGCGGCGAAGACCGCCCGAGCCTGCTCGAACCGGCTGACCGCACCGGCGTTGGCCGCGTGCAGCAGCCGCGCGTCCATCGGCTCGTCGACCACCTGCAGCAGCGCACCGACCAGGTCGGGGACGTAGGTGGGCGAGCCGACCTGGTCGTCGACCACCGTCACGGCCCGGGTGCCGGCGGCCAGTCCGCGCATCACGGCGACGAAGTCTTTGCCACCGCTGGCACCCGTGTATACCCAGGCGGTGCGCACCACCGTGGCGTCCGCCGACGACTCCAGCACCGCGGTTTCGCCGGCCAGTTTGCTGCGGCCGTAGACGCTCAGCGGCCCGGTCGCATCGTCGAGCTCGTAGGGATGCGGTCCTTGACTTCCAGCACCACCGAAATCCCCGCTGAATACGTAGTCGGTCGAGATGTGGATCAGCCGGGCGCCGACCCGCGCGCATGCGTTCGCGATCTGCTCGGGTCCGGTGGCGTTGACCGCGAACGCCCGCTGCTGGTCGGACTCGGCGGCATCGACCGCCGTGTAGGCGGCGCAGTTGACCACCACGTCGCCGAACCGGACTATCCGCGCGGCGGCGTCGGCGTCGGTGATGTCCCACTGCGTCGAGGTCAGCGCCAGCACGTCGCGGCCCTCCGCCGCGGCCCGCGCCGCCAGAAAGCCGCCGACCTGCCCACCGGCACCGCTGATCACGATCCTGCGGGCCGTAGGGGTCACGGCGTCGAGTCTGGCACACGCCGGGTCGGCTACCGGAGATACACCTGTGGCATTAGTAGTCTGGGGTGATGCCTGTGAATAGAGTTGCTCGTGTTATTGCAACTATGGCCGCCGTGACGGTCGTGTCGGGCACCGGCGTGGCATGGAGCCAGATCCGTTCGTTCGAAGACGGCATCTCGCACGTGGTCAGCAAGATCCTCGGCCACGGCGCCGCCGACGGCGCGATCGACATTCTGCTGGTCGGGGTGGACAGCCGCACCGACGCGCACGGCAACCCGCTGACCCCCGAGGAGTTGGCCACGCTGCGGGCGGGCGACGAGGACGCCACCAACACCGACACGATCATCCTGGTCCGGATCCCCAACAACGGGAAGTCCGCGACCGCCATCTCGATCCCGCGTGACTCCTATGTGTCCGCGCCGAGCCTCGGCAAGACCAAGATCAACGGCGTCTACGGCGCCACCCGGCTCGAGACCGCCGACGCGTTGGTCGAAGCCGGCATGGACCCGGTCCAGGCCCAGGCTCGTGGCACCGAGGCCGGCCGCGAAGCCCTGATCAAGACCGTCACCGACCTGACCGGGGTCACCATCGACCACTACGCCGAGATCGGGCTGCTGGGTTTCTCGCTGATCACCGACGCCCTCGGCGGCGTCGACGTGTGCCTCAAGGAGCCGGTCTACGAAGAGCTCTCCGGCGCCGACTTCCCGGGCGGCTGGCAGCTGCTCAACGGCCCGCAGGCGCTGAGCTTCGTCCGCCAGCGCCACGAGCTGCCGCACGGCGACCTCGACCGGGTGCACCGCCAGCAGGTGGTGATGGCCTCGCTGGCCCACAAGGTGATCTCCGGCAAGACGCTGTCCAGCCCGGCCACCCTGGCTCGTCTGCAGCAGGCGGTGCAGCGGTCGGTGGTGCTGTCCGAAGGCTGGGACGTGATGGACTTCATCAAGAAGCTGCAGACCCTGGCCGCCGGCAACGTCGCGTTCGCCACCATCCCGGTCCTGGAGGAGGCCGGCTGGAGCGACGACGGCATGCAGAGCGTGGTGCGGGTCGACCCGGTCCAGGTGGCCGGCTTCGTCTCCGAGCTGCTGCACGACCAGGATGCCGGCAAATCCGCCCAGCTCGCGTTCACCCCGGAGAACACCACGACCAGCGTGCTCAACGACACCGACATTAACGGCTTGGCGGCGGCGGTGTCGAATGTCTTGGCCGCCAAGGGGTTCGCCACCGGGTCGGTCGGCAACAACGACGGCGAGCATGTCAAGAACAGCGAAGTGCAGGTCGAGAACGCCGACGACTTCGGCGCCCAGGCGGTGGCCATGGAGCTCGGCGGCCTGCCGGTCGTCGCGAACACCTCGGTGCCGCCCGGCTCGGTACGGGTGGTGCTCTCCGACGACTACACCGGCCCCGGCTCGGGCATGGGCAGCGGCAACGCCTTCAGCTCGAGGGTGGAGCTGGAATCCGACCTGAACACCGGCGCTCCCGAAACCGTCACTGTCTCACCGGTTCTGACCGCGGGATCCAACGACCCGCAGTGCATCGACTAACGTCGCGGGGGTGACCAACCTGACCGCGGCGATCCTCGGTCCGATGTTGCGCGCCGACGCCGCCAGCCCGCGTATCACCTACTACGACGACGCCACCGGCGAGCGCATCGAACTGTCCGCCGCGACACTGGCGAACTGGGCCGCCAAGACCGGAAACCTGCTGCGCGACGAGTTCGGCGCGGGCCCGGCCAGCCGCGTCGCGGTGCTGCTGCCGGCACACTGGCAGACGGCCGCGGTGCTGTTCGGGGTGTGGTGGATCGGCGGCGAAGTGCTGCTCAGCAAACCGGGGAACGAACCGGGGAACGACGCCGGCGGCGCCGACATCGCGCTGTGCACCACGGAGCGGCTCGACGAGGCGGACGAGGCGGTCGCCGGGTCCGCCGGCGAGGTCGCCGTGTTGTCGCTGGACCCGTTCGGTCGCCCCGCCGCCGACCTGCCGGTCGGCGTCACCGACTACGCGACCGCGGTGCGGGTGCACGGTGACCAGATCGACCCGGAGCGCCACCCGGGCCCGGCGTTGGCCGGCCGGTCGGTCGACGAGGTGCTGGCGGCCTGCGGGGAATCGGCTGGAGCAGCCGGCCTGACGTCCGCTGACCGGGTCTGGTCCGCCGAAAACTGGGCGACACCAACCGAGCTGGTGGACAACATGCTTGCCGTGTTGGCCGTCGGCGCGTCCCTGGTGCAAGTCGCGAATCCGGATCCGGGTGCCCAGGAACGCCGTCGCGAAACCGAGAAGGTCACCCGGCTGCTCGGCTGAGCGGCCCGGCCGGACCACCGCCGGATAGCGCAGCGCAATACATGCTAATATGCTGATTCATTGATGTTTCCGTCCGGCTGATCCGGACAATCAGAACGAGACGAGACGAGGTAACCGATGGCAGTGCAGGGACTGTTCGCGAAGGCGGCCGGCGCGGTGTTCACCGGGCTGGTCGGGGTCAGCGCCTACGAGCTGGCCCGCAAGGCGCTGCAGAAGGCGCCGCTGCACCAGGGTGCCGTCGCGGCCACCGAACTGGGGCTGCGCGGGACGCGGCGCGCGGAGGAGCTGGCCGAGTCCGCACGCCTGAAGGTCGCCGACGTGGTGGCCGAAGCCCGCGAGCGGATCGGCGAGGAGGCACCTCCGCCGGCCGCCGTCGCGGACCACGACCACGACCACTAACCCCGTGACGACTGCGATCGAGTCCACCTCGGCCGTCGCCTCCGGCGACCCGCGCCTCATGGTCGTCTCCGACGCGGCCGGGCGCATGCGCGTCCAGGTGCCGTGGGTGCGGGCGAACCCGCGGCGGGCGGTGGCGGTGGAGGAGGCGGCCGGCCGGGTCAACGGGGTGCGCACAGTGCACGCCTACCCGCGCACCGGGTCCGTCGTGGTCTGGTACTCACCGAAGCGTTGCGACCGCAGCGCCGTGCTCGCCGCCGTCGAGGAAGCCGAACACGTTGCCGCCGAACTGATTCCCGCAAGAACGCCGCGGTCATCTGATATCCGCAACACCGACGTGCTGCGGATGGTCATCGGCGGTGCGGCGCTGGCCCTGCTGGGTGTGCGCCGCTACGCGTTCAACCGCCCGCCGCTGCTCGGCCCGTCCGGCCAGCTGGTCGCGACCGGCGCGACGGTGTTCATGGGCTACCCGTTCCTGCGCGGCGCGCTGCGGTCGATCCGATCCGGCCGGGCCGGCACCGACGCCCTGGTGACGGCGGCCACCGTGGCCAGCCTGGTGCTGCGCGAGAACGTGGTCGCGCTAACCGTGCTGTGGTTGCTCAACATCGGTGAGTACCTGCAGGATCTGACGCTGCGCCGCACCCGGCGGGCCATCTCCGATCTGCTGCGCGGCAGCCAGGACACCGCCTGGGTCCGGATGTCCGACGACACCGAGGTCCAGGTCCCGATCGACAGCCTGCAGATCGGCGATGAGGTGGTGATCCACGACCATGTGGCCATCCCGGTCGACGGCACCGTGGTCGACGGCGATGCGGTCGTCGACCAATCTGCGATCACCGGCGAGACGCTGCCGGTCAGTGTCGCCGCCGAATCCACGGTGCACGCCGGTTCGGTGGTGATCCGCGGCCGGCTGGTGGTGCGCGCCACCGCGGTCGGCAACCAGACCGTCATCGGCCGGATCATCACCCGTGTCGAGGAGGCCCACCACGACCGGGCGCCGATCCAGACCGTCGGCGAGAACTTCTCCCGTCGCTTCGTACCCGCCTCGTTCATCCTTTCCGCCGCCACCCTGCTGCTCACCGGCGACGTGCGCCGGGCGATGACCATGCTGCTGATCGCCTGCCCGTGCGCGGTGGGCCTGTCCACTCCCACCGCGATCAGCGCCGCGATCGGGAACGGCGCGCGGCGCGGCATCCTGATCAAGGGCGGCTCGCACCTCGAGCAGGCCGGCCGGGTCAACGCGATCGTGTTCGACAAGACCGGAACACTGACCGTCGGCCGCCCGGTGGTGACCAATATCGTTGCCCTACACGATGAATGGGAGCCCGAGCAGGTTCTGGCCTATGCGGCGAGCTCGGAGATCCACTCCCGCCACCCGCTGGCCGAGGCCGTCATCCGCTCCACCGAGGAACGCCATATCAGCATCCCGCCGCACGAGGAGTGCGAAGTGCTGGTGGGCCTGGGCATGCGCACCCGGGCCGACGGGCGCACCCTGCTGCTGGGCAGCCCGTCGCTGCTGCGCTCCGAGAACGTCGAGACTTCCGGCGAAGCCGCCGCCTGGGTGGAGAAGCTGCGCCGGCAGGCCGAGACGCCGCTGCTGCTGGCGGTGGACGGCACCCTGGTGGGCCTGATCAGCTTGCGTGACGAGGTGCGCCCGGAGGCGGCCGACGTGCTGAACCGGCTGCGCGCCAACGGGATCAGTCGCATCATCATGCTGACCGGCGACCATCCCGACGTCGCCGAGGCGGTGGCCGGCGAACTGGGCATCGACGAGTGGCGTGCCGAGGTGCTGCCGGAGGACAAGCTCGAGGTGGTGCGCGAACTGCAACGCGACGGGCATGTGGTCGGCATGGTCGGCGACGGCGTCAACGACGCGCCCGCGCTGGCGGCCGCCGACATCGGTATCGCGATGGGCCTGGCCGGCACCGACGTCGCGGTGGAGACGGCCGATGTCGCACTGGCCAACGACGACCTGCACCGGCTGCTCGACGTGCGGGATCTGGGCGCCCGGGCCGTCGACGTCATCCGGGAGAACTACGCCATGTCGATCGCGGTCAACGCGATCGGACTGCTGATCGGCGCCGGTGGCGCGTTGTCGCCGGTGCTGGCGGCGGTGCTGCACAATGCGTCGTCGGTGGCCGTGGTGGCGAACAGTTCCCGGATGATCCGCTACCAACTGGACTGAGCGCCGCCCGCACGTTATCCACAGTCGGCCCTTCGTCCACAGATCGGCCGCCGCGAGTCCATTGAGTCAGTGGACTTCGCTATCGTCGCAAACATGTTCGAACGCCTGGACGCCTCGGCCCTCGTCTCAACGATCCGCGATGCCGCCCGCGCCGAGAACATCGCCTGCGCGCGTCGGCTCTCCGCGATCGCCGAGCTCTACCAACGGCGCCAGGTCCCGGTCGAGGACGGCAAGGGGCGCGAACTGTGGCGCATCGATCCGTGGGAGGCGGTGGCCGCCGAAGTCGCCGCCGCTCAGAGCAGCACCCCCGCTGCAGCCAGCGCCCTGATGCACACCGCCATCTGCCTGCACGAACGGCTGCCCAAAGTAGCGGCACTGTTCGCCACCGGCGCGTTGCCGTACCGGACCGTCGCGCTGATCGTCAACCGCACCCTGCTCGCCCTCGACCACGCGGTGCTGGACGCGATCGACACCGAGTTGGCCGAAGGACTCACGCGGTGGGGCGTGCTGTCCCGCAACAAGACCGAACAGGCCATCGACGCACTGATCGAACGTCATGACCCCGAGGCGCGGCGCCGCACCGAGACCGCCGCACGCTCCCGCTATGTCGACGTCACCCATCACCGCGGAACCGCTTGGCTCAGCGGCGAGATGTTCACCACCGATGGCACCCTGCTGGATCGCCGGTTAACCTCGCTGGCCCACACCGTGTGCCACAACGATCCCCGCACCGTCGACCAACGACGCGCGGACGCGCTGGGCGCACTGGCCGCCGGACATGACACCCTGGCGTGTGCCTGCGGAACCGGCGACTGTCCAGCCGCCGGCACCGCGCCACCGGCTGCGGTGCTGATCCACGTGGTGGCCGAACAAGCCACTCTCGACGCCGACACCACCAACCTGCACGGCGCGCATTCCGCCGACGGCGGACCCGAGATCGTCAGCAACCCAGAGCGTTTCGCCGAAATCCTCCGCGACGCCGCGAACCCGAAACCGACTCCCCAACCCGCCGCCGTCGTAAAGCCCAATCCGAGTCCCGGCCTAGTGTCTGGCGGGCCGACGGTCCCAGCTTCGATATTGGCCGACCTGGCGGCCCGCGGCGCGGCGCAGCTGCAGCCGCTTGTCCATCCGGGCGGCGCCGGACTGCCCGAACCACACTACCGGCCGTCGGCCAAGCTGGCCGATTTCATCCGGTGCCGAGATCTGACCTGTCGGTTCCCCAATTGCGACCGGCCAGCAGAGTTTTGCGACGTCGACCACACCATCCCCTACCGTGTCGGTGGGCCGACGCACGCCTCGAACCTGAAATGCCTTTGCAGAGCACATCATTTATTGAAAACGTTCTACGCCGGATGGCGCGACCGCCAGCTCCCCGACGGCACCATCATCTGGACCTCACCGACAGGCCACGCCTACCGCACCCGGCCCGGCGGCACACTGCTCGCCCCCACACTGAGCCTGCCAACCGCCACCCTGCCACCACCACCCGACCGCACCCCGCAGCCCGGCCGCGATGCCATGATGCCCCGGCGCCGATGCAGCCGCGCCACCGACCGGCACCGGCGAATCACCGCCGAACGCAAGCAAAACCGAGCAACTCTCGAAAACCGCCGACGATCTCAGTGGCAAACCCGCGCGCCTATCCCAGCCGTTCTGCCCCTACAACCCCGAGACGACGACCCGCCCCCGTTCTGAACCACAGGCCCGCGGCGACGGGATTCAGCAGCCGCAGCCCTCGCCGCGCCAGGACCGGAAACCCTGCCAGACCGCGACCGCGGCCACCCCCAGCCCGATCACCGGGTCCACCCACCGTCCACCGGGCCATGAGCCGACCACGGCCAGTCCGACCAGCACCGCCACGGCCTGAATAGCGCACAGATAGTTCTGCACGCCCTCCCCCACAGTCGCCGCCGATGCCAATCGTCTGCCCAGGTGGCGCTGGGCTCGGCCCAGAACCGGCATCACGACAGCCGCCATCGCCGTCACCACGATGCCGATCACGCTGCCCTCGGCCTGCTGGCCGTCGAGCAGATGGTGCACGGACTCGACCGCGATGTAGGGGGCGGCCAGCCAGAACGACACCGCCACCCCGATCTGCGCGCGCCGCTCCGCGGTGTCCGACAGGGTGCGTGAGCCGGTGAAGCGCCAGATCACCACCGCCCCGGCCAGCCCCTCGGGAATGCTGCCCAGCGCCCAGCCGGTCAACGCGATCGAGCCGGCGGCCAGGCCCTGCCACAAGCCCACAACACCTTCCACCGCCACCAGCGCCAGGCTGATCCAGGCCAGCCGCCTGGCCCACTGCGCCGCACGGTGCCAGCCCGCGTCACGAGCCTGGCGGGTGGAATGCCGATGCCCGTGATGGGCATGCGTGTCCACCGGATCGAGCGCGGTCATGGCCCGAATATTACCGGCTGGCCGGCGCCGGAGATCACTGCGCGAGCTTGACCACCCGATTGTTGCCGCGGTCGGCGACATAGACGGTTCCGTTCTTGTCCACCGCGATGTCCAGCGGGGTGTTGAGGCCGCTGAACGGCAGCGTCGTCGAGGTCGACGCCCCGGCCGGCAGCTTGAGCACCTTGTTGGCGTCGTGTTCGGTGACGTAGACCCCGCCGTTGTCGTCCACCGCCACCCCCCACGGCACCGAGACGCCGGTGAACGGCAGCACCTGCTGGTCACTGGAGCCGGCGGCCAGCTTGACCACCCGGTTGTTGTCGGTGTCGGCGACGTACACGGTGCCGGATCTGTCCACCGCGACGCCGTCCGGATGGCTGAGGCCGCTGAACGGCAGTGCCGTTGCGGTGTTCGCGCCGGCCGGCAATTTCAGGACCCGGTTGTTGCCCCGGTCGGCGACGTAGACACCGCCGGCGTTGTCCACCGCCACCCCCTCGGGGTAGTTCAGGCCGGTGAACGGCAGCACGATCTGGTTGTTGGACCCGGCTGTCAGCTTGACCACCCGGTTGTTGAAGTCGGAGACGTAAACCGTGTCGTTGCTGTCCACCACCACACCCTGCGGCTGATACAGGCCGCTGAACGGCAGCACGATGGGTGTCGACGATCCGCCCGGCAGCTTCATCACCCGTCCGTACATGCCCTGGTTGGTGACGTAGACGTCGCCGCTGCCGTTCACCGCCACCCCGCCCGGGGAGAGCCGGAAGTTGATGCCGGTGAACTGCAACTCACTCTGCCCGGACCCCGAGCCGTCCGACGACCGGGTCAGCAGATACGTGACCAGGCCGATGACGCTGACCAGCGCCAGCACCACCGCACCGATCGGGATCCACCACTTGTGCGTCCCGCCGCCGGCCACGTTGGTCTGGGCTGGGCGCGACACCGCGGGCGACTGTTGCCCGCGCCAGCCGGCCGGGCTTCGATCGCCTCCGGCCGGGCGCATCATCGTCTCCCCGTCGAGCGATGCCTCGGTTGCCGGCGAGCGGGCCGGCGCCGATGGGCGCGCCGGTGCGGGCGGGCGGACCACCGCGGGTGGCGGCGGGCCGCTGTTCACCCGGTCGCCGAAGTCCGGCCGCTCGCGGAATGACGGGCCGGCCGACGGGCCGGTGCGCCAACTGCCAGGCCCGGAGGCCGCGCCGGCGTCCCGTCGGGCCGCCTCCTCGCTGTGCCGCAGGATGGTGACGGCCTGGTCCTGATCCGGTTGGGTCAGGGCCTCGTGCGCCGCGACGGCGAACTCGCCGGCGCTGCGATAACGGTCCTCGGGCTTTTTGGCCATGCCGCGCGCGATCACCCGATCCAGCGCGGCGGGAACAGCGCCGGGACGCATCTCGCTGGGCCGCGGCGGCTGCTCCGTCAGATGTGCGGCGACCATCCGTTCGATGCTGTCGGCGCGGTACGGTGGCACCCCGGTCAGACATTCGTCCAGCACGCAGGCCAGCGAGTAGATGTCGGCGCGGTAGGTGACGTCGGCACCGGTGAACCGCTCCGGCGCCATGTACTTGCAGGTCCCCACGGTGGTGCCGATCTCGGTCAGCCCCGGATCGTTCTCCGCGCGAGCGATGCCGAAATCCACCAGGTAGACGAAGTCGTCGTCGGTGACCACGATGTTCTCCGGCTTGACGTCGCGATGCATCACACCGGCACCGTGCGCCGCATCCAGCGCGGCAGCGACCTGACGAATGAGCGCCACCGCTCGAGGCGGGCTCAGCGGGCCGTAGCGGTCCAGGATGGTGCGCAGCGAATTGCCGTCGATCAGGCGCATCTCCACGAAGAACTGCCCGTCGATCTCGCCGTAATCGTGGATGGGCACCACGTGCGGTTCGTTCAACCGGCCCGCGGTATCGGCTTCCCGTTGTATTCGGGCACGCAGCACAGGATCGCCGGATAATCGCGGGGAAATGAGCTTCAATGCCACAACCCGGTGTTTGCGGACGTCCTCAGCCTGATAGACCTCGCCCATCCCGCCGTGGCCGAGCAATCGGATGAGTTGGTAAGGCCCGAAACGCGTGCCCACCCGCGAACCCGGTCCGCCGTTAGTCACCGACGCTCCTTCCAGCACATACCACGCCATTGTGCGAGACCGAGGCTACCAGCGGTACCACAATTTCCGAGGGAGCCGGCCATACCGAAATCAACGGCAGAGTTGCCCGGTTGAATCGCGTAGCCTGCAATTTCGCCGGCGAATTAGGCGGCGGTTATCGGATGTGCCCGTATTCGATCACCGGTTGTCCCTGCCACCGGATCCGCCCAATACGTCCGAGGAGACCATCACCACCCGGTCATTGCCACGATCCGCGACGTAGACGTTCCCGTTCTTGTCCACCGCCACATCCAGCGGCGTGTTGAGTCCGACGAACGGCAGCACGTTCGGGATCAGCGCACCGGATGCCAGTTCCACCACCTTGTTGCTGTCGCGTTCGGTGACGTAGACGCTGCCGTGCTCGTCCACGGCTATCCCCCAGGGGGCGATGATCCCGGTGAACGGCAACACGGCCTGCTGGTTCGATCCGGGGCTCAATTTCAGCACCCGGTTGTTGCCGGTGTCGGTGACGTAGACATTGCCGGCACCGTCGACCGCCACCCCATCGGGATTGCCGAGGCCGCTGAACGGCAGCACGATCTGGGTGTTGGAACCCGAGTCCAATTTCATCACCAGGTTGTTGCCGCGGTCGGCGACGTACACGTTGCCGCCGGAGTCCACCGCAACACCCTCGGGGCTGTCGAGACCGTAGAACGGCAGGACGGTCTGGGCGTTCGACTCGGGTGCCACCTTCACCACCCTGTTGTTGAAGTCGGAGAAGTACACCGTGCCGTTGTGGTCCACGGCCACACCCCGGGGCTGGTAGATCCCGTTGACCGGCAGGGCCGTCGGGGTGGTCGACCCGGCCGGCAGTTTCAGCACCTGCCCGGAGGTGGCTTGGCTGGTGACGTAGACGTTGCCGTCGGCGTCCAGCGCGACCCCGCCCGGGGCCAGGCGGTAGTCGAGGTCGTTGAACGGCAGCACGGTCTGGCTCGGGGCCGCCGCCGACGCCTCTTGCGCCGGCCGGCTGGCCAGGTGCCCTGCAGCCACAACGATCCCGACCGCGGCCATCGCCGCGGCGGCCAGCACCACCGGCCTGCGCAGGTGACGAATGCGCGCCAGTCTCGGTGTGGCCCTCGGCGACGGCTTGAAGTCCAGCAGCCGCGCCGGGCCGGCCGACAACTCGTCCACCGACACGCTCGCCAATCCGTCGCGGTCGCTGTCCGGCGGCGTCCAGCCTCGCTGCGGTACGGGCACCGGCGCCGGTGGCGGCGGTGACACCGGTTGAGGCTCCGGTTGAGCCGCCGGTTTGGGAGCCGGTTGAGCCGCCTGCTGCACCGCCTGCTCGGCGTGCCCGATCAGCGAGGCACCGGCTTCGCTGCGGCGCAGAATCCGGGCCGCCTGGTTGCGTTCGGGTTCGGTCAGTGCCTCGTAGGCGGCCGCGCCCAGATCCCCGGCGGCCGGGTAGCGATCCGCGGGTTTTCTGGCCAGGCCGCGGGCGACCACCTCGTCGAGAGCCGCCGGCACCCGTCCGGGCCGCAGCCGACTCGGACGGGGAGGCGCCGTCACCAGGCGGGCCTCCAGGACTTCTGCGGCCTGCTCGCCACTGTCGGCCGGGAACGGCGGCGACCCGGTGAGGCATTCGGTCAGCACGCAGGCCAGCGAGTAGACGTCGGCAAGGTGGGCGGCCTCGCCGACGTCACTGCCGTGCAACCGCTCCGGCGCCATGTAGCTGTAGCTCGTCGCCGGAGTCTCGGCCTTCCCCGGTTCCGAGGCCAGTTCCGGATCGAAGGCGGCGCTGGCGATGCCGAAATCCTTCAGATACGCCCGGTCCTCGTCGGTGACCAGGATGTTCTCCGGTTTGACGCCGCGGTGCGTCACACCCGCGTGGTGCGCCGCGTCCAGGGCCGCGGCGACCTGGCGGATGATCGCCACCGCTCGCGGCGGGCTCAGCGGCCCGGACTCTCGCAGCAGCGTGCCCAGGTCGGTGCCGTGGATCAAACCCGTCACCAGGTAGAGCCGGCCGTCGATCTCACCGTGGGCGTACACCGGCACGATGTGCGGGTCGGTCAGCTTCGCCGCCGCTTCGGCTTCGTGTCGCAACCGGGCGGCGAGCACCGCGTTGTCGGAGAACTGCTCGGAGATGAGTTTCAGCGCCAGCACGCGGCCGTTGCCGGTGTCTCCGGCCTCGTGGACCTCATGGGCCTCGTACACCTCGCCGAGTCCGTCACGACCCAGCAGTCTCGTCAGCCGGTAGGGACCGAACAGTGAGCCAACCCGTTCGCCGCTCTTCACGGATGCTCCCTTCCAACGACAAGTCGCCCGCAGCCTTCAGGGTAGCGATCAGCTCGACTTCAGTTTCACCACCCGGTCGTTGCCACGGTCGGCGACGTAGACGTATCCGGACTTGTCCACCGCCACCGCCAAGGGTGTGTTGAGGCCGGTGAACCCCATCGTTGTCGGTTTCACCCCGCCGGCCGCCAACTGGAGCACCCGGTTGGCGTCATGTTCGGTGACGAAGACATCGCCGTCGCCACCCACCGCGATGCCCCAGGGCACCGCGACGCCGGGGAACGACAGTTCGGTCTGGCTGCTCGAGCCGCTGTCCAGCTTGAGCACCCGGTTGTTGTCGGTGTCGGTGACGTAGACCGCGCCCTGGCTGTCGACGGCCACCCCGTCGGGGTTCTTCAGGCCGCTGAACGGCAGATCGGTCTGGTCGCTCGACCCGGCCGCCAGCTTCACCACCCGATTGTTTGCCCGGTCGGCGACGTACACGCTGCCGTCGCTGCCCACCGCCACCCCCTCGGGGTAGTTCAACCCGTTGAAGGCCAGCACCTCCTGGCTGTTCGACCCGGCCGACAACTTGACCACCCGGTTGTTGAAGTCGGTCACGTACACCGCACCGGCACCGTCCACCGCCAGCGCCTGGGGCTGGTAAAGACCGTTGAACGGCAGCTCGGACGGCTTGTTCGAGCCGGGCTCCAGCTTCAGCACCTTGCCGCGCATGCTCTCGCTGGTGATGTACACGTTCCCGGAGCTGTCGACCGCCACCCCGCTCGGCGAGAGCCGGAAGTTGATGCCCTCGAAAGGCAGCACGCTCTGCCCGGACGCCGAACCCGAGCCACCCGACGGCCGGCTGACCAGGAATCCGATCAACGCGATGACGGCGACCAGTGCGGCAGCGCCGATCAGGATCGGCTTGCGCTTGTACCACGGCACCGCGCCCGCGAAATACTGCGGCGGCGGACTGAAGGCGGGCCGTCCCGGCGGACCGGTCTGGGCCGGCGGCGGAGGCGGACTGCGCCAGCCGCCCTGATCGGCGGTGGGCGACGGCGCCCACTGCGGCTGGGAGGCACTCGCCGCCGGGCGCATCCTGGTCTCGGCGGCGGCGTCCACACCGCCGGACGGCGGGTACGGCGGCTGGCTCCGCCACCCCGTGGCGGCCGTCTGGGCGGCCGTCTGGCCCTGATCGGGCTCGATCAGGGCCTGCTGGGCGGCCGACGCCAGTTCGCCGGCGCTGCGATAGCGATCCTCGGGTTTTTTGGCCATGCCCCGGGCGATCACGTCGTCGAGGGCCGATGGGACCCGCCCGGAGGTCAGCTGGCTGGGCCGCGGAGTCGGTGCGGTCAGGTGTGCGCCGATCGCCTGTTCGACGCTGTGCGCCGCGTACGGCGGCGCCCCGGTCAGGCATTCGCACAGCACGCACGCCAGCGAGTAGATGTCGGAACGATAGGTAACCTCGTCGCCGGTGAACCGCTCCGGCGCCATGTAGTTGTAGGTTCCCATCGCGGTCCCGGTCTGGGTCAGCCCGGGGTCCGCGGCCGCCCGCGCGATGCCGAAATCCACCAGGTAGGCGAAATCATCCCGGGTGATCAGGACGTTCTCCGGCTTGACATCGCGGTGGATGATCCCGTTGGCGTGCGCGGCGTCCAGCGCCCCGGCGATCTGGCGGACAACACTCACCGCCCGGTTGGGGCTCAGCGGCCCGGTGCGCTTCAGGATGGTGGACAAGTCGACGCCGTCGATCAGCCGCATATCCAGGTACATCAGGCCGTCGATCTCGCCGTAGTCGTGGATGGGCACCACATGCGGCTCGTTCAACCGGCCGGCTTCCTCGGCCTCCCGCCGCATCCGCTCCCGGAACACCGCGTTGCCGGAGAACTGCTCCGAGATCAGCTTCAGCGCCACCACCCGGCCCTTGCGGGTGTCCTCGGCCTCGTAGACCTCGCCCATCCCGCCGCGGCCCAGCAACCGCCGCAGCAGATAGGGCCCGAACTGTGTCCCCGCCCGCGAACCAGGCTCGGTGCTACTCACCGACTCCCCCTTCACTCGACAAACCCGCGCGCATACCCGCTATATCTGACACGGCCGGTCCTTGTTGTTCACGAGATGGCATTGATCGCTGTCGACAGCTTCGACTTGAACGAATCCGGCAGCGGAATGGATCCGTACTCGTCGAGTCCTTTCTGCCCCGGGCCGATGGCCGCCTGCATGAACGCCTTCACCGCGGTGCCGGTCGCCGCATCCGGGTACTTCGAGCAGACGATCTCGTAGGTCGCCAGCACGATCGGGTACGCGCCGGTCGACGTCGGCTTGTAGAACGACGACGTGTCCAGCACCAGGTCGTTGCCCTTTCCGGCGAATTTCGCGCCGTCGATCGTCTTGCCGACGGAGTCGCTGCTGATCGACACCGGGTCCGGGCCCGCCGACGTGATGATCCCGGCCATGTTCAGCTGCTTGCCCACCGCGAACGACCACTCGTTGTAGGTGATCGCCCCGTCGGTGCTCTGCAGCAGGGCCGACGTGCCGTTGTTCCCCGCTGCGCCGGTACCGACGCCGCCGTTGAACGTCTCCGCGACGCCCTTGCCCCAGGCTCCGTCGGATGCGCCGTCGAGGTACTTCTGGAAGTTGTCCGTGGTGCCGGACTTGTCGCTGCGGAAGATGACGTTGATCTGCGTGGACGGCAGATTGGTGCCCTTGTTGAGCGCGGTGATCGCCGGGTCGTTCCAGGTGGTGATGGCGCCGTTGAAAATCTTCGCCGTGGTGGGCGCGTCCAGGTTCAGCTTGCTCACGCCGTTGATGTTGTACGTCACGGCGATCGGGCCGAACACCGTCGGCAGATCCCATGCCGGCGAACCGCACCGGGATGCGGCCTGGTCGGGCTGGCCCTTGGCCGGGTCCAGCGCGACGTCGGAGCCGGCCAGGTCGGTCTCGCTCTTGACGAAGTCCGCCACCCCGGCACCCGAACCGTTCGCGTTGTAGTCGAGCGTGTGGCCGGGGCACGCCTTGATGTAGGCGTAGACGAACTGTTCGATGGCGTTCTCCTGCGCCGTCGAACCGCTTTGGTGCAGGGTCTGCTTGCCACCGCAGTCCACCCCCGAACTGCCCGAATTGCTGCTGCTGCCCCCGCATGCGGCAAGCACCAGCACACCGGCAACCAGCAGGCTCAATGCGGCGACGCGTCTACTGAACTTCACAGAACTCCTCCGGCGAAGGGGTTTCACGACAGCACCCGACCTTACCGCGCCCAGTGGCGCAGACAAGCAGCATTGCCCCGATGGAGCCCGGCCAGGCGGGGTCGTCAAGGTTTTGGCTGCGCGCGCTGCCGGCCCCGTCGGCCTCGCCCCACTAGTGCCGGCGGCGGCGCGCAGCGCGTTGCGCCGCACCGAAAAGTATTCACCACAGGTTCATGTGTCGATTGCTGTATTTCGATGCTTTCAACGTAACCATGAGTTATGAAATCTGGGATCGCGTACCGCGCCCAACTTGTCCGGCTGGTGGAGCAGCTCGAAGAGATGTGCGGCCTGGCCGCGTCTGCCATGGAGCGTGCGACGTACGCGTTGCTGCAGTCGGATCTGGTGCTGGCCGAGCACGTCATCACCGACTGCGAGGAGATCACCGCGCTGGGCGCTCGCGCGAAGGAGAATGCCTTCGCGGTGTTGACATTCCAGACACCGGTCGCCGGTGACTTGCGCGCAGTCGTCAGCGCCATTCAGATCGTCGGCGACATCGACCGGATGGGGGCGGTGGCCCGCCAAGTCGCGAAGATGGTCCGCGGGCGCCATCCCGAACACGTACTGCCCGAACAGGCCAACGGGTACTTCGCCGAGATGGGCAGGGTCACGACCGAATTGGCGTACGGCGCTGCGGAGGTTCTGGTTTCGCGCGACCCGAGGAAAGCCGCGGGCATCCGCCGGGAATACGAGGCGGTGAACGGCCTGCTGCGGCACCTGCTCACAATGTCGACAGATCGCGAATGGAAGCACGGGACGGTCGCGGTCGTCGATGTGACACTGTTGGGCCGCTATTACGAACGTTTCGCCGATCACGCGGTCGGCGTTGCGCGCGCGGTCATCTTCCAGGCGACCGGCAGTGTCACCGACATTGAGAGCTGGTGGCCCGCCGCTCTGGCGACGCGCGATGACGCGCCCCGGCCGCGTGCCGAACTCGTGCACCACGGCCCGGCGTAGTCGAAATCAATCGCCGCGCCGTCGTAGCCGGTGTGGCGGCCGTCCACGGGTACGAAACCCTTGGCACCCTGCGGATTTTCAGCCGCTCCCGACGCGCGTCCTCCCGGTTCCGGCACTACGGTTGGTCTTTAATGGATCCGATGTCGATCGATCAGCATGCGCCCGTGACGTCCATCGGCATGGCACGACGCTGGTTCATGCTGGTGATCACCCTGGGGGTGACAGCGTGTTCCTTCCTCTTCATCAACTGCGGCGTGTTCTTGATCCCCGCGCTGCAGACCGACCGCCACACATCGTTGACGGCAGCCGGTCTGCTGTCGGCCATGCCGAGCTTCGGCATGGTGCTGACGCTGGTCGGCTGGGGCTACCTGGTGGACCGCTACGGCGAGCGGATGGTCCTCACCGTGGGGTCGGCCCTCACCGCGGTGGCGGCTTTCCTGGCGGCGCCGATGCATTCGCTGGTGGCGATGGGCGCTTTCCTGTTTCTCGGCGGGATGGCCGCCGCCAGTTGCAACACGGCCGGCGGGCGGATGGTGTCCGGCTGGTTCCCGTCGCACCAGCGCGGCCTGGCGATGGGGATCCGGCAGACCGCCCAGCCACTCGGAGTCGCGGTCGGAGCCCTGGCGATGCCCGAGCTGACCGAGATCGAAAACGGCTTTTTCTCGGCGCTGTTGATTCCGGCGATCGCCTGCGGGGTGGCCGCGGTGGCCGGCGTCGTCCTGCTGACCGACCCGCCCCGGCCGGAACGGGCCGCGGCGCCCGAGCATCAGCTCGCCAATCCGTACCTGAAATCGAAGATGCTGCACCGCATTCACCTGGTTTCCGCGCTGCTGATGGTGCCGCAGACGATGACCGTCACGTTCATCCTGACCTGGCTGATCGTCGA
>DASTNJ010000024.1:0-5544 GCA_035721065.1 Mycobacterium sp.
GATGATCTCCACCAGCGGCATCTTGTCGACCGGCGAGAAGAAGTGGATCCCGATGAAGTCCTCCTGGCGCTTGACGCCGGTCGCCAGACCGGTGATCGGCAGCGTGGAGGTGTTCGACCCGAGCAGTGCATTCGGCTCGACGACGTCCTCGATCTCCTGGAACACCTTGTGCTTGAGATCCTGGTTCTCGAAGACCGCCTCGACGACGAAGTCGACGCCCTTGAGGTCGGCCGGGTCGGCGGTCGGGGTGATCCGGGCCAGCAGCGCCTTCGACTTCTCCTCGGTGGTCTTGCCGCGAGACAACGCCTTGGCCTCCAGACCCTCCGAGTAGGCCTTGCCCTTCGCGGCGGCCTCCGCCGAAACGTCCTTGAGCACCACCTCGTAGCCGGCCTTGGCCGACACGTAGGCGATGCCGGCGCCCATCATCCCGGCGCCGAGCACGCCGATCTTCTTGATCGGGGTCTCGCCGATGCCGTCCGGACGGCTACCGCCGCCGTTGATGTGGTTCAGGTCGAAGAAGAACGCCTGAATCATGTTCTTGGCGACACGACCGGTGACCAGCGAGGTGAAGTAGCGGCTCTCGATGCGGGTCGCGGTGTCGAAGTCCCGTGCCGCGCCTTCGACCGCGGCAGCCATGATGGCCCGCGGCGCGGGCATCGGCGCGCCCTTGAGTTGCTTGCGCAGGATCGCCGGGAACGCCGGCAGGTTCGCCGCCAGCGCCGGGGTGGACGGAGTGCCGCCGGGCATCTTGTAGCCCTTGGCGTCCCACGGCTGCACATGGGCGTCGGGGTTGGCCTTGATCCACGCCTTGGCGGCCGGCACCAGCTCCTCGACGGTCGGAAGGACCTCGTCGACCAGGCCGATCTCCTTGGCCTTGGCCGGGTTGAACCGGGTGCCCTGGGACAGCACCGTCATGAACGCGTTCTGGATACCCAGCATCCGCACCGTGCGGGCGACGCCGCCGCCACCGGGCAGCAGGCCCAGGGTGACCTCGGGCAGGCCGATCTGGGTGCCCTTGACGTCGGCGGCGATCCGGTGGTGACAGGCCAGCGCGATCTCCAGGCCACCGCCGAGCGCCGCGCCGTTGATGGCCGCGACGACGGGCTTGCCGAACGTCTCCAGCGTGCGCAGATCGGCCTTGATGCTCTCGACCTGGTCGAACACCTGCTGGGCGTTCTCCGGACCGACCTGGATCATCGCCTTGAGGTCACCGCCGGCGAAGAAGGTCTTCTTCGCGCTGGTGATGACGACGCCGGTGACCGAGTCCTTCTCGGCGACAAGGCGTTCGACGGCCTTGTGCATGGACTGCCGGTAGTCCTCGTTCATCACGTTGGCCGACCCGGACGGGTCGTCGAGCGTCAGCGTGACGATGCCGTCGGCGTCCTTGTCCCACTGAATGGTGTTTGCTGCCATGGTTTTTCTCGATGCCTTCCGCAGGAGTGATCTAGAACTCGCGTTACACGCGCTCGATGATGGTGGCGACGCCCATGCCCCCGCCGATGCACAACGTGATCAGCGCACGCTTCGCACCCCGGCGCTCCAGCTCGTCGACCATGGTTCCGGTGATCATCGCGCCGGTGGCGCCCAGCGGGTGGCCCATCGCGATCGCGCCGCCGCAGACGTTGAGCTTCTCGTCGGGAACCTTGAGGTCCTTCTGGAACTTCAGCACCACCGAGGCGAACGCCTCGTTGATCTCGACCAGGTCGATGTCGTCGATGGTCATCCCCGCCCGGTCGAGCACGCGGCGGGTGGCCGGGGTGGGTCCGGTGAGCATGATGACCGGGTCGGCGCCGCTGGTGGCCGCCGCCACGATCCGCGCCCGCGGGGTCAATTTGGCGGCTTTCCCTGCGCTTTCTGAACCGACCAGCACCAGCGCGGCGCCGTCGACGATGCCGGAGCTGTTGCCCCCGGTGTGCACATGGTTGATCTTCTCGACGTCGTGGTACTTCTGCAGCGCCACCGCGTCGAAGCCCATCTCGCCGAGGCTCTCGAACGCCGGCCGCAGCTTGGCTAACCCTTCCATCGTGGTGTCCGGGCGCATGTGCTCGTCGTGGTCGAGGATCAGCAGACCGTTCTGGTCGCGCACCGGCACCACCGACTTGGCGAAGTACCCGCCCGACCACGCCTCGGCCGCCTTCTGCTGGCTGCGCAGCGCGAACGCGTCGACGTCCTCACGGGAGAAACCCTCGATGGTGGCGATCAGGTCCGCACCGATGCCCTGCGGCACGAAACCGACCTGGTAGTTGGTCTCCGGGTCGCCGGCCCAGGCGCCGCCGTCGGAGCCCATCGGAACCCGGCTCATCGACTCCACGCCGCCGGCCAGCACCAAGTCGTCGAAACCGGCCTTCACCTTGGCGGCGCCGGTGTTGATGGCCTCCAGGCCGGAGGCGCAGAACCGGTTGAGCTGCACGCCGCCGGTGGTCTCCGGCAGTCCGGCGGCCAGCACGGCGGTGCGGGCGATGTCACCGCCCTGGTCGCCGACCGGCGACACCACGCCGAGGACGGTGTCGCTGATCTGGTTCACGTCCAGGTCGGGGAACCGGGTCCGCAATTCGTCCATCAGCCCGACGACCAGGTCCAGCGGCTTGACTTCGGTCAGCGATCCGCCCTTCTGCTTGCCGCGCGGGGTGCGAATGGCCTCGTAGATGAAGGCTTCCTCGGACATGGCTGTTCCTCTTCGATTCGGGATGGATGGATTTGTACGTTGGGAGCGTAGCCCCTTGCCAGCCAGCCTAACAGCTTGGCCGATCAACCTGTTGGTTGGGCGTCTTGACCTGGGGGTGCGCGGAACGCCGAACGTGAAGCCAGGTTCACCGTCGGGGGTCGAACGTGAAGCCAGGTTCACGCTCGGCGCGCTTTAGGCTCTTGGCCATGACGGTCTCGCGGCTCGAGCCCTACGCCACCACCATCTTTGCCGAGATGTCGGCGCTGGCCGCGCGGATCGGCGCGGTCAACCTGGGCCAGGGCTTCCCCGACGAGGACGGCCCGGCGTCGATGCTCAAAGCCGCGCAGGACGCGATCGCCGAGGGCCACAACCAGTACCCGCCCGGACCGGGCATCCGGGAGCTGCGGCAGGCCGTCGCCGCCCAGCGCAAACGGCACTTCGGCGTCGACTACGACCCGGACACCGAGGTGCTGGTGACGGTCGGGGCCACTGAGGCCATCGCCGCGGCGGTCATCGGGCTGGTGGAGCCTGGCTCGGAGGTGCTGCTGATCGAGCCGTTCTACGACTCGTACTCGCCGGTGGTCGCCATGGCCGGGGCGCGACGGGTTGCCGTTCCGCTGGTGCCCGACGGTCGCGGTTTCGCGCTGGACATCGACAGGTTGCGCCGCGCTGTCACCCGCTCGACCCGGGCGCTGATCGTCAACTCGCCGCACAACCCGACCGGCACGGTGCTCACCGAGACCGAACTGGCCGCGATCGCCGAGGTGGCGGTGAACGCGAATCTGCTGGTGATCGCCGACGAGGTGTACGAGCAGCTGACCTTCGACGGTCACCGGCATCTGCCGCTGGCCGGCTTCGCCGGCATGGCCGAGCGCACGGTGACGATCTCCAGCGCGGCGAAGATGTTCAACTGCACCGGCTGGAAGATCGGCTGGGCCTGCGGGCCGGCCGAGCTGATCGCCGGGGTGCGGGCCGCCAAACAGTACTTGAGCTACGTGGGCGGGGCGCCGTTTCAGCCGGCGGTGGCTCGCGCGCTCGACACCGAGGACGCCTGGGTGGGCGGGGTGCGGGCGTCCATGCAGGCCAGGCGCGATCGGCTGGCAGCCGGGCTGGCCGAAATCGGTTTCGAGGTGCACGACAGCTTCGGAACGTATTTCCTGTGCGCCGATCCCCGGCCGCTGGGCTATGACGACAGCGCGGCATTCTGCGCGGCGCTGCCGCATCAGGTGGGTGTGGCGGCGATCCCGATGTCGGCATTCTGCGAACCCGGCCCGACCGCCCCGGCCACCTGGAATCACCTGGTGCGGTTCACCTTCGTCAAACGCGAGGACACCCTGGACGAGGCGATCCGGCGGCTCGGTGCGCTGCGGGACCGGTCGCTTACTGCGGCTGATCCTGGACCACGCGGGCCATGATGCGTTCCCGCAGCCGTTCGGTCGCGGTCTTGAGCACCACCTTGCTCGCCCGGCGGACGACGAACTCCGGGATCGGCCCCGACGGCTCGACGGTGATGTCGAAACGCACCCGGGTCCGGTCGATGTCTTCGGGGGTCAGGGTGTACTCGACGTGCTGGCCGTGTTGCTGAAACGTCGAACCGGCGTCCCAGACCATCCAGTTCTTGCCCCAGTGGTACTCCAGGGTCTCCTTGTCGACGATGCCCATGATCTTGATGGTCGCCCGCACATGATGGGGACGGCCGTCGGCATACCGGTCGAGCACTTCCATCCGCTTGTGCACCGGTGACCAGGAGACAAGCCTCTCCACATCGGCGAGTTCGTCGAGAATCCGTTCCGGCGACGCGTCGATGACGATTTCCTGCGATGCCCGTACTGCCATCAACTCCAGCGTATTACCCGAACACGCACGTGGTGGCGTTTTTCCGGGCACGTTCAACCGCCTTTTTTGACCTTGAGCACCTGCTTGCGCAGCCCATCGGTGGCCGACTCGGTGCCGCCCTTCATGGCGCGCTTGAGCAGGAATCCCGGGATCGGGATCGACGGGTCCACCTCGATGTCGAACCGGACCTTGGTCTTGTCGCCCTGCGGCGTCAGCGTGTACTTCGCGTCCTGGGCTTTCAACTGCCCTGCCGAGATCAGGGTCCAACTCACCGAGTCGGCCGCCCAGGTGTATTCGATGACCTGCTCGTCGGTCAGGCCGGCCGCGGTGATCCGCATCCGTGCCCGGCGTGGCCGGCCGTCGTCGTGGGTGTCGAGTATCTCGGCGTTCTTGTACTGCGGTGACCACGCCGGGGTGTTCTCGATGTCGGCGATGACGCCGAGAATCTCCTCGGGGCTGGCTTCAATGACGACTTCGCGGGAGTCCTTGACTGACATGAGACTGCACGATATCCAGGCCTCGCGTCGGGCGCGCAAGTTTTACCGCACAAGATCTGCGGCCACCGCCGCTGCCTATAGTCCGGGTGTGCAGCCCAGCGATGATCTCGTCCGATTCGAGCCGGTCGCCGATCCGCGCCCGGACGACGATCCGTGGCCGCCGATGATCTGGCCGGTGCCCGACGGAGCGGTGCTGGCCGGCGAGGTGGTGCAGCTGTCGGCGCTGGACCCGGCCGCCGACGCCGGAAAGCTGATGGCGGTGCTCGATGACGATCGGGTGTGGGCGCACGTGCCGGGGCGCCCGGTCGGCCTGGGCCAGTTGCGGCAGACGCTGGGCCGGCTGTGCTCGCTCGACGACTGGCACCTGTGGGTGGTGCGGACCCGGCGCGCGATCGGCGGGCTGCCGGCCGGGACCCTCGTCGGCGTCACCGCATACCTGGACGCGCATCCGCGCGACGCCTGGCTCGAAGTCGGCCTGACTCTCTACAACCCGGCGGTGTGGGCCACCGCGGTCAACCCGGAGGCGAAGCTGCTGCTGCTCGGGTA
>DASTNJ010000025.1:0-8716 GCA_035721065.1 Mycobacterium sp.
CCCGCCGGGCGGGTGCTGGCTACCCTGCTGGCCGAGAACCGGCAGGAGGCGCTGATACAACTGCTCGCCGACCGGGCGTTCCAGTGGTCGCTCAACGCCGGAGAGGTCATCCAGCGGGTGGTCGAACGGGACTCGCCGACCTGGTCGCCGCGGTTCATCGACCACCTGGTCGGCGACCGGATCCACCGCGAACTGATGGACTTCACCGACAAGGTGCGCCGCAACCCGGGCCACGAGCTGCGCCGCAACGCCACCCGTTTCCTGTTCGACTTCGCCAACGACCTGCAGCACGATCCGGCGACGATCGCCCGGGCCGACGCCGTCAAGGAGCAGCTGATGGCCCGCGAAGAGGTCACCAGGGCCGCGGCAACGGCGTGGGCGACGCTCAAGCGGCTGGTCCTCGAAGGAGTCGACGATCCGTCCAGCGCGCTGCGCACCCGGGTCGCCGACGCGGTAGTGCAGATCGGCGAAGCGTTGCGCGACGACGCCGACCTGCGGGACAAAGTGGACAACTGGCTGGTGCGCGCCGTACAGCACCTGGTCGCGCAGTACGGGGTGGAGATCACCGCGATCATCACCGAGACCATCGAGCGCTGGGACGCCGCCGAAGCCAGCCGGCGCATCGAGCTGCACGTCGGCCGTGACCTGCAGTTCATCCGGATCAACGGCACCGTCGTCGGCGCATTGGCCGGGCTGGTGATCTATGCGGTCGCGCAGCTGCTGTTCTGACCTGCGCTAGCTGCTGCATACCTCACTGCTTGCAATTGCAAGCAGTAGTCCGTAGTGTGGGGCGCGTCCGTACCGGCCGTTCGACGTGAGGAGGTTGCCGGTGAAGCAAGACGACAAGCTTGCCGCGGTGATGTCCAATGCCAAGTCGGACATCGGCAGCTTCATCCGGGCGCAGCGTGAAGCCGCGCAGGTGTCGGTGCGGCAGTTGGCCGATAAGGCCGGTGTCAGCAATCCGTATCTCAGCCAGATCGAGCGCGGACTGCGCAAGCCGTCTGCCGACGTGCTCAACCAGATCGCCAAGGCGCTGAGGCTCTCCGCGGAGGTCCTCTACGTGCGGGCCGGAATCCTCGAGCCGAGCGAGAAAAGCCTGGTCCGGGATGCCGTCATCGCGGACGTCGCGATCACCGAGCGACAGAAGCAGGTGCTGCTCGACATCTACACCTCGTTTGTCCAACAGAACGAAGCTGCCCGTGAGGAGCCGACCACTGCCTGATCCTGCTTTGACCTGATTTGACGGCCGGTTGGCCACCAGAACGAACGCCATCTACGAAAGGAAATGACATGGCTGAGAACCAGAACATCGACGAACTGAAGACCCCGCTGCTCGCCGCGATCGGCGCCGCCGACCTGGCGCTTGCCACCATGACCGACCTGGTCGCCAACCTGCGTGAGCGCGCCGGCGAGGCCCGCGGCGCCAACCGCAGCCGCGTCGAGGAGGGCCGCGCCCGCCTGACCAAGCTGCAGGAGGAGCTGCCCGAGCAGTTCGCCGAGCTGCGTGAGCGGTTCACCTCCGAGGAGCTGCGCAAGGCCGCCGAAGGCTATGTCGAGGCCGCGACCACCCGGTACAACGAGCTGGTCGAGCGCGGTGAGTCCGCCCTGGAGCGGCTGCGCAGCCAGTCGCGGCTGGAGAACGCCTCGGACCTGGCCGAGCGGGCCAAGGAGCGGGCCGAGCAGGCGCGTGAGCTGACCCAGGAGGCACTGGGCAACGTGGCGTCGCAGACCCGCGCGGTCGGCGAGCGCGCCGCCCAGCTGGTCGGCATCGAGCTGCCCAAGAAAGGTGCCGCCAAGAAGCCGGCCGCCAAGAAGGCTCCGGCCAAGAAGGCTCCGGCCAAGGCTCCGGCCAAGAAGGCCCCGGCGAAGAAGGCCGCCAAGAAGGTCACCCAGAAGTAGTTCGTTTCGGCTCCGCGTCGCCCTGGTCGGGCGGCGCGGACCGGCACCGTACGACTCCGCGTCGCCCTGGTCGGGCGGCGCGGAGTCGACGTTCGGGACGGTGCCCGCATAGGCTGACAGCGTGATCGCTCAAAGCCTGGTGGGTACCGTCCTTTTCGTATTGCAGGTCGTCGTCTTCGGGACGGCGGTGTACGCATTTGTGCACGCCTCGCTGCAGCGGCCGGACGCCTACACCGCGACCGAGAAGCTGACCAAGCCGGTGTGGCTGCTGATCCTGGGTGTCAGCGTGCTGCTGCCGTTCCTGCTGCAGGTGCTGGGCATGGTGATCACCGCCTGCGCGGCCGGCGTCTACCTGGTCGATGTGAAGCCCAGACTGCTTGAGGTTCAAGGCAAGTCGCGTTAGCGGCGTGCGCGGACCGATCACCCGCGAGCAGCTCGCCGCGCTCGTCGACCACACCCTGCTCAAGCCCGAAGCCACTGCTGCTCAGGTGACCGCCCTGGTGGACGAGGCCGTCGAACTCGGCGTGGCGGCGGTGTGTGTGTCGCCGTCGATGGTGCCGGACGCGGTGCGCGCCAACACCCGTGCCGGTACCGGGGCGGTTGCCGTCGCCGCGGTGGCGGGCTTCCCGTCGGGTAAGCACCTGTCCCGGGTCAAGGCGCAGGAGGCGGCCCTGGCCGTCGCGGCCGGTGCGGGGGAGATCGACATGGTGATCGACGTCGGCGCCGCGGTGGCCGGCGACTTCGCGGCCGTGCGATCCGACATCACCACGGTGCGCGAGGCCGTGCCCGGCACGGTGCTCAAGGTGATCGTGGAGTCGGCAGTGCTGCTGGACCTGGCCGGCGAGCAGGCCCTGATCGACGTGTGCCGGGCCGCCGAGGACGCCGGGGCCGACTTCGTCAAGACCTCGACCGGGTTCCACCCGGCCGGCGGGGCGTCGGTGCGGTCGGTCGCGGTGATGGCCGGTGCGGTCGGCGGGCGACTCGGGGTCAAGGCCAGCGGTGGGATCCGCACCGCGGCGGACGCGCTGACCATGCTCGAGGCCGGCGCCACCCGGCTGGGGTTGTCGGGCACCCGGGCGGTGCTCGACAGCCTCTAGCGGTGGATTCACGGCGATCGCAAGCGCGGCGTAGCCGGGCGCGGCGGTTCGCCGTGGTTGATTCAGACCTTGCCGAAGCAGGAGTCCGTGCTCGACCCGCCGCCGGCCGGAATGGTGGCGTTCTGCGCCGAGAACTTGGTGACCACACCGGTGTCGGTCACCTGGACACTGTCGGCGTGAATGCTCAGCGGGTAGTCCTTGGTCGCCATCGACGTGAGGTCGTCGAGGTGGCTCTGCACGCTGTCGGTCTGCAGCTGATGCCCCAGCGCGGACAGTTTGACCACCTGCAGCGACAGCCCGTTGTTGACGATCTGCGGTTTCAGCGTGGCACTGTCCAGCAGGCCCTTCAGTGAGATGGTGCCGTCACCGGGGTTGGTGGTCACGCTGTCGGCGACCAGGCTGCCGATCGTCGGGATGACGTCCTCGATCGACTTCTTGATACCGTCCGACGACCAGGTGATGCTGCCGTTGATCGAGCCGATGGTGCCCTTCGAGTCGGCGCTCTTCTTCAGCTGGATGTCGTGTACGTCCAGATCGATCTGCATGCCCTTGGCGCCGCGAATCTCGTTGCCCGCGGTCTGCACCGAGATGTCGGTGTAGTGGCCGGAGAGGTACTGCCAGAGCACCGGCGGAATGGCGCTGAAGGACACACTCGCGGTGTCGCGCACCTCGCACTGCACCGCGTCGGCGATCAGGCTGGAGGCCTTGTGCCGGGCGTAGAGCTCGACACCGATCAAACCCAGCAGCAGCGCCGCCACCACTACCACCACCACCACGATGACGGGCCGCGAGCCGTTGGCACGTCCGAATCCGGTATTCGTCACGGCGGGGATTCTGCCCGGTCAAGCTGAATTTGGACTGAGCAACCCGGCGCTCACAGGTGGGCGAAGCACGGATCCTGGCTGTGCGCCGGGATGGAGGCGTTGCGGGTCGAGAAGCGGGCCACCACCCCGGCGTCGGTCACCTGCACGCTGTCGGCGTGAATGCCCAGCGGATATTTGCTGGTCAGCGTCGAGATGAAGGCGTCCAGCGCGGGCTGCACGGCCTCCCTCGGGAAGGTCATGCCGCCGAGTCCGGTGAGGCTCTCCACAGCCAGCGACAGTTTGCCGTCGACGACCTGCGGTTTGACGGTGACGCCGGCCAGTCCGAACGGGCCCTTCAGCGACACCGTGCCGTCGCCGGCGTTGGTGCTGACATCGGTGATCAGCCCACCGAACAGCGGGATCGTCGATCCGATGGTCTCCTTGATGCCCGGCGTCGGCCAGGTGATGGTGGCGTCCAGCGCGCCGATCGTTCCGCCGGAGGTGGCGGTGCTGTGCAGCCGCACATCGGAGATGTGCAGGTCCGCCTTCATCTCCTTGGCCTCCTTGATCTGGTTGCCGGCGGTCCTGATGGAGATGTTCGTGTAGTGACCGGTGATGTGCTGCCAGAGGAACGGCGGCGCAATCCCGAACGACGCCTTGGCGCCGTCGTGTATCACGCACTCGGTCGCGTCGGCGACCTTGGCGTCGGCGATGTGCCGGGCGACGAGTTCGACCCCGATCAGACCGGCCACGGTCAGTGCGACCACGGTGACGGCGGCCAGGACCAGGGCGAGCGGGTCGCGGAAAAAGCCGGCATGGTGCTGCTCGGTGTCGATCGGCTCGGTGACGTCCTGCCAGCCGGGTGGCGGGCCCGCGGGCGGCGGCCCCGGCGGACCCGGCGGCGGGCCGGGAAACGGGCCGGGGGCCGAGGGAACCGGGCCCGCGGCCGAGGGAACCGGGCCGGGGCCCGACGGGATCGGGGTGGTGCGCTGCTCGATGGGGGCGGTGCGCTGCTCCTGGGCGGCCTGTCCGCGGTCACCGACGGGCATCTGGCTGGTCGGTGACTCGGACGGCACCGGTTCGTGATGCGGGGGTTCGGGCGGATTGCTCACCCGCGCGATTCTGCCCTACCAGCGCTGTCGAGGCGAGTGAAGTCCGCGCGGTTGCTCAGCACGGCGAGGGTCTCCCGGGCGGCGGCGACGGCGCCAAGATCGACGTCGGTGACCAGCAACTGCGGCTCCGGCCCCGCGGCAGCCACCACCTCGCCCGACGGGGAGGCGAGCAGGCTGTGTCCGATCCCGGTCGGCGCGCCGGAGGGGTGCGCGGGTCCGGCGTCGGCCTGCCCGACCGCGGCGACGTAGCTGGTCGAGTCCAGTGCCCGCGCGCACGCCAGCAGCTCCCACTGCCGCAGCTTCCCGGCGCCGGAACCCCACGACGCGCAGACGGCGATCAACTGCGCGCCGCGGTCGGCCAGCTCGGTGTAGAGCACCGGGAACCGGATGTCGTAGCAGGTGCTCAACCCGACCCCGACACCGTCGACGGTGATCACCGTCGGCTCGCGGCCGGGTGCGACGGTGCGCGACTCGGTGAAGCCGAACGCGTCGTAGAGGTGGATTTTGTCGTAGTGGGTGTCGACGCCGGGCCCGACGGCCAGCAGCGTGTTGGTGACCCGTCCGTCACCGGCCGGGGCGAACATCCCGGCGACCACCATGATGCCCGCGTCGGCGGCGATCGCCCGCACGCCGTCGGCCCACGGACCGTCCACCGGTTCGGCGATCGGCCCGAGCGGCACCCCGAACCGGCACATCGCCGCCTCCGGGAACAGCACCAGGTTCGCGCCCGCATCGGCGGCACGCGCGGCGTCGGTCGCGATCGTTCGCAGGTTGTCCGCCGGGTCGGTGCCGCTGAGTATCTGCGCACACGCAATCCGCATACGTCCACCCTAGCCGGGTGAGCAGACGCGAAAGCGCCCGGAAATTGCCTTGCCGGGGACCGTCACGTCTGCTCGCCGGTGACACCGGCGATCCACATCGAGGTGAACCGCTGCTCGGCCCGCATCAGCTCGGTCAGCTGGCCACCGATGAAGCTCTCCACCTTGCCGCCCACCAGCGGGATGTCGACCTGCACGGTCGCGGCGACATTCAGCGTGCAGCCGGTCGCGCTCGGCTGCAGCACCGCGTCCCCGTGCAGCCTCGCCGGGGCGCGCAGAATCTTGCCGGTGACCTCGGCGTGCGCCTTCCTGTCGCGCACCGGGTGCCACCGCTCGGTACGCACCACCTCCAGGTTGCCGGGGTGGAACTGGGCGGCCAGCGCCGGCAGCCTGCTCCGGCAGATCGCCTGCGTGGTGGTCATTTCCACGCCGCCGTCGTCGCCGGCCGTCATCGAGTCCAGGGTGGCGGTGTCGGCACCGGAGTCGGCCAGTCGCGCCAGCCAGTACCGCTCGTCGGCGAATGTCGCATACATCTGCTCGACGCTGCCCCGATACTGCGCCGACAAGGCGAATGTGCGCGGCATAGCTGGTCAGGCTACCGTTACCCGCCGTGGGCGGTTCCCCCTTCGCCGGTGCGCGTGTCGCCGAGGCGGTGCCGCTGGCGCCGCTGACCACGCTGCGCGTCGGCCCGGTCGCCCGGCGGGTCGTGACCTGCTCGACCACCGAGCAGATCGTCGGCGCCCTGGCGGAACTCGATGGCGCGCAGAATGATCCGCTGCTTGTGCTGGCCGGCGGCTCCAACGTGGTGATCGCCGACGACCTGACCGACCTGACCGTGGTGCGGCTGGCCGCGGACGCGGTCGAGATCGACGGCAACATGCTGCGGGCGCAGGCCGGTGCGGTCTGGGACGACGTGGTTGCCCGGGCGGTGGCCGCCGGCCTGGGCGGGTTGGAGTGCCTGTCCGGGATTCCCGGCTCGGCCGGCGCCACCCCGGTGCAGAACGTCGGGGCCTACGGCGCGGAGGTGGCCGACACCCTCACCCGGGTGCAGCTGCTGGACCGCCGCAGCGGTGCGGTGCGTTGGGTTCCGGCCGCCGATCTGCGGTTCGGGTATCGGACCAGCGTGTTGAAGCACGCCGACACGTCGGTGGTGCTGCAGGTGGAGTTCGAGCTGGACCCGTCGGGCCGCAGCGCGCCGATGCGCTACGGCGAGCTGGCCACCGCGCTGGGCGCGGCCGACGGTGACCGTGCCGAGCCGGCGGGGGTGCGCGCGGCGGTGCTGGCGTTGCGCGCGGCCAAGGGCATGGTGCTCGACGCGGCGGACCACGACACCTGGAGCGTGGGGTCGTTCTTCACCAACCCGGTGGTGACGGCGGATGTCCATCGGGCGCTGGCCGATCGGTTCGGGACGCTGCCGCACTGGGCCGCGCCGGGCGGGGTGAAGCTGGCGGCCGGCTGGCTGGTCGAGCGGGCCGGCTTCGGCAAGGGCTATCCGGGCCCGGCCGGCGCCGTCTGCCGGTTGTCGACCAAACACGCACTCGCGCTGACCAATCGGGGTGGTGCGACCACCGCCGACGTGCTGGCGCTGGCCCGCACCGTGCGCGACGGGGTGCATGCCGCGTTCGGGATCACCCTGGAACCGGAGCCGGTGCTGGTCGGCTGCGCCATCTAGCAGGCATGTTCCGGCCGCCCGGGCGGCGCACACCGGTATCTTTGGTTGCCGTGATCTCGACCCGGCTGCTGAGCCGAAGACGCACCCTGGCGGTGCTGACGGTCGGCGTGCTGACGCCGGGCGTGCTGGCGGCGTGCTTGCGCAAAACCGGCCAGCGATCGGGCAGCGGAACACCGTCAGCGCCCAGCCTGTCCTTCGAGCCCGCCGACGCGGCCGCCGATGTGCTGCCCACCGCACCGGTCAGCATCGAGGTCCGCGACGGCTGGTTCCAGCGGGTGGCGTTGACCAACCGCGACGACAAGGTGGTGGCGGGCGCCTTCAACCGGGAGCGCACCCGCTACACGATCGCCGAGCCGCTGGGCTACGACCAGACCTACACCTGGAGCGGTTCGGTGGTCGGCCACGACGGCAAGGCGGTACCGGTGACCGGCAAGCTCACCACGGTGGCCCCGGCCGTGACGGTCGACGGCGAATTCCAGTTGGCCGACGGCCAGAACGTCGGGGTTGCGGCGCCGATCATCTTGCAGTTCACCGCGCCGATCTCCGACAAGGCGGCCGTGGAGGCGGCGTTGAACGTCACCACCGACCCGCCGGTGGAGGGCAGTTGGGCGTGGCTGCCCGACGAGGCGCAGGGGGCGCGGGTGCACTGGCGCAGCCGTGAGTATTTCCCGGCCGGCACCAAGGTCAACGTGACCGCCAAGCTGTACGGGCAGACGTTCGGCGACGGCGCCTACGGCGCGCAGGACATGTCGCTGGACTTCCAGATCGCCCGGCGCCAGGTGGTGCGGGCCGCAGTCTGGTCGCACCGCATCCAGGTGGTCCGCGACGACTCGGTGATCATGGACTTCCCGTGCAGCTACGGCCAGGCCGACCAGGCGCGCAACATCACCCGCAACGGCATCCACGTGGTCACCGAGAAGTACTCCGACTTCTACATGTCCAACCCGGCCGCCGGGTACGCCAATATGCACGAGCGGTGGGCGGTGCGCATCTCCAACAACGGCGAATTCATCCACGCCAACCCGACCAGTGCCGGCGCGCAGGGCAACACCAACGTCACCAACGGGTGCATCAACCTGTCCACCGAGGACGCCGAGCAGTACTACTACAGCGCGATCTACGGCGACCCGGTCGAGGTGACCGGCAGTTCGATCGAGCTGTCCTACTCCGACGGCGACATCTGGGACTGGGCGGTGGACTGGGACACCTGGCGGTCGATGTCGGCTCTGCCGGCGCCCGGGGCGAAACCCCCGGCCACCCCGATCCCGGACGCCGCGCCGGCCACCCCGACCGACGCGCCCACCCTGTCGGGGAC
>DASTNJ010000026.1:0-3494 GCA_035721065.1 Mycobacterium sp.
ACTACAAAACGTGAGCCGGTGGCAGGAAATTCCGTGAAAATCCAGGACAGGGCACGCAGGAGCCGATGCGGACGCCGCACCGTTGTCGATCAGGATACCCGCACTGCTGCCAGGCGCCAAAATCGCCGGTGCTCCGCACGCGGCTACCCGGGCACTCCGGGGAGGTGACAAGCTGGTTTGAAAGAGCCGGACCGACCTTCGCCGCGATCTGATGGGACCCACGATGACCGACGCACTGCCACTCAAACCCGACCTGGGCCGCTACGGCGTGTGGACCGCCGGACCGCCCACGCCGGAGCAGGCCCGCGAGATCGAGCGGCTCGGCTACGGCGCGATCTGGGTGGGCGGCTCACCGGCGGCCGACCTGGCGTTCGCCGAGCCGATCCTGGCGGCCACGTCGACCCTGCAGGTGGCCACCGGAATCGTCAACATCTGGTCCGCGGCCGTGGAGCCGGTCGCCGAGTCCTTTCACCGCATCGAAAAGGCCTGGCCGAGCCGATTCCTGCTCGGCATCGGCGTCGGCCATCCCGAGGTCATCCAGGAGTACCGCACGCCGTACGACGCCCTGGTGACCTACCTTGATGGTCTCGACGGTGCCGGGGTGCCCACCAGCCGCCGCATCGTCGCCGCGCTTGGTCCGCGGGTGCTGCAGCTGGCGGCGGAGCGCAGCGCCGGAGCCCATCCGTACCTGACCACCCCGGAGCACACCGCGCAGGCCCGCGAAATTATCGGCCCATCGGTGTTCCTGGCTCCCGAACACAAGGTGGTGCTCTCCACCGAGGTGAAGGCGGCGCGCCAGCTCGGCCGCGATGCGGTGGGCTTCTATCTGGGCCTGTCCAACTACGTGAACAACTGGCGCCGGCTCGGGTTCAGCGCCGACGATGTACGTCCGCCCGGCAGTGACCGGCTGATCGACGCGGTGGTGGCCCACGGCACCGTGGACGCCGTCACCGCCCGGCTGGCCGAGCACCTGCAGGCCGGCGCGGACCACGTGACGATTCAGGTGCTGGGCGGCTGGAAGCAGTTGTTGCCGACGCTGACCGAGCTGGCCGGGCCGCTGGGGTTGACACCCACCACTTGACCCGGTACCCGGTGGCTACACGGCGCCGTTGCAGCCGCCCGGCGGTGCCGCCACGGTGGCCGATCCATAGCGCATCGGCCCGTAGTCGATGACACAGCGCAGACCCGGGCCGCCCAGATAGTCCGGTGAGTAATTCGCCACGGAGTATTGGCTTTCCCGCCAGTAGGAGCCGTCGGGATATTTGGTGCCGATGCAGCGGCGTACGAACGGGCCGTCTTCGCGGCCGCCGGGGCAGTAGTTTGCCGCCATGTTGGGCAGGTTCGGGTCGGGAGCGGCCGGGTCAGCGCCGGCCTGGCCGGGTGCCCCGAGCATCGTGAGAGTCGCCACCATTGCTGTGATACCGGTCGCCATCGCGACGACGATCTTCATAACGCAAAGCCTACGGGCTGATTCGGCATCGCCCCGCTGGATGCGGCTACCCGATTTCCCGGCGGGGCTGCCAACGACCCGCAACTATTAAAAAGACCCGTGCATTTCCTCGGCCCCGACGATGTGCGGAGTAGAAAATTAGATACCGTCGCTGGCCCGCGGACAGCTCCCCCAGCCATACGAACCAGCGCGGTTGCACCTGGGAGGCCACGATGACAGACCACAGATTCCGGTGGCTGACCGCAGGGTTGGTGACGGGCGGTGGGGTCGGCCTGCTGACGCTGACCGCGGCGCTGCACTCGGCGTTCGCCTACGGCGCCCCGCTGACCGCGCCGCCACTCCCGCCGCCGATCCCGGATATCACGCAGGTCATGGGACCCAGCGGGGTGCCGATACCGGATCAGTCCTTCGTTGACGCCGTCAACAGCCTGTACCTGCAGCCCAATCTGCCGGGGACCGTGCCGGAAGTCCTGTTCACCCCCGAGGGGTTATATCCACTCACCGGGGTCAAGAGCCTGCCGCTGGACACCTCGGCGGCCCAGGGCCTGACGATTCTCGACGACACACTCAAACCCGACATCCAGGCCGGCATCCCGGTCGGGGTTTACGGCTACTCGCAGAGCGCCATCATCTCGTCGCTGGAAATGCGGCAGCTCGACCCGGCGGGAACGCCGAGTGATATCCCGCTGCGGTTTGTGCTGATGGGCAACGAGATGACCCCCAACGGTGGCGCGCTCGAGCGCTTCGAAGGCTTGCAGCTGCCGAGCCTCGGACTGAACTTCTACGGGGCGACCCCGGACAACGACTTCCCGACCATCATGTACACCGCCGAATACGACGGCTTCGCCGACTTCCCGCGGTACCCGATCGATTTCCTGGCCGACCTCAACGCCGTTTTCGGCATCATCTTCGTCCACGTCAACTACGCAAAGTTGAGCACCGAGCAGGTGACGCCGGTAGCCGACGGCGGCCAGGCCATCCCATGGGCTACCACGGGCGCAGGCGAAACCAGCTACTACATCATTCCCACCGCGGACCTGCCGCTGTTAGACCCGCTGCGGGCGATCCCGCACGTCGGCAATGCGCTGGCCGATCTGCTCCAACCGGACCTCAAGGCGCTGGTGAACCTCGGCTATGGCGACCCCGACTTCGGTTACTCCACCGCGCCGGCCAATGTGCCCACCCCGTTCGGGCTGTTTCCGAGCCTCGACGACATCGAGAAGCTGCCGGGGCTGTTGGCCAGCGGTACCCGGCAGGGAATCCAGGACTTCATAACCGACCTGTCGAAGCCGGCAGCCACGCCGGTGAGCCCGGCCGACCTGGTGACGGCGGTTGCGGATACCGGGACCTCGCCGCCAAGCCCGGTGGCATCGCTTACCGACTTCGTCAACTCGCTCACCGCGGCACTGTCGGGGGCCTACGCCAGCCTTCTCCCGACCGCGGATATCGCCAATGCCCTGCTGACGTCGGTGCCCGCCTACGACCTCAGCCTGGTCCTGGACAACCTCGGCCATCCGCTCGACGCAATCGGTTTGCCGATCGCGGCCGACGTCGGCCTGCTCACGCTGGCCGGCGGCGTTGAACTGCTGGTCGTCGGGAGCGCGGTCGCACAGGCCCTCGGCGACCTCGGGCTCTGAGTGCCGAGGGCGTCGGCATCCGATGGCATTTACTTGGATATCCTAGTATTCTGACATCGGGCCGTTCGGCCCGCCTTCGAGCCGCATTCGAGATTCACGGGGCAGTCATGACCACACAGATTCCGCACTTCATCGACGGACACCGCACGGCCGGCCTCTCGCAGCGAACCGCCGACGTATTCGATCCCAACACCGGCGAGGTGCAGGCGAAACTGCCGATGGCCGACCAGGCCGACGTCGACGCGGCGGTGGCGTCGGCAGTCGAAGCACAACGGGGCTGGGCGGCACACAACCCGCAGCGCCGCGCCCGGGTGATGATGCGCTTCATCGAACTGGTCAACCAGCACTCCGACGAACTGGCCGAACTGCTCTCCCGCGAGCACGGCAAGACGGTGGCCGACTCGCAC
>DASTNJ010000027.1:0-2786 GCA_035721065.1 Mycobacterium sp.
AACGTCGCCACGAAGTGCTCGACGTGATCGTGGAAGCCGATGACCGACGCGCCGCCGTCCAGGCGATTGCCGAACTGCTCGGCACGTCGCATCTGGGCTGCGAAGCGGTGATCGGCATGTCGTTCGACCAGCTCACCAAGGAGTCTCGCGCCCTGATCGCTGCCGAACTCGACGACCTGAACAGCCAGCTGACCTTCACCTTCGGGGAGCGGCCGGCGAGTCTAGGCGAGACCCTGGTGCTGCGGCCGTTCGCTGGCAACCAGGACCGCGACATCCTGACCGAGCGGACCGCGGACGTCGGCGCCAGCGCTGACGGGTCGGGTAGGCCGGCCGCGGGTCTCGACGACGAGATTCGGGCGGCGCTGGCCCGGGTCGAAGACGAGGACGCCGCGCTGTTCGTCGCTATCGACGGCGAGCGGAAAGTCGGGATGGTTTTCGGCGACCTTTCCCACGGCGAGGTGAACGTGCGGATCTGGGTCCACCCCGAACACCGCAAGAAGGGCTACGGCACCGCCGCGCTGCGCCGGGCGCGTACCGAGATGGCGGCGTACTTCCCCGGTGTGCCGCTGGTGGTTCGCGCTCCGGCTCATCCCGGGTAGCCGTCATCCAGCGGCGGGGGAGCGCGGAATGACGCTCGGGCGCCGACGCTGACCGGCGACATTGTTCACGGCACGAGTGTCGGGTCAGTTGCCTGCCACCCGGCGGCCGGGGAGCGCACGATGATCGGTTTGCTCCGGTGCCGGGGGGTATCGGCTCGGTGGCGGGACAGCGTGCCCAGCACCGACTGGCTGAAAACACTTCCGGGAGCAAGCGGGGAATCGGCCGGCGGGACGGTGCCGGTGGCTAGGTTTGGCGATACCGCTGCGGCGGTGCGGGTCTCGGACGCGGTGACGAGCCAGCCGGGTGGCACCGACAATTTCCCCACCAGCGCGGCCCGACCCCATCCCGGCGATCGACGCTGATCGCGGTGAGCCCCCCACCGAGATCAGCCCGACAGCCAGCGGCCGGGGTGCTGATTCCGTGCTGTCCTGAAAGGCAAGTCGGGTGTTGATGGCGAAGATGCCGCGCCCACTCGTTACGGCGTTGCTGGTGGAACGCACCGAATTCGTGACGTTCGGGACGTGCTCGACGATGCTCAGCAGTGCGGAGGTCGGCGTCGCAGCGGATTGCGCGGTCGGACCGGCCGGGTTGCTGGTCGATTGCGGCTCGGTGAAAGGTGCCAACTGTCGCGCGGCGGCCGACGAGCCGGCGTAGCTGTACATGGCGGTGGCGTCCTGGAGCCACATCTCGGCGTAGTGCATCTCAGTGGATGCGATCGCTGCACTGTTCTGCCCGAAGAAATTTGTTGCGATCAGCGCGAGGAGCAAACTGCGGTTAGCGGCGATCACCGGCGGGGGCACCGTCATTGCGAAAGCCAACTCGTAGGCCGCGGCAGCCGTCCCGGCCTGAGCGGCGGTCTGGCCGGCCTGCTCGGCGGTCCGGCGTAGCCACACCAGGTGGGACGCTGCCGCGCCGGCCATCGCCACCGACGCCGGTCTCAGCCACCGGTGACCGGTCAGTTCCGAGATGACCGACCCCCATCCGGTAGCGGTGATCGACAATTCCGCAGCGAGCGCGTCCCAGGCTGCCCCCGCGGCGATCATCGGCCCCGATCCCGGACCGAGATACATTCGGCCGGAGTTGATTTCCGGTGGCAGAGCAGCGAAATCCAGCATCGGCAATCGCCGGTCAGCTGGTCCCGATGGCGTTGGCGGCCTCGGTGGCGGCATAGGATCCCGCACTGGCCTGAAGGGTGCTGGCGAACAGCTGGTGAACTGCCATTGCTCGAGCGCTGACGGCCTGGTACAGCTCGGCGTGAGCGGCGAACTGGGCCGCGATGAGTGCCGACACCTCGTCGGCCGCGGCGGGAACGACGCCGGTGGTGGGGACGGCAGCGGCGGCGTTCTGGGCGCTCATTGCCGAGCCGAGGCCGCTGAGGCTGCTAGCCGCCGCCAGCAACGATTCCGGGTCGGTCGTTACGTAAGACATCTGATTTTCCCATCGTGAAAGTTGCTGTCGAATACGATGATTGGAGCGATAGCGCAGGTTCGACCGAGGTGCGAAAGTGTCGGTCGCCGTCGCGGCGGCCCACGGCCGGCGACGTTGACAAGGGTCCCGATTGGCTGGCACACCACCGGGCATTCACCGCCTCTACCGTCAGTGAAACACTGGTAGAAGCCATCAGCCTGGTGTGGCGGTTAACGGCGAGCTTCATCGCCTATTTTCGAAATTGTTGCACCACGATCACATTGACGCAAGCAATCGCGTTGGCAAACCGTCCTCGGCGCAGCATCATGGAGCCGTGAGTTCACCGTGGCGGCCGATTGATCCCGCCCAGTTCGACATCATGTTCTGGCTGCCGCCCGGCGGCATGGACAACGGGGTTTGGGCCAGTACCTGGGCCGAGCTGGCTGATGTCGAACCTGGTGATGCCGACCCGATCCTGGCGCTGCTTGCCGACGCCGACATCGGCGGCTATGCGGCCACGCCGGGTGGTCGATCGGCGCGCCTGGGCCGGCCGACGGCGAAGCGGCTGTGGGTGGATTCACTGCAGTATCACCGCGCAGAAGATCTGCTGATGAGCTATCTGCGTGGCAGGCGCGGCGCCGGGGCGGCGGGCCGGTGAACCAGGATTGTTTGAAACTCACCGCATTTTTCGACGAGCGGCAGCGCAGCGGCGGGCGTTTCCTGACCGACGCGATACTCGACCTGTACGAGCAGCGCGGCGTCGCCACCAGCATCGTCTT
>DASTNJ010000028.1:0-6101 GCA_035721065.1 Mycobacterium sp.
ACTCGTGGCCCAGCACCGCGCGCAGTTCCCGCTCGTCGAGGATGCGCAGAATCCCACTGGTGCAGCACACCGCGGCGTTGCGCGGGTTGCGACCGGTGGCGAACGCGTTGGGCGCGTCGGTGTCGCTGATGAACAGCCGCGGCATCGGCTGGTGCGCGGTGGTGGCCAGCTCGCGGACGATCTTGTACATCGCCGGCGCCTGCACCTCGGTGACCGGCTGGGCGTGCATGGCGCGCAGCGCCAGTTTGTCGCTGTTGAAGTAGGTGTAGACGTTCATCCCGATCGCGAACAGCACCGACAGAAACAGCGCCGACCGGCCGAACATCCCGCCGACCAGCACGATCAGCGTCGACATGCCAACCAGCAACGCAAACGTCTTGACCGTGTTGTGGTGCGGGTGCCAGGTCATCAACTTCCTCCTTGGAACGTGCTGCCCATTAAACGCCGGAGACAACACCGACGTTCCCCGAAAGCCAGCGTCAGCCGTGCCGATTGATGGTGTAGTCGACCAGCCCGGCCAGCGCGGAGCGGCCGGCGCCGGCGGGCAGTGCGGCCAGTTCGGCGCGGGCCTGCTCGGCATAGCCCGCGACGGTCTCCTTGGCCTTGGCCATGCCCGGTGATTCCCGCAGCAGGGTCAGCGCCTCGGCCAGCACGGCGTCGTCGTCGACCGGCCCGGCCAGCAGCGTACGCAGCCGGTCGGCGCCGGCCCCGGTATCCCGCAGTGCGTAGAGCACCGGCAGCGTGTGCACTCCTTCGCGCAGGTCGGTGCCGGGCAGTTTGCCGGACTTGTCCGGGTCGCCGTCGATGTCGATGATGTCGTCGGAGATCTGAAACGCCGTGCCGACGATGCCGCCCAGCCGGGCAAGTCGCTCGATCTGCTCGGGGCCGGCGCCGGAGAACGTCGCGCCGAACCGCCCGGACGCCGAGATCAGGCAGGCCGTCTTCTCATACACCACCTTCAGATAGTGCTCGACCTGGTCGATGTGCTGCGCGGCGCCGCGGGTCTCCCGCATCTGGCCGGTGACCAGCTGGGCGAACGTCTCGGCGATGATCCGCACCGCCTCCGGCCCGAGCCGGGAAACCAGCCGCGACGCCGTCGCGAACAGGTAGTCGCCGGCCAGGATCGCGATGTTGTTGCCCCACCGGGCGTTGGCGCTGGGCGCGCCGCGGCGCAGCTGCGCCTCGTCCATCACGTCGTCGTGGTACAGCGTGGCCAAGTGCACCAATTCGATGACCGCGCCGGCCACGGTCACCTGCCAGGCGTCCGGCTCCGGCCCCAACTGGGCCGACAGCACGGTGAACAGCGGCCGGAACCGTTTGCCGCCGGCCTCGAACAGGTGCGTGACCGCCTCGGTCATCAGCGCATCGCCGCCGCGCAATTCGGTGTCCATCAGCTGCTCGATGCGCGCCACCCCGTCGCTGACACCGGCGGCGAACGCCGGGTCACCGACGTTGCCCAGGTCCAGGCCCGCCACCACAGTCGCCGGTGTGCTCACCGCTCCAACATACTGGTGGACGTGAACGCTGGTGCTGGTCTGGGGGCTGATGTGGTGGTGGTGGGCGCCGGGCCCGCCGGATCCGCCGCGGCAGCCTGGGCCGCAAGAGCCGGCCAGGACGTGCTGGTGATCGACGCCGTCGGGTTCCCCCGGGACAAGGCCTGCGGCGACGGGCTGACGCCGCGCGCGGTCGCGGAGCTGGAGCGCCTCGGGTTGCGCGACTGGCTGGACGCCCGTATCCGCCATCGGGGCCTGCGGATGGCCGGATTCGGCGGCGACCTGCAGGTGGACTGGCCGGGCCCATCGTTTCCGTCGACCGGCAGCGCGGCGCCGCGTACCGAGCTCGACGAGCGAATCCGCAAGGTGGCCGAGGACTCCGGTGCGCGGATGCTGCTCGGCCGCAAGACCGTCGGCGTGCACCATGACCCGGCCGGCCGGGTGCGGGCGGTGGTGCTGGCCGGCGGCGCCGAAGTGCGCTGCGGACGGTTGATCGTGGCCGACGGCGCCCGCTCGCCGCTGGGCCGGGTGCTGGGCCGCCAGTGGCATCAGGGCACCGTGTACGGCATCGCTGCCCGCGGGTATCTGGCCTCGCCGCGCAGCGACGAGCCGTGGCTGACTTCGCACCTGGAGCTGCGCTCCCCCGACGGCACGCTGCTGCCCGGCTACGGCTGGATCTTTCCGCTGGGCAACGGCCAGGTGAACATCGGCGTGGGTGCGCTGGCCACCACCAGGCGGCCCGCCGACCTGTCGCTGCGGCCGCTGCTGAGCTACTACGCCGACCTGCGCCGCGACGAGTGGGGCTTCGGCGATTCCGAGGCCGCTCCGCGTGCCGTGGCCAGCGCGCTGCTGCCGATGGGGGGCGCGGTGTCGGGAGTGGCCGGGAAAAACTGGATGCTGATCGGCGACGCCGCTGCGTGCGTCAATCCGCTGAACGGCGAGGGCATCGACTACGGGCTGGAGACCGGCCGGCTGGCCGTGCAGCTACTGGGCTCGGCCGGGCCGTCAGCCGACCTGACGCGGGAGTGGCCGGCGATGCTGCAGAGCCATTACGCGCGGGGTTTCTCGGTGGCCCGCCGGCTGGCGCTGCTGCTGACGTTTCCGCGGTTCCTGCCCGCCACCGGCCCGGTGGCGATGCGCTCGGCACTGCTGATGCGGATCGCGGTGCGGGTGATGGCCAACCTGGTCACCGACGACGACGCCGACGCGGTGGCGCGCGCCTGGCGCGGCGGCGGGCGGGTATCCCGGCTGCTGGATCGCCGGCCGCCGTTCAGCTGATCGGCTGGGTTGGGCCGTCCGGGTGCGGGACGCCGAGCGGCCGGGTCGGGCCGTCCGGGTGCGGGGTGCCGAGCGGCCGGGTCGGGCTGGTTGACGGCGGGACGCTGAGCGGCGGGATGAGCTGCACGGCGCCGGGCTGCACGGCGCCGGGCGGCACGGCGCCAGGCGGCGGAACGCCGGATGGCGCCCCGAACTGCTTGTGGAACGCCTCCACGGTGTAGCTGACCAGCGTCGCCTCGCCGCGCGGACGCACCGTGGAGCCGCGCGGAATGTGCAGCAGCGACCCGACCTGGCCGGCGTAGTCGCCGGGCGTGCCGATCTTGAGCAGCCCGGGGTCCGCGCCGGCAGATCCGGGCACGATCTCCACCTCGCCGTCGGCGACGATATAGATCAGGTCCTCGACGCTGCCGTGGTCGAGCAACGCCGACCCGCGTGAGGCCACCAGCACCTCCTGGACCTGCTGCTGTTGCGGGGCCGGCGTGAACGACGGCGAGAGCTGGACCACCAGGTCGGCCAGCGGCAGGATCCGGGTGTCGTGGGTGGACACCACGACGATGCGGTCGCCGGCCGCCGCCTCCCGGAGCAGCTGCAGCACCTCGGCGGCGCGAACGAAGTCCAGCTGCGCGGTGGGTTCGTCGGCCAGGATCAGCGGCGGGTCCAGCGCGAGCGCCCGGGCCACCGCCACCCGCTGCTGCTGGCCGCCGCTGAGGTGGCCGGGGTGGTGCTTCACGCGGTCGTGCAGGCCGACGCTGGTCAGCAAATCGTGGGCACGCTGTTGGGACTCCCACATCGACCAGCCGGCCGCCCACATCGGCACCATCACGTTCTCCAGTGCGGTCAGGCTGGCCACCAGGTTGAACGACTGGAAGACGATACCCACCTGGCGGCGCCGGTACTCGGTCAGCTGACTGCGCGACAGCGCGTTGACCTCGACGGCACCGAAGTGGATCGAACCGCTGGTCGGGCTGAGGATGCCGCCCAGGCAGGACAGCAGCGTGGTCTTGCCGCACCCGCTGGGGCCGAGCAGCACCACCAGCGATCCGGAACCGACCTGCAGATTCAGGCCGTCGATGGGGCGCACCGGTTCCGCGCCGCTGACCGCGTACTCGATGACCAGGTCGGTGATGATCAGGTCGCCCACGGCTCAGTCGCTCCCGCGCGGCTTCCGGCCGGTGTGCAGCGCGACGATGCCGCCAGTCAAGTTGCGCCAGTGCACCTGCGACCAGCCGGCCCGGGTTATCTGGTCGGCCAACTCCGCCTGGGCAGGCCAGGCCCGGATCGACTCCGCCAGGTAGACGTAGGCCTCCGGGTTGGAAGACACCGCGCGGGCCACCGCCGGCAGCGCCCGCATCAGGTACTCCTTGTAGCCGGTGGCGAACGCCGGGACGGTCGGGGTGGAGAACTCGCAGACCGCCAGTCGGCCGCCGGGCCGGGTCACCCGGGCCATCTCACGCAGTGCCGCGGCGTGGTCGACCACGTTGCGCAGCCCGAAACTGATCGTGACCGCGTCGAACACACCGTCGCCGAACGGCAGCCGGGTCGCGTCGGCGACCACCTTCGGCACGTCGCGCCTGCTGCCCGCCGCCAGCATGCCCACCGAGAAGTCGGCCGCCACGCACCAGGCGCCGGAGCGCGCCAGCTCGACCGTGGACACCGCGGTGCCGGCGGCCAGGTCCAGCACCTGCTCGCCGGCCCGCAGCTGCAGCGCAGACCGGGTGGCGCGGCGCCAGGAGCGATCCCGGCCCAGCGACAGCACTGTGTTGGTCAGGTCGTAGCGGCGAGCCACACCGTCGAACATCGACGCCACCGCATGGGGGTCCTTGTCCAGGCTCGCGCGACTCATCAGGCCGACGCTACCGAAGGTAGGGTTGCCCGACGACAGCAGGAGGAGGACGGCCGTGTGGCACCGATGGGGTGCGGTAGCAGCACTTGCGCTGGGTCTGGCGGGTCTGGCGGGTCCACTGACGTCGCCTCCGGCCGGGGCCGACGCGCCGCAGACCGTCCGGACCGGCGACGGCTACGGCGTCGTCCTGGGGTCCGCCGACGCCCCGGTGCGGCTGGAGATCTTCTGCGAACCGCAGTGCCCGCACTGCGCGGAGTTCGAGGACGCGTCCAACGCGCAGCTGATCGGCGGGATCGCCAGCGGTCGGGTGGCGGTGACCTACCGGTGGCTGACGTTCCTCGACGACCGGCGGCACAACGACGCCTCAGCGAGATTGGCCGACGCGCTGATCCTGGCCGCCGACCCGGCCACCAACCCGGTCATCTATCAGAGCTTCGTCGGTGACGTGTACCGCCGGCAGGACAGCACCGGAGACGGCCCGTCGGCCGACGACATCGCGGCGATGGCCCGGGAAAGCGGCGTACCCGGCCCGGTGGCCGACCGGATCGCCAGTGGGGAGCCAGGCCCGGAAAACATCGACACCACCGCGATGAACGCGATCAACCGGGATCTGCTCAAGCAGGCGAACCCGCAGAAGCCCAGCACCCCAACGGTTTACGATCTGAACGCCCGCACGGTGGTGGACACCGACGAGCCCGGATGGCTGGACACCGTTTCGGCGCAATAACCGACCGATAGCCAACACCGAGCGGCGATCAGCGCGCCGAAATCCGTCGCTCGGCGACGGCCAGGCCGGCCAACACGGCGGCGGCGATTAGCCAGCCCAGCACCGCGATCGACCCGGCCGGGATGATCGCCAGCGCGGCGGTGCGGTGCTGCACCCGGACCAGGTCGGGATCCTTGCGGTCGTATTCGACGTAAATTCGCATGCCGGTGGACAATTCGGACGGGTAAAGCACACCGAGCTGCGGGCGGTAAGTGATCCGCTCCGGGGTGACGAACTCGATCGTGGACCGCCGGGGGCTGGCGCTGAGCACCTCGGCCGCCGCGACGCCCATGTCCCGCCCGATGGCAATGTCGTTGCGCCACGCGCCGGCCACCAGCAGGACCGACTGCAGCGTGATCACACACGCGGTGACCAGCACCCCGATCCGGACCCGTCGCAGAATGCGCCGCACCGGGGTGTTCGGGACGACATCGCTTCGTCCGTGAATCAGGATGTTCAGCAATGCTTTCGGCGATTTCCAGAACATCAGGGCGCTGGGTGCGCTCATATGGCGGCCTTGATCGCGGCGTGCAGCGCACGCAGCGACGACCGGTCTGCTTTGACCTCCAGCACCCGCATGCCGGTACCCGGCTCGTCGAGTGCCGAGGCCAGTTCGCCGACCTCGATCTGGTCCGCGTCGACGTGGTAGGCGCGGCACAGCGCGCCGACGTCGACGTCGTGCGGGGTGCCGAAGACGCGCGACGACACGTCGGAGAATCGC
>DASTNJ010000029.1:0-11524 GCA_035721065.1 Mycobacterium sp.
CAGGCCGGCCATCGGGCCGTCGGTGATCGTCACGCCGTAGTCCTTGCCGAAGCTGTCGCGGAATCCCGACGCCGAGGTCACGTTGTCGATACCCTCCGCGCCACAGAACCGCTTCTGCGCGAACGGCAGATCGTTCGACACACACAGCACGGCGATGCCGCTCGCGGCGGCCCGCTCGTTGAAGGTCCGCACGCTGGTCGCGCACACCGGGGTGTCGATGGACGGGAAGATGTTCAGCAGCACCGCCTTACCGGCGTACTGGCCACTGTCGACCGCGCCGAGGTCCGTGCCGACCAGAGAGAATGCCGGTGCGGCAGCCCCCACCGCGGGCAGCTCCCCCGACGTTGAAACCGGATTTCCATGCAAAGTTATCTGTGCCATACGAGATAGTGTGCCAAGGCCGCTCGACGGCCCGACAGGCGGATCCGGTCAAACACCGACCACTCGGCGGAAAGGTTCTCCCGATCATGGACATGGCGGACAAGCAACAGGTCCTGAGCTTCAACGAACGCAACATCGCCGAGTTCCGGAGCCGGGGCGGCAAGCTCGGCGGCCCGTTCGAAGGCGCACCGGTGCTGCTACTGACCACCACCGGAGCCAAGTCCGGGCAGCCGCGAACCAGCCCAATGATGTATCTGCCCGACGGCGAGCGGCTTATCGTCTTCGCCTCCAACGCCGGCAAGGACACCCACCCGAGCTGGTATCACAATCTGCGCGCGAACCCCTCCGCGGTGGTCGAGGTCGGCACCGACAAGTACCCGGTCACCGGCACCGAGCTGACCGGAGAAGAACACGACCACCTCTATGCCGTGCAAGCCGAGCGGTATCCGGGCTTCGCTGACTACCAGGCCCGTACCGAGCGGGTCATCCCCGTCGTCGCGCTGACCCGGTCGGGCAGCACCGGCGACGCCTGATCCCCCGAGCCAACCCGATACCCAGTACCGGCGGTATTGACATTCGGCGACCGCGATTCCTACTGTCGGTGGTCGGGGCGAGCACAGATGCGTTCGGCAACGGCTGATCGACCCGGCGAAACATGCGCCGACAACTGAAGGGACGGCCCGCGTGACAACGGCTTTCGTTCAACGACGGCGTGATCGGCGGCGGGCCCGCCGGGCGGCGTTGCGCACCCGGCCCTATGCCACCGCGGCGTTCAACACGCCAACCGCGCCGTGCGAAGTGGTGCCGGTGACCACCGCCGACGGCACGAGGTTGCGAGTACACGCATACGGGCCCGCGGACGGCGAGCTCATAGTCTTGGTGCACGGCTGGACCTGCTGTCTGGAGAACTGGAATCCGCAGATCAACGCCTTCGCGGACAAATACCGGGTGGTCGCCTACGACCATCGCGGCCACGGCGAGAGCGAACTGGGCCGCAGCCGACTCACCACCGACCTGCTGGCCGACGACCTGCAAACCGTCCTGGCGGCCGTCCAGGGGCCCGCACAGCGGGCGGTACTGGTCGGCCACAGCCTCGGCGGGATGACCATTCAGGCCTGGGCCGCCCGCTATCCGCAGCACGCCGCCGACCGCACGGCGGCCGTGGTCATCACCAATACCGCCGACGGCGACCTGATCGCCCAGACCACGCTGGTGCCCGGGTTCAACCGCGGCCGGCTGCGGCTGCCGCATTGGCTCGGTCGGCTGGCGCTGGGCACACCGGCCGTCATCCCGCCGGTCCGGCCGATGAAGTGGGTGTTCCGCCGGCAGGTGATGAGCCTGGCCGCCACCGGTGACACTGTCGACTTCGGCTTCAACGTCGTGCGCTCCTGCCCGGTGCGGGCGCGATCGAAATTCGGTTTCCTGCTGGCCGATCTGGACATCAAGGGGACGGCGGCCAGCCTGTCCGGCCCCGTCACGGTAGTCGCTGGCGAAAACGACGACCTGACGCCGGCCGTCCAGGCCGATCGCATCGTGGAGACCCTGCGCCATGCGGGCGTGGCGCACCACCGGGTCACGCTGCCGACCGGGCACTTCAGTCAGGTGGAGGCCTATCCGGACTTCAACCGCGAACTCGCCGAGACCCTCGCCACGGCATTCGGTCCGCAACAGGACCGAATCAGTGGGTGACTACCCCGTCACCGCGAACGGGCTCACTCGGTAGGCGCGGTCTTCGCCTGCTGGGGTTGCCCGCCGTGCCGGATGGTTCGCCCGACGAACGGCGCCTGCACCGTTTCGAGTAGGTGGCTACGGTTGGCGAGCAGCCCACCGACGGTCACCAGGGTGTAGACAGCGCAGATGATCAGCCGCCCGTGGGTGGAGGTGATCGGAAACTGGATCGCGAACAATGCGAACAGCGTCCAGGCGGTCGCCCGGTGGAATCGCAGCCCCAGGATCAGCGCGACGCCCATCAGCGCCTGGCAGGCGGTCAGCAGCACTTCCTCGACCTGGCGGTCGTCGAGTGGCAGCGTCGCCTGCCCGCCGCCGAGGAGGCGGGCCACCGGCAGCGACCCGATCAGCAGGGTCCATTGGTTGACCTTGGACGAGATCAGCGTGGCGATCGCGGCGGCGCCCTTGCCGCGGCTGGCGAAGATGGTGGCGATGATGAACTCCGGCGCCTCGGACGCGAGCGGGGCCAGCCACTGCACCAGCAGGAACCGGTCGATGCCGAGTTCGGTGCCGGCTTCGACGAGATTGTCGGCGAACGGCTCGGCGCAGGCCACGATCACCGTGGCCGCCACCACGAACAGGGCGGCGACGACGCCGCGGCGGAATCGCACCGGCAACTCGCCGATGGCGGCGGCGGTGCCGATCAGGTCCGGCTCCTCCACCTCGCCGTGGCTGACCTTGTACAGGTAGAAGAAGAACCAGCCCAGCAGCACCACGGCCAGCGTCAGATGGATCTGGCCGGTCACCGGCATCACGAACGCGACGAGACCGGCGATCAGCAGAAACCCCAGTTCGACCCGGTTGGCCGGCTCCAGTTCCAGCGCCGCGGCCCTGGTGCCGGTGCGCTTGCGGGCGACCAGCAGGCTGACCAGCACCACGACCGGCCAGCCCAGACCCAGCAGCAGCCGGTTGGATCCGGTCATGTTTGCCGCCGCGTACTGGGTGTACTCGGGCGCGTGACCGGACACGTAGGCGTAGTACAGGTCGACGGCGTATTCGGGCAGCACCGCGATCAGCGCGATCAGTGCGATGGCCAGGCCGCCGGACACATCGATCTGGGCGGCTTCGGCCGCCCACGCGAGCAGGAAGCTGGCTCCCACCACGGCACCGCCGTAAATCAGCAGCGCGGCAACCGGATCCAGGTGCAGCCCGAATCCGCGTGCGACGAACGCGGGGGTGATGAAAACGGCACCCAACAGCGCGGAACGAGTCAGGGTGCGTCGCCGCGACCGTGGCACCGCCACCGCCGGGCTGTCGGTCGCGAACATCGCGCTCCTCCCCCGCCGATCCTCGGTGCTCACCATGACCGCTGGACGGTTCACCAAGGTAACCACCCGCCACCTCGGTTAGCAACGTGGAGACCTAGCGAAAACTCGACGCTAACGACGCGTAACTCGCTGGTCAGGATGTGCGAATGCAAAAGTTCGCCGACGCTGATCCGGAAGTTCAGCAAACCACTATTGATCCCGGTGGATCGATGGCCGCCCGCTATCTCTCCAGCAGACGCTGTTTCTGCTGCTCGAACTTCTCTTGAGTCAGGATCCCGGAGTCCCGCAGTTGGACGAGGGCGCGAAGCTTGCCGACGATGCCGATTCCGGCCACCACGCGGTCCGGCATCGCCGTACCCTCCGGAGGCGGCGGCTCCACGGAGCGCCGAGGGGCTGTGGTCCTCGCCTGTTCTCGCCCGCCCCGGCCAGTCGCACCGGTGATCGCGCGGGCGGCCGTACCCGCCAGGGCCAGCTCGGCGAACGGGGCTCCAGAACCACCCGCCGCAACCGCCGACGCCGCCGCCGCACTGGACTCAGCGGGTATCAGCACGACCTCACGCACGACCTCGCGCATCGCCGACGGCGCGACCGCAGCCCACGCCTGCGGCACCGACAACGAGCCCAACGACGCCGCCTTGCCCACACTCGCCCATGTGGCGCCGGCGCCACCTGCTCCGCCAAAACTCGCCAGCGCACCCGAAGGAATCGCACCACTGACACCGCCGGCGGAACCGAATTGACCCATCAGACCCAGTTCGCCCAGAGCACCCAGACCGCTGAAACCTCCGGCAAACGGGCCGAGTGAAGCCGCCTCGATGGCTAAGCCGCCGAACTCGAGACCCATTCCGCCGCCCTCAAACGGAGCAAAGCTCCCCACCTCGAGACCCGCGCCGAACAGGTCGAGCACCAGGCCCGGCGCCCCTGCGCCTTCGTAGGCCGGGGCGGCCCCCGTCGCCGTCGCCGCTACCGGTTGCGCAAGTCCGTGCAGTGCCTGCGGCACGGCGGCAAGCTGCGACGCCGCCGTGTGCGCTTGACTGCCGGCCGACGTGGCGGCCGTCTGCATCACCGAAGCCGCCTGGTTGCCCGGTCCACCCGGATTGGTGTTCTGCTTCGGCGGGGTGAACGACGTCAATTTCGTGGCCGCTGCCGCGCTCCCGGCGTAGCCGTACATCGCGGCGGCGTCCTGCGCCCACATTGCACTGTAGAGAGCTTCGGTAGCCGCGATCGCCGGTGTGTTCTGGCCAAAAATGTTGGTTGCCATCAACCTGGCCAGCCGCGCGCGGTTGGCCGCGATCACCGGCGGGGGCACCGTCATCGCGAAGGCGTTCTCATACGCCTCAGCCGCCGCTTTGGCCTGGGTGCCGGCCTGCCGGACCTGTGCGGCGGTGGTCCGCATCCACTGCACGTACGAGGCCGCCGCGGCCGCCATCGACACCGACGCGGGCCCGCGCCATGATTCATCGGCCAGCCTGGCGATCACGGTTTGATATTGGCCCGCGGCCGACTCCAATTCGGCCGCCATCGCATCCCAGGCCGCCGCCGCGGCGACGATCGAGCCCGAACCCGGTCCGGAGTACATCAGCGCGGAGTTGACCTCCGGCGGGACTGCGGCAAAATTCATCCGGCCGCCCCCGTGACGGGAAGCAAACCCAGGATGCGTGCCGTCGCGGGGCCGGCACCGGCACAAAATTCACCCGGCAATGAGGCCATCGATAAGTCGCTCCCGTTGTTTGTCGAATTCATCCGCGGTCAGGACCCCGGAGTCGCGCAGTTCGGCAAGTCCGCGCAGTTCGGCGACGATTTCGATTGCCGTCACCGGCCCGTCCGGCGTGGTCGGATCGTCCGGTGGGAGCGCTGCCGCCGAGCGTTTGGGTGTGCTGACCTTCGCCCGGTCGCGACCACCTCGGTCAGCCGTTCCCGCCGTGGCGCGGCCGGCCATGCTCGCCAGGGCCATCTCCGCGAGACGGGCTTCGGTTCCGCCGGCGGCCGCCACCGGTGCGGCCGCCGCACCGGATCCGGCCGACACCAGCGAAACCTCGCGCATCGCCGACGGCGCTGCGGCAGCCCATCCCTGCGGCACCGACAGCGAACCCAACGACGCCGCCTTGCCCATGCTCGCCCACGTCGCACCGACCCCACCGGCGCCGCCCATGCCGCCCATCGATCCGAAACCACCCAGGGGGACCAAACCGCCCAGACCACCGGCCGAACCATAGTCATCGATCAGCGCCAGGCCACCCAGGGCGCCCAGACCTGCCGCCTCTTCGGGGAACGCGAGTTCGCCCAAGGTGAGTGCCAGGCCGCCGAATGCACCGCCCAGGCTGACCGTGCCGAAGGGGCCCACGGTGAACAGCTCGAAGATCGTGGCCACGATGTCGATTGCCAGACCTGGCGACACTGCGCTTCCGGATGCGCCGGCCGCGGCGGCCCCGGCGGCTCCGGCCAGCTGACCGGACCCCGCGGTTGCGACCGGCAACGGCTGGGACATTCCCTGTAGCGTCTGCGGCACGGTGGCGGCCAGCTGGGACAGCACCGACTGGGTTTTGGTGGCCGCAGCCGTGCCGGCGGACTGCGCCACCGCGGCGGACTGATTGCCCGGGCCGGCCGGATTGGCGACATCCTTCGGTGCGGTGAACGGCGTCAGCGCCGTCGCTGCTGCCGCGCCACCGGCGTAGCTGTACATGGCCGCCGCGTCCTGCGCCCACATCTCGCCGTAGTGGGCCTGGTTGGCCATGATCGCGGGCGTGTTCTGGCCGAAGAAATTCGTCGCCACCAATGCCGCCAGCTGTGCCCGGTTCGCCGCGATCGCCGACGGCGGCACCGTCATCGCAAACGCGGTCTCGTACGCGGCCGCCGCCGCCTTGGCCTGGGTCGCTGTCTGCTCGCACTGTGCGGCAGTGGCATTCATCCAGGCCACATACGGCAGCGCAGCGGAGGCCATCGACACCGACGCCGGCCCCTGCCACGACTCGCCGAGCAGGCCGTCGATCACCGACTGGTATGCCCCGGCCGCCGTCTCCGCTTCGACGGCCATCTTGTCCCAGTCCGCCGCGGCGGCCAGGATCGGACCCGAGCCGGCCCCGGCGTACATCAGCGCAGAGTTGATCTCCGGTGGTAGCGCTGCAAAATCCATTCGCCTGCCTCCGGCCGATCAGCCGGCCGCGACGGCATTCGTCGCTTCGGCGGCGGCATAGCAGGTCGCACTGCCGCTCAGCGCGGCCACAAACATCTGGTGAATGGCCGCCGCCTGCGCGGCGACCGTCTGGAACTGAGTGCCATGTGCGTTGAACTGCGCTGCGGTCAGCGCCGAGACCACATCGGACGCCGGCGGCGCCACGACGGTGGTCCGGCCGGCCATAGCTGCGGTCTGCGCCTGCACCGCCGTACCGATCCCCTGCAGGTCACCGGCGGCCGCAGCAAGTGCGTCCGGCTGCGTCGTCACGAAAGACATGGTTTCGCCCTAACCCCTGGCAGCAGCGGAACTCCGCTGCGCGTACATAATTCGCCATCCGAAATCCGTCGAATGTCACTTGACGGATCGGTTGCCGGCGATGCGTTGACCGGTCCAAACGTGTTCTCGCCAAGTGCTTTTCAATAATCGGACTGCACGTCACATCCCTTATCGAGCCAACTGGTGAGTTCGACCGTAATTTTGCGGGGCACAAGCGGGCAACCCAGTCGGGCTCACTCATAGAGAACGCATATCTGTGCCGGCCCGCGCGGACCGGCCGTTATATTTGAGAACTCTATGAGTCGAGTGACAGCGCCGGATGTTCGCGAGAGAATGCGGCAACATGACCGCGATGCCCGACCACCAGCGTGCTGCACACCCGCGCAAGGCGATCCTGGGGCAGCTACCGCGGATCACCCGGGCCGACGGGTCGCCGATCCGCGTCCTCCTTGTCGATGACGAGCCCGCCCTGACCAATCTGGTCAAGATGGCACTGCACTACGAGGGCTGGCAGGTCGACGTCGCCCACAACGGGCGGGAGGCGGTCGCGAAATTCGAAAAAGTCGGGCCCGACGTGCTGGTGCTCGACATCATGTTGCCCGATGTGGACGGCCTGAGCATTCTGCAACGGGTCAGGGAGTCCGACGCGTACACGCCCGCACTGTTTCTCACCGCGCGAGATTCGGTGATGGACAGGGTCACCGGCCTGACCGCGGGCGCCGACGACTACATGACCAAACCGTTCAGCCTGGAGGAATTGGTGGCCCGGCTGCGCGGCCTGTTGCGCCGGTCCAGCCAGCTGACCCCGCCGATAGACGAGGTGCTGACGGTCGGCGACCTCACCCTGCACGGGGCCAGCCGGCAGGTCAGCCGCGCCGGCGAGCCGGTGTCGCTGACCACCACCGAATTCGAATTGTTGCGCTTCCTGATGCGCAATCCGCAACGGGCGCTGACCCGCACCGAGATTCTGGACCGGGTATGGAACTACGACTTCGCCGGGAAAACCAGCATCGTCGATCTGTACATCTCCTACCTGCGCAAGAAGATCGACACCGACCGCGAGCCGATGATCCACACCGTGCGGGGCGTCGGATACCTGCTGCAGCCGGCGCAATGACCCGGACCCGGTCTACCGGCTGGTGGCGTCCGCGTTCCCTGCGGCGGCAGCTGGTGCTGGGAGTTTCGACCGTCGTCACGGTGGCTTTCATCGCCGTCGGGTTGGTGTCGGTGCTGAACCTGCGCACGTATGTGACGGCGATGAACGATGCGGACGTCTCCGAATCGCTGCACGCGCTCAACCATGCATTCGCCCGGTATCGCAGCAGTGCAGCCGCCGCGGCACACCCCGACGCAGCCGCCACCGCACGGGCACTGCTGGGGTTCACCGAGCAGGAGCCCGGAAACGTCATCGCGGTGCTGCACGGCGGCCGGGTCGTCGGCACAGCGGTCTTCTACGCAGAAGACGAGCCGCGCCCCGCCCCCGCCGACGTGATCGCCGCCATCGCCGCGGAACCGTGGCAGGACGGCCCACCGCGCAACATGGAATTGGCGAGCCTCGGCTCCTACCGGATGGACACCGACGACATAGACAACGGCGACCGACTGGTGGTCGGGGTTTCCCTGAAACTCGCAAACCGGACGGTCAAACACCGGATTATCAGTGCGACACTACTTTTCACCATTGCGCTGCTGATCACCGCCGCGCTCACCGTTGCGCTGGTGAGCTACGCGCTCCGGCCGCTGCGGCGGGTGGCCGCGACCGCGGCCGCGGTTGCCAACATGCCGCTGATCGACGGTGATGACCGGATCACCGCGAGGATGCGGGCCGACGACACCGACCCGGAGAACGAGGTGGGTGTCGTTGGAGACACGCTGAACCGATTGCTGGACAATGTCGATCGTGCGCTAGCGTATCGCGCCGAGGCCGACCGGCGGATGCGCCAGTTCATCAGCGACGCCAGCCACGAGTTGCGCACGCCGCTCGCGTCGATCAAGGGCTACGCCGAACTCACCCGCCAGGACAGTTCGGCACTGCCGCCCACCACCGAGTACGCACTGGCCCGCATCGAATCCGAAGCGCAGCGGATGGCCTCGCTGGTCGACGAGTTGCTGCTGCTGTCCCGGCTTGGTGAGGGCCAGGATCTCCGGGTCGACGACGTCGACCTGGCCGACCTGGTCAGCCACGCCGTCAACGACGCGGCCGCCGCCGGGCCGGAGCATCGCTGGGTGACCGAGCTGCCCGGCGCGCCGGTGTGGGTTCGCGGCGACTCGGACCGGCTGTACCAACTGGTCAGCAACCTGCTGAAGAACGCTCGGGTGCATACGCCCGCGGGTACGACGGTCACCGTCGGCATATGCACACGGTCGGATGGAACGGAACCCCGCCGCGCCGAGCTTGCGGTGGCCGACGACGGGCCCGATATCGACCCGGAGTTACTGCCGCACCTGTTCGACAGGTTCGTCCGCGCCGACAAGGCCCGCACCTCCGGCTCCGAGAGCACCGGGCTGGGGCTGGCGATCGTCGCATCGATCGTCGGTGCGCACCACGGCTCGGTGGACGCCGAATCGGGTGGCGGTCGCACCGTGTTCCGGGTTCGTCTGCCTCTGGCTGGACGCGACGCCGGCGTCAGTCCTGCTGCGGCGGAACCGGAATCGGCTCCAGCGGGTTGCCCGGCGCAATCGACGCGCAGTTCTGCTTCACCGCGCGGCCCGCGAGCCGATCCTTGACCCAGGCGATGGCGTTCGGCAGCCAGATCGGGACGCTCCAGATGTGGCTGAGCGCGTCGTACTGCTCGTAGTAGACCTCGGTGCCCCGCGCGCAGTAGCCGCGGGCCAGCGTGCGCACGTCGCCGGCGATCATCACGCCGTCGCCAGGGCCGATCCCCGGCTTGTCGCCCGGGGTGAGCTCAAGCTCGCCGTTGACGCCCTGGCCGATGAACAGCGGAATCGTGGGCGTACCGCCGGTGCCCATGATGAGCTGGTTGGCGCAGTGCACATAGACCGGCAGGCTCTCCGGGGTCGGATATTCCGCAACGACCAGATCCGCCCACTTCAGGTCGGGGTAGCGCCCGAGCATGTCGACGATCGATGCGGTCTGTGTCTCGGCGAAAATCTGGGCGCCGTGCGGGGTCAGGTATCGGGTCAGGTCGATCTCGAATGCGCGGGCGATTCCGACCAGCGCCATCGGGATCACCCCGGACCACAGTGGGGTGCCCGCGATGTAGTGCAGGTTGTGCGCCGGGTCGACGAGGACACCGCCGATCGCGGCGCCGACCAGCCGTTCGTTCACGTCGGACGCATAGGTCGGGGCGAGTTCGGCGGCCCACCCGGCGGCGATCGCCCCGCCGGAGTAGCCGAGCAGCGCAACCTTCGCGTCGTGCGGGATGGCCGACGAGTTGACGGCCGCACGGATCGAGTCGAGTGTGTTCATGCCGTATTCGGGACCGGCGGCGAAGTCGGCTCGCTGCCCCTCGGTGTCGGGAACGATCACCGTGTACCCCTCGGCGATGAACGGGCCGAACACCGCCAACTCGACGTTGGGGATCAGCCCACTGAGCCGAACGCCGCCGGCGATCGCATACGACGGCTCGTCGCGGGAGTTCAGCGAGTCGTAGGCCGACTGGTAGGAGACCACCTTCTTGGCGTTGAAGGCGATCGGCGACCGGATCACCGAGGTGATGTTGACGGTCGGCTCACCGAGCTGGCTGGTCGACCGGTACAGCAACTGGGTGGTCTTGAGCAGCGTCGGAAAACCGAAGATGTGGTAGGGAAAGCTGCGGGTCTTCAGCACTGTCCCCGGCGCGATGTCCGCCAGCGGTGTCGGGCCGGTGTAGGTGTGGAACGAGTCGGGTTTGACCTGCTCGACGTCGGCGCGACCCGGGCTGTCACGGTGCACTCGGCTGCGGTCGGGATGCCAGCCTGGCCACAACGGAGTGTTCATCTCTCCCCTGTCTGCGCGCGCTCTGCGCACCGTGCGCTCTGCGGGGACCGACTATTTCAGCCCGCGCGACAGACGTTATCCGCCGATCGGCGAGCGACCCAGCACCGTGGGCCGAAGGTCGTACTGCGTCTCGGCGCTGAAACCGCCGCGCGCCGCCGCCTGGGCGACCGGCATCAGCGGCGGCATGCCGAGCTGGTTCACCCCGGCTGCCGGTGCGGCGCCGGTGACGCTGCTGGTCAGCGTCGCGGCGGCCGGGCTCACCGCCGAACCGGCCGCGCTCCACGCCGGCGGCACCGACAGGGCGCCGATCGACGCGGCCTGACCCATGCCCGCCGTCGCCGCCGACCCGCCACCGACCACCGCGGTCAGGGCCGGCGATGCGAACGACCCGCCCGTCGACCACAGTCCACCGGCGAGCGCCGAACCCATCGCCCCGGCCCCGGCGGTGCTCGCCAACGCGGGGGCGACACCCTTCGCGGCGCCGGTCAGGCCGTTAGCACCGCCCATCATCATCATTCGCATCAGCATCATCGCCGGCATCGCCGCCATCCGCGCCGGCATGGCCAGCAGGCTCAGCGTGGACAGCGACGACAGCGACGAGGTGCCCGATGCGCCGGAGGTTCCGGACGACAAGAGACTAGTTGCCCCCAGCGGTGACGCGAGGGACTGCAGCGCCTGCGGAGTCTGCGAGGTCACGGCCATCAGCTGCGGGGCGACCGCGGCGGCCTGGTTGGCCAACCCGGCCGGGTTGGTGGT
>DASTNJ010000030.1:0-4134 GCA_035721065.1 Mycobacterium sp.
TAGGTCATCTTGGTGGCGCCGTCGTTGTTCAGCGCCGAGCCGCGGATCACCGCGAGAATCCGGTCGCCGTCGTCGACGGCGGCCTCCAGCGACTTGAGCACCACCGCCCCGACGCCGCTGCCGAAGATGGTGCCGTCGGCGCGCACGTCGAACGGGCGGCAGTGGCCGGTCGCCGACACCATCGAGCCGGGCTCGTACCAGTAGCCGACCCGGTGCGGGATGCGCAGCGACGCACCGCCGGCCAGCGCCATGTCGCATTCGCCGTTCAGGATGCTCTGGCAGGCCAGGTGCACCGCGACCAGCGCCGATGAGCAAGCGGTCTGCACCGCCATGGCGGGCCCGCGCAGGTTGAGTTGGTAGGCCACCCGGGTGGCCAGATAGTCCTTGTCGTTGTTCATCGACAGGTTGACCATCTCGAAGCTCACACCCTGGCCGATCACCGTGTTCGGATCCTGGTGCGACATCAGGTTGTGCAGCAGGTATCCACTGGTGGTGCTGGTGCCGAACACGCCGACCGTACCCTCGATCCCGGCGGGGTCGTAGCCGGCGTCCTCCAGTGCGTGCCAGGTGCACTGCAGGAACAGCCGATGCTGCGGGTCCATCATCTTCGCGGCCTGCGGGGTGAAGCCGAAGAAGTCGGCGTCGAACTCGTCGATGCCGTCGAGCAGCGCCGCTCGCCGCACGTAGGCGTGGTTGGCCAGCACCTTCTCCCCGATGCCGGCGGCCAGCAGGTCGGCCTCGGAGACGTCGACGATCGATTCCACACCGTCGCGGAGGTTGTTCCAGAACGCCGACACCGTGTTCGCGCCGGGGAACCGACCGGCCATGCCGATCACTGCGATCGCGTTGGGCGGCAGTTCGTTACTGCTGGTCAAGCTCGATCTCCTACCTTCCGGCGAGCCGCGGCGCGTTGCCGCGCGGCGGCACGCTGCTGGGCGCGGTTGCGAACCCCATCGGCACCGCCGCCGCCGGCCGACCGTGCGGACGCCCCTGTGCCGGCCAGCCCCAGCTGGCGGATCAGGTCGGTCGCCAGGTCGGCCAGGGAAGCACCCTGCAGCAGCAGGGCCACCGGCGGTTCCACCCCGAAGTCGCCGCGGACGGTGTTGCGGATCCGCACCGCCATCAGCGAATCCATGCCGAGCTCGGTCAACGGCTTGCCGGCGTCGATGACGCTGTCTTTCGGGTAGCCCATGATAGCCAGAATCCGGCTGGCCAGTCGCGCGGTGACCACCCGTGCGACCTCGTCTCCGCTCATGTCGCGCAGCGCGTCGGGGCCCGCCCAGTCGTCGTCACCGCTGTCGATGTCCAGTTCGGCGGCCAGCGTCGCGAAGTAGCCGAGCTGCTGAATCTCCGGGAAGGCGGCCGCCGCGCGGTCCAGTCGCAGTCGGGCTACGCCGATCCGGCTGGGACCGGCGGCGAGGATGGCGTCCAGCGCCTCGATGCCCTCGGCGGGGCTGATCGGGTCCAGCGCGCCGAATTTCAGCTCGCGGGCCACCCCGATGTCGGACCACTGGCCCCAGTTGATGGTGATGGCGGGCAGACCCGAGGCGTGCCGCCACGCGACCAGCCCGTCCAGCCAGGCGCTGGCGGCCGCGTAGGCCGCCTGCCCGGGTGCGCCGAGCAGCGACGACGTCGAGGAGAACCCGACCCACCAGTCCAGCTCGGCGGCGGCCTCCCGCACGGCGCAGTGCAGTCGCAGGGCACCGGTCGCCTTGGGCGCCCAGACCCGCTCCAGGGTGTCCCGGTCGATGCCCACCACGATCTGGTCGTCGATCACGGCAGCACCGTGGATGACTCCACGCAGCGTCAGCCCGGTCTCCCCCGCGGCGGCCACCAGCCGATCGGCGACCCCGTGGGCGGCGATGTCGCCGCTCACCACCGCGACCTGGATGCGTTCTTCCAGCTCGGCGAGCACCGCGCGCTGTTCGTCGGACGGCTGCGAGCGACTGTTGAGCACCACCCGCCCGGCACCGTTGTCGGCGAGCCAGCGAGCCACCACCAGCCCGATGCCGCCCAGTCCGCCGGTGACCACGTAGGCGCCGTCGTGCCGGACGATCGGGGTGGGCGCGGTGTTCCCGGCGGAGCGGAGCACCGCGCGGGAGAGCCGTTCGACGTAGCGGTGCTGTCCGCGCCAGGCGATCACGTCATCGGTTCCGGCCGGGGTGCTGGCCAGGCCGAGCTCGGTGATCAGCGACCCGGCCGGGTCGGTGTCGTTGCCGCCGCCGGTATCGGCTGTGCTGTCCAAGTCGACGATGCTGGTGTGCAGATCCGGGTGCTCGTAGGCGAGCACCCGCACCAGCCCCTTGAGGGCGCAGACCGACGGGATGCCGGGTTCCGGCTTGGCTTCGCCGTCGGCGACGGTCAGGCCGTTGCGGCTGACCAGCCACAGCCGTGGCGGTTTGCCGTGCCAGCCGCCGACGATGGTGCGCACCGTCGAGGCGACGGACCAGGCCAGGTCCAGCCCATGAGCCGGACCGTCGGTGCCGGGGTCGTCATCGTCACCGGAGCCGGTGAAGGCGCGCCGCGCGGCGAACACGATCACGCCGGCCGGCGGCAACTCGGGGTTCGCGGCGGTCTGGGCGAACGCCTCCCGCACCGCGGATTCCTGCGACAACTCGGCGGTGATCAGCCGGCGGGTCGGGCCGCCGAAGCGCGTCGCGAAATCGCCGGCGACCGCTTCGGTCTCCGGGCCGTCGGTCAGCACCAGCCAGCTGCCCTCGGGCAGCGTCGGGTCGGCGGGGATCGGTGTGTCGATCCAGGTGGTCTCGAAGATCTTCTGGCTGAGCGGCAGCGGCACCGTGCGGCGCTGTACCCGCTGCAGGTAGATGCCGGTGAGCTCCGCGGTCACGGTCCCGGCATCGTTCATCAGGGTGACCCGGCCGAGGATGCCGGTGTCGTCGTGGCTGACCAGCTCGGCGTGGGCGCGGGCGCGCCGGCCGACCTCGCCGAGCACCCGGATCTGCTCCACCGCCACCGGCAGATAGGTGGCCTCCTCCGATCCGCTCAGCGATTCCTCCGGCAACGCCGCCGCCAGGCACTGCAGCGCGGTGTCCAGCATCACCGGATGGATCCGGTAGCCGCGGTGTGCGGTGGCTTCGTCGGGCAGCACGATCTCGGTGTCGGACACGCCACCCGGCTTGCGCACGATCCGGGTCAGCGCGGCGAACGCCGGCCCGTGCTGCAGACCGGTGCGGCGCAGCGCGGAGTACAGGTCGGCCGGCGACACCACGCTCCCGGACTCCGCGGAGACGGCGGGCATGACCATCGGCTCAGGTTGGCCTGCCTGGGCGCGGGCGATCGCGTGCCGGCGCCAACCGCCGTTCTCGGTGCGGGAGTGGACCTCGATCCGGACTTCGCCGGTGTCGTCGTCGCGGGACAGTTGGGTGGTGATCCGGGTCTGGCTGTCCAGCGGAAGCAGCGCTTCGACTTCCAGCCGGTTGACGGTGACCGACTGCACCGGCAGTCCGAGAGCCTCACTCGCCGCGGCCATGGCGATCTCGGCGTAACCCGTTGCGGGCATGACGATTTGCCCGTGCACCTTGTGGTCGGCCAGCCACGGGATCAGATCGGTTCCGACATCGGCCTGCCAGACGTGGTCGCAGCCGGACGGCATCTCCACATGAACGCCCAGCAGCGGATGGGAATCGAACGACTGACGGCTGCCGGAGGCGGGCGCGGCCCAGTACCGCGAGTGCAGCCACGGCCGCGGCGGGATGTCGGCGCGTGGCGCCGCCGCGCCGTCCCGCTGATCGACCTGATCGGCCGAGGGCGGCCGCACCGCGGCCAGATTCGTGTGGAAGGTCAGCGTCTCCGGGTTGTCGCGGGTCAGTGTGGCCGCCACCTGGAAGTTGCCGCGCGGCCGGGCCGACTCGAGGTTGCCGGTGACCGCATGTGACAGCAGCGGGTGCGGGCTGACTTCGACGAACCGGGCGTGGTCTTTGGCGGCGGTGGTCACCGCCTGGCTGAACCGCACCGGGTTGCGCAGGTTGGCCGCCCAGTAATCGGCATCGAACCCCGGCGTGCCGTCGCCGCCGGCCAGGCCGACCGTACTGATCAGCGGAATCTTCGGAGCCATCGGCGCCAGCCCGGCCAACGCCGTCCGCAGATCGGGCAGGATCGGATCGACGGTCGGAT
>DASTNJ010000031.1:0-84693 GCA_035721065.1 Mycobacterium sp.
GCGGCTGGAACAGATGGCCGCCGAAGGCACGAACTTTCGCGCGAGCGTCAACGTCGGCGTCGACATCACCGCCGCGCAGCTCCGCTCACAATTCGATGCGATCGTGCTCACCGGCGGCGCCACCGCCTGGCGCGACCTGCCGATTCCGGGGCGCGACCTGGATGGCATCCATCAGGCGATGGAGTATCTGCCGTGGGCGAACCGGGTGCAGGAGGGCGATCTGAGCGATCCGCCGATCACCGCCCACGGCAAGAAGGTCGTCATCATCGGCGGCGGCGACACCGGTGCGGACTGCCTGGGCACCGTGCACCGCCAAGGCGGCGTGCTGGTGCACCAGTTCGAGATCATGCCACGGCCGCCGGACACCCGCGACGAGTCCACCCCGTGGCCGATGTACCCGCTGATCATGCGGGCCGCGGCCGCCCACGAGGAGGGTGGTGACCGGGTGTTCTCGGTCAACACCGAGGCGTTCCTCGGCCGCGACGGGCACGTCACCGGGTTACGGGCCCACCAGGTGCGGCGCAAGAACGGCAGGTTCGAGAAGGTCGACGGCACCGACTTCGAGTTGGAAGCCGACCTGGTGCTGCTGGCGATGGGCTTCGTCGGGCCCGAGCGCGCCGGATTGCTGACGGAGCTGGGGGTGGACTTCACCGACCGCGGCAACGTCGCCCGCGACACCGAATTCGCGACGACCGTGCCGGGCGTCTACGTCGCCGGCGACATGGGCCGGGGCCAATCCCTGATCGTCTGGGCCATCGCCGAAGGCCGTGCCGCCGCGGCCAGCGTCGACAAATACCTGATGGGCCACACCGCGCTGCCATCACCGATCGGGCCGGCAACGATGCCGATACATTAACCACGCTCGTTCGTTAGGAAATAGTCGGGAGTTTGACAGCGAGTCGAGACCCATTTGCTATCAGCGCAGGGTCTAATAAAGCTATGTGGATGTCGCGGCCGCGATCATCCAGCCCCGTTGGATTGAGCACAGGAGTTTGAACGTGTACGTCAAGCCCATGTATCGGTACCGCGTTGGGCGTATTGCCTGGCTGTTGTTCCGACGCCCAGTCAGGAGTGGTTTGTTCGCGGCTGAGCACGAGCGGTTGATCACCGCCGAGGAGTTATCGCTGCTGGCGACCTAGAGCACGCCGGTCTCGTTGCCACCAAAGCATTAATGTTTGCTGGGCGTTATCGGTCGGGTGCCGCTGTTCAGTAATCCGGAATCGCGGATCGCCTCGGCCAGCGGCTCTAAAACCGCAGGGTCGTGTGGTGCCGGCAGCAGGACGATGGCCAGGTCCAGCCCGGTCGCACCGAGTGCAGCCGCGTCGTCGAGGGTTTTGCGGTAGTCGAGCGCCGGGGTCAACCGCACGTGCGCGGACAACTTGATCTCGCCCGGGTCGCGGCCGATCTCGGCGCAGTGGCGCAACAGCACGTCCCGCTTGTGGGCGTACTGGGCAGGTGTGCCGCCGACGAAGTTCCAGTGCTGGGCGTAGCGGGCGGCGATGCGCAGCGTGCGCTTCTCGCCGCTGCCGCCGATGCAGATCGGCGGGTGCGGCCGCTGCGGGCCCTTTGGCTCGTTGCGTGCGCCGGTGAGCCGGTAGTAGCGACCGTGAAAATCGGTCGTCTCCCGGCTCAGCAGGCTGATCAGCACCTGGCAGGCTTCCTCGAACCGGTCCAGCCGCTGTTTGACGGTGCCCAGCTCGATGCCGTAGCCGTCGGACTCCTGCTCGTTCCAGCCGGCGCCGATGCCGAGCTCCAGCCGGCCGCCCGAGATGACATCGAGCGCTGCGGCCATGTTGGCCAGCACCGCGGGGTGGCGGTGGTGGATCCCGGTGACCAGGTTGCCCAGCCGCAGCCGGGTGGTGGCCTGGGCCAGTGCGGTGAGTGTGGTCCAGCCCTCCAGGCACGGGCCCTTGAAGTCGGTGAAGATCGGGTAGAAGTGGTCGAACGTCCAGCCGGACTCATAGACGTCGATCGCGTCGGCAGCCTGCCAGACCGCCAGCAGCCGGGCCCAGGTGGTGTCCTGCGGGGCGGTTTTGAAAGCGAATCGCATTGTGGTCAGCGTAGTCATGGCCAGCAGCACCGGCGAGCGGACGCCGAATCGCACCGCACGGCGTGTGCCGGGCCGATTCTGTGCCTGCTCGGCGAGGGAAGGTGTAGCACAACTAGACTTATGAAGCGTGACCGCAGATTTAGGGATCGACACCGCGATAACGCTGCTCGCCGCCGGGCTCATCTTCCTGCTGGCCCTGGTGCTGGGGGTCTGGAAGTACCAGCAGATCGCCACCTCCGAGAACCACCAGGCGCACATCTACGTCGATATCGCCCACCGGGCGGCGCTGCTGTACTCGTTCGCTACCTTGCTGATCGCGGCGTTCGTGGAGTTCAGCGGCTGGCCGGCCTGGGTCAACCTGACCGCGGCGATGGTGGCGGTGTTCTTCTTCGTGACGGCCATCGGCAGCTACATCCTGCACGGCGCGCTGCGCGACACCACCAACCAGTTCGAGCAGGCGGGCTGGTTCCTGCGCGCCAGTATGGTGGCGCTGATCGTCGGCGAGATAGGCGGTTTCGCGGTGATCTTCGCCGGATACGTTTCGGCGCAACTGGTTTGAGTTAGAGGTCGGCACCGTAGATGCTGGTGACCCAGATGTGGGTCAGCGTGTCGAGCAGATGCTCGTTGGGCACCGACGGGCGCGCATCGGCGAACGAGGTCAACATCACCTTCTCGTTGAGCAGGTTGAGCGCGGCTGACAGGTCATGAGCGGGCAGTGTTACCGGCGCCGCTCCGCGGCTGCGCTCTGCTTCGATCACCGCGGCGATGTGTCCGACCCACTTCTGCATGAACCGCGACCACAGGTCCCGGAGGTCCTTGTTGGTCCGGGCGGCGTCGGCGGCCAGCGATACCGTGCGATGTGAACCGAACGTCTCGACGAAGACGTTGATGCCGGTGCGCCACATCGTTTGTATGTCGGCGGGCGGATTGCCGACCATCGCTTCCAGCGCGGAGTCGGCGGCAAAGATCACGCGCTCGAACAGGGTGAGCAGTACCGCATCCTTGGATGCGAAGTAGAAGTAAAAGGTGGGCCGGGAGATGCCGGCGCCCTTGGCGAGGTCGTCGACGGAAATCTGGTCCAGCGGACGCTGCTCGAGTAGCCGTTCAGCAGTGGCCAGGATCGCCAGCTCACGATCGTCGCCGGACGGGCGCGACGTGCGCCGTCCGTGGCTGCGGGTCGTGCTGAGACTGGACATGGTCGGTAGTCTACATGACGTCGAAACTATCGACAGAGTGTTGACTCTACCGACGCGCTGTTGATAGCCTGTCGCCATGACCGAACACCTCGACGTTGTCATCGTCGGCGCCGGCATCTCCGGCATCAGTGCCGCCTGGCACCTGCAGGACCGCTGCCACGGCAAGAGCTACGCGATCCTGGAGCGCCGCGCCGACCTGGGCGGCACCTGGGACCTGTTCAGCTACCCGGGCATCCGGTCGGACTCGGACATGTTCACCCTGGGTTTCCGGTTCAAGCCGTGGACGTCGGCCCGGGGTATTGCGGACGGTTCGTCGATCAAGGCATACCTGCACGAGGCCACCGCCGAATCCGCCATCGACCCGCACATCCGTTACGGCTATCGGGTGATCGGCGCGAACTGGTCCGACACCGACAACCTGTGGACGCTGACCGTCGAACGCGCGAGTGAGCAGGAACAGCTCACCTGTTCGTTCCTGTTCTGCTGCACCGGCTATTACAACTACGACGAGGGCTACTCGCCGGAGTTCGCTGGCTCGGCGGACTTCCAGGCTGCCGGGGGCACCATCATCCACCCGCAGCACTGGCCGGAAGACCTCGACTACGCCGGCAAGCGGGTCGTGGTGATCGGCAGCGGCGCCACCGCGATCACGCTGATCCCGGCGCTGGCCGACTCTGGCGTCGGCCACGTCACCATGCTGCAGCGGTCGCCGACCTACGTCGGCATGCTGCCCGCGGTCGACCCGGTGGCGGCGCGGCTCAACAAGGTGCTGCCGGACAAGGCCGCCTACGTGGTCAACAGGTGGAAGGCCATCCTGTTCCAGGTGACCCAGTACCAGCTGGCCCGGGCTTTCCCGACGTACATGCGCAAGGTGCTGATGACGATGGCTGCCCGCAAGCTGCCCAAGGGCTATGACGTGGTCAAGCATTTCGGCCCGCGCTACCGGCCGTGGGACGAGCGGCTCTGCCTGGCACCTGACGGGGACCTGTTCCGCACCATCCGGGAGGGCAAGGCCGACGTCGTCACCGACACCATCGAGACGTTCACCAAGACCGGCATCCGGCTGGCCTCCGGTAGCGAGCTGCCCGCCGACATCATCGTCACCGCAACCGGGCTGAACCTGCAGCTGTTCGGCGGCGCGGAGATCAAGCGCAACGGCAAGCAGGTCGTGCTCAAGGACAGCATGTCCTACAAGGGCGCGATGCTGACCGGCTTGCCGAACATGGCGTTCACCATCGGCTACACCAATGCATCCTGGACGTTGAAGGCCGACCTGGTGTCGGAGTTCGTCTGCCGGCTGCTCAACCACATGGACGCGCACGGGTTCGACAACGTGGTGCCGGGCCCGCCCGCCGCGGACATCGAGGAGCGGCCGTTGATGGACTTCACCCCCGGCTACGTGCTGCGGGCGCTGGACTACCTGCCCAAGGCAGGCTCCCGCACGCCGTGGCGGCTCAAGCAGAACTACCTGCTCGACATCCAGATGATCCGGCGCGGCAAGGTTGCCGACGGCGAGTTGCACTTCAGCAAACACCGTGCGGCGCTGACGGTTTAGTTCGCCCGCGCCTACTGCTGGCCCGCGCCTACTCGGGCCAGTAGTAGGAGTCCGGGTAGGGCCGGGGTCCGAATATCGCCGTGCCGATCCGCACCTCGGTGGCGCCCTCGGCGATGGCCAGCGGGAAATCCGCGCTCATCCCCATCGAGAGGCGCGCCAGGTCGTGTCCGTGGCCGCGATCGGTTTCGGCATCGCGCAACTCGCGCAACCGGCGGAAGCAGCCGCGGACGGCGTCCGGGTCCTTGGCGTTGATCGCGATCGTCATCAGGCCGCACACCCGCATGGTCGAATACCCGCGCAACTCGTCCAGGAACGCCGGCAGCGCCTCCGGCGCGATCCCGTACTTGCTGGGCTCGTCGGAGGTCTTGACCTGCACCAGCACGTCGATGCTGCGGTTCGCCACCTGCAGGTGCCGGTCGAGCGAGGCGGCCAGCTTCGGCCGGTCCAGCGACTGGACCTCGGCAGCCAGCCGGGCGACCACGCCCGCCTTGTTGGTCTGCAGGTGCCCGATCATCACCCAGTCGATGCCGCAGTCGCCCAGCGCCTCGGCCTTGTCGCGGATCTCCTGGACCTTGTTCTCGCCGAGCCGGTGTATCCCCAGCGCCACCGCCTCGCGGAGCACGTCCGGGCCGAAGGTCTTGCTCACCGGAAGGATGGTGACCTCGCTCGCGTCGCGCCCCGCAGCGCGGCAGGCGTCGGCGACCCGCTGCCGTATCTGCTCCCAGCGGGTGGCCAGCGTGTCAGCGGGCATCGGTCACCAGGGTCACCCGGCCAGTCACACGACCACTAAACCGTCGTCGTCGCTGTAGAGCGACTCGCCGGGGACGAAGCGGACGCCGCCGAACTCGACGACGACATCTCGTTCGCCGGTGCCGGCCTTGTCGCTCTTGCGGGGATTGGTGCCCAGTGCCTTTATTCCGATGTCGAGGGTGCGTAGCGTCGCGGCGTCGCGCACCGCGCCGTGCACGACCAGGCCCGCCCAACCGTTGGCGCGGGCCAAGTCGGCGATCACGTCGCCGACCAGCGCGGCGTGCAGCGAAGCGCCGCCGTCGATCACCAGCACCCGCCCGTCACCTGGGGCCGACAGCACCGACTTGAGCAGCGCGTTGTCCTGAAAGCACCGCACGGTGCCGATCGGACCGGCGAACTGCGACTGGCCGCCGAACTGCCGGAACTGGGTGTCGCAGCTGCGCACGTCCGGCCCGATGTCGTCGACCAGATCGGCGGTGGGGCGAAACGGCACGGTCACGGTCACCGCGCCGCCCTAAGCCGAGCGCCGCCGCAGCCGTCGGAGCCAGAACGACAAGGCCAGCAGGCCGACCGCCGCCCCGGCCAGGACCACGACGGGAGACCGGCTGGACGTCGACGGCGCCGGCGCGCCGGCGGCGGTGACCGCGGTGGCTGCGCTTTCTATGGTCGACTTGGCGCGCGCGGCGGCCTCCTTGGCGCCATCGGCGGGCGGGCGAGAGCCGTTGACGTCTGCCGCCGGGGAGACCTTGGCCGGCGCCTTTTTAGCGGGTCGGTTGGCCGCCTTTTTGGCCGGTGCCTTCTTAGCGGGCTTCTTAGCCGGTGTCTTTTTAACGGCCTTTTTGGCCGGTGCTTTCTCGGCGGGCCGTTGGGCCGGCGCGGTGGGCTGGGCTGCCGAGCCGGGCTCGGCCGGCGGGGCGGGCTCTGGTGCGGTGTCCGAGCGATGATCGGGCTGGTCCTGCGGGTCGGGCATCTGGCTGCTCCTTATCCGGGTTCTCGGCGCCGGCGCCGGCGGCGTTCCCTATCATGCCAGTCGGTTGGGCACCGGGGGCCGATCGTGGCCAGCGAGCGGTCACGACTTCGGCCGCGCCAGCCACAAGCCTGCGCCGACGATGACGATCGCGCCGACCGCGAACGGCCAGATCGGCAGGTCGGGCTCGGGGGCGGGACCGGCCGGACCGGCTGAGCCGTGCGCGCCATCCGGCAGCGTGGCGGAGCCGCCCGGTGCTACCGGCGGACCGGGCTGGCCGGTACCGGGCACCGTGAGGCGAAACGGCCATGACCCGGCGACCACGTGCCCGTCGGCCGAGGTGACTCGGTAGTTCACGGTGTAGGTGCCGGCCGGCCCCAACGGGCGTACCGCCACGCTGGCCACCGGGCCGTCGACCCGGGTGTCGCCGGTGGACCACAGGTGTCCGTCCGGCCCGACCACGGTCATCGCTGCGAACGTGGTCTGCAGGCGTTCGTTGAAGGTGGCGCTCACCTGGGCCGGGCCAGTCGTCACCGCAGTGTCGGCGGCCGGATCGGTTGACACCAGCACGGCGTGTGCGGCGGCAACCCCGGTGGCGGCGAACAGCGTCGCCGCCAGCAGCATCCCCACCGCCGTGACTCGAGCGATCCAGGTCATTCCCGCCTCCGGGCGATCGCCACCGCGGTGGCCAGCGCTGCGACCAGCAGGGCGACGCCGGCCAGCAAGCGCGCCGAGTTGTCCGCCGAGCCGATTACCCGGTTGGCGGGCGCCGCCGGGCCGGCGGCCAGGGTGAGCGTCGCCGCCGGGTGTTCCGGTTCGCCGCCGTCGGGCAGCGGCGGCTGGTCCCAGTGCACCACCGTGCCGTCCGCGTACCGCTGGGACGCCGGGAACCTGACCGTGTCGACGTCGGGCAGCTTCATCGCGACCCGGAACAAGCCGAACTGATCGGCCCCGATACCGGCGCCCGCGGCGGCCGTCCAGGTCACCGACCGGACGGTGCCCGCGGCGGCGTCGCGGCCCAATCGGGCAGTCCAGCCCGCTTTGGACTCGGTGCGGACCGCGGTCACGTGCGGCAGCGTGACGGTGAGCTCGGTTGTGGCTGAGCCGGTTTCCGATTCGTTGGGGACGTCGAACGTGACGGTCGCGGTGCTGCCCCGAACAGCTCCCGGGCTGGCGGCGTGCACATGCGCCCGGGCCGGGGCACTGACGCAGACCGATCCCGTTCCCAGCGCGGCTACCGCCGCCACGGCTGCCAGGGCAGCCCGCGCGGCCCGGCCGGTCTTCACGACAGGCCCAGTCGTGCCATCAGGTCGGCATCGATGCCGTCGAGTTCGGCGCCGATCTTCGCGTGCGCCGTCCGGCGCTCGGCGGGCGGCATGCTGCGGGCGGCGGTGAGCGCGGTGGACAGATCAGTGAGCCGTCCGGTGACGGCGGTGACGAACTGCTTGGTTTCGGTGTCCTTCGGGTTCTTCTCCCGCACCATGCGCAACGTCTTCTCTGCGCCGGCGACCCGGGCCGACAGTGCGGCGTCATGCCCCGAGAACTGACCGACCAGTGCCAACGGTACCCCGAGCCGGTCGGCACGCCAGCCGTCGATCAACCCGCGGGCGGCCATCGCCAGCCGGTAGGCCACCGGCACCACCACCGGCGCCAGCAGCCGGGAAACGGTCAGCGTCCGCCGGATCCTGGTCGGGGACAGCAGCTTTCCCTCGCGGGCGGCCCGAAGTTGCGCTTCGGCGGCCTTGTGTGCGGTGCGGTCGCTGTGGCGCTGGGATTTCAACTGTGCCTTGAGCGCCCGGGCATCGGTGCGCCGCGTGGCCCTGAAGCGACGCGCGTCGGCCTTGGCGGACAGTCGCGCCTCGAGTTTGGCGCGAGCCTTGAGCGCGCGCGCCTCCGCCCGGCGGGTCGCACGGCTCTTCCGCTTCCTGAACAGACCCATCCCGGCTGCCTCCCGGTAACTCGTCGACGGTCGCGGTCGAGCCAACACTAATCGCCAGGCGTGTGCGGCACCGGGTCAGGGCACCTTGGCCGGGCGCGCCGGCCGGATCAAGCGCTGGAGAAGTGCGTCTGCTCTTTGCGGCGCAACTCGGCTATCCGCGCCAGGATGTCCGCCCGGGCGTCGGCCGACAACCCGACGGCCTCTGTCGCGATGCGGCGAACGTCCTCGTTACGGAGGCTGGACAGCCACGACAATTCGGCGTCGAGCTTGGCGTAGTAGTCGTCGTCGGTGAAGTAGGCGGGCTTGATCCGGAAGAAGTTGGCCAGTGCCGTCATCGTCGCCGTCGACGGGTTCGTTCGGTTGCCCGAGCGCAGTTGGGACAGGTATGGGGCCGACATCGTGATGCCCTCCAGCTTGAGCGCCGCGATCACCTCAGCCGAGGTGTGCGGGCCACGTCCGGGTGGGTACACCGTGTCGAACAGACGGTTCAGCCGCGCGGCGAACGTCGTGCTCATCGATGTGACCTCCGCTGGGGATGCAAGAGCGTTCCGAGAAGGCGTGAAGCTGCGCTAAATAGTTGCGGATCATCGTAGCCACGGTGCCGCGGCCGGCACGGGAGAATCTGCAAAAACGGCCGTCGGCTGGCAGTCGAGTCAGGTCGCGTCAGGCAACGGCACGTCTGGTCGCCGCGGTTCTCCACCGGCTTTGCCGCCGGGGACGCTATGCGGCAAGGAGCATCGCCAGGATTGCGGTATCGGGGTGGCTGAGCGGGTTGACGGCGACTCGGCTCACCATCGAGGTGACCACTCCGTCGGCATCCACCTCCGCCCAGATGGCGCGGTGCTCGAGGCCCAGGTAAGGAATGCCGGGCAGCAGTGCGCACCCCGACGCCGCGCCGCGGCACTCCGGCAGCGATGGCACGGTCTCCGACGGCGGATGCAGGATCAGCAGGGCGGCCGGCTGGTGATCGGCGAAACAGCCGGGCTTGATCGCCGAATCGCCGATGACGGTGCCCTCAGCCAGCAGCAGACCGACGGTATCCGGGCGGGGCGAATCGGAGACCTCTTCACGGACACCGAATACGGTTGTGGTAGAAAGCATTCCGGGCAACGAAGCGGCCCTGACCGCGAAGCTGAGCAGTTGCGCCCATTCCTTGGTGGAGTCCGGCCAGCGCCCGAATACCGTGAAGCCTTCCAGCCTCCCGCAGGTGTGGAAGGGGGCGACCTCCATCGGGCGCCGCTGACCGGTCTCCACTCTGCCCTCCAGCCCACCTGACTGCCCGACGCAGCCTCCGGTGGGTTATCCGATCAGCATGCTCTCACACCGCGCTGATGTGCAAGTAGGCACAGCGATCGACAGCGGGATTGACATGAGGATCAACGCCTCGGTCGGGAACCAGTTGGGGGCCGCGCGATGCACGCGGCCCCCAACTGGTTCCGGCGGTCGCTGCGCTAGATGATCAGCCCGCTGGTCTTGCTGGTGGCGGCCGCGAAGCGGGACTGTACGTCCGCCCAGTTGACCACGTTCCAGAACGCCTTGGCGAAGTCGACCTTGACGTTCTTGTACTGCAGGTAGAAGGCGTGTTCCCACATGTCCAGCAGCAGCACTGGGACGATGCCGAGCGGGAAGTTGGTCTGGTGGTCGTAGACCTGGAAAATGAGCAGCTTCTTGCTGAACGTATCCCAGCCGAGCGCCGCCCAACCGGACCCCTGCACGGTTGTCGCGGCGGCGTGGAACTGAGCGCGGAAGTTGTCGAATGAGCCGAAGGCCTCGTCGATCCCCGCTGCTAGCTCCCCGGTCGGCTTGTCACCGCCATTAGGTGACAGGTTCTTCCACCACAGGGTGTGGTTGACGTGGCCGGCGAGGTTGAAAGCCAGGTTTTTCTCATTGAGAACGATCGTGGCGTAATCCTGCTTGGCGCGGGCCTCCTCGAGTTTTTCGACAGCAGCATTGGCACCGGCGACGTAGCCGGCGTGGTGCTTGCTGTGGTGCAACTCGTTGATCTGGCCCGAGATGTGGGGTTCCAAGGCCCCGTAGTCCCAGTCCAGATCCGGCAAAGTGTAGTCAGCCACGGGGTTCCTTCCTCCGATCGTTGTAGCGCCATCGGCGCTCTACTCGTGCCCCGCCCGTAGCGGTATTGCCGCCGGGCGGGACAAGCTAAACATTGCTCTAAGACCGCGCGTACCGCAAGGACGGAGGCTGGGCCGGGCCGCCGACAGGTGATGCGCAGACAAGTCCGTGCCGGAGTGGGGGCAGGGGCGGGGAAAGCCCGATCAGAACAGAACGATCAGGGTGAGTACGGCCAGCAGCGCCAACGCGATCAAGCCGGCTCGAAGGCCCGCCAGCAGATAGGAACGGTTGCAGGTCGACGAACTCACGCTCCAGTTCGGTGACGACCGGTGCGCTCCGATCGGTTGGATGGCCATCCTATGTCCTTGACTTCCGCGATCTTCATGACGACTGGTTTGTGAGCACGATCATACCGTGCCGGCCAATGAGACGAAAATTGGGTCGTTCGTACGGACGAGAATAGCTCGGGGCCTTGGCTGTAGCACGGCTACATATTTTGCCGGGGGGTGGCGTGGCTGTTGATCGACGGCGCGTCGCCGTCACTGTGTTGTCCACAGCGGTCCACCGGTCCGGATACAGACGGCACGCTCACCGTACCGACCGGTAACACGGCGGGTTGTGGACAGGCCTGTGGAAACTGTGGATATCTTGCATAACGCGAGTTAGCCGTCACCGCTGTTTGCGTGCGATCGTCACGTCCGCAGCCGGCGGGCTCCCCGGGCTGAGTCGCTAGGCTGGTCGGCGTGATCCAGGTGTGCTCTACGTGTGGCACCCGCTGGGACGTGCGCGACCAGCGCCGGGCCTGGTGCCCGCGCTGCAACGGCGCGCTGTGGGCGCCACTGACTCGCGAACAGGAAGCTGACCTGCACCGCAGCCCGCCGCGGAGCGCGCCGCCCCCGGTGGCCGGCCCCGGCCTGCGTCCCGAACAGGGACCGCCGGCCGGATATCGCTGGATTGCGGTGCGTCCCGGTGCGCCGCCGCCGCCACGCCGCCGGCGTCGGGCGCTGGGCCCGACACCGCGCTACACCTCGATACCCCGATGGACCCTGATGGACCGGGTTGCTCCGCCGACGGCGCCGGAAAAACCGGCCGGGCCTGGCCCATCGGCGCACGCGGTGCAGCGCCGGCTGGTCACCACCATGGGTGTGCTGGCGGTGGCCGCGCTGATGCAGGCGGTTGTCTATCTACTGCTGATCATCAACCGCAGCACCCTGCTGCACCCGGCCGTGGCTGCGGTGGCGCTGTGGCTGAGCAGGCTGACCAGCCTGGCGGCGATCCTGGCGGTGATCAGCTGCGCGGTGCTGCTGACCCGGTGGCTGACCGCCCGGCGATCGGCGGCGTTCGCCTCGGCGGGGCTGCCCGAAACGCGGTCCCGCTCGGCGTTGTGGGCGGGTTGTCTGGTGCCGCTGGTCAACCTGGTGTGGGCCCCGGTGTACGTCGTCGAGCTGGCCGGCCGGGAAGGCCGGCTGGCCCGATTACGCAAGCCGATTTTGGCGTGGTGGCTGGTGTGGGTCTTCGCGACGGCGGTGTCGCTGTTCGCCACCGCGAACAGCGGGGCGAGCGATGCCCAGGGCATCGCCAACAACACGGTGACGTTCCTGCTCGCCTACCTGGCGGGAGTGGCCGCTGTGGCGGCCACCGCGAGGGTGTTCGAGAGCTTCGAACGGCGCGCGGTGGATCGGCCGGCCCACCACTGGGTGGTGGTGGCCGAGGAACGCGGCGATCTGCCGGCACCGGTGACATCCGGCGCGGCGCCGGATCCCGAGCTTGAGTCAGACGGGCGGGAACCGGCAGCATAGACCCATGACGTCGACCGACAAGGTGCTGGCCCGGCACCCCTTCGTCGTCGCGCACCGAGGGGCGTCAGTCGAACGGCCGGAGCACACGCTGGCCGCCTACGAGCTGGCGCTGCGGGAGGGCGCTGACGGCGTCGAGTGCGATGTGCGGCTGACCAGCGATGGACACCTGGTCTGCGTGCATGACCGCCGGGTGGACCGCACCTCGACCGGATCCGGTCTGGTCAGCGAGATGACCCTGGCGGAGTTGGCCGAACTGGACTACGGCGCCGGGCACGGCGGCTGGCGATCCGGTAGCGCCGACGGTGACACCGGACTGCTGACGCTCGAGGCGCTGGTGTCGCTGGTCCTGGACTGGCATCGCCCGGTGAAGATCTTCATCGAAACCAAGCACCCGGTCCGCTACGGCGCACTGGTGGAGCGCAAGGTGCTGGCGCTGCTGGACCGCTTCGGGATCGCCGCACCGGCCTCGGCGACCCGGTCCCGCGCGGTGGTGATGTCCTTCTCGGCGGCGGCGGTCTGGCGGATCCGGCGGGCCGCGCCGCTGCTGCCGACGGTGCTGCTGGGGGCGGCGTCGCGGTATCTACACGGCAGCGCCGCCACCACGGTCGGCGCCACCGCGATCGGGCCGTCGATCGAGACGTTGCGAGCACACCCGGAACTGGTCGACCTGGCCGCCGCCCAGGGCCGGGCGCTGTACTGCTGGACCGTCGACCGCTACGAGGACGTCGAATTCTGCCGCAGCATTGGGGTGCCGTGGATCGCTACCAACCACCCCGGTCGCACCAAGGCGTGGCTACAGCAGCGCCCGCTCGGCGGCGGTTAGAGCGCGCCGCCGGCGATCCGCGGGGCCCCTGGGTCCGCCGGCGGTGCGGTGGCGATCTCCCGGGCGACGTAGTTCTCCAGGTCGAACATGTTGTGCCCGGCGCGGTCGGCGACGCGCAGCAGGGTCGTCATCACCGCCACCTCCTCAACCTGCTCGCGGAGGAACCATCCGATGAACTGCTCGCCGAGGTAGTCGCCCTCGTCGCGGGCCACGTTCGCCAGCCGGGTGATCTGGTCGGTGACCGCGCGTTCCTGATCGAGCATGAGCACCACCGCGTCGCGCGGGCTGTCGAATTGGTTGTGCACCGCCGCCACGCCGGGAATCTCGGCGTGGATGTCGCGGTCGAGCAGGTACTGCACCAACATCATCGCGTGATTGCGCTCTTCGACCGCTTTACGGTGAAAGAACTTGGCCAATTGTGGTAGGTCGGCGCCGTCGAAATGGACGGCAACCGCGAGGTATTGTTGCGCGCCGCAGAATTCATTGTAGATCTGTTCCTGCAGCAGTGCATGGAATTTGCTCGTGTGGACTCCGCTTTCGGTCATGTTCGGCAGCTTACCCCAGGTCAGATAGGTTATCATCCAAGGCGATACTTACTCAGGACAGCTTTGCCTAACCAATGCCAGGTGGTCCTGACATTTGCCATACGGCCGGTCGACAAGACTGCCGGTGAATTCATTCGCGCGATTATTCGAGCAAGGCCGGCGGAACTGGGGCGTCGGCGGCCAGCGCTGCGAACAGCCGTTCGGCGGCCCGGTGGTCCCACACCACCACCTCGCCGGCGGCGGTATCGGTCAGCTCGCCGATCGGCACGGTGAGCCGGGTGGTGGAGCCGCGCAGCGCCCAGGCCAGCCCGGCCAGATCCCAGACGTGGGCAGCCCGGTCGACGGCCAGGGCGCCGGCGATCGCGTGTGGGACGGCATACCAGCGCCACGGGTTGAGCCAGACCGCCGGACCGGCGATGCTGCGCAGCAGCGCGGCCAGGAACAGCCGCTGGTGCACCATCCGGTCCAGGTCGGCGCGCGGCGTGGCGCGACTTCGCACATAGCCCAGCGCCGCGGCGCCATCGAGCCGCCGGCATCCGGCCGGCAGGTCGACACCGGCCAGCGGGTCGGCGATCGGCTCGTCCAGGCAGATGGAGATGCCGCCGAGTGCGTCGACCACGGCCGCCAGGCCGCCGAACCCGAGCTCGGCGTAGTGATCCAGCCGCAGGCCGGTCGCCTGCTCGACGGTGCGGGCCGTCAGCGCCGAGCCGCCCAGCGGGTAGGCCGCGTTGATTTTGTCCATGCCGTGGCCGGGGATGGACACATATGAGTCCCGCGGGATCGACACCACCGTGGCGGTGGTGCCGGACCCAAAGGCCGGCAGGTGGACCAGCAGCAGGGTGTCGGCGCGGCCCGGCCCGGCATCGCCTCCGGTGGCGAGGCGTTGCTGCTGCGCGGCGGTCAGGTCGTCGCGGCGATCCGAGCCGACCAGCAGCCACGTCGTACCACGGCCAGCGGGCGGGGGGTCCGGTTGGCCGGCCAGCGCCGGAACCCGGTGCAGGGCGGTGTCGAACCGGACCGCGCCGCTGACGGTGCCCGCGGCGGCGATCAGCACAGCGACCAGCAGCCAGGTTCCGATGTGCCGCAGCCGCGACACGACCCGCCGCCGGGTGGGCCGACGAGGTGCCGGGCGGCGAGATGCGGACCGGCGCGGCGCGGGCGGTTGCCGGGGCGCCGACCGGGGTGCTTGGCGGGATGCAGCCGAGGGTGCCTGGCGGGGTGCGGCCGAGGGTGCTTGGCGGGGCGCGGGCCGGCGGGGTACCGCCGGTTGCCGGGGGGCCGACGGGGTGCGGCGCAGCACCGGCGGCGGTTCGGGCTCGTCGCTCACTGGAGCCAATGCAACTGGTCGGCGAGCAGGGCGTACCCGACGAATGCCGCGGTGTCGATCAGCCCGTGGGCGACGATCAGTTGCCACAGCCGGCCGCTGCGGGCGCTACGGGCCCAGACCCCGCCGAACACCAGACCCATCGCGACGTTGCCCAGCCCGGCGCCGAATCCCTGGTAGAGGTGGTATGCGCCGCGCAGTAGGGCCGAGCAGCACAGCGCCACGGACGGGCGCACGTGCAGTTGCCGCAGCCGGGTGATCAGGTAGCCGACCACGATCACCTCCTCGGCCCAGCCGTTGGCGAACGCGATCACCACCAGCATCGGGGTGCGCCACCAGGTGTCGTTCACTTCGGCGGGGATGACAACGGCGTTCAGGCCCATCGCCCGGGCCAGCAGATACAGGCCCAGCCCGGGGATGCCGATCAGCGCCGCCAGGCCGATCCCGCCGAGCAGGTCGGTGTGCCAGGCGAACCGGCCCAGCCCGATGCGGGCGAGGCCGATGCCGCTGCGCCACAGCAGATACACCGCCAGCGCGCCCCAGCCGATCAGCTGGACCGCCCAGGTGGTGTTGAGGCCCAGGTCGATCAGGTCGAAGTGCGACCGGCGCGGGTTCAATGGAATCCGCTGGGCGCTCAGGTCACGCAGCACCGAGTCGGCCAGGTCCAGGATCGCGCTGGCGGCGTTGAGTCCGTAGGTGACCACCAGCACGACCGCGAGTTCCAGCCGCAGCGCACGCTGCGGCGGCACGCCCAGCCCGGCGTCCGGTGCCCTCACCCGGACACGGTAACCGCAGCGGGCAGGTCGGCTACCGGCGGCGCGCCTGCAGGCCGTTGAGGAACGGGCAGCCCATCAGCACCCGGACGGCGCGGTTGAGGCCGGCCAGATCCTCGACCGGCCGGGGGAACGCCAACCGGATGTCGTGATCGCCGCTCGGTCGCTCGACCCGCAGCCACACCCCGCACCGGTCGATCCCGAGCGGGCGTACCGCGCCGCACCGCAGCGACGCCGGCAACCTGGCGGCCAGCCGGGCAACGACCTCCGGGTGCTTCGACTCCAGATGCCGCAACCAGTCCGCCTCGATCGCACAGAACGGGTCCGGCCGGGCGGCCAGCAGGTCGTCGACGGCCACCGACTCGGCCCCGGTGGTGTCGGCCAGCACAACCGACTCCATCGTCAGCCGCAGCAGCGTGTACCGGCCCTGATCGGCCGGGGCGGTCGGATTGGTGGCCCGCGTCCGGGGCGAGCGCACCCGCAGCAACACCGGGTTGGGGTCCTCGGCGGCGATCCGGTCGAGCAGGCCGCAGACCTCCGGCGCCGGCACCCTATCGAGGCGTCCGCGGATCCACACCAGCGCGCGCACCCGCTCGCGCAACCGCAGCGGCGCGTGGTCGGTCAACTCCAGCAGCGCCTGCTCGCCCGGGGGTAGCGCGGTATCGGACGTGTCGGCCACCTCGTCGCAGTCGGGCAGCGCGAGTGCCACGGTTCCGTCGCCCAGGAGGTGACACAGTGGCGCGACGGTGGGCTCGGCGCCCGCCACGGCGACCAGCGCGTGCCCGCGCACACAGGCGCTGCGGATCCGCTCGGCGGTGGTGGGAGTCGTCGGGACAGTGCCTGCAGGGGCCGCCATGTCAGGATCCTTCCGTGATCGTGCCGAATGATCTCGCCCACAACTGAGGCAAGCCTAACTTAACTAGTCGGTGTAAACGACGCAACCGATAAGGTTGGGCCCGTGGCCCGCATCACCTACCTCGGTCCGGCGGGAACCTTCACCGAAGCGGCGCTGATCCAGCTGACCAAGGCCGGCATGGTTCCCGGCTGCGATCCCGCCGCCGTCCAGCCGGTGGCCAGCCATGACACGCCGGCTGCGCTGGACGCCGTCCGGTCCGGCGCTGCGGACTACGCGTGCGTGCCGATCGAGAACTCGATCGAAGGGGGCGTCTCGCCGACTCTGGACAGCCTGGCGATGGGGTCGCCGCTGCAGGTGTTCGCCGAGACCAGCCTGTCGGTCACGTTCTCAATCGTGGTCGCGCGCGGCCGGGAAGCCGCCGACATCCGCACGGTTGCGGCCCATCCGGTCGCGGCGGCGCAGGTCCGGCACTGGCTGGCGAGCCAGCTGCCCGACGCACAATTGCTGCCGGCCAACTCGAACGCGGCAGCCGCAGAGCAAGTCGCTGACGGTGCCGCGGACGCCGGGGTGAGCACGGCGCTGGCGGCCGACCACTACCGACTGGCCAGGCTGGCCGACGGCGTGGTCGACGAACCCACCGCCCGTACCCGTTTCGTCCTGGTCGGCCCGCCGGGGCGGCCGCCGCCACGCACCGGCGCCGACCGCACGTCGGTGGTGCTGCGGATCGCCAACGTGCCCGGTTCCCTGGTGGCAGCGCTGACCGAATTCGGCAGCCGCGGTATCGATCTCACCCGGATCGAATCCCGGCCGACCCGCGCTCGGTTGGGCACCTACGTGTTCTTCCTGGACTGCGTCGGCCATATCGACGACGGCGCGGTCAGCGCGGCACTGCAGGCGCTGGAGGCGCGCTGCGCGGACGTGCGCTACCTGGGTTCCTGGCCCGTCGGCGCGGACGCGGCGCTGCAGCCGGACGAGGCGGCGCAATGAGTGGGCGGCTGATGCTGTTGAGGCACGGCCAGACCTACGGCAATGTCGAGCGCCGGCTGGACACCCGCCCGCCCGGCTCGGAGCTGACCCCGCTGGGCTACGACCAGGCCCGGGCGTTCGCCCGGTCCGGGATGTGCCGACCCGGCCTGGTGGTGCACTCGATGGCCCTCCGGGCGGCGCAGACCGCGGCGGAGATCGGTGGCCTGGCCGGCCTGCCCACCAGGGAGATCGCTGGTCTGCACGAGGTCCAGGTCGGCGCGCTGGAGAACCGCAGCGACGACGAGGCCCTCGCCGAATTCGACGCGATCTACCGGCGCTGGCAGCACGGCGAACGTGGCCTGGCGCTGCCCGACGGGGAGACCGCCGACCAGGTGCTGGACCGCTATCTGCCGGTCGTCAGCGAGCTCCGGATGCGCTACCTCGACGACGACGAGTGGACGGGCGACGTCATCGTCGTCAGCCACGGCGCGGCGATCCGGCTGGCGGCGGCGGTGCTGGCGGGGATGGACGCCGGGTTTGTCGTCGAGCATCACCTCGGCAACGTCGAGTCGGTGGTGCTGGCGCCGATCACCGACGGGCGGTGGAGTTGTGTGCAGTGGGGAACGCTGGCTCCACCTTTTCGCCCCGGTGTGGGCGGAGTGGTGACCGATGCTCTCGATGCCAACCCGATGGGCTGACCGGCCGGCAGGTCAGCCGGCCAGGGCCGGCGGCTCCGCGCACCCGCAGCGGACCCCGGCACAGTCCACGACGAACGCATGCGGCACCCCGCGGGCGGCGTCGCAGCCGTCCTCGGTGCACTCAGCCTGCCGCAACAGGTGGTCAATCAGGGTGCCGTGGCAGTGTTCCAGGCCCGCCTGGCAATCCCGGCAAGACCGGTGATGGTGACTCATGGCTCGTTTCTAGCAGCTGGCGCCGACAGGCCGGTGCATGCCACGCCGCGCCGGCCGGGGCAGCCCTGGCCGCGCTATCCCCAGCCCAGTTCGTGCAGCCGGTCGTCGTCGATACCGAAGTGGTGGGCGATCTCGTGGATTACGGTGATCGCCACCTCATCGACGATGTCGGTGTCCGAGTCGCACATGTCCAGCAGCGCTTCGCGGTAGATCGTGATGGTGTCCGGCAGCGATCCGGCGTAGTTGGAGTCGCGTTCGGTCAACGACACGCCCTGGTAGACGCCGAGCAGGTCGGGGTCCTCGGGGTCGCGGTCGGCGACCAGCACGACGACGTTGTCCATCGCGTCGGCAAGCTGGGCAGGGATCAGATCCAGTGCGTCGGAGACCAGTTCGTCAAACCGCCGCGGATCCATCCGGACAGTCACCGAAGTTAGCCGTCCGGTGGCGGCGGAGGCTGCGCTTGCGGCGGAAGGGCCGGTGCCGCCGGCTGCGCTTGCGGCGGGAAGGCCGGTGCCGGCGGCGCGGCTGGCACCGGTGGCGGCTGGGGCGGAGGCGCCGCCGGCTGTTGTGGCATGTGCTGGTTGCCCTCCGGCGGGGCGGGCGGGCCGCCTGTCCCGGCCGACGAGGCCGGCTGTGGGGCCGTCGGCAGGTTGAGCCGCTCCGCCGGAATCTCCGGCGGCGGAATCGGCTGCTGACCGTTGATCAACAACGGGCCGCGCGCGCTGTTCAGCAGCGCCGCCCAACCGCCGTTGCCCAGTGTGGCGCCGACGCTGCAGGCCACCTCGCGGCTGCCGGCCGACCAGCTCGGCAACGAGATGGTGGCGTAGGTGAGCGTGAGGGTGGTGTCGCGCAACTGGACCGGTGCCAGGTAGGCGTCGGTCATCCGGGTGCACGCGTCCTTGATGAAGACGTCCTGTTCGGGCTCCGGCGGCAGCGCCTCGGGGAACCTCTCGGCCAGGTTGACCGTCCCGGTGACCTCTTTGGTGTGCGGCGCCGCGCAGTCGACCGGAACGTCGGTCGGCTGGTTGGTGGTCGCGTCGATCCCCAGGCAGGTACCGGCCGGCCAGACCTTGGACTGATCGATCTCGGCCACCTTGCCGGTGAACGGGAGCTGCTGCCCGTCGGTGCCGGGCAGTTGCAGACCGCACAGCATCCGGCGCTCGCCGTACTGGCGCCACGCCCGGTCGCCGGACCACAGCATGCTGGCGACGAACCTGCTGTGCGGGTCGAACTTGGCGCCGAGGTAGCGGCGCACCGCCGATTCGCACTGCTCCTGGGTGATCTGCTCGATGCGGGCGGCCGACGGCGGGGCGGCATCCGGGCCGTACTCGACACCCGGGAAGGTGCGCATGTCGACCGACTCGGCGACCTCGAACCTATGCTCGTCGGCACAGTTGACGACGGTCGCCGCGTCCAGCGTGTTCTCCGGCCACATCAGGCAATCGCCGCTGATCGCGCGATCGACCGCCGCACTGCTCTTCCAAACCGCCAGCGGCGCCGGTTCGGCGCCCGGCCGGCCGAGCAGCCCGGCGAGCCTGCCGTCGGCCGGCATCGCGGTGACCAGCCCGGCGATCAGCAGCCCGCCGAGTGCGGTCAGCAGCAGGGCCCGCCGCGTCGACGCGGCGCGCAGCCAGGACACCCGCTGGGGAGGCGAATCGTCCTGGTCGGCTGCCTGCAGCATGGCGTCCATTGTGACAGGCGACGACGATCACGTGACGACTGATGCAAAAGTTCTGTTATGGGGCCGCATCCCGGTGGCAGTAGGGTGGCGCCGTGATTGACCTGAACCTGCTGCGCGACGACCCGGAGCGGGTCCGCCGTTCCCAGACCAGTCGCGGCGAGGATCCGGCGCTGGTCGACGTGCTGCTGACCGCCGACGCGGCCCGGCGATCGGCGATCGCGGCGGCCGACGGGATGCGCGCCGAGCAGAAGGCGGTCAGCCGGTCAGTGGGCGCGGCGTCGGCCGAGACCCGGCCAGCGCTGCTGGCTCGAGCCAGGGAGCTCGCCGAACAAGTCAAGGCCGCCGAAGCCGCTCAGTCCGACGCCGAGGCGGCGTTCGCCGGCGCGCATCTGGCGGTCGCCAACGTGGTTATCGAGGGGGTGCCCGCGGGCGGGGCGGACGACTACGCCGTCCTCGACGTCGTCGGCGAGCCCCCGCAACTCGAGAATCCGCGGGATCACCTGGAACTGGGTGAGGCGCTGGGGCTGATCGACATGGCACGCGGCGCCAAGGTGTCCGGATCGCGGTTCTACTTCCTGACCGGCCGGGGCGCGTTGCTGCAGCTGGGCCTGTTGCAGCTGGCGCTGCGGGTGGCGGTCGACGGCGGTTTCACGCCGGTGGTGCCGCCGGTGCTGGTGCGGCCGGAGATCATGTCCGGCACCGGGTTTCTCGGCGCGCACGCCGAGGAGGTGTACCGGATCGAGTCCGACGACCTGTATCTGGTCGGCACCTCCGAGGTTCCGCTGGCCGGCTATCACGCCGACGAGATTCTCGACCTGTCTGACGGTCCACTGCGCTACGCGGGCTGGTCGACGTGCTTTCGCCGCGAGGCCGGCAGCTACGGCAAGGACACCCGCGGGATCATCCGGGTGCACCAGTTCGACAAGGTGGAGGCGTTCGTCTACTGCCGCCCGGGTGACGCCGAGTCCGAGCATCAGCGGCTGCTCGGCTGGCAGCGGGAGATGCTGGCGCGCATCGAGGTTCCGTACCGGGTGATCGACGTGGCGGCGGGTGACCTCGGGTCGTCGGCGGCCCGCAAGTTCGACTGCGAGGCGTGGCTGCCCACCCAGGGCTGCTACCGGGAGCTGACGTCGACGTCGAACTGCACCACCTTCCAGGCCCGCCGGCTGGCCACCCGCTACCGCGACGAGAACGGGAAGCCGCAGACCGCCGCCACCCTCAACGGCACCCTGGCCACCACCCGGTGGCTGGCCGCCATCCTGGAGAACCACCAGCAGCCCGACGGCAGCGTGCGGGTGCCCGCGGCGCTGGTGCCGTTCACCGGTGTGCCGGTGCTGCAGCCGGCCTAACTGTCTGGCGGTGCCGGCGCTGCCGCTCGATCGTGGCGAAGTAGAACGCGTAGGCGAACGCGCAGCTGGTGAACAGGCTGGAAACGAAGTACAGCCACGGTCGGCGCAGTCCGCGCCGATAGCCGTCCACGATGGTAAACAGCGGCAACAGAACGACGTTGATGATCGTGTAGTCCTGGCTGGCCGAGCCGGCGGCCGGATTGGTGAACATCAACCGGATGTAGTCCGACCAGCTGCCCGGCCCCCAGAACGGATTGCCTGAGCCGGTGGCGTACTCGCGTACGAATCGGATGTTGAAGTACCAGCCCAACCCGATGGAAGCGATCCCGACCAGGTAATACACCCACTCCAGGGCCGCGAACGCCCGACCGTCGGGCGGCCGGTTGAAAACCTCCGGGTTCGACGCGACCAGCCAACCGATCACCGCCAATCCCAGCACCGCATGCACGACAAGTGAGACCATCTGGGCAGTCTCACCTCGATCGAATGTTTTGTCAATATTGTCATTCTTGACGGTGAGTGCGCTGCGGTACGTTAACCGGCATGGCCCGCCCGCCGCAGACGGCACGCAGTGAACGCACCCGCGAGGCGCTCCGTCAGGCCGCGCTGGTGCGGTTTCTGGCGCAGGGGGTGGAGGACACCTCCGCCGAGCAGATCGCGGCGGACGCCGGGGTGTCGTTGCGCACTTTCTACCGCCATTTCACCTCCAAGCACGAGCTGTTGTTCGCCGACTACGACGCCGGGCTGCAGTGGTTTCGCAGCGCGCTGGCCGCGCGGCCCTCGGATGAACCCATTGTCGAGTCGGTGCAGGCGGCTATCTTCGCCTTTCCCTACGACGTTGAAGCGGTAACCAGAATCGCGGCGTTGCGGGCTGACGGGTTAGACCCGCAGCGAATCGTGCGCCACATCCGCCAGGTCGAAGCCGACTTCGCCGACGCGGTGGCCGAGCGTTTGATGGGCGGGCAGGCCTCGTCGGTGGTGCCGGATGACCGGTTGCGGCTGACGGTGACCGCCCGCTGCATCGCGGCCGCCGTTTTCGCGGCGATGGAAGTCTGGATGCTCGGCGAAGACCGATCGCTGGCCGAATTGGCCCGGATGTGCCGCACGGCGCTCGATTCGTTGCGGGGCGGGGTTGCCAGCAATCCCACCGTTTCGTCATAATTGACGAAACCACGGGAAGAGGCGGAGACGATGACCGACTACGACGCGATCGTCATCGGCGCCGGGCACAACGGACTGGCCGCAGCGCTGATTCTGCAGCGCGCCGGACTGCGCACGGTCTGCCTGGAGTCCAAGCTGTACGCCGGTGGGATGGCCTCCACGGTGGAGCTTTTCGATGGGTACCGCTTCGAGATTGCCGGCTCGGTGCAATTCCCCACGTCGGCCGCGGTTGTCGAGGCGCTGGGCCTAGACACCCTCCCGACGATCGACCTGGAGGTGATGTCGGTAGCACTGCGCGGCGTCGGTGATGATCCGCTGGTCCAATACAGCGACCCGGTCAAGTTGTTCACCCACCTGGGCGAGGTGCACGGCGCGGACGCCGTCAACGGGATGGCGGGACTCATGGCCTGGAGCCAAGCTCCCACGCGGGCACTGGGACGGTTCGAGGCAGGGGTGCAACCCAAAACCTACGATGAGATGTATGCCTGTGCCACAAACGAATTCGAGCGATCTGCCATCGATGACATGCTGTTCGGTTCGGTGGTCGACGTGTTGGACCGCTATCTTCCGGACCGCGAGAAGCACGGGGCGCTGCGCGGCTCGATGACCGTGCTTGCCGTCAACACCCTCTACCGAGGGCCGGCCACCCCGGGCAGCGCGGCGGCTCTCGCCTTTGGATTGGGTGTTCCCGACGGCGACACCATGCAGATGAAGAAGCTGCGCGGCGGCATCGGCGCGCTCACCTCCCACCTGGGTGAGCTGTTGGAAAGCCAAGGCGGCGAAGTGCGGCTGCGCACCAAGGTGGCCGAAATCCTGGTCGACAATCCCGGTTCAGCCGGCCGGGTGATCGGGGTGCGCACCGAGGCGGGCGAGACCCTCACCGCGCCGATCGTGGTCTCCGGCATCGCGCCCGACGTCACCCTCAACGAGCTGATCGACCCCGCGGTGCTGCCCGCCGACATCCGCGAGCGCTACTCAGGCATCGACCACCGCGGCAGCTACCTGCAGATGCACTTCGCCCTCGATGAGGCACCCAGGTTTGCCGCGCCCTACCAGGCGCTCAACGAGCCGGCCATGCAAGCATCCATCGGCCTGTTCTGCACGCCGGAGGAAGTCCAACAGCAGTGGGAGGACTGCCGACTTGGAATCGTCCCGGCCGACCCGACGGTGGTCTTGCAGATCCCGTCGCAGAACGACCCGGATCTGGCGCCCGTGGGCAAGCACGCCGCATCGGCGTTCGCACTGTGGTTCCCAATCGAGGGGGGCATGGACGCGGGAACCTATGGCCAAGCGAAGGTCGAAATGGGTCAGCGGGTGATCGACAAGATCACTCGACTGGCACCGAACTTCGAAGGCAGCATCATCCGGCACACCACCTTCACGCCCCGGCACATGGGTGTGATGTTCGGCGCCCCCGGCGGCGACTACTGCCACGGGTTGTTGAACCCCGACCAAATCGGCCCGAACCGGCCCGGTCCGAAAGGTTTCATCGGCCAGCAGCTACCGGTCGACGGGCTCTATCTCGGCAGCGCCGGTTGTCATGGCGGCCCGGGTATCACCTTCATCCCCGGCTATAACGCCGCCCAGGCGGCGCTGGCCGATCTAACCGCCGGGCATTAGCGAGCGGCAGCCAGGTTTCCATCCCGCCACTGGCAGACGATCAACGCCCTGGACGCACAATCAACGCGCTGGAGGAACGCCCGGGCGACGGGAGTCTGCTGGGTTTTGCTAACTCGGCGGGCTCAGCAGCCGATCCAGTACGGCGGTGAATTCCCTCGGCTGCGCCGGGGTGAACGCCGGACTTGGCCAGGTGCCGGCTACGTCAAGGGTCACCAGCGTGATTCTCAGTGGCCGGCGGATGTCCAGTGGCAGCCAGCGGCGCAGATCTGAGCTGCCCCAGATGCGGAACCGCTGGGTGAACAGCCCCAGCGGCTCGGCGCGGTAGCCGCGAATCGCGCTGAGCGGGATGACCTTCGACGTGCCGGACGGAAAGTGGTAGCGGCGCAGCGTGATCGCCTCGCGGTCCAACTGGATCAGGCCGTCATCGTAGGAGCCGGGGGCACCGGGCGCGTTCACAGCCGGGAGCACCGCAGTTCGTGGCCCCGTGCGGTCAGGCAGCGGCCGGTCTCCAGATCCCACTGCCAGCCGTGCTGGTTGCAGGTCAGCGTGCTGCCCTGCACCACCCCGAACTTCGACAGGTCGGCCTTCATATGCGGGCAGCGCCGCTGGATCTGCCAGTCGCCCAGGGTGATCGTCGCGGTGTCGTCGTGCGACTCGCCGAACCAGCCGTCAGCGTAGACGATCCGGTCGGTGGTCAGGCACTTGAAGAAGGTGTACAGGTACTCGTTGTACCCGCCGACCCGCCAGGCCCGGAACCGGGTGGACAGGAAGATGGTGTTGACCCAGTCCGGCTCGTCGTCACGAAGCACGGTGCGCACCAGCTCCGGTGGAATCGCGAAGCCGTAGCGGAACTTCTCGCCGGGGATCGGTTCGCGGACAATGCGTTTGGGGAAGTCAAGGACAACCGTCTCGACGTGCGTCCCGCCGTCGTCGAGGCTCCCTGGGCCGTCCAGCACCAGCTGCACCGGATATCCGATGCCGTCGCTGATCTCGTTGCTGGCCGCCATGATCGGCTCCAGCTTCGCCCGCAGCGGCTCCAGCAGCGGCGCGCCCGCCGCCGGCGCCCAGGACGCCTTCTCGGTGGCCAGCACCGGGGCCATCCGGTCGGCGTAGGCGGCGAGGTAGTCGGCCTTAGCGGTGGTGAAAATCGCCTCGACGTCCTCGGTGGGCAGCGGGTGGGTCAGCGAGTCCAGTTGTGCGCCGGTGAATTCCGCCGTGGAGCCGGGCATCATCAGCAGACCGCCGCTGTGGCCGTGGATGCGCAGCTGGTCGAGGAAGACCATCTGGTCGGGGAAGATGTTGGCCGGGTCGCCGTGGTCGTCGTTGAGGTACCGCAACGCGGGGTCCAGAAAGCACGGCGGCCCGGCAGACGGCACCACCCAGCGGGCGCCGACGTGGGCCACGTACTGCCGGGCGCGGTCCATCTGGCGCTGCCGCTTCTGGGTGCCGAACGCCGTCTTGGCCCGGTCGGGCATGTCGTAGACCATCGGGTACCAGATGGCCCCGGAGTACTGCAGCAGGTGCACGTCGATCGCGTCGAAGGCCGACAGCACGTCCAGATCCACCGGACGCGAGTCGTTCATGTTGAACAAGGTGGTGACGCCGTCGGACACCACCAGTCCCGAGTCGCCGATCGGCCCGTCGGCCGGGGCGCTGAGCGCGACGATCATCACGTCCAGGTCGCCTTTCGGCCCGCTGACGGTCTGCCGGGTCGAGTCGGTGGTCTCGAAGAACCGGTGGAAGCCCAGCTTCTCCAACTCGCCGCGCAGGTCGGGCACCGGGTAGTCGGGCAGCAGCACCACCGCGTCTTTGTCGACGTGCGCCGCCAGGTGCCGTGGGTCGAAGTGGTCGTGGTGCAGGTGCGAGATGTACAGATAGTCGCAGTCGCCGAGGGCGTCCCAGTCCAGCGTGCTGTTGTCCGGGAACGGAAACCAGGAGCCGAAGTAGGCCGGATTGACCCAGGGGTCGCACAGGATGCTGCCCGCCCGCGTCTCGATCCGGAAGCCGGCGTGGCCGACACTGATGACCTGCACGAGTACCTTTCCGTCCGTTTCGGTCGGAGCCGAGACGTTTCCCCGAGCTTAACGGCCACCCCGTCGTACCGGGCGTTCCGCAGCCGCCGGGCGATCGCCTAGGCTGGGCAGTCGTGGAGCCGGTATACGGGACGATCATCCGTTTCGCCCGCCTGACGTGGCGCTTGCAGGGGCTGAAGATCTCCGTCAGCGGGGTGGAGAACCTGCCCACCACCGGCGGGGCCGTCGTCGCCATCAACCACACCGGCTACCTGGACTTCCCGTTCGCCGGTCTGCCCGCGTTTCAGCAGGGGCTGGGCCGCAAGGTGCGCTTCATGGCCAAGCAGGAGGTCTTCGACAACCGGATCACCGGCCCGCTGATGCGCGGCTGTAAACACATCCCGGTCGACCGCAACAACGGCGCCGCGTCGTTCGACGCCGCCGTCGACTACCTCAAGGCCGGCGAGTGGGTGGGCGTCTACCCGGAGGCGACCATCAGCCGCAGCTTCGAACTCAAGGAGTTCAAGAGCGGCGCCGCCCGGATGGCGCTGGCGGCGCAGGTGCCGATCCTGCCGCACATCGTCTGGGGAGCCCAGCGGATCTGGACCAAGGACCACCCGAAGCGGCTGGGACGCACCAAGGTGCCGATCGCGGTCGCGGTCGGCGAGCCGATCCCGCCGACCCTGCCCGTGGACGACCTCGGGGGGCTGCTGCGCGCCCGGATGCAGCACCTGCTCGAGCAGGTGCAGGACGCCTACGGGCCGTATCCGGCCGGGGAGTTCTGGGTGCCGCACCGGCTCGGCGGCGGCGCCCCGACGATGGCCGAGGCGGCTCGGCTGGAAGAAGAGGAGAGGGCGCGAAAGGCGGCCCGCCGTGCCCAGCGCGCCGATCCGGCGGGCGCGCCGGAGTAGCGGAGTCGGGCAGCACATGCAGCCGGTCTATCGCACGCTGGAAATCCTGGCAAAAACGCTGGTCAAGATCACCGACACGCAGATCACCTACACCGGGCTGGAACACATCCCGCGCTCGGGCGGCGCGGTGGTCACGATCAACCACACCAGCTACGTGGACTTCCTGCCCGCCGGCCTGGCGGTGGTCCGGAGCGGCCGCCGAATGCGGTACATGGCCAAGATCGAGATGCAGGACGTAGGCATCCTCCGTTTCCTGATGAAGCACACCGGCACCATCCCGGTGGATCGCACCGCCGGCGCCGACGCCTACCAGCACGCGGTGGCCGCGCTGCGGGCCGGTGAGGTGGTCGGCGTCTACCCCGAGTCGACGATCAGCCGCACCTTCGAACTGCGGGCCCTCAAAACCGGGGCGGCCCGGATGGCGCGGGACGCGCAGGTGCCGATCGTGCCGCTGATCGTCTGGGGCGCCCACCGGATCTGGACGAAAGACCATCCGAAGTCTTTGGGGCGCAACCACATCCCGGTGACCGTGGCGGTCGGTGCGCCGCTGGCCCCGGATGACGACCTGGAGAAGCTGGAGGCCGCGCTGCAGACGCGGATGACCGAACTGCTGCATCGGGTGCAGGAGGAGTACCCGCACCCGCCCGGGGCCTACTGGGTGCCGCGCCGGCTCGGTGGCGGCGCCCCCACCGCGGAGGAGGCCCTGGCGCGGCGCGAGGCGGAGTTGGCCGAGCGGGCCCGGCAACGCGCCGGGCGTGCCGCGGCCCCGGAGAAGCGCCCCGGGTGGCGACGGGCGCTGGCCCGGCTGCGCCGGCGCCGATGACCGGGCCCAGCACGGGGAGCGGACCCGCTCCGGCGTTGATCGCCACCGACGTGGACGGCACGCTGCTGGACGGCAACGACGAGATCACCGCGCGCACCCGCGCCGCCGTGCACGCCGCGGTCGCCGGCGGGGCACGGTTCGTGCTGGCCACCGGCCGCCCGCCGCGCTGGATCCGGCCGATCGCCGACATGCTCGGCTTCGCACCGATCGCGGTGTGCGCCAACGGCGCCGTCGTCTACGACCCGGCCACCGACCGGGTGCTGTCGGCGCAGACGCTGCCCGCCGAGCTGCTCGGCGAGCTGACCGAGGTCATCGAGGGCGTCATCCCCGGCGCCGGGCTGGCCGTCGAACGCATCGGGGAGCGCGCCCACGACGCGGCGACCCCGCAGTTCGTCAGCCTGCCGGGCTACGAGCACGCCTGGCTCAGCCCGGACAACACCGAGGTGTCCAAGGCGGACCTGCTCAGCGCGCCGGCGATCAAGCTGCTGGTGCGCAAGGTCGGGGCGGCCAGTGCGGACCTGGCCGCCGAGCTGACGCCCCGGATCGGCAGCGTCGCGGAGGTCACCTTCTCCACCAACAACGGCCTGGTGGAGATCGTGCCGGCGGGCGTCGACAAGGGCACCGGCGTCGAGCAGGTGATCCGGCCGCTGGGGATCGGCTACGACCGGGTGGTGACGTTCGGCGACATGCCCAACGACCTGCCGATGCTGCTGCGGGCCGGCCACGGGGTGGCGATGGGCAACGCGCATCCGGATGTGCTGGCCGCCGCCGCGGAGGTCACCGCGCCCAACACCGACGACGGGCTGGCGCGGGTGCTGGAACGGTGGTGGTAGGCGATCGCAAGCGCGGCCGCGGTGGTCGCAAGCGCGGCGTAGCCGGGCGCAGCGGGCCACCGCTGACTTGTAGCCGGGCGCAGCGGGTCGCCGCGGAGGCGGCGCTAACTTCCCTCGGCGGCGAGGATCCCGATCGGCGAGAACCGTTCCAGCTGCATCGGCGGGCCCTCCGGCGCGGCCGGTGGCAGCAACTGGGCGACCCCGTCGACGACCCGGGTGACGACGCCGCTGGCCCGGTTGATGTTCAGGGTGCCGTGCTGGAAGTACTGCTCCACCCATTCGGGCTCGTTGATCTCGCCGCTGGTCGGCAGGCCCAGCGCGCCGCGCTCGTAGCCCAGCGAGGCCCAGGCGTCGTAGATCGCGCCGCGCACCGGCTGGGCGCCGGTCTTCGGCGACCAGTACACCGCGCCGTGTTCGAAGGTGACGTAGCGCGCCAGGTCGGCGCCGCCGGCCTCCGGTGACGTCGGCCAGCCCAGCGGGCTGTTCATCGCGCCGAGGCGCTCCCAGCGGCGATGGATGGCCGTGCCCTGCATCGACCTGGCCAACTCCTCTGGCCCCTGCGGCGCATTGAATCGTGCTGCGATGGCGCGAATCTCAGCCAGCGCAGCATGGCCGGCATCACCCGGGCACTCGGTGGTGTCGACGTCGCGGTGGCCCATGATCACCGGCATCTGCAGCTTGGTGCCGCGCCGGAACGACGTGTAGGAGCCGCCGGCCGAGGTCAGCTCGACCGTTCCGAGCGGATCGGTCCGGTCCAGGCCCAGCCGCCAGCCGACCAGCCGCCCGACGGTGTGCAACTGGATGTCCGGCGGCGGCGAATCGTCGAAGGTGCCGATCATCGACACGCCCCAGGTGCCGTAATTGAAGCCGCCGGCGTGGGTGCCGCGAATCCCCTTGGTGATGCCGCCGGCCCGCCCCTCGAACACCTGGCCGTACTTGTCCACCAGGGCGTTGTAGCCGATGTCGCACCAGCCCAGCGTCCGGGTGTGGTAGGCGTAGATGGCCCGGACGATCCGCGCCGAGTCCTCCGGGCCGTAGTCGTTGCTGCCCGCGGTGTGGTGGATGACCGCGGCGCGGACCCGGAAGTCGGTCGGCTCGCCGCACCGGTTCTGCTCCGGCCCGCCCCAGTGCTCGCGGGGAATGATCTGCGGGGGCTGCCCGGGCGCGGTGATCCCGGCCGGCGGCTTGAACCGCAGGTTGGCCGGACCCTCCGGCGGCGAGATCAGCACCGCCGAAACCCCCTGTCCCAGTGGGCGTTCCGCGGTGGCGAGCTGGTATCCCGGGGCATCCGAGGCTGGTTGGTGAGCCGGCTTGCGGCCGTCTTTGGGTGTCGGGGTGACCGGTGCGTCCGCCGGCCGGGTGACCGCGATCTGCACGGTCGTGGTGTTGCCGACGAAGACCGGGTCGGTGCCGTTCGCCGGCGCTGCGGCGCGGGGAGCGCCGGGACCGAGCGCCGCGGTCCCGTGCTCGGCCTCGTAGCGGGTCTGGTACCACGGGCCCCACGACCCGTCGGCGTGCCTGGCGCGCACCCGGGCCGAGGTGCCGGTCAGATCCGCACCGGTCAGTGCGACCATCGAGAACGGTTCGGCCTGGGTGACCTCACGGACGCTGACCCCGGCGCCGAGGCCGGGCAGCGGCTGCTGGTTGAGCCGGGTCGCGGCGGCATCCGGCGGCGGCTCGTCGAGCGCGGAGTCGATCGCCCAGGGCAACATCACCACCGTCGCGAGGGTGGCGGTCAGGAGGACCGTCGGCGCTGAGCGACGGAGGGACACGAGGCTGATGTTACGGATGCGGCATGTGATGCCGATGTTGCGACACGCAACTGGCTGGGCCTATCGAGGGCACCTGGCTGGGGCTATAGCGCCTGGGAGGTGCGGTGAGAGAGCGGCACCGCAGGGCTTGCCGGCGATCGGACCGGTGGTCCGCGCCAACCCTGCGGTGCCGTCGGGTGACAGGTTCTACCGCCTACCGTCAGCCGCCCGCCTCAGCGGCAGCCGGGGCCACCGCCGCTGCTTCGGCGACCGGTGCCGCCGCGGCGGCGGCCGGCGCCCCCGCACCCTGCGCGGCCTGAGCCATCGACGGGATCAGCGTGCTCTTGAGCAGGTCGATCGCCTGGCTGGCGCCGAGCTGGTTGGCGGCGCTCATCAGGTCACTGACCAGGCCACCACTCTGGCCGGTGGCCGGCATGGCGCCCAGCGACGGGTCCCCGAGGATCGGGTAGGTGCCGTCCAGGCCCTGGTCGAGGCCGCCACCGTCCAGGCCGACCGGGCTGAGCGGCAGGTCACCGCCGCCGAGCGTGCTGGTGCCTGGCAGGTTGCCGGTGCCCACCGTCGGGCTGGTCAGCCCCGGGTTGGTCAACCCCGGGCTGGTCAGGCCCGGATTGGTGAGGCCCGGACTCGTCAGGCCCGGGCTGGTGAGGCCGGGGCTGGTGGTGAGACCCGGGCTGGTGAGGCCGGGTGTCACGCCGGGGCTGGTCAGTCCGGGCGTCATGCCGGGGCTGGTGAGGCCGGGGCTGGCGAGGCCGGGCGTCGGGGGCACGTTGACCCCGAACTGGGACAAGCCCTGCGACAGCGCGCCGATCAGGTCGCCGGGCAGGTCGGTCCCGTAGGCGGCCGGCACGAACTCGCGGTGCGAGCTGCTGTGGTCCACGGCCAACTGGGAAACAGCGGCAATTGCAAACGGACTCGCGACCGCTAGGGCGGCGACTGCGCTCATAGTGGTCGAGAGCCGGTGTCGACGTCGGTTCGGCACGGAAGTCTCCTCAATATTTCGGTTGACAGATGCGGCCGGGAGGCCACGGTGCTACGTGATCGATAGTACGGATGTGATTGGTGTGATTAGAGTGACGAAATCGAATCGTGAGGGAATCGCTACCTCATCGGCACCCGGGGCTATTGACGGGCCGGCGGTGGTGTGCGGAAGCGGTACCTGGCGGTGCCGTGGAGGGCTACCGGGCGGTGCCGTGAAGCGGTACCGGGCGGCGCCGTGGAGGGGCTGCCGCGAGGTCGCACCCACGCAGTGGTCTACTCGCACATGCGCTGCGTGGTTGCGATCTCGCGACCGGAGGCCACGAAGTGCGCAGCCGGGCGGCCCGCCACCCGCGTCGCCGGTCGGGTTGCGCCCGCCCGGTCGGATACCCTAGGCGCCGATGACGTCTGATTTCGCCCACTATGACCTCTTCGTCGTCGGCTCCGGTTTCTTCGGCCTGACGATCGCGGAGCGCGTGGCCAGCCAACTGAACAAGCGGGTGCTGGTCGTGGAACGGCGCCCGCACATCGGCGGCAACGCCTACTCCGAAGCCGAGCCGCTGACCGGCATCGAGGTACACAAGTACGGCGCGCATCTGTTCCACACCTCCAACAAGCGGGTGTGGGACTACGTGCGGCAGTTCACCGAGTTCACCGGGTACCAGCACCGGGTGTTCGCCCTGCACAACGGGCAGGCCTACCAGTTCCCGATGGGGCTGGGCCTGGTGTCGCAGTTCTTCGGGAAGTACTTCACCCCGGACGAGGCCAAGGCGCTGATCGCCGAGCAGGCGAGCGAGATCGACACCGCCGATGCGCAGAACCTGGAGGAGAAGGCGATCTCGCTGATCGGGCGCCCGCTGTACGAGGCGTTCGTCAAGGGCTACACCGCCAAGCAGTGGCAGACCGACCCGAAGGAGTTGCCGGCGGCCAACATCACCCGGCTGCCGGTGCGCTACACCTTCGACAATCGCTACTTCAACGACACCTACGAGGGCCTGCCGGTGCAGGGCTACACCGCGTGGCTGACCAACATGGCCACCGATGAGCGCATCGACGTGCGCACCGGCACCGACTGGTTCGACGTGCGCGACGGCCTGCGCGCCGCGAACCCGGACGCCCCGGTGGTGTACACCGGCCCGCTGGACCGCTACTTCGACTATTCGGCGGGCCGGCTGGGCTGGCGCACCCTGGACTTCGAAGTCGAGGTGCTGGAGACCGGGGATTTTCAGGGCACGCCGGTGATGAACTACAACGACGAGGAAGTGCCCTACACCCGCATCCACGAGTTCCGCCACTTCCATCCCGAACGGGACTACCCCACCGACAAGACGGTGATCATGCGGGAGTACTCGCGGTTCGCCGGCGACGACGACGAGCCCTACTACCCGATCAACACCGAGACGGACCGGGAGTTGCTGGCCGCCTACCGGGCGCTGGCCAAAGACGAGACGGCCACCGCCGGGGTGCTGTTCGGCGGCCGGCTGGGCACCTACCAGTATCTGGATATGCACATGGCGATCGCCAGTGCGCTGAACATGTACGACAACACCCTCGTGCCGCACCTTCGCGACGGAGTGCCGCTGCACGAGAACGGTAGGGAGAATCGGGCATGACCGACAGCAGAGCCGTCAGCCGACTGGCGCGGGTCATCCTGCCGCGGCCGGGCGAGCCGCTGGACGTCCGCAAGCTCTACATCGAGGAAGCCAAGACCAACAGCCGCCGCGCCCACCCGGTCGGCCGCACCAGCCTGGAGATCGGCGCGGAGTCGGAGGTGTCGTTCGCGACCTACTTCAACGCCTTCCCGGCCTCCTACTGGCGGCGCTGGTCGACGCTGGAGACGGTGGTGCTGCGGGTGGAGCTGACCGGCACCGCGCGGGTCGACGTCTACCGCTCCAAGGCGACCGGCGCCCGGATCGCGTTCGACGGCAAACCGGTGACCGGAACCGGGGAACCAGCGGTCGTCGAGTTCGAGATTCCGCTGGCGCCGTTCGAGGACGGCGGCTGGATCTGGTTCGACATCTCCACCGACACCGCGGTCACCGTGCACGCCGCCGGCTGGTACGCGCCGTGCCAGCCGCCGGGCCCGGCCAATGTCGCGGTGGGCATCCCGACGTTCAACCGGCCGGACGACTGCGTGAACGCGCTGGCCGAGCTGACCTCCGACCCGCTGGTGGACGAGGTGATCAGCGCGGTGATCGTGCCGGACCAGGGCACCCGGAAGGTCCGCGACCACCCGGACTTCGCCGCCGCGGCGTCCGGGCTGGGTAACCGGCTGTCCCTGCACGACCAGCCCAACCTCGGCGGGTCGGGCGGCTACAGCCGGGTGATGTACGAGGCGCTGAAGAACACCGACTGCGCGCAGATCCTGTTCATGGACGACGACATCCGGATCGAGCCGGACTCGATTCTGCGGGCGCTGGCGCTGAGCCGGTTCGCGAAAACGCCGACCCTGATCGGCGGGCAGATGCTCAACCTGCAGGAGCCGTCGCACCTGCACATCATGGGCGAGGTCGTCGACCCGGAGAAGTTCATGTGGACCAACGCCCCGCACACCGAGTACGACCACAACTTCGCCACCGACTCGCTGGCCGCCACCGCCGACCTGCACCGCCGGATCGACGTCGACTTCAACGGCTGGTGGATGTGCATGATCCCGCGCGCGGTCGCCGAGGAGATCGGCCAGCCGGTGCCGTCGTTCATCAAGTGGGACGACGCGGAGTACGGGCTGCGCGCCGCCGAGCACGGCTACCCGACCGTCACCCTGCCCGGCGCCGCGATCTGGCACATGGCCTGGAGCGACAAGGACGACGCGATCGACTGGCAGGCCTACTTCCACCTGCGCAACCGGCTGGTGGTGGCCGCGCTGCACTGGGACGGCAACATCATCGGGGTCCTGCGCAGCCACCTGAAGGCGACCCTGAAACACCTTGCCTGCCTGGAGTATTCGACGGTCGCGATCCAGAACAAGGCCATCGACGACTTCCTGGCCGGCCCCGAGCACATCTTCTCGATCCTGGAGTCGGCGCTGCCGGACATCCACGCGCTGCGCAAGAACTACCCGGACGCCGTGGTGCTGCCGTCGGCCAGCGAACTGCCCGCCGCCTCCAAGCGCAAGAAGCCGATGAAACCGCCGGTGCACCCGCTGGCGATCGGCTACCGGCTGGCCCGCGGCACATGGCACAACCTGACCCGAGCCGACCCGGCGCACTACCGGCGTCCGCAACTCAACGTGCCCACCCAGGACGCGCGCTGGTTCCTGCTGTGCACGCTCGACGGCGCCACCGTCACCACCGCCGACGGCCGGGGCGTGGTCTACCGGCAGCGGGACCGGGCCAAGATGTTCGGGCTGCTGACCGAGTCGCTGCGCCGGCAGCGGGAACTGGCCCGCCGCTTCGACGAGCTGCGCCGGACCTACCGCGACGCGCTGCCGATGCTGTCCAGCACCCAGCAGTGGGAGAAGGTGCTGCTGCCGAGTGACGCAGCTGGTGCGGGTGCTGATGGTGCGAGTGGCCGTGGCCGAAGCTGAGTCCTGGGTCGAGACGGCACAGCCACGCGGCGAGACCGCCGCGCTGGTGGCGGTGCAGTCGGCGCTGACCGACCGGCCCGGCGTGCTGCCGGCGGCGCGGGCCATGTCGCACTTCGGCGAGCACAGCCTCGGCTGGCTGGCCCTCGCGGCGGCCGGCGCCCTGGCCCAGCCGCGGCGGCGGCGGACCTGGCTGCTGGCCGGTGCCGGGACGCTGGCCGCGCACGCGGCCGCGGTGGCGATCAAACGGGTGGTGCGCCGGGAGCGGCCGCAGCACCCGGCGGTCGCGGTCGGCGTGGGAACGCCGAGCCGGCTGAGCTTCCCGTCGGCGCACGCCACGTCCACCACCGCGGCGGCGATCCTGCTCGGCCGCGCGGTGGGACTGCCGGCCCTGACGCTGCCCGCGCTGCTGGTGCCGCCGATGGCGCTGTCCCGGATGGTGCTCGGCGTGCACTACCCCAGCGACGTGGTCACCGGTGTCGCGGTGGGCGCCGCAGTGGCCGGCGCCGCGATCCGGTTGGATAGCGACGGGGGGCGTCGATGAGTGGGATTTGGGTGACGCAGTGACTTCACAACCCGGACCGCCGTCCAACCTGGCCGTCGGCGTCGTCAAGGCGCTGCGGCCGCGCCAGTGGGTGAAGAACGTCCTGGTGCTGGCCGCCCCGCTGGCCGCGCTGGGCAGTGGCGTGCACTACGACTACGCCGACGTGCTGGTCAAGTCGCTGATCGCGGTCGGGGTGTTCTGCCTGGCCGCGTCGTCGATCTACCTGGTGAACGACGCCCGCGACGTCGAGGCCGACCGCGCGCACCCGACCAAGCGGTTCCGCCCGATCGCCGCCGGCGTGGTTCCGCCGTGGCTGGCCTACACGCTGGCGGCGCTGCTCGCCGCGGTCTCCCTGGGCGTGTCGTGGTGGCTGACTCCGAACCTGGCCCTGGTGATGGCGATCTACCTGGTCCTGCAACTGGCCTACTGCTTCGGCCTGAAGCACCAGGCGGTGATCGACATCTCGATCAACACGTCGGGGTTCCTGCTGCGGGCCATCGCCGGCGGCGTCGCGGCCGGCATCCCGCTGTCGCAATGGTTCCTGCTGGTGATGGCGTTCGGGTCGATGTTCATGGCGGCCGGCAAGCGTTACGCCGAACTGCAGCTCGCCGAGAGCACCGGGGCCAAGATCCGCAAGGCGCTGGAGAACTACACCGGCACCTACCTGCGGTTCGTCTGGACGATGTCGGCCACCGCGGCAGTGGTCTGCTACAGCCTGTTCGCGTTCGAGCGCGACCACGGCTCCGGCTCCTGGTACGCGGTGTCGATCATCCCGATCGCCATCGGGCTGCTGCGGTACGCCGTCGACGTCGACGGCGGCATGGCCGGCGAGCCCGAGGACGTGCTGCGGCGGGACCGGGTGCTGCAACTGCTGGCGCTGGCCTGGATCGGAACCATCGGTGCTGCCGTCGCTTTCGGCTAGCCCGCGGGTGCGGGCGGTGGCGCGGGCCGGCGAGGTCCGCCAGATCAGCCTGCTGACGAGTGTGGCGGTGACCGCGGTGCTGTTCGGCTGGGGCGCCTGGCAGCGGCGGTGGATCTCCGACGACGGGCTGATCGTGCTGCGCACCGTGCGCAACCTGCTGGCCGGCAACGGGCCGGTGTTCAACGCCGGCGAACGGGTGGAGGCCAACACCTCGGCGGCCTGGACCTACCTGATGTACCTGAGCTGCTGGCTGGGCGGGCCGATGCGGACGGAGTACATGGCACTGGCCGTCGCGCTGATCCTCAGTGTGCTCGGCATCGTGCTGGTGATGCTGGGCACCGCCCGGCTGTACGCGCCCGGGCTGCGGGGCCGAAGCGCGTTGCTGCTGCCGGCCGGGGCGCTGGCCTACATCGCGCTGCCGCCCGCACGCGACTTCGCGACGTCCGGACTGGAGAACGGCCTGGTGCTGGCCTACCTGGGCCTGCTCTGGCTGATGCTGGTGCACTGGGCCCAGACGCCGGTGCCGATCACGCCGGCCCGGCCGGTGCCGGCCCGCCGGTGGGTGTTCATCGGCTCGCTGGCCTTCGTCGCCGGGCTCAGCGTGCTGGTGCGGCCCGAGCTGGCGCTGATCGGCGGGGGCGCGCTGATCATGCTGCTGCTCGCGGTCCGCGGCTGGCGGGCCCGGGGGCTGGTGGTGGTGGCCGGCGGGCTGGTCCCGGTGGCCTATCAGGTGTTCCGGATGGGCTACTACGCGCTGCTGGTGCCCGGCACCGCGCTGGCCAAGGACGCGGCCGGCGACAAGTGGTCGCAGGGGATGATCTACCTGGCCAACTTCAACGCGCCCTACTCGCTGTGGGTGCCGGCCGTGCTGCTGACGGTGCTCGGGCTGCTGCTGGCGGTCGCGGTGGGACGTCAGCGGTCGGCGCGCAGCCTGCCGCCGGCCGGTTTCCGCCGCGTCAGCCGGGGAGTGCAGCGCCCGGCAGTGGTGGTGTGGTTCATGGTGGCCAGCGGCCTGCTGCAGGGGGCCTACTGGGTTCGGCAGGGCGGCGACTTCATGCACGCCCGCGTGCTGCTGGTGCCGCTGTTCTGTGTGCTGGCCCCGGTGGCCGTCATCCCGGTGCTGTTGCCCAGCGGCGACCGGCTCTCCCGGGACGCCCAGTACTGGCTGGCCGGGACGGTCGGCGCGCTGTGGCTCGGCACCGCCGGCTGGGCGCTGTGGGCGGCGAACTCGCCGGGCATGGGCGCCGACGGAACCCGGGTCACCTACTCGGGCATCGTCGACGAACGGCGGTTCTACTCGCAGGCCACCGGCCAGGCGCACCCGCTGACCGCCGCCGACTACCTGGACTACCCGCGGATGCGCGCGGTGCTGACCACGATCAACAACACCCCGCAGGGTGCGCTGCTGCTGCCGTCGGGCAACTACGACCAGTGGGACCTGGTGCCGGCCATCCTGCCGGTGCCGCCGATGCCCGGCACCCCGCCGAACCCGGACCCGGATGGCACCGGCCCGCACACGGTGTTCTTCACCAACCTCGGCATGCTGGGCATGAACACCGGCCTCGACGTGCGGGTGCTGGACCAGATCGGGCTGGTCAATCCGCTCGCGGCGCACACCGACCGGGTGCAGCACGCCCGGATCGGGCACGACAAGGACATCTTCCCGGACTGGATCATCGCCGACGGCCCGTGGGTGAAGTGGTATCCGGGCATTCCGGGCTACCTGGAGCAGCAGTGGGTGGCCGAGGCTCAGGCGGCGCTGAGCTGCCCGGCCACCGACGCGGTGCTGCACTCGGTCCGCGCCCCGCTGGGCGTGCACCTGTTCATCTCGAACTTCCTGCACGCCGCCACCTTCACCAAATACCGGATCGACCGGGTGCCGCGCTACGAGCTGATCCGGTGCGGGCTCGACGTGCCCGAACTGCCCCCGCCGCCGGAGGGGCAGCCGGGCTCTGCCGCCGGCCCCGGCCAGGGGCCCTACACGGGGCTGCCGGCCGAAGGCCCCTGAGCAGCGGTTACCCCAGTCGCTCGTCGTCGCGCCCGGATGAGAACCGCTGAGGTTTTCCGACAACAGATTTCGACCAAAGTGCTGCGCCGCAAAAACCTGTGGGTTTACTGTATGCCTACTTAATCGACTCAGTGGCGAGCAGGCGGGGGTGCCGGCCATGGCCCATCGGCGGAGCGCGAAAACTCATCGACGGTCCGGCCCGGCCGCGCCGCGCCGTTCCCGGCGGGTGGTCGGTCTCGGCGGCGCGATCAGCGCCTTCCTGACATTCGGGGTGGCGCCGGTGGCCGACCTGCCGAAAGCGCGCGCCGACGAGTTCGACCAGATCTTCGACCAGGTGCTGGACGCGCTGAACAGCGCCGACGCCGCGCCGGGGGCGACCGCCGCGCTCGACGCGGGCGGTGTGGCTGCGGTGAATCCGTTTGCCGCGTTGGTGGATGGGTTGGAGCGGGATTGGCTGGCCAGTTCGGTGGGCCAGCAGCTGGATGGGGTGTTGAATGCGGGGTTTGGGCAGGCTGATCCGGGTGCGGTGACGGCTGCGGGGGCGTGTGGGTGGATCTGTGATGGTGCCAACGGGGTGGGGGGTGGTTCGCTGGCGGCCGCCGAAGGTCAGGGTGGCGGGTTGTTGTTCGGCAATGGCGGCAATGGTGCCACCGATGCGGCCGGTGTTGGTGGTGCCGGTGGTGATGGCGGGTTGTGGTTCGGCAATGGCGGTAACGGGGGTGCCGGGGCGGCGGGGGCCGATGGCGCGGACGGGTCGGCGGGGTCGGCCGGTGGTGCCGGGGCTGTTGGGGGTGCCGGCGGGGCCGGTGGTGATGCGACCGGGTTGTTCAGCAGCGGCGGTGATGGTGGTGCCGGCGGTGTCGGCGGTGCTGGCGGGACCGGGGGCGCGGGCGGGCCCGGTGAGGCGGGCGGGTCCGGCGGGTCCAGCGGGGCCGGCGGCGCCGGGGGTGCTGGTGGTTCGGGTGGCGTGTTGGGTCATGCCGGGGCTGACGGGGCCGCTGGCGGGTCCGGGCAGAGCGGTGGTGGTGGCGCGGGTGGGGGTGAGGTCGGGGCGACCGGTCCGGTGGGGGCGACGGGTCCGGCGGGGCCGGCCGGGGCGACCGGTGTGGCCGGTGATACCGGGGCGACGGGTCCGGTGGGGGCGACCGGGGCGACCGGTGTGGCCGGTGATACCGGGGCGACGGGTCCGGCCGGGGCGACCGGGGCGACGGGGGCGACGGGTCCGGCTGGGGCGACGGGTCCGGCCGGGGCGACCGGCCCGACCGGCCCGGCCGGCCCGACCGGGCCGACCGGTCCAACCGGCCCGCCGCCGACCCCGAGCGTGGGCACCACCATCACGCCGAGCCCCTCGACCACCAGCTTCCTGGGCGGCGATGCGGCGAGCCCGACCGCCGTCTACGTCGTGGACGGTGGCTTCGGCAGCCTGCTGGTGATCCCCACCACGGGCCAATTCGCCAACACCGTCCATGACACCATCGCCATCGACCCCACCACGTCGGATTACGAACCAGCAGACGTGGCGGTCAGTCCCGCAACCGGCGGCGACGTATACGTCACCAACGACAACATCGTCAACCCGACGGCCGACGGCACGGTCTCGGTGATCGACCCCTCCACGAATGCGGTCATCGCCACCATCCCCGTCGGCGTCGATCCGCAGGGCGTGGCGGTGAGCCCGGAAACCGGAAACGACGTCTACGTCGTCAACGAAAATCCCGGCGGCACCGGGTCGGTCTCGGTGATCGACCCCGCCACCGACAACGTCGTCGCCACCATCCCCGTCGGCAGCGGGCCGACCAGCGTGGCGATGGGCTCCAACGGCGATGCCTACGTCGCCAACACCGGGGGCAACGTGTCGGTGATCGACACCGCCACCAACACGGTGGTCGCCACCCTCGCCGTCCCGCTCCCGAACGGTGTGGCGGTGGGCCCCAACGGCGACGTCTACGTGGCCGCCGGCGACGCGGTGGTGTTCTCCAACGGCACCGTCACCGCCACCATCCCGGTCGGCACCACCCCATTCGGCGTGGCGGTGAGCCCCACCGGCGACTACGTCTATGTCACCAACAACGGCAGCGACAACGTATCGGTGATCGACCCGTCCAACGACACGGTCGTCGTCACTCTCCCCGTCGGCCAGTCACCGGAGGGTGTGGCGGTGGTTCCCAGCGGCAGCGCAGCCGGCTACACCTACGTCGTCAACGTCGGCAGCGACACGGTGACGGCGATCAAGCCTTAGCTGGGTGGCGGCCGTCGCGGCGGTCGGGACGTAGCGGCCGGCCCCGGAAATGTGACGTACACCGCAGACCGGCGCGCCGGGCGCCGCCGCCGACCAGCCTGACCTGCGACGACGCTCATCGGTGTTGTCCAGATCACCGCGGAATCCGCTGGCCAGGGCCGTCCGGGAACCGTTTATGGCAGATCGGTAAGAGAAGTTTCCCGGGTTCGTGTGGTTAACTACACGTCGTTGCGGTGCCGTGCGCACCCAGGATCTGGTCGAGGACGACCAACTATCACGGTTCTATACATCACCACCAGCATTGAGGATGAGGTACGCGCGTATGAAGCTGTTCGACAGAGTCACGATCGTGGCCGCCGGTGCGGCCCTGCTGTCCGGGTTGGTCGGTGCCGTCGGCGGCGCCGGGACCGCGGAGGCGTTCTCCCGGCCGGGTCTGCCGGTCGACTACCTGCAGGTGCCGTCGGCCTCCATGGGCCGCGACATCAAGGTGCAGTTCCAGAGCGGTGGCTCCGGCTCGCCGGTCGTCTACATGCTCGACGGCATGCGGGCCCAGGACGACTACAACGGCTGGGACATCAACACCCCGGCGTTCGAGTGGTACAACGGCTCGGGTCTGTCGATGGCGATGCCGGTCGGCGGCCAGTCCAGCTTCTACTCCGACTGGTACAAGCCGGCTTGCGGCAAGGCGGGTTGCACGACCTACAAGTGGGAGACCTTCCTGACCAACGAGCTGCCCGCGTACCTGGCCTCCGAGCAGGGCGTCAAGTCGACCGGCGCTGCCGCGATCGGCCTGTCGATGGCCGGCTCGTCGGCGATGACGCTGGCCGCCTACCACCCGGACAAGTTCATCTATGCCGGCTCGATGTCGGGCTTCCTGAACCCGTCCGAGGGCAAGGGCTGGATTGGCATGGCGATGGGCGACGCGGGCGGCTACAAGTCGTCCGACATGTGGGAGAGCGACGCCGACTGGCAGCGCAACGACCCGACCGTCAACGTGTCGCGGCTGGTTGCCAACGACACCCGGCTCTGGGTGTCCTGCGGCAACGGCAAGCCCAACCAGCTCGGTGGCGACAACATCCCGGCCACCTTCCTGGAGTCGAACTTCATGATCGGCCCGAACAAGAAGTTCCAGGAGGCCTACACCGCTGCGGGCGGCCACAACGCCGTGTTCAACTTCCTGGACTACGGCACCCACAGCTGGGAGTACTGGGGCGAGCAGCTGCAGCAGATGAAGCCTGACCTGCAGAGCCACCTCGGCGCGACCGCCGGTGGCGGCGCCTCGGCGAGCAGCAGCAGCGGCTCGGAGGGCTGATCTTCGGCCTCTTTCGGCCTCGGCTAGAGCAAACAGTCAACGGCGGTGACCCTCGCGGTCGCCGCCGTTGACTGTTTCCTACGTCCGGCCTGCCGGGGTGTGATTGACTACCGGACAGGTACGAGTCGGCCGGTTGGATGAAGTGAGGCTTGGTATGAGAGGGCTGTCGATGCTGCTGCGCACGCTGTGCGCCGTCGTGCTGACCCTGGGCATGTGGGGGACGGGCGTTTCGGTGGGGCGGGTCGGTACCGCCCACGGCGCGGAGTTCGAAAATCTGATGGTGCCGTCGCCGTCGATGGGCCGGGACATCCCGGTCGCCTTCATGGGCGGCGGACCGCACGCGGTGTATCTGCTGGACGCGTTCAACGCCGCCCCGGAGCTGAGCAACTGGGTGACCGCGGGCAACGCGATGAACACGCTGGCCGGCAAGGGCCTGTCGGTGGTCGCCCCGGCCGGCGGCGCCTACAGCATGTACACCAACTGGGAGAAGGACCAGAACAAGCAGTGGGACACGTTCCTGGGCACTGAGCTGCCGGACTGGCTGGCGGCCAACAAGGGCCTGGCCCCCGGCGGCCACGCGGTGGTGGGCGCCTCGCAGGGCGGCTACGGCGCGATGGCGCTGGCCTGCTTCCACCCGGACCGGTTCGGCTTCGCCGGCTCGCTGTCGGGCTTCCTCTACCCGGCCGAGACCACCGAGACCGGTGTCATCAACGACGCGCTGCAGCGCTACGGCGGCCTGGAGCCGTACGGCATGTGGGGCTCGGCGACGCTCGGCCGGTGGAAGTGGCACGACCCGAACCAACACGTCCAGCTGCTGGCATCGAACAACACCCGGCTGTGGGTGTACTCGCCGATGGGCCCGACCCCCGACATGGAGGCGATGATGGGCAACCCGGCCGAGGCGGCCGGTAGCGCGCGGTTCTTCTACAAGCACTACCGCGAGGTCCGCGGCCACAACGGACACTGGGAGTTCCCGCCCGACGGGGAGAACGGCTGGGGTGGCTGGAGCCAGCAGCTGGTCGCCATGACGCCGGACATCATCGGCGCCATCCGCTAGCTCGTCCGTTTGGCGCGGCGCGGGGGTGCGTTCGTCCTGCGTCTGCGGCGGTGATCCGGCGGCTGCGGCGTCCATCCTGCGCTGACGGCGCCGATCCTGGATCAGCGGTGAGGCCCGCTCGCACTTCTGGGCCCTGAGCGCAGGGTCAACGGCGGAATAGGCAGCCGGTACGGTGAAGAACGCGATCGCAGGGTTCCCGGCGATCGCGGCAATTCCGGCGATCGCGGCAATTCCAGCGATCCCCGCTATTCCCGAGCCCCCGACACCGCCGGCAGGAGAAGATGGCCAAGCAGCCCCCCAGTTCCCCGCGCAGCAACGGGGCCAAGGCCAGCAACGGCGCCAAGGGCAGCAACGGCGCTAAAGGCGCCAAGGGCTCGCGTAGCTGGGGCGGTGCCCGCGGCTCGGGCGGCACCCGCCGCCCCAGAGCGTCCCGCATGTCCCAGCGGCGGCGCCGCCGCATCCTGGCCTGGAGCGCGGCCGCGGCGATGGCCGTGGTGGTCGCGGTGGCCGTGGCCGCGGTAGTGGTGCTGATCCGCCGCCCCGAGGCTCCGTCGGGCCCGGAGGAGCCGCAGGCGGTGCCGCCGAGCGGTGCGGTACCGCATCCGAAGAAACCCCGGCCGGAGTTCCAGAACGCCAGCTGCCCGGATGTGCAACTGGTGTCGGTGCCCGGAACCTGGGAGTCGTCGCCCACCGACAACCCGCTCAACCCGACCGAGTTCCCGCGCGGGTTGCTGCTCAACGTCACCCGGCCGATGACCGACCAGTTCGACGCCGGGCGGCTGCAGGCCTACACCGTCCCCTACATCGCCCAGTTCCACAACCCGTTCGCCGCCGACAACCAGGTGAGCTACAACGACAGTCGGGCCCAGGGCACCGCGGCCACGGTCAAGGCGATGACCGAGATGAACGAGAGGTGCCCGCTCACCTCCTACGTGCTGGTGGGGTTCTCGCAGGGCGCGGTGATCGCCGGTGATGTGGCCAGCGACATCGGCAACGGCCGCGGGCCGGTCGACGAGGACCTGGTGCTGGGCGTGACGCTGATCGCCGACGGCCGGCGGGAGCCCGAGGTTGGCAACGACGTCCCGCCGAGCCCGCCCGGCCAGGGTCTGGAGATCACCCTGCACGAGCTGCCGATGCTGTCCGGGCTGGGGCTCACCATGACCGGCCCGCGCGAGGGCGGCTTCGGTGAGCTGAACAAGCGCAGCAACGAGATCTGCGCTCCCGGCGACATGATCTGCGCCGCCCCGCTGGGCGCGTTCGACATCAGCAAGCTGATGGACACCTTCGGGGTGCTGGCCGGCGGTGCCGGGCAACCGGTGCACGCGATGTACGCCACCACCGACTTCTGGGACCACGACGGGGAGTCGGCGACGCAGTGGACGCTGAACTGGGCGCACGGCGTGGTGGACAATGCGCCGCATCCGAAGCACGGGTGAGGGGCGGATCAGGCGCGCAGCGACGCCCCGTCGAGATCGATCCCGATCACCCCGGCGACCCGGTCGAGGTCGGCGTCCCAGCAGAGCAGGGTGGCGTCATGACGATATGCCACCGCCGCGATCATGCAGCCGACCATTCCGCGCGGGGTGACTCCGGCCTGCCGGCACCGTCGGTAGATGCGCGTCGCCGCGTCGAAGTCGGCGACCGGATCGAAGGGCAGCAACCCGAAGCGCCGCAGCATGCTGCGCAGCGCGCGTTCCTGCGTGTCACTTCGTGCGCCGGCCGTCACTTCCATCACCACCGGCTCGGTGACCACCAGTTCGCCGTCGGTGGCGATCAGTTCGGCAAGGCGTTGATCCACGACGCTGCCGGTGGCCCGATCGTAAGCCCCGGATGATGGTGAGGTCGGCCATGCCGTGGGGCGGGTCGAAGTCGTCGTCTTGAGTCATCACCGGAAGCGCCCTTGACGCGGCGATCGCCGCGATCCACGGGTCGTTGAAAGACATATTCACCAGCAGATGTATCATTTCGTCTACATAGCCATCAAATGCGTGGAGATGACACAATGTCGCGGACGATGATAGATATTGACGACGACGCGCTGGCCGCTGCCCAGGCGCGGCTGGGGACGTCGACGAAGGTCCAGACGGTGAACGAGGCGCTCCGACTCGCCGCGACGCCCCAGAGCCAGGAGCCGACGGCGCGATCGGTGATCGCGCTGCTTGCGGACTCCGAGATCGACGACCCTCTGGTGACGTCGGCGGCATGGCGAAGCGTCCCGCACCTCGAGTCGCGGGGACTGTCCGAGTGAGTCTGCGACTGATCGGCGCACCGGACACCGCGCCGGCCGGGTTGATGCTCATCGACACCAGCGCCTATGCGCAGATCAAGCATCATCCGCAAGCTGCCGAGCGGTTCACCGGCCTGGCCGCCCGCGGGCTGCTCGCAACCTGCAACGTGGTCTCGGCTGAGGTGCTGTACAGCATGGCGGGCATCACCTCGATCCGTGCCATGCGGGCGACCCTCGACGGCCTCTGGTATCTGCCGCTGACGGAGTGGTCCGAGATGCGCGCGCTGGAAACCCTGGTCAAACTCGCCGAGCGGGGAAAGCACCGGGCCGCCAAGGTAGGCGACCTGCAGATCGCCGCCGTCGCCGAGCAGTACCGTGCGACCCTGCTGCACTACGACCACGACTTCGAGGACATCGCGGAGGTCACCGGGCAACCGGTCGAGTGGATTGTGCCGCGCGGAGCGGGCCACGGTGGTTGAGGCGAGCGCGGGCGTACATCCGTGGTCGCCGTCCAGAAACCAGCGATCATCGATCCGCTCATGACGCACGTCACAAGCTCATAACACGAGTACGGTTTGATTTGGCGTGCACGCGAACGACCCCTAACATTAAGAGCTGTTTAAGACCTCAAAAGGCGGGGAGCCCCGGTCGGCGCCGGGCGCCGATGCGGCGGTCGGTCACCGGCGGGCCGTACACAAGCCACAGATGAGCTAGGCGAGCAGACACACTCGGCGTGCGGGCGCCCGCAGAGTTTGCGACAGGAGAACAAGGCATGGCGTTGAAGTCCGAGGCGGACTATCGCAACCCGTTCATCAAGGACGGCAAGATCCAGCTGCCGGCCAACGGCAGCCTGGTCAAGACCGTCGAGCGGTGGGCACGGCTGCGCGGCGAGAAGCCGGCGTACACCTTCCTGGACTACTCCACCGAGCGCGACGGCATCGAGCGGGTCCTGTCCTGGGGTGAGTTCGGCGCCCGCAACCGCGCCGTCGGCGCCCGGCTGCAGCAGGTCACCAAGCCCGGCGACCGGGTCGCCATCCTGTGCGGGCAGAACCTGGACTACCTGGTCTCGTTCTTCGCCATCCTCTACTCCGGCCGGATCGCGGTGCCGCTGTTCGACCCGGGCGAGCCCGGCCACGTCGGCCGGCTGCACGCGGTGCTGGACGACTGCACCCCGTCGGCGATCCTGACCACCAGCGCGGCCGCCGAGGGCGTCAACAAGTTCTTCCGCTCCCGCCCGGCCAAGGACCGGCCGCGGGTGATCGCGGTCGACGCGGTGCCTGAGGAGGTCGGCTCCACCTGGGAGCTGGTGCCGACCGACCAGGACACCGTGGCCTACCTGCAGTACACGTCCGGGTCCACCCGCACCCCGACCGGCGTGCAGATCACCCACCTGAACCTGCCCACCAACGTGTTGCAGGTGATCCACGCGATGCGCGGCGGAGAGCTCGACCGCGGGGTGACCTGGCTGCCGTTCTTCCACGACATGGGCCTGATCACGATCATGCTGTCGCCGCTGATGGGCCAGCACTTCACCTTCATGACGCCGGCGGCGTTCGTGCGCCGGCCGCAGCGCTGGATCCGGGCGATGGCCCGCCGGCCGGACGACACGGGCTTCGCCTACTCGGTGGCGCCGAACTTCGCCTTCGAGCACGCCGCGCTGCGCGGCCTGCCCAAGGAGGGCGAGCCGGAGCTGGACCTGTCCAACGTGATGGCGATCCTCAACGGCAGCGAGCCGGTGTCGCCGGCGTCGGTGCGCAAGTTCAACGAGGCGTTCGGCCCGTACGGGCTGAGCCCGGACGCGATCAAGCCGTCCTACGGGCTGGCCGAGGCCACCCTGTTCGTCTCCACCACCCCGATGGATGAGTCGTTCCAGTCCGTGGTCGTCGACCGGGATGCGCTGAACAACGAGATGCGCTTCGTCGAGGTGCCCGCCGACGCGCCGAACGCCATCAACCAGGTGGCCTCCGGCAAGGTCGGGGTGGACGAGTGGGCGATCATCGTCGACCCGGAGACCGGCGCGGAGCTGCCCGACGGCCACGTCGGCGAGATCTGGCTGCACGGCGCCAACATGGGCGTCGGCTACTGGAACCGCCCCGAGGAGACCGTCGAGGTGTTCCAGAACGTGCTCAAGTCACGGACCAGCCCGTCACGCGCCGAGGGCGCCCCGGAGGACGGGTTCTGGGTGCGCACCGGCGACTACGGCACCTACTGGGGCGATGACAACCTCTACATCACCGGCCGGATCAAGGACCTGGTGATCGTCGACGGCCGCAACCATTACCCGCAGGACCTGGAGTACTCGGCCGAGCAGGCCAGCAAGGCGCTGCGGGCCGGCTACGTCGCCGCGTTCTCGGTGCCGGCCAACCAGCTGCCCAAAGAGGTGTTCGACAACCCGCACGCCGGCCTGAAGTACGACCCCGACGACGGCTCCGAGCAGTTGGTGATCGTCGCCGAGCGGGCGGTCGGGGCGCACAAGCTGGAGCAGGCGCCGATCGCCGACGACATCCGGGCGGCCATCGCGGTGCGGCACGGGGTGACCGTGCGCGACGTGCTGCTGATGCCGGCCGGGACGGTGCCGCGCACGTCCAGCGGGAAGATCGGCCGCCGCGCCTGCCGGGCCGCCTATTTGGACGGCAGCCTGCGCAGCGGGACCGCCTCGCCGAACAGCTTCCCCGACCAGCAATGACCGAGGAGGGGGCTATGGCCGACGGCGACGACAACACCGGTGACGACGCCGAGGTGGTGCGCTCCGGCGGCTCCGGCGACATGACCGTCGCGCAGATGCGGGAGTGGCTGCGCAACTGGGTGGCCAAGGCGACCGGACAGTCGCCGGAGGCCGTCAACGAGACCGTCCCGATGGTCGAGCTGGGCCTGTCGTCGCGCGACGCGGTGGCAATGGCCTCCGACATCGAAGACCTCACCGGGGTGACGCTGTCGGCGACGGTCGCGTTCCGCCACCCGACGATCGAGGCGCTGGCGACGGTGATCGTCGAGGGCGAGCCGGTGCTGGACGACGATGCGGACGACGAGGATTGGTCGCGCGAGCGCGAGGTCGCCGACATCGCGGTGGTGGGTCTGGCCACCCGGTTCCCCGGCGACATGAACAGCCCCGAGGAGACCTGGCAGAAATTGCTGGCCGGCTTCGACGCGATCAGCGATCTGCCGGAGGGCCGCTGGTCGGAGTTCCTGGAGGAGCCGCGGATCGCCGAGCGGGTCGCCCGTGCCCGCACCCGCGGCGGCTACCTGTCCGACATCAAGGGCTTCGACTCGGAGTTCTTCGCGCTCTCGGCGTTGGAGGCCAACAACATCGACCCGCAGCAGCGGCTGGCCTTGGAGCTGACCTGGGAGGCGCTGGAGAACGCCCGCATCCCGGCCTCCAGCCTGCGTGGCTCGCTGGTCGGGGTGTACGTCGGCGCGTCCAACAACGACTACAGCTACCTGGGCCTGTCCGACCCGAGCGTCACCCACCCGTACGCGATCACCGGCAACGCGCACTCGATCATCGCCAACCGGGTCAGCTACTTCTACGACTTCCACGGGCCGTCGTTCACGGTGGACACCGCCTGCTCGTCCTCGCTGGTCGCCGCGCACGAGGGCGTGCAGGCGCTGCGCAGCGGCGAATGTGACATGGCGATCGTCGGCGGCGTCAACGCGCTGATCACCCCGCTGGTCACGGTCGGCTTCGACGAGGTCGGCGGGGTGCTGGCCGCCGACGGGCGGATCAAGTCCTTCTCGAGTGACGCCGACGGCTACTCCCGCGCCGAGGGCGCCGGGATGCTGGTTTTGAAGCGGGTCGACGACGCCAGGCGCGACGGCGATCAGATCCTGGCGGTGATCGCCGGGTCCGCGATCAACCACGACGGCCGCTCCAACGGCCTGCTGGCGCCCAACTCCGACGCGCAGGCCGCAGTGCTGCGCAAGGCCTACAAGGACGCCGGCATCGACCCGCGCACCGTCGACTACATCGAGGCGCACGGCACCGGCACCATCCTGGGCGACCCGATCGAGGCCGAGGCGCTCGGCCGGGTGGTCGGCCGTGGTCGCGCCGCCGACAAGCCGGCGCTGCTGGGCGCGGTGAAATCCAATGTGGGACACCTGGAGTCGGCGGCCGGTGCGGCCAGCCTGGCCAAGATGGTGCTGGCGCTGCAGCACGACAAGATTCCGCCGTCGATCAACTACGCCGGCCCCAACCCCTACATCGACTTCGACGCGTCGCACCTGAAGGTGGCCGCCGAGCCGACCGACTGGCCGCGCTACAGCGGATACGCGATCACCGGGGTGTCCGGTTTCGGGTTCGGCGGCGCCAACGCCCACCTGGTGCTGCGCGAGGTGCTGCCGCACGACGTGCTGGCCCCCAAGGAGGCGGAGCCCGCCGGCGAAGCCGAGGCCGCGGATTCGCAAGAGCCGCCCGCGGAGTCGGGCGGGCTGCGGTTCGACGAGTACGGCGAATTCCTCGACTCCGAGGACCGGATCATCGACACGTCCGAAGAGGAGGAGCGCGAGCTTCCCGGGCTGACCGAGGAGGCGTTGCGGCTCAAGGAGATCGCGCTGGCCGAGCTGGCCGAGAAGCAGGCCGCCGAACCGCACGTGCCACTCATCCCGTTGGCGGTGTCGGGCTTTCTGACCTCCCGCAAGAAGGCGGCCGCCGCCGAGCTGGCCGACTGGATGGAGACCGAAGAGGGCCGGGCGTCGTCGCTGGAGTCGATCGGCCGGGCGCTGTCGCGGCGCAACCACGGCCGTTCCCGCGCAGTGGTTCTGGCCCACGACCACGACGAGGCGATCGCCGGCCTGCGCGCGGTCGCCGACGGCAAGCAGAAGCCGAACGTGTTCTCCACCGACGGCCCGGTGACCAACGGGCCGGTGTGGGTGCTGGCCGGGTTCGGCGCCCAGCACCGCAAGATGGGCAAGGAGCTGTACCTGCGGGACCCGATCTTCGCCGAGTGGATGGACAAGCTCGACGCGCTGATCCAGGACGAGCGCGGCGTGTCGATCCTGGAGATGGTGCTCGACGACGCGATCGACTACACCGGCGACACCGTCGAATACCCCATCGAGTCGGTGCAATTGGTGATCTTCGCCGTGCAGATCGCACTCGGCGAGCTGCTGCGCGCGCACGGCGCGCGACCGGGCGCGATGATCGGCCAGTCGCTCGGCGAGCCGGGCGCGGCCTACTTCGCCGGCGGGCTGTCGCTGCGCGACACGGTACGGATCATCGTGCCGCGAGCCCGGCTGATGGGCGAGGGCGAGGCGATGCTGTTCGGCGAGTACATCCGGCTGATGGCACTGGTCGAATACTCCGCCGAGGAAATCAAAACCGTGTTCGCCGACTACCCGGACCTCGAGGTGTGCGTGTACGCCGCGCCGGGCCAGACGGTGATCGGCGGGCCGCCCGAGCAGGTGGACGCGATCATCGCCCGCTGCGAGGCCGAAGGCAAGTTCGCCCGCAAGTTCCAGACCAAGGGCGCCAGCCACACCGCCCAGATGGACCCGCTGCTGGGCGAATTCACCGCGGAGCTGCAGGGCATCCACCCGCATCCGCTGGACTGCGGCTACTACTCCACCGTGCACGAGGGCAGCTTCATCCGTCCGGGCGGCGAGCCGATCCACGACGTGGAGTACTGGAAGAAGGGTCTGCGCCACCCGGTGTACTTCACCCAGGGGGTGCGCAACGCCGTCGACAACGGGCACACCACGTTCCTGGAGCTGGCGCCCAACCCGGTGGCGCTCATGCAGGTCGGATTGACCACGGCCGCAGCGGGATTGCCGGACGCGCAGCTGATCGGCACGCTGGCCCGCAAGGCCGACGAGGTGGACTCGATGACCACCACGATGGCGCAGCTCTACGTCTACGGCCACGACCTGGACATGCGGACCCTGTTCGGCCGGGAGACCGACGGACCGGTCGGTCCCGACGAGTTCGCGCACATCCCGCCGACCCGGTTCAAGCGCAAGGAACACTGGCTGGACGCGCACTTCTCCGGCGACGCTTCCGGGGTGATGCCCGGCTCGCACGTGGCGCTGCCGGACGGCCGGCACGTCTGGGAGTTCGCGCCGCGGGGTGGTGCGGTGGACCTGGGTGCGCTGGTGAAAGCCGCTGCGGGGGTGGTGCTTCCGGACGCTTCGGTGGCGGCGGCCGAGCAGCGCGCGGTGCCCGGCGACGGCGCCCGCCTGGTGACCACGCTGACCCGGCACCCCGGCGGGGCGGCGGTGCAGGTGCACGCCCGCATCGACGAGTCGTTCACGCTGGTCTACGACGCGCTGGTATCCCGCGGCGGGGCGGGCGCGGTGACGTTGCCGGTCGCGGTCGGGGCTGGGGTACTGGCGGACGACGACGCTGTGCCTGATGTCGCGGACGAAGCCGCTCCGGAGATCCTGACCGATAATTTGACCCAGGGTCTGGCGCTGGGCGCCAGTTTCGCCAAGTGGTCGCCGGACTCCGGTGAGACGGTGGCCGACCGGCTGGGCGCGATCGTCGGCGGCGCGATGGGCTACGAGCCCGAGGACCTGCCGTGGGAGGTGCCGCTGATCGAGCTGGGGCTGGACTCGCTGATGGCGGTGCGGATCAAGAACCGGGTCGAATACGACTTCGACATGCCGCCGATCCAGCTGACCGCGGTGCGCGACGCGAACCTGTACAACGTCGCGGAGATGATCACCTACGCGGTCGAGCACCGCGACGAGGTCGAGGCGCTGCACGAGCACCAGAAGACGCAGACCGCCGAGGAGATCGCCGCCGAGCAGGCCGCGATGATGGCCGCGGCGAAAGCGCCTGCGGCCGAGGCGGCTCCGGCTGTGGCCGAGGCGGCGCCGGCTGCGGCCGAGGCTGCGCCGGCTGAGGCGCCGGCACCCCCACCGTCGGACGTTCCGGTGCCCCCGCCGCCCACCGACCCTCAGGGTCCGGGCGTCAGCAAGGCCTCGTCCGCCACGGCCGCCGCCGCGGCCGCCAAGGTGCTCACCTCCGAAGCGGTGACCGAGGCGCTGGGCGCCGACGTGCCGCCGCGCGACGCCGCCGAGCGCGTCACCTTCGCCACCTGGGCGATCGTCACCGGCAAGTCGCCGGGCGGCATCTTCAACCCGCTGCCCGAACTCGACGACGCCGCCGCCGAGAAGATGGCGCAGCGGCTGTCCGAGCGCGCCGAGGGCGTCATCACCGTCGACGCGGTGAAGTCGGCCGCCACCATCGAGGCGTTGGCGACCGTCGTCCGCGAGCAGCTCGAGGAAGGGGTCGTGGACGGCTTTGTCCGCACCCTGCGGGCACCGAAAGAAGGCTCGAACGCGTTGCCGCTGTTCGTGTTCCACCCGGCCGGCGGGTCGACGGTGGTCTACGAGCCGCTGATGAAGCGGCTGCCCGCGGACACGCCGGTGTACGGCTTCGAGCGGGTGGAGGGCTCCATCGAGGAGCGCGCCGCCGAGTACGTGCCGAAACTGCTGGAGCTGCACTCCGGGCCGTTCCTGCTGGCCGGCTGGTCGCTCGGCGGGGCGCTGGCCTACGCGTGCGCGATCGGGCTGAAGCAGGCCGGCGCCGACGTGGCATTCGTCGGGCTGATCGACCTGGCGCTGCCCGGCGAGCCGATCGACCAGAGCAAGGAGGGGATGCGCGCCCGCTGGGACCGCTACGCGCGGTTCGCCGAGCGCACCTTCAACGTCGAGGTGCCCGAGATCCCCTATGAGGAACTGGAGAAGCTCGACGACGAGGGCCAGGTCCGCTTCGTGCTGGACGCGATCGCGGCCAGCGGTGTGCAGATCCCCGGCGGGATCATCGAGCACCAGCGCACGTCGTACCTGGATCAGCGGGCCCTGGCCAGCGTCGAGATTCAGCCGTACGACGGGCACGTCACGCTGTACCTGGCCGACCGGTACCACGACGACGCGATCGTGTTCGAGCCGGCGTACGCGACCCGCAAGCCCGACGGCGGCTGGGGCGAGTACGTCAAGGACCTGGAGGTGGTCCCGATCGGGGGCGAGCACATCCAGGCCATCGACGAGCCGTACATTGCCAAGGTCGGCGCGCATATGAGCGAGGCGATCAACCGCATCCAAGGGGAGTAGGGCAGTGACCAACAAGACCACCGCCGAGTTGCTGGCCGACCTGCACGAAAAGCTGGAGCAGGCCAAAGAGCCCGGCGGTGAGAAGGCCGTCGCCAAGCGGGAGAAGAAGGGCATCCCCAGCGCCCGGGCCCGCATCCACGCGCTGCTGGATCCGGGCAGCTTCCTGGAGATCGGCGCGCTGTGCAAGACCCCCGGCGACCCCAACGCGCTCTACGGCGACGGCGTCGTCACCGGCCACGGCCGGATCAACGGCCGGCCGGTCGCGGTGTTCAGCCACGACCAGACCGTGTTCCAGGGCTCGGTCGGCGAGATGTTCGGCCGCAAGGTGGCCAAGCTGATGGAGTGGGTGGCGATGATCGGCTGCCCGATCATCGGCATCAACGACTCGGCCGGCGCCCGCATCCAGGACGCGGTGACCTCGCTGGCCTGGTACGCCGAACTGGGCCGCCGGCACGAGATGCTGCGCGGCCTGGTGCCGGAGATCTCCATCATCCTGGGCAAATGCGCTGGCGGAGCGGTGTATTCGCCGATCCAGACCGACATGGTGGTGGCGGTGCGCGACCAGGGCTACATGTTCATCACCGGCCCGGACGTGATCAAGGACGTCACCGGCGAGGACGTGACCTTCGACGAGCTCGGCGGCGCCGACGTGCAGGCGCAGCGCGGCAACCTGCACCACGTCGTCAACGACGAGGCCGAGGCGTTCCAGTACGTCCGCGACTACCTGAGCTTCCTGCCGTCGAACACCTTCGACGACCCGCCGATCGTCAACCCGGGTCTGGAGCCGGAGCTCACCGAGTCGGACATGGAGCTGGACACCATCATTCCGGACTCGGACAACACCGCCTACGACATGCACGAGATCCTGCTGCGAATCTTCGACGACGGTGACGTGTTCGACGTCGCCGAGCAGCGCGGACCGGCGATGATCACCGCGTTCGCCCGGGTCGACGGGCGGCCGGTCGGGGTGATCGCCAACCAGCCGATGTTCATGTCCGGCGCCGTCGACACCGACGCCTCGGACAAGGCGGCCAGCTTCATCCGCTTCTGCGACTGCTACAACCTGCCGCTGATCTTCGTCGTCGACACCCCCGGAGCCATGCCGGGTTTCGCCGAGGAGGAGAAGGGGATCATCAAGCGCGGCGGCCGGTTCTTCAACGCGATCGTCGAGGCCGATGTGCCGAAGGTGACCATCGTGGTGCGCAAGGCCTATGGCGGCGGGTACGCGGTGATGGGCTCCAAGCAGCTGTCGGCGGACCTGAACTTCGCCTGGCCCACCGCGCGGATCGCGGTGATCGGCGCCGACGGCGCGGCCCAGCTGCTGATGAAGCGGTTCCCGGACCCCACCACGCCGGAGGCGCAGCAGGTCAAGAAGGATTTCATCGAGGGATACAACCTCAACCTGGCGATCCCGTGGACGGCGGCCGAGCGCGGCTACATCGACGGCGTGATCGAGCCGCACGAGACGCGGCTGCTGCTGCGAAAGTCGTTGCGGCTGCTCGCCGACAAGCAGAACACCCGCAAGGTGCAGCGCAAGCACGGGCTGCTGCCGATCTAGCTGCCCCTTTCCCCCCGCGACCCGACGCAGAATCGCACTCAGCCGCCGGCGCGAGTGCGATTCTGCGTCTGCTCGCGCTGAAGGGGTCTCAGGGGAGTAAGTGTTGCGTAACGCTTTTATCACTCCAGTCACTTACGCATCAGAGCCACTATCGTGTGACGGAGAAGCTTTTGCGATACCAGTCAGCGCCGTCGAGTCGACGACGGCGACCGGAGACCGTAGGCGGCCATAGGCGTCCGTAGTCGGCACGACCCAGGGGGTTGAATTGCGCGCTAGTGACGAGGCTCGATGAGTTTGCTGCTACCACCGGCGCAACTGGCCGTCTCGAGGACCGTGCCGCCGCCCGCCGCAGCGGCAGCCCTGGCGCGTAAACGTTTGCTGCGCAGGGCGATTGCTGCCTCGGCCATCGGGAATGCGACTGAGTGGTACGACTACGGCGTCTACGCCGTCGTCGCCACCTATCTCACCGGTGCGTTCTTCCCGAACACGCTGGGCAACCTCGGCACCATGCTGGGCTTCGCGGTGTCGTTCGTGCTGCGGCCGCTGAGCGGCATGGTGTGGGGCCCGATCGGGGACCGCTTCGGCCGCAAACCGGTGCTGATGGCCACCGTGACCCTGATCGCCGTGGCGACCACGCTGATCGGCGTGCTGCCCACCTACGCGGTCGCCGGCTGGTTGGCGCCGGTGTTGCTGATCGGCCTGCGGGTGGTGCAGGGATTCTCCACCGGCGGCGAATACAGCGGCGCGGCAACGTTCATGGCCGAGTACGCGCCCGACGACAAGCGCGGAAAGTACGGCAGCTTCCTGGAGTTCGGCGCGCTGGGCGGATTCGTGGCGGGCAGCGCGGTCGTGCTGACGCTGGAGATGGCGCTCACTCACGAGGAGATGGCCGCCTGGGGCTGGCGGATCCCGTTCCTGATCGCGCTGCCGCTGGGCATGATCGGGCTGCTGCTGCGCGCCCGAATGGACGAGACGCCGGTGTTCACCGAGTGCGCGGCGTGCGAGGTGGTCACCGGGTCGGCGTGGAATCGACTGGTGGACCTGCTGTCCGGCCACACCCGGCCGATCCTGGTGATGTTCGCGATGGTCGCCGCGCTCAACGTCATCGACTACACGCTGGTCACCTACCAGCCGACCTACCTGCATGCCGCCCTCGGGCTCGGCGAACGCAGCCGCACCACCGTCGTCCTGGTGGGCGAGCTGGTGATGATGGCCGCCATCCCGTTCGCCGGAGCCTGGTCGGACCGGGTCGGCCGCAAACCGCTGTGGCGCGCCGCGCTGCTGGCGCTGGGCGTGCTGGCGCTGCCGATGTACTGGCTGATGGGGCAGGGAATCTTTTGGGCGATGGCCGGATTCGCGGTTCTGAGCCTGCTGTTCGCCGCGCCGCTGGCGATGGTGGCGGCGACGTTCCCGGCGATGTTCCCCACGCAGGTGCGCTACGCCGGCGTGGCGATCGCCGACAACGTGGCCGTCGCCCTGTTCGGCGGCACCGCGCCGATGGTGGCCGACTCGGTGATCGGCAGCACCGGCTGGCAGCTGTTCCCGGCGGCGTACCTGATGCTGGCGGTGGCGGTCGGTTTGGTGGCGCTGCGGTTCGTGCCGGAGACGGCCGGCTGCTCGCTGCGCGGCACCGACACCCCCGGCGTGCAGAGCGAGCTGGAACGCGAACTGGCCGCCTACCCGCCGACCGAGCCGCTGGACGTGGCGGCGCTCGCCGCCGCCGCCCCCGCCCTCACCGCGCTGCCCGCCGAACTCGCGCCGCTGCAAGCACTTGCCAGTGTGTCGTCGTACAAACACGCACGCACGCGGGTGGGTGGCGTCCGCGGCTCGCGGCAGTGGGCGGCCGCTAGGGCTTGATCCGGATCTGGCCCGGCGACCACCAGCCGGTGCGGGTCGCGGTGCCCAGGTCGATGTCGGCCGGCCGGGCCGCGATGATCGTGTCGTACTGCCGCAGCGAACCCCAGTCGCGGCCCCAGTCGCGAGACAGGTAGGTCGCCATCACGTGCGCCCGCAGCAGCACGTCGGTGATGCCCAGCAGGCCGCCGTTGACGCCGTCCTCCCAGGTGTCGGTGTCCTGCTTCTTGGCGTTGTAGTCCGGCGTGATGCGGAACTCGGGAACCTCGAGCACACCGTTGGCGTGCAGCATCGGGTGCTGGCAGGGGAACGCCATGCCGACCGCCCAGTCCATCAGCACCGGCGTCGACGAGCCGAGGTACTCCTGCACCGACTTGAGCTCGGGAACGCGCGGCGGCGTCACCGCGATCCAGTCGCGCGGGGTCAGCGACTTGTCCTCGGCGACCACCCGGACCGCGACCGCGTCATGCGGAATCTTCGCCCGCGGGTAGCGCAGGTTGCGCCACATCTTCGGCCACTCGCCGAACAGGTCGTAGGGCACCAGCCGGCCGCCGGGCACCGGCGCGCCGTCCGGGCCGGGCAGGCCGTACTCCAGTTCCACCGTCTGGCCGCTGGTGTAGCCCTTGAGCACGCTGAAACCGGAGACGGTGCCGGCGGCGGTCACCACCACCAGCGGGTGCGCGGCGTCCGGCGGCGGCAGCTGATACCAGGCCGACGTCAGCCTGCTCTGCTGCTGCACGTCGGAGGTGTAGGTGCCGGCCAACGGAACCCGGGCCGGATCCAGCTGGTAGGGCAGCGGCACGGTCGAGCCGTTGATGCCCGGCGTCTTCAGCTTCGCCGGGGCGTCCCAGTCGTAGTCGGTGCCCGGCTGGGTGATCGTCATCCGCAGCGACTCGGCGGTGACCCGCTCGGCCACTCCGTTCGGGGTGAAGCCGACCGGGTCCACCCCGCCGAGCGGCCCCAGCGGCCCGTAATCGCCGGGCAACGCGACCAGTGCGCCGTCGTTGGGGTCCGGTTCGACCAGCACGTCGTCGGCCTGACCGCAGCCGCCGGCGAACGCCCGGATGTTGGCCCATCCGTTGGAATAGGTGGGGTATTCGCGGATGATGCCGGCGACCATCGACGCGACGCCCACACACACCATCAGCCCGGCCGCCAGCGGCACCGGAGCCGCGGTCACCGCCCGGGCGAGGAAGCCTTCGCCGCGGTCGCGGGGGGCGAAATGCAGCCAGGCCGCCCACGCCGCAGCGATCACCGACAGCGCGAAAAACATTGTGCTGACGCTGATCCCGGCGATCCGCGGCATCGCGGCGTTGAACGGCACCCCGTAGCTGGACACGTACCACCAGCCGTTGGTGGTGGCGAAACACAGCGCCAGCAGGAACAGCACCGCGGCGGCGAACGCCATCCGGTTGCGCGACCAGCGCAGCACCTGGCGGGAGACCAGCACCGTCGTCAGGGCCGCCATCGCCCCGCCGACCGCCGCGAACAGGCCCATGTGGTGCACCCACTTGGTGGGGGTGAACATCAGGAAGAACATGGTGCCGAAGATGACGCCCATCAGCCGCCACGCCGGCCCGGTGGCCACGCCGGGAACCTTCTTGCGGCGCAACAGGATGAACATCGCGGTGAACAGGCACAGCGCGGTGATCAGGAAGCCGAACCGCCGGGACAGGGAGCCGTCCACGGTGGGCAGGAAAAGGTAGTAGTAGCGCAGGTTCTCGGTGTACCAGGCCTGGCTGGGCCCGATCGCGGTGCGAATCCGGGTGGCCTCGACGACCGCGCGCGCCGTCTGGTCGGCGAGCACCACGGTCAGGATGACGAAGCCCGCCGCCAGCAGCGGGGCCACCAGCGGCCAGGTGCCGACTTGGCGGTGCCGGCGCACCAGGATCCGCATCAGCGGCCGGCCGGCGGCCACCAGGGCGGCCACCGCAATCAGGCCGGTGGGCTGGACGCCCAGCGTGAACGCGGCGCAGACGATGGCCAGCGCGGCCGGGGTCAGCCGGCTGGAGATGATGGCCCGCTCGATCAGCACGTAGGTGATCAGCGAGCCGACGGCGATGATGCCCTCGGGTCGCAGCCCGTTGTTGAACGGCATCCAGGCCGCCAGCAGCACGGTGCCGGCCGCCCACAGCGCCGCGCGACTGCCCGCCACCGCCGGGCCGAACCGGGGCAGCACCTCGCGGCTCAGCAGCAGCCAGCAGACCAGCCCGGCGACCAGGTCGGGCAACCGGATCCAGATGCTCTGGTCGCTGATGTGGGTCATCAGCGCCAGCAGGTTGTAGTACCAGCCGAACGGGTCTTCCGGGCTGCCGAACCAGCGGAAGTAGTTGCTCATGTAGCCGGCGTGGTCGGCGACCCGGGCCATGCCGAGGATGTAGCCGTCGTCGGAGGAGTTGGCGCCGATCACGTACCAGAGCAGGAACGCGAAGATCACCGCGACGTCGGCCAGGCTGAAGAACCGCCAGCGGGCGGGGATCAGCCGGTGCATCCGCCTGCCGTCCATCCGGTCCAGGCGCCACAGCGCGGCCAGCGCGACGACGGTGGCGGCGATCGCGCCGAGGATCGCGGCCAGCTTCAGCGCGGTCGGCCGGGTGGAGAACCGGGTGTCGATGGTGGCGTGCAGTTCCAGGCCGGGCGGGGCCGGGCCGGTCAGGTCGGTGAACACGCCGACGATCTGCGGGCGCAGGTTCGGGTCCTCCCAGCCCGACTTCTCGGTGAGGCCGGTGAACGTGACGAACGTGCCGGCGTGCGACGAGGTGACGACGATGTCGTCGCAGCCCTTGGCGCCCTGGGTGCCTTCGACTTTGGCGCGCGGCACGCTGGCCAGCACCACGTTGCGGTCGGTGACGTCCACCTGTCCGGAGGCGACCGTGACGAACAGGCCGTTGAGTTTGGCGTCCTTACCGCCGGTCGGGGCGGTGCTGACGATGGTGCCGCCCTTCTCGGGCACCGAGCGGACCACCGAGCACGGCACGGTGACCGTCGCCTCGATCGGGGTCTGCGAGATCAGCGGCGCGGTCACGCTGGCGAGCTCATTGTGCTGCGGCCAGTTCAGTGCGGCGGTGGTCTGCACCACCGGCAGCAGCGGGGTGGCCACCGACAGCACGAAGCCGACCAGGCCGGCGATCGCGGCGACCCAGCGGGTGATCTTGAGTTCGTTTGCTGTCACGGGCTGGTCGGTTCGCGACCCGCGGCGTGCGGCTTCGCCGCCCTTGCGATCGCTCGGCGTCAGGTCGGTTCGCGACCCGCGGCGTGCGGCTTCGCCGCCCTTGCGATCGCTCACGGCAGTGCCCGAATCGGTCCGGGGCGACTCCAGCCCTTGACGGTCACGGTGCCCTGCTCGACCTCGGCGGCCGGCGCCTGCGCGGCGGGGATCAGCCGGTGATACTGCTCGACGGCGCCCCACTCGCGGTACCAGTCGTTGTCGAGGTAGGTCGAGACCGTCGTCGTCCACAGCATCGCCTGGGTGAACAGGAACGGCCCGCCGTCCTCGCTGGACTGCCACAGGTTCGACGACGCCGCGGTCTGCTTGTGGTCGGGCATGATTCGGTACTCCGGTAGTTCGGCGATCCCGAGGTGCTCGGTGAACTGCCGCTGGCAGGGGAAGTTGGCCGCGGTGGCGATGTCGGCCAAAACCGGGGTCTGCGTGCCGATCAGCTGCTGGAGGGTCTGGGTGACCGGGACCCGCGGCGGGGTGAACGCGATCCACTGCTCGCTGGACAGGTTCGGGTCGTCGGCGACGATGCGCACCACGTTGGTGCCCGGCGGTGCCCAGGCCAGCGGGAAACGCAGGTTGCGCCAGGCGTTCTGCGGGCCGGGCTCGATCGGCTCGGACTGGCTCAGCGCGTGGTAGCCGTCGTCGTTGTGCACGCCCCACTCCAGTTTCAGCCGCTGCCCGTACTCAAGCTTGCCGTCCTCCTTGTGCGACCAGATCGCGCCGGCGGCGCTGAACACCACCAGCTTTCGGTTCGGGGCCGGCGGGGGCAGCTGATACCAGACCGAGGTGGCGTGCGCGGCGATCCGGTTCTCGTTGTAGCTGCCCAGCACCGGGACGACGGCCGGGTTCAGTCCGAACGGCAGCTTCACCCGGGAGCCGTTGACGCCGGCCGGCTCGTTGTCGGGGATGCGGCCGCCGGCGGTGCCGGCCGAGTCGCTCTGGTTGGCGCTCGGCTTGTTGGGCGAAGCGTCGGAGTTGACGACACCGGGTTTGGCGATGACGGCCAGCGAGGTCAGGTCGTCGTCAACGGCGTTGGGGGAGAAGCCGACCGGGTTGACGCCGCCCAGCGGGCCCAGCGCCCCGAACTGCTGACCCGGAACCGGTTGCAGCAGACCGACATTGGGGTCCGGCTCGGTGAGCACCTCGTCGGCCATCCCGCAGCTGGTGGGCGACAGGCCCGACGCCAGCGCCTGCACGTTGGCCTTGGCGATGGTGTACGCGGGGTAGCGGCCGGCGGCGCCCTTGAGCATCGAGCCGACCTCGAGCAGCACCATGAACGACGCCAAAAGCAGCAGCGGGGTGGACGCCAGGATCCGGTTGCGCCGGCTCGGCGTCACCTCGGTGTGCCCGGCGTAGTCCAGCCGGAAGTGCTGCCAGCCGGCCAGCAGCCCGGTGATGATCGAGGCCGCCAGGAACATCGTGGTGACCGGGCGGCTGGCGATCACCGGCGGGATGTCGAACCACGGCACCCCGTAGTTGCCGGTGTAGAACCAGCCGTTGATCCCCGAGGTGGCCCAGGCGACGACGAACAGCAGCGCGGTGACATACAGCGACAGGTTGCGGCGGCTGTGCAGCCCGACTTTGGCGAAGGTGAACGCGGTGACCGCGCCCAGCGCGCCGGCCAGGCCGGCGAACGCGCCGAACTGCACCGCCCACTTGGTCGGGGTGAACGTCAGCAGCAGCAGACCGAGCGCGGTGCTGCCGACCAGCCGCCACAGTGGGCCGGTGGCCAGGCCGGGCAGCCGGCCGCGGCGCAGCAGCATCACCAGCAGGCCGAACACGCAGAACAGCAGGGTGAGGATGGCGAAGCGGCGGGCCATCGACCCGTCGACGTTCTCCTCGACGGTCAGGAAGTAGTAGCGCAGGAACTCCTGGTACCAGGCGATCGTCGGGCCGACCTTGTATTTGATCCGCCACGACTCGGCGACATTGGCCACGGTCTGCGCGCGGAACACCACCACGATGATCAGCGAGGCGGCGGCCGCCAGCACCGCCAGCGGCGGCAGCATGCCGTCCTGCGGGCGGCGGCGGCGGATGATCTGCGCGATCGGCCGGGCGCCGGCCAGCAGCGGGGCGATCGCGATCAGCCCCTGCGGCGCCAGCGTCGCCGACAGCAGCGCGGCCACGATGGCCGCGGCGGCCGGCACCAGTCGCCGGGTGGCGATCGTGTGCTCCACCAGCACCCAGGTGACCATGACGCCCAGCGCGATCAGCGGTTCGGGCCGCAGCCCGTTGTTGAACGGCAGCCAGGCCGCGATGAAGACCGCGCCGGCTGTCCAGGTGGCCACCCGGTTGGCCGCCAGGCCGCCTTTGCCGGGGCCCAGCCGGGGGAGCACCGAGCGGCTGATGATCAGCCAGCAGGTCATGGCGGCGGCGGTGGCCGGCAGCCGCATCCACACCCCGTCGGTGCTGACCTGCGCCAGCTTCGCCAGCAGGCTCTGGTACCAGTCGAACGGGGCCTCGGTGGTGCCGAAGTACCGGTAGTAGTTGGCGACGTACCCGGCCTTCGGCGCGATCCGGGCGATGGTCAGGTTGTAGCCGTCGTCGCTGGAGGTGGCGCCGACGATGTGCCACAGGGCCAGGGTGCCGACCACCGCGGCGTCGACGATCCAGTGGGCTTTGCGCCAGCGCTGCCACCGGAGCTGCCAGCTGCGGCGTGTCTTTCGCCCCGAGTGCGAATCCAGCACCGCCAGCGCGGCCGTGGCCAGCACCACCGCGAGCACACCCAGCGTCATGACCCCCGCCTTGAGGGTGGTGGGCGCGGTGATGAACCGGGTGTCGACGTCGATGCGCGCGCTCAGCCCCGGCTGCGGGGGCACCTTGAGCTCGGTGAAGATGCCGCCGATCTGTGGCTTCTTGTCGATCGGCAGGGTTTTGGCCGCACCGGGGATGCCGACGAAGTCGGCGCCGACCTCGCCGATGGTGGCCCACAGGTGCAGCTGGCTGCAGCCGCCGCTCTGCACCGCCGGGCGGGGTGCGGCCGCGGCCACCGAGTCCCGGAACGCCGCGAACACCACGTCTTTGGTGGCCCGCACGAACAGCCCGCTCTTGGTGGCGTCCACCCCGCCGGCCGGGATGGTGGACAGCACCAGGCCGCCGCCGGCGGGCAGGCTGGCCACCGCCGTGCAGGGGATGGAGATGTCCAGCGCCCGTGGCGCGCCGGACACCAGCGGAGCGGTGACGTCGCCGATGTTGCCGTCCGGCGTGGTTTGCTGCGGCCACAGGATGGCTGCGGTGGTCTGCCTCACCGGCAACAGCGGCGCGGCGGCGCACAGCAGCACCCCGGCGATGCCCGCGACGACGGCGACCAGCCGGGCGATCCGGTAACGGGACCGCTGGTTTCCGTCGGGGGACACGAGGGTCGATGTTATGCGACGGCGCAGGTGCTAGTGGGACCCGGCGTTGGGGCGCGTGGTGTCACGTCTGCCTTCGTCACACCCGCCCCACCAGCCTCCAAAAATTGACCATAGAAACAATTGCCCGCCTCTGAGCGACACCGAGGGGTCGGCGGATCATGCGGTTCATCCGGTCGGCGGATGGTGCGGTTCATCCGGTCGGCGGATGGTGCGGATCACCCCGTCGGTGGATGGTTCGGATCACCCGGTCGGCGGAAAGCGCCACTTAGCCCGTCGGCGGGGCACCGGGGTTGTTCGGGCCGGATCGGCCACCACGCAAGCTGTCGGCTTCGTCGCGCAGCGCCATCACCCGCTGGTGGATTCGGTATTCGGTTGCGCGCGGCATCTGCGCCGGCCCGTAAAGCGCACGCCCGCGCCGGTACACCCGGCCGTATCGTCGCTCCCAGCGCAATGCGTCCGATATTGCCTTCGACGCTCGCCCGTTGACGCAAAAGCCATGGTGGGCCAGGGCTTCGATGAGTTCGGCGATCGTCGCGGTGCCGTGCTGGAACAGCTGCATGGTGAGTACGTAGCGCAGTTCGATGCCGCGGAGGCACCGACGCTGCCTGTTGTTGGTTGTGTTCATGGTCCGACCCTCTAACGCGGGTCTGACATCGCGGCGTGTGTCGCTCAGAGGCGGGCAACTGTCTCTGTGGTCGATTTTCGGGGGAGGGTGGGGCTGGAGTGACGACTGCCGGCAGCGGGTCGGCGCGGCGCGGCGGGTCGGCGCGGCGCGGCGGGCGGGTCGGCGCGGCGCGGCGAGCGGGTCGGCGGAGGACGCCGCGCCTACCGGGACCGCATCGGCTCGAACCGCAGCGACCCGGGGCTCCACAACCCGCTGCGGGTAGCCGAACCCAGGTCCAGCCGGGCCGTCGTCGCAGCCGGGTAATACGGTGTCAGCCGCTGCAACGCCCCCCAGTCGCGGAACCAGGCGTCCTTCAGATAGCTGGGCACGGTCGCCGCGTGCACCAGCAGTTCGGTGATGCCCAGCGGACCGCCGCCGTTCTTGTCCATCACCGGCGAGTTGGCCTCCGCGCCGAAGCGGTCCGGCAGGATCCGCCACTTGGGCACCTCGGTGACCCCGTACTGGTGGCCGAACGGCCGCTGGCACGGGAACGCCAGGCCCACCAGCCAGTCCAGCAGCACCGGGTCATCCCGGCCGACCACCTGCTGCAGCGTGCGCAGCTTCGGGATGCGCGGCGGGGTCAACGCGATCCAGTGCTGCGGCGCCAGGTCGTCGTCGCGGGCGACCAGCCGGATCCGGGTGGCCTCGGCCGGAATGGCGCTCAGCGGCGCGCGCAGGTTGCGCCAGGCCGGCACCGGCCCGATGTCGCCGAAATCGATCTGGCCGCCTGGCTTTCCGTCTTCGGCGCCCTGGTCGGTGGCCCACTGCGCGACCACCTCGCCGCGGTTGAACCGGCCCGCCGCCGACACCACCAGCAGCGGCCCGGCCTCGTCGCGCTTGTCCGCGGCGGGCAGCCGGTACCACGACGAGCGCAGCACCGCGGGCACCTGGATGCCGGACCGCCAGCTGCCCAGCATCGGGGTGCGGGCCGGGTCCAGGCCGTAGGGCAGCCGGGCCTGCGACCCGTTGATGCCGGCCTTGGCCGTGGTGCCGCCCTCGGTGCCCGCCTCGCTGGTGACGACCATCGCGTCGTCGTCGGCCGGGCCGGCCGGCCCCATCGCCGGGTCGGCGGACACATCGGTGGGAATTCCCTTCGCGGAGAACCCTTCCACGAACCCGCCGCCCAGCGCACCGCCCACCGGCTCGTCGACCGGCGCCAGCATCCCGGCGTTCGGGTCGGGCTCGACCAGCACGTCCTCGGCGAGCCCGCACGCCTGGCCGGTGCGCAACCCGGTCAGCGACTGCAGGTTTGACCGGCCGACCGTCCACGATGGATACTCGCTGGCCACCGCCGCGGTCAGCGACACCACCTCGAACAAAACCAGCACCCAGGAGGCGATCGCCAGCGGGGATCCGATGATGCCGGCCAGCCACCCGGTGCGCGGCGGATGGTCCTCGCCGTTGGTGAAGTGGAACCAGGCCGCGACCAGCAGCACCAGCACCGTCGTCCCGATCAGCATGGTGGCGTAGGCCAGGTGGTACTTGGGGAACATATTCGCCCACGGCACACCGAAATTGGAGACGTACCACCACCCGTTGACGCTGGCGAACGACAGCGCGGTGATGAACAGCACCAGCGCGGCGAACATGGTGCGGTTGCGCCGGGAACGCATCGCGGCGGCGCCCACCGCGACGGCGGCCAGCGCGCCCAGCGAGCCGGCCAGCCCGGCGAACACGCCGAAATGGTGCGTCCACTTGGTCGGGGTGAACATCATCGCGATGAACGAGATGATCGTGATGCCGATGATCCGGCGGCTGGGCCCGGCGGCGGTGCCCGGAATCCGGCCCTTGCGCAACGCCATCGCCACCGCCACCGCCAGCGCGACCAGCAGCGCCAGCACCGGGAACCGGCGGGCCACCGAGCCGTCCGGGGTGGCCATGAAAAGCCGTTCGTAGCGGACGTATTCGTCGAACCAGGCCAGGCTGGGGCCGACCGCCGACTTGACCAGGCTGGCCTGGATCTCGCCGACCAGCGTCTGATCCCGGAAGATCAGGATCGCCGGCAGCGTGATCGCGGCCAGGACCGGAGCCACCAGCGCGGTCAGACCGAACCGCCGGGAGCGCCGGTGCAGGATGGTGCGCAGCGGCCCGACCGCCACCAGCAGCGCACCGATCGAGGCGATGCCCGTCGGCCCGGAAAACAGCGTCAGCGCGCCGATGATGCAGGCGATCGCCAGCGGCAGCAGCCGGCTGGTGGCCACCGCCCGCTCCACCGAACACCAGGTCAGCAGGATGCCCAGCGCGATGATCGGCTCCGGCCGCAGCCCGTTGTTGAACGGCAGCCAGAACGTCAGGAACATGCCCGCCGCCGTCCAGGCCGCCGCGCGGCTGTGCTTGACGGCGTGGCCCAGCCGCGGGATCACCTCGCGGCTGATCAGCCACCAACTGGTCAGCGCCATCAGCAGGGTGGGCAGCCGCACCCAGATGCTGGCGGTGGACACATGCACCCAGGCGGCCAGCAGGTCGTAGTACCAGCCGAACGGCGCCTCCGGCGTGCCGAACCAGCGGTAGTAGTTGGCCATGTAGCCGGCGCGCTCGGACACCCGGGCCATGGTCAGGATGTAGCCGTCGTCGGAGGTGTTGGCGCCGACGAAATGCCACCACACCAGCACGATCCCCACCAGCGCGTCCAGCGGCCGGATCGACCACCAGCGCGGCGGCAGGAACCGCCGGTGCCGGGTGCCGTCGGCGGTGTCCAGCACGTGCAGCGCCAGCAGGGCCAGGACCGTCAGCGCCGCGCCGAGGATCATCGCGGCCAGCTTCAACTGCGTCGGCGCCGTCGAATAGCGGGTGTCCAGGGTCGCCGAGAGGTCCAGCCCGTCGGGCGCCGGCCCGGACAGGTCGGTGTACACGCCGACGATCTGCGGCCGGAAGTCGTAGCCGCCGCGCTCGCCGCGCAGCGGCTCGCCGGGGTGCTCCGCGTAGGGGCCCTGGGTGAGTCCGACGAACTCACCGGTGACCCGGTCGTGCTGCGCGGTGAACGTCAGCTGTTGGCAGTCGCCCCCGAGCACCTTGCTCATCGGCGCGGCGACCACCGGGACGTTGCGGTCCACCACCACCAGGTCGTCGTTGATGCGCTCGATGAGCAGCCCGCGGTCGACGGCCTTGGGCGCCTGCTTGGGCACCGTCGACAGCAGCACCGTCTTGTTGTTGTGCTTGCCGGCCAACGGTTTCGCAGCCTGGCAGGGGATGGTGATCCGCAGATCGGTGGCCACGTAGCTGATCAGCGGCGCCTGCACGCTGGACAGCGTGCCGCCCTGCGGCCAGTTCAGCTGCGCGGTGGTCTGCTTGACCGGCAGCACCGGGGTGAGAACCGCCAGCAGCGCCCCGAGCAGCCCGGCGACGGCGGCGACGATGCGCGCGATCCGGTACTTCGCGGGGCTGTCGCTCACGGAGCTAGATCGTAACCGGGCCCGATCAGCTGCGGATGGCCAGCACGAACGGCCCGATCTCGGTGACGCTGAATTGCGGCCCGGCGAACAGCGATTTGTCGAGGGCGACCGTGTAGCGGCGCACGTTGGGGTGGTTGGGGTAGACATCCTTGGCCAGCCGCAGCGTGTAGCTGCCGTGCGAGCCGTGCCGCATCAGGAACACCGTCGGCGCCCGCCACGGCAGGGTGTCCAGCGCGTGGGTGAACTCCGCGGCGGTCTTCAGCTTGGACCAGCCCTCGATGGCGGCGGCCCGCTCGCGGAACTGGGCCAGCGGGTTGGCGTAGTGCGACGTCAGCCCCTGAAACCCCCAGTAGGGGTAGTAGGCCAGGAAGCTGTAGTCGGTGGTGAGGACGACGGTCTGGTCGCGCGGGCGGCCGGTCTTGGCGGCGATGGCGGCGTCGACGGCGCCGTAGTACTTCTCCGCGCCGGGCGGGCGGCGGTCGCCTCGTTGGCCGTGGCCGTCGGTGTCGGTGTAGGCGACGACCAGGTCCGGGCGCAGCACCTCGGGGATGTCCTGGCTGAACGCCAGCCCGCCGGCCAGGCCGAGTGCGGCGGCCACCGGCAGCACGCGCTTGCTCCGCGCCTGGGCCGCCGCGGCGACTTCGAGGAACCCGAACACCCCCGCGGTGGCCAGCAGCACCGTCAGCGTCGGCTGCAGCCGGAAGCTCAGCAGCGTGGTCAGCGCCAGCGTGGTCAGCATCGACAGCAGCGACCACAGGTAGACGGCCAGCACGCCGATGCCCAGCGCGGCGGCGCGCACCGAGCTGGTGGCCCGGGCCACCAGCCAGCCGGTGCCCAGCAGACAGAGCGCGCCCAGCAGGGTGAAGTGCAGCATCGGGAAACTGAGCTCGGCGCCGTCGCCGGGCAGGTAGTGCCAGGCGCTGCCGGTGCCGCTGACCGGGTCCTTGGCCACTCGCAGCAGGTACGGCAGCCAGGTGGTGGCCGCGATGGCGGCGGCGATGACCCCGGCCGCCGCCAGCCTGATCAGCGGGTCGACGGTGGCCTTGAGGGTCCGCTTGTTCGCGGCGCGGGCCGCGGCGAGCCCGAGTGCCATCAGCGTCACGGTGAACGCGCTGTAGGCGGCGAGCAGCGCGTAGAAGGTGGCGGCGAAGCCCAGGAAAACGCCGGCGCCGACGATCGCGGCCCAGCCGTTGTGGGTCTTTGCGCCCCCGGGGGCCGCCGCGCCGCCTGGGGCCGCCGCCCCCTCGTCGAGCGTGAACTTAGGTTCACGCTCACGGGTCGAGCGTGAACCTAGCTTCACCGTCGGCGCGCTGGCCGGGGTGGCGGCCGGGGTGGCGGCGGGGGTGGCCGCGCTGGCCAGGGTGGCGGCGGCGTCCCGGCCGGCGGCGCGCAGGCCGGACCAGGTCAGCACCAGCACCGGCGGCAGCAGCACGGTGATCATCGCCGCGTACGGCTCCGGCGAGCTGTAGGTCAGCGTCACCGCGGCGCCGGCGACCGTGGCGATCAGCGCGTACTCGAAGCGGACCAGCCGATTCCACAGCACCAGCGCGACGGCGACCGCCACGGCGATCGAGGTGATCGCCCACGGCTTGAGCATCTCCCAGGCCGGTGTCCCGGTGAGCGCCGCCGCGCGCCCGCCCAGCCAGAACCAGCCCGGCGGGTAGAACGGCGGCAGCCCGTAATAGGTCATGTCGGCCAGCGCGGGGCTGTCGGCCAGCCGGGTCAGGTATTCGGTGCGGAACTGCTGGTCGACGGAGATGCCGAACAGGTAGAGCTTGGTGGCGCCGAGCGGCATCGCCAGCGTCACCACCGCGAACGCCGAGCAGAACACCAACGCGCCCAGCCAGGCCAGCCGCCGACGGGCGCTCGCCAGTCCGCTTCGCCACAGCCACCCGCAGCCGACGAGGCCGGCCAGGCAACCGACCTGGCCGACGGTGGTCAGCGCGTGCAACTGGTTCGACGACGGGTAGGCCGGCCACTGCACGCGGGCGATCGCGGACAGCGCGACCACCGAGACCGCGACGGCGATCAGGGCCGCCACGACCATCTGGGAGACGGTGACCACCGCGTTGCGCACGTCAGTACGTTGTCACATCGGCACCAGACGCGCCGACGAGGCCTGCACGGCGAGTTTCTTGTCGAACGTCCACAGTGGTTGGGAGTTGAGTAGTTCGGCGTACGTGGCCAGGTAGCAGTCCTCGAACGACAGCTTCGGATGGGCGACGAAGAGTCTGAGAGTCGGCGCCAACAGTTCCCGGTTGCACGTGATGTTGGGTTGTGCCATCAGGCCGGTGAGTACCCGCACCACGGCGTCGCGGCTGAATTGGTAGTGGCGACACAGCGCGAAGACCACTTCGATGATCGCCACATTCGAGACGACGAATCCCGTCGCCGCGCCGTTCACGAGGCGCACCGCCGCCGCGTGCTGTTCCGGAACGTCGTTGAGCAACAGGCGGAGCACGACATTGGCGTCGAGCGATCCGTCACCGGCCATCGGCGAACTACCGCGTCTGGTAGAACTCGTCGACTTCCAGCAGTGGCGGCGTGCCGGGTTTGATGTGACTGCTGGCGAACTCGCTTAGTTCATCGATGCTCGGCGGCCTGGTGAGAATCAGCTCCCCGGTCTCTTCGTTCAGGTGCGCCTGTAGGACACCGCCAGAATCGGCGAGACCCAGCCGACGCCGGATGGCCACCGGCAGTGTCGCCTGACCTTTCCGGGTGACAGTAATGCATGCATCCATAGTCATTACATTAGCTCAGATGCATTACGTCAGATCGGCAGCTTGCGGAAGATCTTCCGCGGGACGTGGCGGAGCACCATCATCACGTAGCGGAACGCCCCCGGCGCCCACACCAGCTCCTTGCCCTTGGCCGCCGAGGTGACGGCCAGTTCGGCGACCGTGTCCTTGTCGACGGTCAGCGGCGCCTCCTCTATATGGGCGCTCATCCGGGTGCGGACCTGGCCGGGCCGGATCACCAGCACATGCACCCCGTACTCGCGCAGCGCCTCGGACAGGCCCAGGTAGAAGCCGTCCAGGCCGGCCTTGGTGGAGCCGTAGACGAAGTTGGACCGGCGCACCCGCTCACCGGCCACCGAACTCATCGCGATGATCTGGCCGAAGCCCTGGGCGCGCATCCGCTCGGCCAGCAGCACGCCGACCGACACCGCCGCGGTGTAGTTGATCTGCGCGATCTGCACCGCCTTGGCCTGGTTCTGCCAGAGTTCCTCGGGGTCGCCGAGCAGCCCGAAGGCGACGATCGCCACGTCGACATCCCGGGCGTCACCGCCGCCGAACGCCTCGGCGATCACCGCCGGGTGCGACGCGGTGTCCAGGGCGTCGAAGTCGATCAGCTCGACGGCGCGCGCGCCGGCGGCGTCCAGCTGCTTGACCGCGCCGGCCCGGCCCGGGTCGTCGGGCAGGCAGGCCAGGATCACCCGCGCGGCGGCATTGCGCAGGTAGTGCTCGCAGATCGCCAGCCCGATCTCGGAGGTGCCGCCCAGCAGCAGGATGGTCTGCGGGTTGCCGGTCGCGTCTAGTGCCATGAGAAGACCATTTACAGCAGCTCCAAACGTCGGGCCATGTCGGAGGCGAACACGCGCAAGGGGTCGGCCTTGCGGCGCACCGCGATCCACTCGTCGATGCGGGGGTACATGGCGTGGAAGGTCTCCGCGGTGGTGCGGGAGTCCTTGGCGGTGTACAGCCGGCCGCCGAACTCCAGCACCCGGCGGTCGATCTCATTGAGAAACTCATTGACGCCGCGGCGTATCGGGAAGTCCAGGCAGACGTTCCAGCCGGGCATCGGGAAGCTCAGCGGCGCGGCGTTGCCCGCCCCGAACAGCTTGAACACGTTGAGGAACGAATAGTGCCCGCTGGCCTGCACGTCGCGGATGATCTGCTTGAACTCTTCGACCGCCTCGGTGGGCACCAGGAACTGGTACTGGGCGAAGCCGGCCGGCCCGTAGCCGCGGTTCCACTCGCCGAGCAAGTCAAGCGGGTGATAGAACTGCGTCAGATTCTGGATCTTGCCGCGGTAGTGCCCGCCGCGCCGGTAGTACAGCTCACCGATGGCGCTGCCGGTGAACTTGTTGACCAGCCCGTTGGGGAACACGTCCGGCACCGTCATCAGCTGCGGCGCGTCGAACTTCAGCGGATGCTTCGCCAGCTTGGCGGGCAACTCCTCGCGCAGCGCCAGCCGGCCGCGGGTGATGGTGGCCCGGCCCAGCTTCGGCGGCGGGCTGATCGCGTCGAACCAGGCGCTCGAGTAGGTGTAGTCGGCCTCGCTGCCGTCGCTGTGGAAGGCGATGGTCTCCTCCAGCGAGGCGGTGTTGTCGCCGTCGTTGATGAAGTAGGCCGTCTCGGTGGGCGTCATCGCGATCACCGCGCGCAGGATGATGCCGGTCAGCCCGTTGCCGGCGACGGTGGCCCAGAACAGCTCGGCGTCGGCTGGCTCCGGGCCGTCGGGCTCCAGGTGGCGCACCCGGCCGTCGGCCATCAGCAGCTCCATCGAGACGACGTGGTTGCCGAAGCTGCCCTCGCTGTGGTGGTTCTTGCCGTGGATGTCGCAGGCGATCGCCCCGCCGATGGTGACCTGGCGGGTGCCCGGCAGCACCGGCACCCACAGCCCGAACGGCAGCGCGGCCTTCATCAACTGGTCCAGGCTGACCCCGGCGTCGACGTCGGCCAGATGGGTCTCGGCGTCGATGCGGTGGATCCGGTTGAGCGCCGTCATGTCGACGACCAGGCCGCCGCCGTTCTGGGCGTTGTCGCCGTAGGAGCGGCCCAGGCCGCGGGCGATCACCCCGCGGTTGCCGGGCCCGGAAGCGTCGGCCGCCCGGACGACGGCGTCCGCGATCACCTCCGGGTCGGGCGTGGACAGCACCTGCGCGACGCTGGGCGCGGTGCGGCCCCAGCCGGTCAGGCGCTCGGGCGTGGTGGGAAACATCGTGACGAGGGTACCGCCGGAGGGCGACAGCTCCGGCGCACGACGACGGATTGCCGCCGAGTGCGGCCGAATTTACAAGTGTGTCACTATATTGTAAGTGATACACTTTGCGCTATGCCCACCGCCCGCCCGCGCTACCAGGTGACCGAGACGCCGCGAGTGGCCCGCGCGCTGGACCTGGCCGCCCGGCGGTGGCCCGGCGAGTCGCGCTCCAAGCTGCTGTTACGCCTGGTCGACGTCGGTGGCGGCACCCTGGAGCACGAGCAGCACGCCGAAGATGGTGCGCACCGGGCAGCGGTGCAGGCCAGCAGTGGCCGGTACGCGGCGGCGTTCGGACCCGGCTACCTCGCGGACCTGCGGGCGGACTGGCCGGAGTGATCGCGCTCGACGCGAGCGTGCTGATCGCGCATTTGAGTCCCACCGACGCGCATCACCGGGCCGCTACGGCGCTCCTACTCGATGGCACCCCGGGTCAGCTGCTGGTTCACCCGCTCACCATGGCCGAGGTGCTCGTCGGGGGTGTGCGAATCGGGCAGGGTGCAGCCATGCTCGATGATCTGCGGGCCGCCGGCATCGTCGTCGCCGCAGGCGATGACGGTGAACCGTTGCGTCTGGCCGAGCTGCGCAGCACAACCGGGCTCAAACTCCCCGACTGCTGCGTGCTGGGCATCGCCATCGCGCACCGGGCGAGCTTGGCCACGTTCGGCGGTGCCCTTGCCGCGGCTGCCCGGCGGCGCGGGATTTCGGTGATCGCCTGACTGTACTACTCTGGTACAGATATTCTGTACCAACCATCGAGGTGGTGGCCATGAGCATCAGTGCGAGCGAAGCGCGGCGCCGGCTGTTCCCCCTTCTGGAGCAAGTCAACGAAGACCACGTCGCGATACGGATCGCGTCCAAGTCCGGCGATGTGGTGTTGATGTCCGCCGACGACTACGACTCCTGGCAGGAGACCATCTACCTGCTGCGTTCACCGGAGAACGCGCGGCGGTTGATGGAGGCGGTCGCCTGGGACAAGGCGGGACTGCCAGGGGTCACCAAGACGATGGAGGAGCTACAGGAGCTGGTCGGCGGTTCGGACTGATCGGAGAATGACCAGGAGAAGTGTCCGTTTCAGCCCGGGCGGGTGGCAGGACTTCAGCTTCTGGATGGGCGCCGACTTCAAGGTCGCCCGCCGCATCGTCCGCCTGATCAATGCGATCCAGCGCGATCCGTTCCGGGGCGTCGGCAAGCCGGAGCCGCTCAAAGGCGATTTGTCCGGGTACTGGTCCCGGCGGATCGACGACGAGCACCGGCTCATCTACCGCGTGGACGACGACGAGGTGACGGTTCTGAAGGCTCGCTACCACTACTGATTCACCGCAGACGCCGATATCCTCAGGGCATGTCGCCGCTTGAGCGCATCGTGGTCACCCTGGAGATCGCCTGCGGGGGCGACGATGAATGATGCGGCCCGCAACGATGCTGGGCGGCGTGGCTCGAGTCCCCGGCCGGTAACGCGGCGCCATCGCACGCCAAGCCGCGATATGGGCCTGCGCGCCGGCCTCGATATCGACAAGGCGCTGGCATTGGTAGCCGCCGATGAAGACGCCGAGACCCTGCGCAGGCTCGCGCTGGACAAGTGACGCTTACGGGCAGCATCCCGGCCGAGACATCAGCGACCGATGGCCAGGATGTGGGCGAGCGCCTGTTCGATCCGGCGCATGGTCTCAGGTGTCAAGGTGCCCAGCCGCTCCAGCAAGCGGGAACGTGCTACGGCACGAATGCCGCGGCAGACCGCCACGCTCTCCACGTCGACGCCTTCGAAGGGTGAGACGGGCGGCCGCGCCGGCGAGTGAGAACGAGAACTGGACACCGGAACGACTACGACGAGTTCGTCGGGCAGTCCGGTGAGTAACTCGTCGGCGGAGACGATGACGGCTGGGCGGTGTTTGCCGGGCTCACCGGCGCGGGCGGCGCCCATGGCGGCCAGCCACAGTTCGCCGCGGCGTGGTTCAGGCAAGGCCGTCCGCGACGGCGGTGTCCCAGTCGCGATCCTCGTCAGCGACCGCCTGAATGCCCATGTCGGTCCGGGTTGCTTCACGTTCAGCGCGGAAAAACGCGTCGCGTTCGCCGGCTGCTGCGAGTTCGGTGAGCAGCGCTGCCAGCGAGATACCCCGTTCCCGAGCCTGCACCGCGAGACGGTCGCGGGTGTGTACCGGGACGCGGATCGTCGTCGTTGTAGACATATCAGTAGATTCTATTGACGGCTACGCTTGATGGCTAGCCGCAACATCAGTGGGCTATCGTCGACACATGAGACTGCACATTACGGTCGATGACGCGCTCATCGCCGAACTCGACGAACGTGCCGGCAGTCGGCGACGGAGCGCGTTTATCGCGGAGTTGATCCGTCGCGGTCTCGAGGACGAGCGGCGCTGGGATGACATCGAGGCAGCGCTGGGGTCGATCCCCGACGAAGGCCACGAATGGGATGACGACCCCGCCGACTGGGTACGTCGTCAGCGGGCCGACGAGCGGCACGTCGGCTGACGTGGCCAGGCTGCTGCTCGACTCCACTGTTCTTATCGACGCGCTCCGAGGCCGTCCCGCCGCAGAGCGCCTGCGGACCCTGCGTCGCCGTGGCGACGAGCCGTGGACCTGCGCCATCTGTATCGAGGAGATCTGGCGGGGGGTGCTTCCAGGAGAAGAGGCGACGGCACGGCAGTTGGTGCGTGGATTGCGCTGCGCTCCGCTGGGATCCCCGGAAGGAATCCGTGCCGGCGGATGGCGCCGTCAGTTCGCCGCCGAGGGCATCACGCTGCACCAAGCCGACTGCTTGATCGCCGCGGCAGCCGCCGGAATCGAGGCACGCCTCGCGACCGGCAACCCAGACGATTTCCCGATGGACGGTGTCACGGTCGAACACTGGCCGGTGGGCAGCTGACATCGTGCGGCCTCGACCAGGCGACCAGCCGCCCGGCCAGCACATACGCCCCACGGATGCGGGGCCTGACCCGACGCCCGCCACCCCCCACCCGGCTGGGCGGCATCCCACCGGCGACCGTGCGCTAGTATCGCCGGATGCCTGAAACTGACGCTCCTGGTTCCACCCCGACCAAGCCTGCTCCGCGCGCGCCGAAAGCGGCGCCCGCCGACCTGCAGAAAAGCGGGGGCCTGTCATCGCTGATCGCGATCGCCGCCCTGGTGATCGCGCTGATCGCCACGGTGCTGGCCATCTTCGGCTGGTTCCGCCCCGAGTCGGACGCCGTGACCACCGGCCACAACAAGACCGACGCCAAGGCGAACGTCTGCGCGGTGACCGGAGTGGTGCGCCAGGCGGTCGGGATCAGCACCAACGCCCAGGCCCCGCCGGAGCCGGCCGCCCAGCTGGCGGTCGCGGCCAACGCCCGGCTGGCGCTGTACGGCGGCGGCGGCTACCTGCGGGACGTGATCGACTCCGAGGCCAACGCGCCCAAGGACCTCAAGCAGGCCGTCCTGGCCTACGCCAACACGCTGCAGGAGCTCAGCATCAACTACCTGGCCGGCGCGGCCCCCGACGACTCGGTGCAGCAGCCGCTGCGTGACCAGCTGGTCTCCCAGGTCGAGTCGATCAACCAGCTCTGCCAGCAGTAGCCGGAAACTATCAGTCCGCCGATTCGACGGCGGGACCGTCGCGAGACGGTGTACGTTCCCTGGCTGAGGGGGTGTACACCGTCTCCGGCGCCAAAACGGCCACCGGGCCGGTTCAGGCAGGCCGGATTTTCACTCCGAGTGGTTTTAACCCTTAGTGAAGTTAAAGTATTCACAGGAAACCGGTAGCCGCTGGTCGGCGCGCACCGCACTCGTTAGGCACTCGATATATATAGTGTCCGCCGCACCGCCCGGCGGGCCCGGCGGCAGCGGTACTCCCGCGGCCGGACAACTCCGGTCTGACCAGGCATTATGCAGCCGATCTCAGCCGCGCTTCACGCGATGTCGCAGGTGAGCAGGAGCTCTCGCTGAGCGAACCTGCGCCGCCTATCGTCAAAGATGTCAGCCGCACACGCCGCAGATGAGGATTCGACACCCCGGATCCACGCCGCTGACATGCGGTTTTCCCGACTTTTGAACGAAGTTCTCGCATTCGATTGACATGGCGCGAGATGACGACTAACTTAACGACGACTAAGTACGTAACGCTGCGACCAATCGCGCGTCACAGGAAGGGAACGGACTCGACATGGCTCGTCACGGAAACAAGGGGAACGACCAGTCGCGCAGTGCGCGCGACCGGCGGCGCGGTCGCGCGGTGGGCGTTGGTTCGGCGGCGGCGGCGTTTTTGGCGTTTGGGCTAACCCCGCTGGTCAGCGCTCCGAGCGCGCAGGCGGATGAGTTCGACTGGTTGACCGACTTGTTCGACCCGTCGTCGCTGGCGACGGCGGCGGATGTGGCGCCGGCGGCTGCGGGTCCGAGCGCGTTCGACAGCTTTGTGACCGATTTGATGGACCCGTCGCACATGAGCGCCTCTGAGGTGTCGTTCCTGCAGGACATGAACACCTGGTTGGAGAACAACTGGTTCGGCACCAGCTTCGGTGACTCGGTGGACAACCAGCTCAACAGCTTGGGTGCGGCGCTGGGTGCGACGCAGAACCTGTTCGGCAATGGTGCGGATGGCACGGCGGCCAACCCTGACGGTGGCGCCGGTGGTCTGTTCTTCGGTAACGGCGGTAACGGCTACACCTACACCGCGGCTGACGACCCGACCGGTGCGGCGATGAACGGCGGCAACGGTGGTTCGGCCCAGTTCTTCGGTAACGGCGGTAACGGTGGTAACGGCCTCGACGGCGGCGCCGGCGGTACCGGTGGCAACGGCGGCATGTTCTACGGTAACGGCGGTAACGGCGGTAACGGCAGCGACGGCGTCGCAGGGACCGCGGGCAACGTCGGTGGCAACGCCGGCGCCGGTGGTGCGGGTGGTGACGCGGGCCAGTTCGCGTTCTTCGGCCACGGCGGTAACGGTGGCTTGGGTGGCAACGGTGGCGCCGGTGGCGCTGGTGTTACCGGTGCTCAGGGTGCCGCAGGTGTGGCCGGCGTCAACGACGGCGCGGGCGGCAACGGTGGCGCTGGTGGCTCCGGTGAGAACGGTGGCAACGGTGGCGCCGGTGGTGACGCCGGTAAGGGCAGCCTGTTCTTCGGCACCGCGGGCACCAACGGCTCCGGTGGTAACGGCGGTGTCGGCGGTAACGCCGGTGCGGGCGGTAACGGTGGCACGGGTGCGACCGGTAACTGGGCCGACGAGGGCAGCAATGGCGTGTTCGGCGCCGGCGGCGACGGCGGTAACGGTGGTGCCGGTGGCACCGGTGTCGGTAACGGTGGTGCCGGTGGCGCCGCAGGTACCGGCGGTTCCGGTGGTACGGCAGGCACCGCCGGTAGTGACGGCACCATCTCGACCGGCACGAACGGCTCCGGTGGCGACGGTGGCGTTGGCGCGGCCGGTGTGGCCGGCCACGCCAACGGTGGCAACGGCGGTGACGGTGGCAACGGCATCGGCAGCGGCAACGGCGGCAACGGCGGCGCCGGTGGCACCGGCCTGGACGCCAGCGCGGCCAACCCGACCGCCGGTAACGGTGGCCTGGGTGGTAACGGCGGAAGCGGCGGTGAGACCGGCAACGGCGGTAACGGTGGTGCCGGCGGCCAGGGCGGCCAGGGTGCCGCCGGTGCCAACGGCACGACCGGCGGCTTCACCGGCGCAGGCAGCAACGGCGGGGTCGGCGGCAACGCCGGCAACGGCGGCGTCGGTGGTAACGGTGGTGCTGGCGGCTCGGTGTCGGGCAACGGTGGCAACGGCGGCGCCGGTGGCGTCGGCGGTACGGCCGGTTCCGGTGGTAACGGCGGCGATGGCGCCAACGGCGAGGCCACCCACCCCGACGGCGGTAGCGGCGGTCAGGGCGGTAACGCCGGCATGGGCGGCACCGGCGGCAACGGCGGTATCGGTGGTACCGCGGCCCATGGCAACGCCGGTGCGGCAGGCGCCGGTGGTGTCGGCGGCTCGGCCGGCACCGCGGGCAACGGCGGCAACGGCGGCACCGGCTTCACAGCAAGCAAGGGCGACTTGGGCGCCTACGCGGGCAACGGTGGCAATGGTGGAACCGGTGGCCTCGGCGGTAACGCGGGCACCGCGGGCAACGGCGGCTTCACTGGCGGCGCGGCGCACACGTCGGCCAACGAGGCCGCGTCGGGCACCGGTGGTTCCGGTGGCACCGGCGGTAACGGTGGCGCCGGCGGTAACGGCTACGGCGGAGGCGCCACCGGTGGTACCGGTGGTCTCGCCGGTAACGGTGGCACCGGTGGCGCCGGGGCTGCCGACGGTGGCGCAGGTGGTGTCGGCGGTAACGGTGGCGCCGGTGGTAACGACGCCACCGGAGCTCTCGGCGGCGGTGTCGGTGGCAACGCCGGCAACGGCGGCAGCGGCGGCCAGGGAGGCAACCTCGGTGGTAACGGTGGCGCAGGCGGCGCGGCCGGCACCGGTGGCGCCGGCGGTAATGGCGTCGACGGTGTGCAGAGCACCAGCGGCACCGGCACCGGTACCAGTTCCGGTGCGGGTGTCAATGGCAGTGCCGGGGGCACTGGCGGCCAGGGCGGTAACGGCGGCTCCGGCGGTAGCGCGGTGGCCGGCAACGGCGACGGTGGCGCCGCTGGTGCTGCCGGTAACGGTGGCGCCGGCGGTAACGGCGGCAGCGGTTCGAATGCCTTCGGCACCGCCAGCAACAACGGCGGCACCGGCGGCAACGCCGGTGGCGGTGGCCTGGGCGGTAACGGCGGCCAGGGTGGCGCCGGCGTCGGCACCGGCAACGGTGGTGCTGGCTCCGACGGTGGCGCCGGCGGCGCCACCGGCAACGCCGGCAACGGTGGTGCCGGGCTCGGCACCGGTAACGGCGGTCAGGCTGGTGGCCTGACAGTCGGCGGCAACGGGGGCCAGGGTGGGGCCGGTGGCGGCGCTGTCAGCGGCACCGCAGGCGCCGGTGGCAACGGTGGCGCCGGTGGTAACACCGGGACTGCGGGCAACGGCGGCTACAGCGCCAACGGGACTGCCGGCAACGGTGGCAATGGTGGCAACGGTGGCGCCGGCGGCCTCGGCGGCAACGGCGGCAGCGCGACCGGTGCGCACGGCACCGCGGGCGCCGGTGGCAACGGCGGCGTCGGCGGTAACGCCAGCAACGCCGGCACGGCTGGTGACGGCGGGGCCGCCACAGCCACTGCGGCCGGCGGTAACGGCGGCAACGGCGGCACGGCCGGCTTCGGCGGCGCTGGCGGCCAGGGTGGCAGCGGCGGTACCGCGATCGCCGGCCCCGGCGGCGCAGGTGGTGCCGGCGGCGACGAGGGTGCCAACGGCGCTGCCGGCAACGGCGGAACCGGCGGCGCGGCCAGCCTGACGGAGGTCGGCGGCAACGGCGGCAACGGCGGTTCGGGCACCGGCGGTTCGGCTGGCGGTGGCCTCGGCGGCAACGGCGGCAGCGGCAGCAGCGGTGGGGTCGGTGGCGCCGGCGGCGCCAGCAGCGACGCCACCGCGGGCGGCAACGGCGGCTCCGGTGGTGCCGCCAGCAACCAGGTCGGCGGTGCTGCCGGCGGCGCCGGTGGTGCAGCGGGCGTGGCCGGGACCGGCTTCGCCGGCGGCCAGGGCGGCCAGGGCGGCGGTGCCGGCGTCGGTGGCGACGGTGGTGCCGGCGGTGCCGGCGGCGCGGCCGGTTCGGGCGGCAACGGCGGCAACGGCGGCACCGGTGGCGCGGCGGGCGCCGCCGGCGCTGGAGCGGCTGGCACCAGTGCAGCGGGCGCTAACGGTGGCGCGGGTGGCCAGGGTGGCGCCGGTGGTATCGGCGGTACCGCCGGTACGGCTGGCACCGGTGGCACCGGCGGCGCAGGCGCCAACGGCGCGGTCGGCGGCAACGGCGGGGCTGACGGTGACGGCACTGCGGGTAGCACCGCGCCGACGGGCACCACGGTGGGCGCTCCCGGCAACGGCGCTCCGGGGACTCCGGCGACCGGGCCTGCCGGTGGCGCTGGTGGCGTCGGTGGCTCGGGTGGTATCCCCGGCCAGGGTGCGACCCACTGACCCGCAGCAGTACAAACGGAAAGGCCCGCCTCACGGCGGGCCTTTTCGTTGTGCGGGCATGAGGCCGGGGCGCCGTGGATCGGCCCGGGGCGCACACCCGTCGTCGTCAATAAAGAGAACCGGGTCGCGGATCACCGCGCGAATACCGCGCCGAGGTCGGCCGCGACGGTCGCTGGCGGATGGTTCACGCGCCCGAGATGTGCCGGCTGAGCCAGGCGCGCCGCCTCGGCGAGATCGAAGACATCGCCCGCAGTCTCATCGCCGTCCGCGCCGAAACCCGCGCGAACTCGGCGCCGACCTAGGGCACGACCCGATCGAGGTCGAACGCATTGCCGATGGCGTCTGCCAAGACCGATCCCTGCGATGCGACAAGGCAGCCGACGTGGCGACCAACGTCGGACAGCGGGATCGTTTGGATGTTGTCGCAACTGACGATCGACGGTTGATTCAGCCCATTTGCCGCACCTACCGGGACTTCGGTGGACAGCCCTCGAGCGGTCGTCGTGGCCGGCGCGACGGTGACATTGGTCGGATGCGGGCCTACGAGCTCTCGGGTGAGAATCGGGACCGGTCTTGGCCTGTCCAGTTGGGCGCTGTAGATGGGTCGCAGCAGTCGATGTCGAGGACGGTGCGAGACCAGTGGCCGGCCAACGCATCCAGGATCGCCGGGGGCCGACGCGCCGGCCGCGAGGATCTCCGCATCGCGTTCGGCGAGACGCCGGCGACGTCCCCGTTCCAGTGCCAGCACTACGACAGCCGCACGACTGTGAGCATGTTGTCCCCGTATTGTCAATGGCCAAGTTGAAGTCCCCGCCGGTGGCCAGGAAAAGTCCCCACCCCTTGCGGGTTAATTCGGTGGGTGATTACCTCCTTGTTGGTGTTGGACGTGGCGCATGCGGTAGGACTCGCCGTCGGTGATGACGACGGTGGCGGGGTGCAGGAGTCGGTCGAGGATGCTGGCGGCGGTGGTGTGTTCGGGCAGGAAGCGGCCCCATTGCTCGAACGGCCAGTGGGAGGCCACGGCCAGGGAGCGGCGTTCGTAGCCGGCGGCCACCGGCCGGAACAGCAGTTGGGTGGCGGTGTCGTCGAGCGGGGCGAAGCCGATCTCGTCGAGGATGACGAGGTCGGCGCGTAGCAGGATGTCGATGATTTTGCCGACGGTGTTGTCGGCCAGGCCCCGGTAGAGAGTGTCGATCAGGTTAGCGGCGGTGAAGTAGCGGACCTTGTGACCGGCGGTGATGGCGGCGTGACCCAAGGCGATGAGTAGGTGACTTTTGCCGGTGCCCGGTGGACCGATAATCGCCAGATTGTGTTGGGCGCGAACTTATTCCAGACGTGCCAGGTAGTCGATGGTGGCCAGCGGGATCGAGGAAGCCGGTACGTCGAAGCCCTCGAGGGTTTTGGTGACCGGGAAGGCGGCGGCTTTGAGCCGGGTGGCGGTGTTGGAGGCATCTCGGGCGGCGATCTCGGTCTCGATGAGGGTGCGAAGCACCTCTTCGGGTGTCCAGCGTTGCGTCTTGGCGGTCAACAAGACCTCAGCTGCGGTGCGGCGCACTGCGGCCAGTTTGAGTTGCCGCAACCCGGCGTCGAGATCGGCGGCCAGTGATGGGGCCGTTTTCGGGGCGACCGTTTTGATGCCGGTTGTGGCGGTCATGCACCGCCTTTGATCAGGTGCCAGGGGATGCCGGGGTGGGCGGTGATCCATTCTTCGCCGAGCCGTTCGAAATTGGCCGCGAGCCGGATGATGTTGTCCTGGCACGCGCGGGCGACCGCAATATCGGAGTCGTATGCCTGGCGGCCGCGCGACGCCAGCTGCTTCATCTCCGCCGGGGTCGCGTCGATGTAGAGCAGCTGTTCGGCGTTGCGGTCATCCATGTCAGGCGGCGATCTCCAGCGGGCGGCGATGACGGTTCACCCGGCGGCGCAACAGATCATTGGACTTCAGTTCCCTGGTGGTGATGACGTCGACTGGGCATGCCAAGAGCTCGACCAGGTCGTCTTCGAGGCCGACGTAATCGGTGAACGAAGCATTGGGTGTCAGCTCGATGAGGAGGTCGAGGTCGGAGCCGGGGCGGTCCTCGCCACGCGCCACGGAACCGAAAACCCAGGCGCGGGCGATCGGGCAGCGGGCGAGCAGCCGCGCCACCCCGTCGCGGTGTCGCTCCAGCAGCTCACTGGGCCGCACTGTGTTGACCAGCCGTGTTTCGAGCCGAAAACCTGCCGCAGCGAGTAGGCGTTCAAGCATCGCAACCGAGGGCTGCTGCCTATCGGACTCGACGTTCGCCACAGTTGACTGCGGCACGCCGGCAGCTTGCGCGAGATTCCGCTGCGACATGTCCCGCCGCCGGCGGGCCTCGCGCACGAGTGCAGCGGCGGTCCCGCACGGCGATTGGTCGCCGGCCCCCGGGATGCGGTCGTCGGCCCCTGACACGGCTCCATGATAGCGGATTCACTATCGCAGGTGTCGGGGTGAGGTGGGCGGCTGCGCGGTTGGCGACCAGCATCTGCGGTGCCGGTCAAGCCGGCCGGCATCGTACTGGTGCAACGTCAGTCAGAGGCTCATCAAAAAATTCGGCATACAGATAATTGCCCGCCTCTGAGCGACTTGCTGTCGGTGAGGCTGTCAGTGTGCCTGTCGGTGTGGCTGTCAGTGTGGCTGGAGCGAGCCGGGGCAGACGACGGTTGCCGGGTGGCCAGGAGCCGGCTGGCCGGGGGCCAGCGCGCCGAGGGTCGGGGGCGCCGGGGGTCGGGTCCGATTGCGGCCGCAGGGGCGCTGGACACTGACGGGCCCGGCCGCGCTACCAGCCGACCCCTCCGTGTCGCTCGGAGGCGGGCAATTATCTGTATGCCGATTTTTCGGTGACGCCTGAGGCCGGCGTTACTCAAGTGAACGCCAGGCGCGGGCGGTGCGGTGCGCGGACCGGCCGGGCGCCAGGAGCGGCCGCTGAGCGTGTCACCAGGTATTCCCTTGCGGTGACTCTGGTGTTACCTTTACATCCGCTGAGTTGAAATTAAGCTTTCAGAACCGAGAGGCACATCCGGACATGCTTCGTCGTCGACGTCGTACCGGGGGATCACACCGAGCGGGCAGCGCGCGGCAACGCCGGACGGGCCGGGTCACCGGCCTGGGCGCGACCGCCGGGCTGGCCCTGGCCCTGGCCGCGGCACCCGCGGCGCACGCCGACCTGCTGGACTGGCTGATCGACCCGATCATCGAACCCGCGGCCGGCGTTCTGGCCGCCGGCGGCGTGGAATCGGCCCTGTCGGCGGCGTCCGTGGCGTCCGTGCTGCCCGCGGCTCCCGCCGATTGGGACGGCCAGGAGTGGTTCGACCAGTACATCTACGCGCCGATGCACGCCGACCTGCAGAACTGGATCACCAGTCCGTTGGGCCAGCAGGTCGACGGACTGATCAACACGATGGCGGGGCAGTACCTGATCGGCAACGCCGCGGCCGGCACCGCCGCCGACCCCAACGGCGGCGACGCAGGGCTGCTGTTCGGCGACGGCGGCGCCGGCTACGGGCTGACCGGCAGCGGCGGCAACGCGGGCTGGATCCTCGGCGACGGCGGCAACGCCGGATCGGCCACCGACGGGGTTGCGGTCAGCGGCGATTCGGCGGCACCCGCGGCGGCGCTGGCGGCCACCGACCCCGCGAGCGGCACGCCGGCCGAGGTGGCGGGGCTGGGGCAGGCGCCGATCAACGGCGCCCCGGGCCACGGCGGCAACTCGGCCTACCTGTTCGGCAACGGCGGCAACGGCACCAACGGCGGCGACGGCCAGTTCGGCGGCGACGGCGGGGCCGGCGGGGCCGGCGGCAACGGCGGTATCTTCTTCGGCCAGGGCGGGGCCGGCGGAAACGGCGGCGACGGCGCGGCCGGCACCGCACTGCACCCCGACGGCGGCGCGGGCGGAATCGGGGGAGCCGGCGGCACCGGCGGGTTCTTCAGCGCCGGCGGGGCCGGCGGCCAGGGCGGCGACGGGGGCGCCGGCTACACCGCGGACGCGGCCGCGACGGGCCAGGACGGCGTCAACGGCGGCGCGGGCGGTAACGGCGGCGCGGGCGGCGCCGGCGGCATGGGTGGGCTCGGCG
>DASTNJ010000032.1:0-4085 GCA_035721065.1 Mycobacterium sp.
ACCGGCACCTGCGGGTCGACGCGCGGGCTGGCCAGGTGCGGCTCATCGGATCGCACCGCGAGCTCGGCGGCGCACAGCGCGCACCACCGGGTCGACGGCGCGCCGCAGCCGCCGCATTCCAGCGGCAGGACCAGATCGAGCACGGGTGCAGTGTGACCGTCCGCGGCCGCCGGCGATATTCACCGGCGACATACCGGGCACTGACCGTGAGTTCCCTTACAAATCCGGTAAATACCCGGGGCGCCCCTGCTAGCGTCCCCGGCATGGCATCTGAACAGGCACAGCCGAAATCAGCCGAACCCACGGACGGACCGGTTTCCGGGCCACTGATCGGCAAAGGCTGGGCGCAGGGCGTGGCGCTGGTAATGATTTTCGGCTTCACGGTGATGGGCATCCTGGCCTACCGGACCTACACCGCGTCGATGCCGCTGCCCGCCAAGGTGGTCAGCGAATCCGGCGAGCAGTTGTTCACCGGAGCCGACATCATCCACGGCCAGGAGCTGTTCCAGGAACGCGGGATCATGCAGTACGGGTCGGTGCTCGGCCACGGCGCCTACCTCGGCCCCGACTACACCGCGGAGTACCTGCGAATGGCCGCCGACGACGCCGCCGACCGGTGGCGCGCACAGGGGCTCGCCGATCCGCATGACGTGGTGGCGGCCATGTTCCGGACCAACCGCTACAACCCGAACACCGAAACGCTGGTGTTCACCGAGAAGCAGGCCCACGCCTTCGCCGACATTCAGCGCCACTACGCCGACTACTTCGGCGAGGACTCCACCAAGTACGGGCTGCTGCCCAAGATGATCACCGATCCGACCGAGATCCGTGACCTCACCGCGTTCTTCGCCTGGACGGCCTGGGGGTCGGCTGCCCAGCGGCCCGGCCACAGCTACAGCTACACCAACAACTGGCCGCCGGAGTCCCGGGTCGACAACGGTCCGACCGGATCGATCGTGGTGTGGTCGGTGCTGTCGCTGATCGTGCTGCTCGGCGGGATCGGCGTCATGTTCACCGTCTACGGGCGGTGGAGCCAGAACATCGGCTGGCACGGCACCGAAATGGCCAAGCTGTCGTTCCGCCAGCCGGGCGAGGTCGGGCTGACCAAGTCGCAGCGGGCGGCGATCTGGTTCTTCGCGATCGTGTCGGTGCTGTTCCTGGGCCAGACGCTGCTGGGCGGGGCGGTGGAGCACTATCGGGCCGACCTGTCCGCGTTCTACGGGATCGACCTGGCCAAGCTGCTGCCCTACAACCTGGCCCGCACCTGGCATGTGCAACTGTCGCTGTTCTGGACCGCGGCGGCGTTTCTGGCCGGCGGAATCTTCCTGGTGCCGTTCGTCAGCCGCCGCGAGCCGCGCGGACAGCACTGGCTGGTATACGGCCTGCTCGGAGCGGTCGCACTGGTGGTGTTCGGCTCGATGATCTCCGAGGCGCTGTCCATCTTCGGGGTCATTCCGCACGGCCTGTTCTCCCAGCAGTGGGAGTACCTGGACCTGCCGCGGCTGTGGCAGATCCTGCTGGTGGTCGGCCTGTTCCTGTGGATTTTCATCATCTGGCGCGGGATGCGCTCGAAACTGCGGACCACCTCGAAACTCAACCTGCCCTGGCTGTTCTTCTTCACCGGGCTGGCCATCCCGGCCTTCTACGCGGTCGGCCTGCTGGCCGGCAGCGAGACCCACTTCTCGGTCGCCGACTTCTGGCGGTTCTGGGTGGTGCACCTGTGGGTGGAAGACTTCCTCGAGTTGTTCACCACGGTGCTGGTGGCCTACATGTTCGTGCTGCTCGGGGTGGTGCGCCAGCGGGTGGCGCTGGGGGTGATCTTCCTCGACGTCATCTTGTACTCGGCGGGCGGCGTCATCGGCACCATGCACCACCTGTACTTCTCCGGAACCCCGGTCGAGCACATGGCCCTGGGCGCGTTCTTCTCGGCGGCCGAAGTGATCCCGCTGACCTTCCTGACGGTGGAGGCGTGGGCGTTCCTGCAGCTCGGTTCGCGTCAGGAGGCCGGCGACGGCAAGCCGTTCCCGGCTCGCTGGGCGGTGATGTTCCTGGTCGCCGTCGGGTTCTGGAACTTCCTCGGGGCGGGCATCTTCGGCTTCCTGATCAACCTGCCGATCGTGTCCTACTACGAGATCGGCACCGCGTTGACCGCGAACCACGCCCATGCCGCCATGCTCGGCGTCTACGGCATGCTCGCGGTGGCGCTGGCGATGTTCGCGTTCCGGTACGTGATCCCTGCCGAGCAGTGGCCGAACAAGATGGCCCGAATCTCGTTCTGGTGCATGAACATCGGCTTGGCGTGGATGGTGTTCGCCACGCTGCTGCCCCTGGGCGTGCTGCAGCTCTTCCACTCGGTCAACGACGGATATTTTGAAGCCCGTTCGCTCGGCTACATCACCAGGCCCGGCAACGCCGTCCTGGAGTGGTTGCGGCTGCCCGGTGACGCGATCCTGATTCTGGGCGGGGTGCTGCCGTTCGTGTGGATCGCCTGGGTCGCGCTGCGCAACTTCCGGTCCGGCAGCACCGTCGACGAGCTGCCGGAAAACCCGCTCTACACCGAGCTGCCGAGCGTGCCGGCGGAGAACTGATCGTGTCCCCACCCGCGGCGTGGGTGTGGCTGGTGTCCGGCTACGCGCTGATCCTGCTGGCCGTCGCCTGGGGTTTCGACGGCATGGCGCGGCGAGCCTCGGCGCACGCCGCGCGTTGGCGCACCGGCAAATTCGTTTACCACGCCGACCACGACGCCTGGGTCTGCCCGCAGGACCAGTGGCTGTGGCCCGCATCGTTCGACCCGCAGAGCCGGGTGACGCGCTACCGGGCGTCGCCGACGGTATGCAACAGCTGCCCGGTCAAGGACTCGTGCACCACCTCGAACCACGGCCGCGAGATCACCCGCGAGGTGGACCCCTGGCCGCATTCCGAAGCCGGCCGGTTCCATCGCGGCATCGCCTGCGCGGTGGCCGGATTGGGTGTGATCATGCCGCTGGCGACGCTGATCGCCAACCACGCCCCGGCCGACGCACTGGTGCTGGGTGCCACCGTGGTCATCGTGATCCTGGGCGGGCTGCCCCTGGTGCGCCACCTGTGGAACACTCCGTCTAACGCACCCGACCACCTGCCACACCGCACCAGTCTGGAAGAACAGGCCGCGATGGCCGTCGACCGGTACTCCACCCGGTGGGGCGGGGGTTATTCCGTCGGGGCCGACAGACCGGACAGAAAGGACCCAGCGCAGTGAGTTCGGGGCTGATCACCACGCTGCTGATCGTGCTCGCGGGGTTGATCGCGTTGAGCTTCTCCGCGCTGGTGGTGCTGCGGGAGTACGAGCGAGGCGTGGTGTTCCGGATGGGCCATGCCCGCCCGCTGTACCAGCCAGGTCTACGGTTCCTGTTCCCGCTGGCGGACAAGATGATTCGCGTCGATCAGCGAGTGGTGACGTTGACCATCCCGCCGCAGGAGGTGATCACCCGGGACAACGTGCCGGCCCGCGTCAACGCCGTCGTGATGTTTCAGGTGATGGACCCGCTGAAAGCGATTCTGGCGGTGGAGAATTACGCGGTGGCCACCTCGCAGATCGCGCAGACGACCCTGCGTTCGTTGCTGGGACGCGCGGACCTGGACACGCTGCTGGCACACCGCGAAGACCTCAACAGCGACCTGCGCACGATCATCGAGAAGATGACCGAACCGTGGGGCATCCAGGTCCGGGTGGTGGAGATCAAGGACGTCGAGATTCCCGAGTCGATGCAGCGGGCGATGGCCCGCGAAGCCGAAGCCGAACGCGAGCGACGCGCGAAGGTGATCAACGCCCGGGGAGAGCTGCAGGCATCCGAGGAGCTGCGCGAAGCCGCCGAGACCCTGTCGAAGAGCCCGGCTTCACTGCAGCTGCGCTACTTGCAGACACTGCTGGAGCTGGGCGCGGATCAGAATTCCACGGTGGTTTTCCCGTTGCCGGTCGACATCATTACGCCGTTTCTGCGGCACCCGGAGATATTGCAGGGCATCGCCGACAGCTTCAGCCACCCTGGATGAGCGCCCGCGGCGGCGTCGGTGACGCGGTGCGAACGCTCAATCCGGGTTACTTC
>DASTNJ010000033.1:0-11635 GCA_035721065.1 Mycobacterium sp.
ACCCCACACGTCGAGCTGGAACTGGTCGGAGGCGGCGTTGCCGACGCGCACCGGCGATGACCCCTCGTAGCCGGACAGCCACGGCACCTCGTACTCCGGGATCCGCCGGCCCCCGTCGATGGAGTACATGATCCGCAGATCGGCCGGGTCGCCGGCGACCGCGCGCAGCAGCCAGTCCCGCCAGGCGCGCGCCTCGCGGTGGTAGCCGGTGCCGAGCAGCGCCTGCAGGGTGAAGGTGGCATCGCGCAGCCAGCAGTACCGGTAGTCCCAGTTGCGCACACCGCCGATGTCCTCGGGCAGCGACGTGGTTGCCGCGGCGACGATCCCGCCGGTCGGCGCATAGGTGAGCGCCTTGAGCGTGATCACCGCCCGCCGCACCGCCGCCTGCCACTCCCCCTGGTAGCTGCACCGGTCGATCCAGTTGGCCCAGAACGCCTCCGTCTTGGCCAGGGCTCGCTCGGACTCGGCCCGAACCGCGTCCGCGACCAGGTGCGACGCCGCGTACGTCAACACGAACGGCACCTTCTCGCCGGCGGCCACCTCGAACTCCGCGACCGTCGACCAGTGGTCCCCGTGGATGTTGACCGGGGTGGTGAGGCACACCGTGTCCGGCCCGGCGACGGCGATCAGACCGTAGTCGCTGCGACGGATCCAGGGCACCACGGACCCGTAGTCGAACCTGATCACCAGCTTCATCCGCATCGACACGCGGCCGGACAGGCCTTCCACCACCCGGATCACGTCGGGGGTGTGACCGCGCGGCGGCATGAAATCGGTGACCCGCACCGAACCGGTGTCGGTGTCCCACTCGCTGTCGATGATCAGCGTGTCGCCGCGGTAACTGCGCCGGGTGGCGGGACCACCGGCGGCCGGGGCGATGCGCCAGAAGCCGGCCGATTCGTCGTGCAGCAGCGCGGCGAAGCACGCCGGGGAGTCGAACCGCGGCAGGCACAGCCAGTCGATGCTGCCCTCGCGGTTGACCAGCGCCGCGGTGTGCAGATCACCGATCAGCGCATAGTCCTCTATACGTGCTGTCCCCATCAGCCTCAACCCCCGTTCGTGGTGCCTATAGGCGGTCTTTGACCGCCGCCGAAAGCCGTGCGCCATCAGCCTTTCCGGCGGCGATGGCCGTCGCCGCCTTCATCACCAGGCCCATGTGCTTGATGTGCGGCCGCTCGCCGAGTTCCTCGGCCACCTGGGCCAGGGCGGTGTCGACGACGTCCGCCAGCTCCGCCTCGGTCAGCGGCGTCGGCAGATACTCGTCGATGATGCGGGCCTCGGCGTGCTCCTCGGCGGCCAACTCGCCGCGGCCGTTCTCGGTGTAGATCTCCGCCGCGTCGGCGCGTTTGCGGGCCTCCTTGGCCAGCACCTTGAGCACCTCGTCGTCGGAGAGCTCACGCGCCTGCTTGCCGGCGACCTCTTCGGACTGGATCGCCGCCAGGAGCATCCGCAGCGTCGCGGTGCGCAATTTGTCCTGTGCCTTCATCGCGTCGGTCAAATCCGCCCGCAACCGGGACTTGAGTTCTGCCATGCCGGGTAAGGCTACGCGCAGCGACGGTGGCGGCCGCGATGCGGCTCGCGGCGTGGCTGGCAGGATGTGTCCATGACCGAAACCGACCGGCGGTCCGGCCTCGAGAGTTCGCCGTGAACTGGCCGCCGCCCGGCTACGGTCCACCGGGGTATCCGCCGCCCGGTTATCCGCCGCCGGGATACGGCCCGCCGGGTTATCCGCGGCCGGGTTATCCGCCGCCGGGGTATCCGCCGGGTTATCCGCCGCCCGGCTACGGCCCCCCCGGCTACGGCCCCCCGGGCTACGGTCCACCGGGCTACGGTCCGCCCGGGTATCCGCCACCCGGCTACCGACCGCCGGTGCCCGCGCCGGGCGTGATTCCGCTGCGCCCACTGAGTCTGGCCGACCTTTACAACGGCGCGGTCGGCTACATCCGCGCCAACCCGAGAGTCACGCTCGGCGTGACGGCCGCCGTCGTGGTGATCACCCAGATCATCACCTTGTTCACCCGGGTCGTCCCGCGGGCCGCCGTCAATCGGGTGGCCGACGACTCGTCGTCACCGTCTTTCGGCCAGATGGCTCAGTGGGGTCTGTCGCTCAGCGTCGGGGCGCTGATGATCTGGTTGGCGACGATCGTGCTGACCGGGATGCTGACCGTGATCGTCGGGCGCGCGGTGTTCGGATCGTCGATCACCGCCGGCGAAGCCTGGGCCATGGTCCGCGGACGGCTGCCGGCGCTGATCGGGCTGGCCGTGCTCATCGTGGTGGCCGCGATGACACTCCTGGCCCTGACGACCGCCGCCGTCGTCGGTGCCGCCGCCGCAGCGGGCAGTCCGGCCGCCGGCTTCATCGTGGGGATGCTGCTGATCCCGATCGTGCTGGCCCTCGTCGTCTACCTGTACGTTGCGGTGAGCCTGGCGCCGACCGCGATCGTGCTGGAACGGCAATCGGTTTTCGGCGCGATCCGCCGGTCCTTCGCCCTGGTCCGCAACAGCTTCTGGCGGGTGTTCGGCATCCTGGCGCTGACCAACCTGATCACCTATCTGATCTCCGGTGCGGTGGCGTTGCCGTTCGACCTGGCCGGCCTGGTGGCCGGGCACGGCGCGACGTCGTTGTCGACGGTGTCGGCGGCGGGCGTGATCGCCCGGGTGGGCGCGGCGATCGGGCAGATCATCGTGCTGCCGTTCACCGCCGGTGTGGTGGTGCTGCTGTACACCGACCGCCGCATGCGGGCCGAGGCATTCGATCTGGTGCTGCAGACCGGCGCAGTCGGCGCGGCGCAGGCCGCGGGATTCACCGACAACCTGTGGCTGATCCGGCCGCCGGCCTGAGGACCGCCGAGGATGCCCACCGTCGACATCGACCGCGACGCCGCCCGCGAAGCCGCCCAGCGTGAACTCGCCAAACCCGGCTACCCCAGGCCGTCGCCGAAGCAGCAGTTCGTCGACTGGCTGAACGAAATGCTGGACCGGTTGATCGGGCGCAGCGCGGAGCTGCCCGGCGGCTGGTTCACCATCAGCCTGCTGCTGATCATGCTCGCGGTGGCGATGCTGGTCGCCGTGCGCATCGCCCGTAGCGCGTTGCGTACCAGCCGCGGCGACCACCCGCTGTTCGGCACCGCCGAACTCAGCGCCGCCGAGCACCGCGGCGCCGCGGAACGCTTTGCGGCATCGGGCGATTGGGCCGCGGCGATCCAGCACCGGCTGCGCGCCGTCGCACGCGAACTCGAAGAACGCGGAGTGCTCAATGCCGCGCCCGGGCGCACCGCCAACGAGCTGGCCCGCGACGCGGGACTCGCGCTGCCGCGACTTTCCGCCGAGCTGACCCGGGCCGCGGAGACCTTCAACGACGTCAGCTATGGCCAGCTGCCGGCAACGGAGGCCGGCTACCGGGCTGTCGCCGACCTCGACGACCAGCTGCGGGCCACCGCACCGGCTCCCGCCGCCGACTCGGGCCGGCGCCGATGACCGCAGCCACGGCCGCCCGGGCCTCCGGCAGCCGCCGGGCGGGCCGGTCGCACACCTGGCGGTGGATGACGGCTGGCCTGCTGGCGCTCGTCGTGCTCGCCGGGCTGAGCGTCTACCTGACCGCGCCCCGCGACGGCGGCCTGCTGGATGCCGACGCGACCGGGCCGTCCGGCGCGCACGCCCTGGTGGCGCTGCTGCGCGACCACGGCGTCGAGGTCGTCGTCGCCGGCACCGTCGCCGACGTGGAACGCAGCGCGCGCCCCGATGCGCTGACGCTGGTGGCAAACACTGGCCGGATCGCCGGCCAAGACGCAGCCGCGCTGCTGCAGCGGCTGGCCGAGCTGCCCGGCGACCGGCTGCTGGTGCAACCCACGGCGGCGATTCGGCAAGCCCTGGCCCGGGGGATCCGCACCGAGCTCGCCACCGGGCTGAACCGGAAACCGGATTGCGATCTGCACGAAGCGGTGACGGCCGGGACGGTCGATCTGCGAACCTCCGCGACCTACGCCGCCACCGGCGATCAGCCGGTGCACAGCTGCTACGGTGGCGCGCTGGTCCGCTACCGTGCCGGCAACCGCACCGTCACCGTGCTCGGCACCCCGTTCCCGCTGACCAACGCAGGCCTGCCGCACGAGGGCAATGCCGCACTGGCGATGAACCTGGCCGGCGCGGCACCCCGGCTGATTTGGTATGCGCCGCAACGGGTCGAGGGCGGCGGGTCGGGCACCGCGACGATCGCCGACCTGATCCCGCCGAACGTCTACTGGCTGGTGTTGCAGCTGTGCCTGGCGGTGGCGCTGGCCGCGATGTGGAAGGGCCGCCGGCTCGGCCCGCTGGTGGCCGAACACCTGCCGGTGGTGGTGCGCGCGTCGGAGACGGTCGAGGGCCGCGGGCGGCTGTACCGCTCTCGGCGCGCCCGGGACCGCGCCGCGCAGGCGCTGCGGAACGCGACGCTGCAACGTCTCTCGCCCCGGCTGGGGCTGACCGGCGCCCAGCCGCCGGCGGTGGTAGCGGCCATCGCACAGCGCAGCGGCGCCCACCCGGAATCGGTGTGGCGGTTGCTGTTCAGCCCGCCGCCGGAATCCGACACCGCTCTGCTGCAACTCGCCCGGATGCTCGACGACATCGAAAGGCAGGTCACCCGATCATGACGGAGGCCCCATCGGCACCGCCCGCCCAGAGCCCGGCGGCGCAAGCCGCACGCCAGGCGATGCTGGCGTTGCGCACCGAGATCGCAAAGGTGGTCGTCGGCCAGGACAGCGTGGTCAGCGGCCTGGTGATCGCGCTGCTGTGCCGGGGTCACGTCCTGCTGGAAGGTGTTCCCGGGGTTGCGAAGACACTTTTGGTGCGCGCACTGAGCGCCGGGCTGCAGCTGGAGTTCAAACGCGTGCAGTTCACCCCGGACCTGATGCCCGGCGACATCACCGGCTCGCTGGTCTACGACACGCACACCGCGGCTTTCGTGTTCCGGGCGGGACCGGTTTTCACCAACCTGATGCTGGCCGACGAGATCAACCGCACCCCGCCGAAAACGCAGGCCGCCCTGCTGGAGGCGATGGAGGAGCGCCAGGTCAGCGTGGACGGCGAGGCACACGCACTGCCGGATCCGTTCATCGTCGCCGCCACCCAGAACCCGATCGAATACGAGGGCACCTACCAGCTGCCGGAGGCCCAGCTCGACCGGTTCCTGCTCAAGCTGACCGTGGCGTTGCCGGCGCGCGACGCCGAGATCGCCATTCTGAGCCGGCATGCCCAGGGGTTCGACCCGCGTGACCTGTCGGCGATCTCTCCGGTGGCCTCCGCCGCGGACCTGGCCGCCGGGCGGGAGGCGGTGCGTCAGGTGCTGGTCGCCGATCAGGTGCTGGGCTACATCGTCGACGTCGTCGGCGCCACCCGGACGTCTCCGGCCCTGCAGCTGGGCGTCTCGCCGCGCGGGGCGACGGCGCTGCTGGCCACCGCGCGGGCGTGGGCGTGGCTGTCCGGCCGGACCTACGTCACGCCGGACGACGTCAAGGCGATGGCCCGGGCGACGCTGCGGCACCGGGTGGTGTTGCGTCCGGAGGCCGAGTTGGAGGGCGCCACGCCCGACGGCGTGCTGGACGGCATCCTGGCCTCGGTTCCGGTGCCAAGGTAGTCGGGGCCAGTGATCCTGACCGGGCGCACCGCGCTGGCAGCACTGATCGGCGCCGTGCCGGTCACGCTGTCGCCGTGGCCGGCGGTGGCGTTCGGGCTGCTGCTGGTGGCGCTGGCCGCCGCGGTGGCCGTCGACGTCGGCCTGGCCGCGGGCCCGGCAAGACTGCGCTTCACCCGCTCGGGCGACACCTCGGCGCGGCTCGGTCAGCCGGTGAGCACCGAACTGCGGGTCGCCAACGACGGCCGGCGCCGGTTCCGCGGCCAGGTTCGCGATGCCTGGGCGCCCAGCGCATGCGCGGTCCCGCGCGTCCACCATGTCGAGGTCGCCGCCGGCCGGGATCAGCGGGTGGTCACCGAGTTGCGGCCGGTCCGCCGCGGCGACCAGTACGCGGCGGCGGTCACCGCACGCTCGGTCGGGCCGCTCGGGCTGGCGGGGCGGCAGCGCTCGGTTCCGGTCCCCGGTCGGGTCAGGGTGCTGCCGCCGTTCCTGTCCCGCAAGCATCTGCCGTCGCGGCTGGCGAAACTGCGCGAGATCGACGGCGCACTGCCGGTGTTGATCCGCGGACAGGGCACCGAATTCGACTCGCTGCGCGAATACGTCGCCGGCGACGACGTCCGGTCGATCGACTGGCGGGCCACCGCCCGGCGCTCGGGCGTGGTGGTGCGGACCTGGCGGCCCGAACGTGACCGGCGAGTGGTCATCGTGCTGGACACCGGACGCACCGCCGCCGGGCGGATCGGCATCGACCCGACCGCGTTGGACCCCGGCGGCTGGCCGCGGCTGGACTGGTCGATGGACGCCGCGCTGCTGCTGACCGCGCTGGCGTCGCGCGCCGGCGACCACGTCGACCTGATCGCCCACGACCGGGTGATGCGGGCGGGTGTGTTCGGCGCGCCCCGCACCCGGCTGCTGGCCCAATTCGTGGAGGCGATGGCGCCGCTGCAGCCGGAGCTTCTCGAATCCGATGCGGCGGCAATGGTTTCGGCGATCCAGCGCCGGGTTCGGCGGCGGGCGCTGATCGTGCTGCTGACCGACCTGAACGCACATGCGCTGGACGAGGGCCTGCTGCCGGTGCTGCCCCGGTTGTCGGCCGTCCATCAGGTGCTCCTGGCCGCGGTGGCCGATCCGCGGGTGGCCGAGCTGGCGCGGGGGCGCTCCGATGCGGCGGCGGTCTACGACGCGGGCGCCGCCGAACGCACCCGCAACGACCGGCGGGCGGTGGCCTCCCGGCTGCGCCGCAGCGGCGTGGAGGTGCTCGACGCACCGCCCGAGGAACTGGCGCCGGCGCTGGCCGACCGCTACCTGGCGATGAAGGCCGCCGGCCGGCTGTGACTTCCCGTCACCCCCGGCCGAATGTGGGCTTGTGTCACGTTTCGAGGCTGAGGGCCGTTGGCGTGACACAAGCCCACATTCGCGCCCACCGTGCTCACCGTGCTCACCGGGTGGGGACGACGTCGGGAACGTCGGCGGCGTCCCCGGACTCACCGGCCGCCACCCCGGCCCGGCCGAAGTGGATCACGTAGGCCAGGAACAGCATCTCGGCGGCCACCCCGACGGCCACCCGTAGCCAGGTCGGCAGCGGCGACGGGGTGACGAACCCCTCGATCAGCCCGGACACCGCCAGCACGACCACCAGCCCGACGGCGACCGCGACCACGGCCCGGCCCTGCTCGGCGAGCACCTGGCCGCGCGGCCGGTCGCCCGGCGAGATCACCGTCCAGCCGAGCCGCATGCCGACCGCACCGGCCAGCAGCACCGCGGTCAGCTCCAGCAGCCCGTGCGGCGCGAGCAGTCCGAGCATGAAGGCACCCTTGCCGGCGCCGAACATCAGCCCGAGGCCCAAACCCAGGTTGGCGGCGTTGCCGAACAGCAGGTACGGGATCGGCAGGCCCAGCAGGATCGCGAACGCAATGCAGCGGGCGGCCACCCACGCGTTGTTCAGCCAGACGTGCAACGCGAACGAGGCCGACGGGTGGTCGCTGTAGTAGGCGGCGAAATCGTGAGTGACCAGTTTTTCGATGTCGGCGGGGGTGCCGATCGCGGCCTGCACCTCGGGGCTACGGGCCACCCAGATCGCGATCACCACGGCGACGACGAGGAACACCACCGACGTCGCCAGCCACCAGCGCCAGGCCCGGTAGGCGACCACCGGAAACGACACGGTCCAGAACCGGACGAACTCACCGGACAGCGGGGCGTGCGCGCCGGTCACGGTGGCTCGGGCGCGCGCCACCAGCGTCGAGAGCCGGCCGATCAGCACCGAATCCGACGACGCCGACCGCAGCACCGACAGGTGGGTGGACACCCGCTGGTAGAGGTCGACCAGCTCGTCCACCTCAGCACCGGTGAGCCGTCGGCGTCTTTTGACCAGCGCGTCCAACCGCTCCCACGCGGGGCGGTGGGCCAGCATGAAGGCGTCGACGTCCACCCGGGAAAGCCTAACGGCCGGTGCGGCACCGACCGTCCCGAGCCGGGCGGCGGGTAGCGTTTTGTGGCATGTCAAGCGCCTATGGGGGCGACCCGCTTCGCCCGGCTGCGCCGCCCTCGCGATCGCCCAGCTCCCATTGGGGCGACCCGCTTCGCCCGGCTGCGCCGCCCTCGCGATCGCCCCTGGTGGTGACGGGGGACGCCGTCGTGCTCGACGTTCGGGTCGCCCAGCTGCCGGTGCGGGCGGTCAGCGCGCTGATCGACATCGCCGCCGTCGTCGCCGCGTTCGTCGTCTCACTGATGCTGTGGGCCACAACGCTGCAGCGCTTCGACGACGCGCTCACCGCCGCGATCCTGATCGTCTTCGCGGTGCTGCTGCAGGTGGGGTATCCGCTCATCTTCGAGACGGCGACCCGCGGCCGCTCGCTGGGAAAGATCGCGATGGGACTGCGGGTCGTCTCCGACGACGGTGGCCCGGAACGCTTCCGGCAGGCGCTGTTTCGTGCCCTGGCGGGTGTGGTGGAGATCTGGGCGCTGACCGGCAGTCCGGCGGTGATCTGCAGCATGTTCTCGGCACGCGGAAAGCGGCTCGGCGACATCTTCGCCGGCACCGTGGTGATCAGCGAACGCGGTCCGCGGCCGGCGCCGCCGCCGGTCATGCCGCCGGCGCTGGCCTGGTGGGCGTCGTCGCTGCAACTGTCCGGGCTGCGCCCGGAAACCGCCGACCTGGGCCGCCAGTTCCTGTCCCGGAGGCGGCAACTCAATCCGCGGCTGCGCGACGCCATCGCCCACCGGATCGGTGGTGAGATGCTCGCGCAGATCTCGCCGCCACCTCCGCCGGGCGCGCCGCCGCAGCTGGTGATCGCGGCCGTGCTGGCCGAGCGCCACCGCCGCGAGCTGGCCCGATTGCAGCCGCCGCCGAACGCCTACTACCCGCCGCCGGCCGTGCCGCCACCCCCGAACGGCGCGCACCCCGGTACCGGCGGCTTCGCGCCGCCGGGATAGGCGCGTCGGCGGCAATCGGGGGTGTTGCGTGTCGATAGATCACGATATATCGTCAACGTATCGGAAGCGCATCGTGTGCTTCCCTTCCAGAAGCGAGACAACCCCATGACCACTCCTTTTTCCCCGTTCGGCGGCTCCGCCGCAGGCGGGTCGCCCGGATACGGATTCGGTTTCGGCCCGCAGAGCCGCCGCGACTTCCACGACGCGAAGCGCCATGCCAAGTGGGAACTCCACGACCAGTTGCGCCACCACGGCGCCGGTCACTGCGGCCCGCCCGGCTTCGGCCCCGGCTTCGGGCCGGGTTTCGCGCCCGGTTTCGCGCCCGGCTTCGGGCCCGGTGGCCCCGGTTTCGGGTTCGGCCCGCCGCGCGGCGGGCGCCGCGGACGCGGCCCCGGGCACCGCGCCAACCGCAGCCGGCGCGGTGACGTGCGGGCCGCCATCCTGGTGCTGCTGGCCGAACGGCCGATGCACGGCTACGAGATGATCCAGCAGATCGCCGAACGCAGTCAGGACCTGTGGCGGCCCAGCCCGGGATCGGTGTACCCGACCCTGCAGCTGCTGGTCGACGAGGGCCTGATCGTCGGCAATGAAACCGGTAGCAGCAAGCGGCTTTTCGAGCTGACCGAAGAGGGCCGCGCCGCTGCGGAGGCAATCGAGAACCCGCCGTGGCAGGAGATCGCCGACTGCGTGGATCCCGGCCAGGTCAGCCTGCGCGCCGCGATCGGTCAGTTGTTCGGCGCGGTCGGCCAGGCTGCGTTCACCGCCAGCTCCGATCAGCAGCAGCGGATCGTCGACATCGTCAACAACGCCCGCCGCGAGGTTTACACCATCCTGGGCGAAACCGAGTAGGCCGACAATTTTCGGCGCGGTGCTCGTCGCGCGGTGGCGAGCACCGCTCCGGAATCGGGTCAGGCGGCGTCAGCAACCCTGCAGGACCCGGCGCATCGCGGCCTTCTCGTTCGCCGACACCCACAGTTGGTAGACCGTTTTCACCTCGATCTGCCGGGCAACGAACGCGCACCGGTAGGCTTCGCTCGGCGGCAGCCACCCCGCGGCGTCCCGGAATGCCTTGTCGAAGTTGGCCTGCCCGTCGACGGCCAGTAGGTTGCGCGGGTCGTTGGCGAAGTCACGGCGGCGGGCGTCGTCCCAGGCCCGGGCGCCCTTGTACCAGGCGTCGGCGAGGGCCACCACGTGGTCGATCTGCACCGCTTCGGAGCTCTCCGGGCCGCGGACGAAGTCGATGGTCTTGCCGGTGTACGGGTCGTGCAGGATGCCGCGCTGGACCAGGCAGGTGCGCCGCCGAAGCTGGACGTCGGTCAGGTCCCGGCGCAGGACGTCGTCGCGGGTGTCGCAGCCGTTGTGGCCGAACTCGACGTCGACGTCGTCGCTCCACCGCTCACCGAACCGGTACCGCTTGAAATCCTGCTGCCGGTCCCAGCCCTTGACCGGCAGCGCGTCCAGCTGCCGGCGAGCCACGTCATAGTCGGAGTTGAGCTGAGCCGCAACGGCTTCCGATTCTCCGTTCGGCCGGTGCAGACGGTCGTACAGCCACACTCCGGCGAGGGCGACCACCGCGACGAGCGCGACCATCGCCAGTTGCCGCCCCGCCTCGCGGCCCGGGGGCACCACCCGCCTGCGAGCAGACGCGTAAGAACCCGATTTTCGCCCGGACCGGGGACCTACGCGTCTGCTCGGCGGCATTCGACTCCACTCACGTCACGTCGACCCAGTCCAGCGTGCGCTGCACCGCTTTTCGCCACCCCGCATACCCCTCGGCGCGCTGCTCGTCGGTCCAGGTCGGTGTCCACCGTTTGTCTTCGCGCCAGTTGGCCCGCAATTCATCCGGACCCTTCCAGAACCCGACCCCCAGCCCTGCGGCATAGGCCGCGCCCAGCGCGGTGGTCTCGCTGACCACCGGCTTGACGACGTCCACCCCCAGCACGTCCGCCTGGATCTGCATGCACAGCTCATTGGCGGTGATGCCCCCGTCGACCTTCAGAACCTCAAGGTGCACACCGGAATCGGACTCCATCGCATCGACGACGTCGCGACTCTGGTAGCAGATCGACTCCAGCGTCGCCCGGGCCAGGTGCGCGTTGGTGTTGTACCGGGACAGGCCGACGATCGCGCCGCGCGCGTCCGAGCGCCAATACGGGGCGAAGAGCCCTGAGAAGGCCGGGACGAAGTACACCCCGCCGTTGTCCTCGACCTGCCGGGCCAGCGCCTCGCTCTGCGCCGCTCCGGAGATGATGCCGAGCTGGTCGCGCAGCCACTGCACGGCCGACCCGGTCACCGCGATCGAGCCTTCGAGGGCGTAGACCGGCTTCTCGCCGCCGAACTGGTAGGCCACGGTGGTCAGCAGGCCGTTGCTCGAGCGCACCAGCTCGTTGCCGGTGTTGAGCAGCAGGAAGTTGCCGGTGCCGTAGGTGTTCTTCGCCGAGCCCGGGGTGAAGCAGACCTGACCTACGGTCGCCGCCTGCTGGTCGCCCAGATCGCCGGTCAGCGGCACCTCGCCGCGCAGCGGTCCGTCCGCGCGGGTCACGCCGTAGCCGGACGGGTCGGAGGAGGGCCGGATCTGCGGCAGCATCGCCC
>DASTNJ010000034.1:0-25883 GCA_035721065.1 Mycobacterium sp.
CCGACCGCCCCGGTCTTGGGCTCGAACGCGCCGAATACCAGCCGCTGCACCCGCGCCGCGACCAGGGCGCCGGCGCACATGGTGCACGGCTCGACGGTGACGGCCAGGGTGGCGCCGGTGAGCCGCCAGCCGTCGCCGCACACCTCCGCGGCCCGGCGGATCGCCAGGATCTCGGCGTGCGCGGTCGGGTCGCCCAGCTGCTCGCGGGCGTTGGCGGCGCGGGCCAGCACGGCCCCGTCGGCGCCGACCAGCACCGCGCCGATCGGCACGTCGCGCGGCCCGGCGTCGGCGGCCGCGGCCAGCGCGGCGCGGATCAGGTCTTCGTCGGTGGGCAAGGCGGTGGGCAAGGCGGTCGGCAAGTCGCTCGGCGAACTAGCGGCCGAGCCGGCGCAGCACCGCCGACAGCTGCTCGTCGAAACCCATCTCCTCGGCGATCCGGTGCAGCTGCTCGTCCACGTCCAGATCCGATTCGTCGAGGATGACGCTCAGCACGGCCTGCGGCAGCCCGATGTCGGCCAGCAGGCCCAGATCGCCCTCCTCGAACGGATCGGCCTCCTCGAGGTCCTCGGCGTCGATGTCGGCGTCCAGTGTCTCCAGCACCTCGTCGGCGATGTCGTAGTCCAGCGCGGCGGTGGCGTCCGACAACAGCAGCCGGGTGCCCGACGGGCCGGGCCGGATGATCACGAAGAACTCGTCGTCGACGTCCAGCAGACCGAAGACAGCGCCCGAGCTCCGCAATTCACGAAGCTCGGTCTCCGCGGCGGCCAGGCTGGTCAGGGCTGCCGGCCGCATCGCCGCACAGGTCCACTGCCCGTCTTCGCGCACGACAGCCACCCCGTAACCGTCCAGCGCGTCCGCCGGCCGGCCCTGCGTGGCGGCCTCGTGTGTTCCCATCGGCGCCTACGCTAGTCGCCGATTCCACCAACGACCAGGGAACTCTTAAACGCACTCGGGCCGCTGTGTCAACCTGTGGGGGTGGCGAAAAGACCGGTGTGCGTGCTGGGGCTGGGTTTGATCGGCGGCTCGGTGCTGCGTGCCGCCGCAGCGGCCGGTCGGGAGGCGTTCGGCTACAACCGCTCGCTGGGCGGCGTGCAGGCCGCGGTCGCCGACGGCTTCGACGCCAGCACCGACCTGTCCGAGACGCTGGCCCGGGCCGCGGGAAGCGGCGCGCTGATCGTGCTCGGCACGCCGGTGCCGGCGCTGCCGATGCTGCTCGGCCACATCAGCAAGCACGCTCCCGACTGTCCGCTCACCGACGTCACCAGCGTCAAGGGTGTGGTGCTCGAGGCGGTCACCGCGGCCGGTCTGCGGGCGAAGTTCGTCGGCGGGCACCCGATGGCGGGCACCGCCCATTCGGGCTGGGCGGCCGGCGACGCGCAACTGTTCGCCGGGGCGCCGTGGGTGATCAGCGTGGACGACGACGTCGACCCGGCGGTGTTCTCGATGGTGCTGGAGCTGGCGCTGGACTGCGGGGCGGTGGGAGTGCCGGCCCGCTCCGACGAGCACGACGCGGCCGCGGCCGTCATCTCGCATCTGCCGCATCTGCTCGCCGAGGCGCTTGCCGTCACGGCGGCCGACGTCCCGCTGGCGTTCGCGCTGGCGGCGGGGTCGTTCCGGGACGGCACCCGGGTGGCCGGCACCGCGCCGAGCCTGGTCCGGGCGATGTGCGAGGCCAACTGGCACAAGCTGCTGCCGGCGCTGGACCGCACGATCGCGCTGCTGGCCGACGCCCGCGATTCGTTGTCGGCCGCCGACTCGGTGGCCGAGCTGGTCGACTCCGGGCACGCCGCCAGGACCCGCTACGAGAACTTCCCGCGGCACGAGATCGACACGGTCGTGATCGGTGCGGACAACTGGCGCCGGGAACTGGCCGCCGCGGGACGGGCCGGCGGGGTGATCAGATTCGCTCTGCCAACCCTGGATAGTCGAGGATGAACCCGTCGGCATCGACGGTGACCGCGGCGTCCCCGGCCGGCGAGCTCACCGTCAGGCCGGCCGGCTGACCCGGCAGGCTGCGGTAGCTGATGTCGACGGCGGCCACCGCCAGCTCGGGCAGGTGTACATAGATCACCGGCACGGTGAGCGCCCCGGCGCGCTCGTGCAGACCGTTGCGGCGGATCGGCAACGTGTTGAAGAACGGGCTGAACATCACGTCGACGTCGAGTGCGCCGTCGAAGCCGGCGCGCGACTCGCCGCGGAAGTCGGTGACCAGCCACATGTTCTCCTCGTCGCGGGCGATGGAGAGCTGGCGTTCCCGTTCGGCCAGGGTCACCGTGATGCCCAGCCTTCTGGTGGCCCCGGCGTCGTCGGTCTGCAAGTCGTAGTAGACGCCGAACGCCGGGTGCTTTGCGGTGGCTGCGGCCACCATCCGGCCGTTGGCCCTGATCCTGTTGCCGGACAACTGAACTCGCACCGACTCCATCCGGCCGGCGTCGTGCGCGCGCCACGTCAGCATCGCGGGCCAGGCCGGCATCGGGTCGGATGCGGTTGTGCTCACCCGATTACGGTAGGCGACGAGTTCGGGTGGTGCCCGGCTAATCGGCGGGCGTGTGGCGAAGTCACAGCGCGGCGAGCTTTCTCGATCCGGCCCGGATCACGTCCCGAATCCGGCAAAATGGCGGCCATGAGCACCGACTCCGGCGGTCCCGCCGGCCAGCCCACCAGCGGTACCGGACACCCCGGCGGCGGCAGACCGGCGCATGACGCGTCGGCGCCGTTCACCCGGGCCGCGGCGCTGTGGAGCGCGCTGATCGCCGGTTTCCTGATCCTCATCGTGCTGCTGGCGTTCGTCGCCCAGAACCCCGAAGCGGTCGAACTCACCTTCGTCACCTGGCACTGGACGCTGCCGCTCGGGGTGGCGATCCTGCTCGCGGCGGTGGGCGGCGGCCTGGTCACCGTGCTGGTCGGCACCGCGCGGATCTTCCAGCTGCGCCGCGCGGCCAAGAAGAACTTCGCCGCGCTGGCCGCGAAGCACTGACCGCCGGGCGGGCTATCGGCGCTGCCGGTTGCGCGGCAGCAGGTCCCACACGTGCTCGACGGTGTTGGTGGACACCACGCTTGCCTCGCCGGCCCGCGAGTACAGCAGCCTTGTCACCGATGCGTAGTCGATCGGGAACGACAGCAGCCGCCGGGTGCCCAGAATCTGATGCAGCAGCACGTTGATCACCCCGCCGTGGCTGAACACCGCCACGGTGTCGGCGGGGTCGGCGGCGGCCACCGCGGCCGCGGCGGCGGCGGCGGCCCTGGCGCAGAACGCGGCTTCGTCCACCCCGGCGGGCAGGTGGCCCTGCGCCATCCGCGCCCAGTCTTGCGGCCGTTCCACCTTCAGCTGTTCGATCGGCAGGTATCCCGGCAGCTCGCGGTCGTATTCGGCGAACCGGTCGTCGACGTCGACGCTCAGCCCGTGGGCGGCGGCGACGGGCTCGGCGGTCTGCAGCGCCCGGCGCTGCGGGCTGCTCAGCACCCGGCTGATCGGATAGCGCGCCAGCGCCGCCGGCAGCCGCTGGGCCTGTTCGACGCCGAGGTCGGACAGCTCCGGGTCGGCTCCCTCGCCGTGCTCGCTGCGCAGCGGCAACGCGTGCCGGATCAGAAGCAGCTGCACCGTGTCAGCCTACGATCGCGGGGGCGGCGAGACTGCGGCCAGGGTATCGAAACCGCGCCCAGGGCTACGAACTTCGGGAATCACCGCCGCCAGCGCGGTCTCGGCGTCGAGGAGTCACGGGCTAGCCCGATGGCAGCCGCACGGTGAACTCGGTCTGCCCCGGCGCGCTGTGCACCCCGATCGTCCCCTGGTGTGCCTTGACCACCGCCGAGACGATGGCCAGCCCCAGCCCGGTGCCGCCGCCCTTGCGTGAGCGCGAGGCGTCGCCGCGGGCGAACCGCTGGAAGATCTCCGGCTGGAGTTGCTCCGGGATGCCGGGGCCGTCGTCGATCACGCTCAGCACGGCCTGCGTCCCGTCGGCGCGCAGCCGGGTGGTGACGACCGTCCCCGCACCGGTGTGCACGCGGGCGTTGGCGAGCAGGTTGGTCAGCACCTGGTGCAGCCGGGCCGCGTCCCCGATCACCGTCACCGGCTCGTCGGGCAGATCGAGCCGCCATTGGTGGTCCGGTCCGGCCACGTGCGCGTCGCTGACCGCGTCGACCGCCAGCCGGGACAGATCGACCGGTTCGCGTTCCAGCGGCCGGCCGGAGTCGAGCCGGGCCAGCAGCAGCAGATCCTCGACGAGCGCGGTCATCCGCTCGGCCTCGGACTGCACCCGGCTCATCGCGTGCGCGACCACGTCCGTGCCCGACTCGTCCGGGTTCCCCACGCCGACCCGTTGCCCCAGTTCGGCGTAGCCGCGGATCGCCGCCAGCGGCGTGCGCAACTCGTGGCTGGCGTCGGCGACGAACCGGCGCACCCGCATCTCGCTGGCCTGCCGGGTGGACAGGGCGGTGGCGATGTGGTCGAGCATCCGGTTGACCGCCGAGCCGAGCTGGCCGACCTCGGTGCGCGGGTCGGCATCCGGCTCCGGCACCCGCACCGGCAGCGCCACCTCACCTCGATCGAGCGGCAGTGCCACCACCTCCCGGGCGGTCTGGGCGACGCGGCGCAGTGGCGCCAGTGCGCTGCGGACGATCAGCACCCCGGCCGTGGCGGCGGCGGCCACCGCGAACAACGTGACCACCCCGAAGATGAGCATCACCCGGACGGCGGTGGCGTCCACGTGCGTCAGCGGCAAACCGATGACGATCGTGTCGCCGCCGTGGCGGGCCGCGGTGGCGACGACCCGGTAGCGGCCCACCCCGTCGAGTTTGCGGGTCTGCGGCGCGCTGTCCGGAACGGTTGCTTTCAGGTCGGCTATCGCGTTGTCGCTCAACGCCTCCCGTGATCCGCCGACATCCAGGTAGCCGGCTTCGATCGTGGCGCCGTCGCGAAGCACCACCGCGACCATGCCGACCGGCTGGGCCGGCGCGTCCAGAAAGTCCGGTCCGGGCCCGGGCCGGTCGCGGTGCCGCCAGGATGACGGCGGCGGCTGGCCGTACAGCCGGGCCGCCCGGTGCGCGGCGTCGTGCAGCTGGGTGTCGAGCTGGCGGACCAGGTACTGGTACAGGGCGACCTCGGTCACCGCGCCGATCCCGACGCAGGCACAGGCGAGCAGCAGAATCTGCCCGATCAGCAGCCGGGCGCGCAGCGACCAGACGTGCCGCGGGCCGCCCGGGCCGCGGCGCTCAGGGCGCGGGCTTGAGCACATAGCCGACGCCGCGCAGCGTGTGGATCATCGGGGCGCGGCCACTGTCGATCTTCTTGCGCAGGTAGGAGATGTAGAGCTCGACGATGTTGGACCTGCCGCCGAAGTCGTAGCTCCACACCCGATCCAGGATCTGCGCCTTGGACAGCACCCGCTTGGCGTTGTGCATCATGAACCGCAGCAGCTCGAACTCGGTGGAGGTCAACGTGATCGGGTCTCCGCCGCGCTGCACCTCGTGGCTGTCCTCGTCGAGCACCAGGTCTCCGACGACGATCTGGGCGCCGCTGTCGGCGGTGGTCACCCCGGTGCGCCGCAGCAGTGCCCGCAGTCGCAGCACCACCTCCTCGATGCTGAACGGCTTGGTCACGTAGTCGTCGCCGCCCGCGGTGAGCCCGGCGATCCGGTCCTCCTGCGCGTCCTTGGCGGTGAGGAACAGCACCGGCAGGTGCGGATTGACCTCCCGCAGTTTGGGCAGCACGTCCAGGCCGCTCATGTCGGGCAGCATCACGTCCAGCACCACCACATCGGGACGTTCGGCCTTCGCAGCGGCGATCGCCGCCGCCCCGTCGCCGGCGGTGGTGGTGTTCCAGCCCTCGTAGCGCAGCGCCATCGCCACCATGTCGGCCAGGATGGTTTCGTCGTCGACCACCAGCACGCTGATCGGGTTTCCGTCCGCCCGCGACATCACCACACGCTCGGCCGATCCGCGCGACTGGGTCATGGCATTCCAGTATGTCGAAGCCGATTTGGCGATCCTGTACCGACACCCTGCGCTAGCTGTGAATCGCGGCCGGGGGCACACTCGAGGTCATGACACGTACACCCGAGGAAGTCTTCGACCACCACATCCACGCGCTCGTCTCCCGTGACCTCGACGAACTGGTCGCCGATTACGCGGACGACTGCGCGGTGATCACGTCCGCAGGCGTGGCGCGCGGCAAGGCCGGCGTGCGGGCCGCGTTCACCCAGTTGTTCGACAACCTCTCCGACGCCGTGTTCGACACGACGACCAAGATTTTCGACGGCGACGTGCTGTTCCTCGAGTGGGTGCTCGACTCACCCGCGGCCCGCACCGAGGGCAGCGACACATTCCTGTTCGGTGGCGGCCTGATCCGGGTGCAGACGATCACCCACTCGGCGCACCCCAAGCCGCCGGTGTCCTGAGGCCGGCCGGCCCTTGGTGGGCCGGTCTGGCGGTTCCCGGGGTGGTCACAGCTGCCACAGGCGTCACCGAAAAATTGGGCATGTGAAAATTGCCCGCCTCTGAGCGACAGAGGGCGCGGCGCGGGCGAGGCGCGGCGCAGGCGAGGCGCAAGCAAGGCGCGGCGCAGGCGAGGCGCAAGCAAGGCGCGGCGCAAGCGAGGCGCGGCGCAAGCAAGGCGCGGCGCAAGCGAGGCGCGGCGCAAGCGAGGCGGAGCGCAAGCGAGGCGGAGCGCGAAGTTGTCGCTATAAGGCGGGCAATTGCGCATAGGGAAATTTTTCGGTGACGCGTGTGATCGGTGTGACCCCGTGTTCGCTGCCGTGTTCGCTGCCTGTTCGGTCCGGGCTCAACGCCACGCGGACACGGTGCCCAGGTAGGTTCGGCGACGTGGACCTTGAACCGGTAGCGCAATGGATGTCCGGCCGCCGACTTGGCGACGGCCCGCTGGAAAACGTCACCGAGATGAGCGGTGGAACCCAGAACATCATGCTGCGGTTCACCAGATCCGGCCGCGACTACGTGCTGCGGCGCGGCCCGAAACACCTTCGGCCACGCAGCAACTCGGTGATCCTGCGGGAGACCCGGGTGCTGGCCGCCCTGGCCGGCAGCGACGTGCCGCACCCCGAACTGATCGCCGTCTGCGACGACCCGGCCGTGCTCGGCGGCGCCGGCGACACGGCCGGCGACGGTGGGGCCGTCTTCTACCTGATGGAGCCGGTCGACGGGTTCAACGCCAGCGGGGACCTGCCGCCGCTGCACGCCGGCGACCCGGCGATCCGCTTCCAGATGGGCCTGTCGATGGCCGAGTCGCTGGCCCGGCTCGGCGCCGTCGACCACGTCGCCGTCGGGCTGGCCGACTTCGGCAAACCGGACGGGTTCCTGGAGCGGCAGGTGCCGCGCTGGCTGTCCGAGCTGGAGTCCTACCGGCAGTTCGACAACTACCCCGGCCCCGAGCTGCCCGGCGTCGAAACCGTCGCCAAATGGCTGGAGCAGCACCGTCCGTCGTCGTGGCAGCCGGGCATCATGCACGGCGACTACCACTCCGCCAACGTGATGTTCTCCCGCACCGGCCCGGACGTGGTCGCGATCGTCGACTGGGAGATGTGCACCATCGGCGACCCGCTACTGGACCTGGGCGAGCTGCTGGCCACCTGGCGTCAGGCCGACGGCTCCAGCGTGTTCCACCACACCCTGACCGACATGGACGGGCTGGCCAGCACGGACGATCTCGTGCAGCGGTACGCGCAGAACACCACCCGCGACCTGTCGCGCATCGACTGGTACACGGTGCTGGCCTGCTTCCGGCTGGCGATCGTCATCGAGGGCACCCAGGCGCGGGCGTGCGCCGGCAAGGCGCCCAAGGACGTCGGCGAGGAACTGCACCGGGCCGCGGTGTGGTTCTTCGAGCATGCGCTGGGGCTGATCGAAGGGAGGTCACGGTGACGAGCCGGCTGACCGAACGGGTCGACGACATCGTTGCGGCGGAGACCCCGCATCTGGTCGAGGTGTTCAAGGATCTGCACTCCCACCCCGAGCTGGGGTTCGCCGAGGTGCGCACCGCGCGGATCGTCGCCCAGGCACTGACCGACCTGCGCTTCACCGTCACCACCGGGATCGGCGGCACCGGCGTGGTGGCAAGCCTGCACAACGGGCCCGGGCCGACGGTGATGTACCGCGCCGACATGGACGCCCTGCCGGTCGAGGAGGCCACCGGCCTGGAGTACGCGAGCCGGCTGCGGGTCCGCCGTGACGGTGCCGATGAGGTGCCGGTCGGGCACATGTGCGGCCACGACGCCCACGTCACCTGGATGCTCGGGATGGCCAAGCTGCTGACCCAGACCGCCCGCTCCTGGTCGGGCACCGCGGTGCTGGTCGGCCAGCCCGCCGAGGAACTGATCGCCGGCGCACAGGCGATGGTCGACGACGGGCTCTACGACATCACCCCCAAACCGGATGCGCTTGTCGCGCTGCACACCGCGCCGGTGCCGGTCGGCATGGTGGCCGGTGCGGGCGGCACCCGATTTGCCGGCACCGATCAGCTCGACGTCGTGTTCCGCGGCGTCGGCGGGCACGGGTCGATGCCGCAGCTGGCCAAGGATCCGGTGCTGATGGCATCGGCGGCCGTCGTGCAGTTCCAGAGCATCGTCAGCCGGATGGTCACCCCCGGCGAGACGGCGGTGCTGACGGTCGGGTCGATCCAGGCCGGGTCGGCCTACAACGTGATCCCCGACGAAGCGCGGCTGCTGGTCAACCTGCGCTGGTTCGAGCCGTACGTCCGCGAGCAGCTGATCGCCGGCATCCGGTCGATCAGCGAGGGCATCGCCCGCGGCTACGGCATGCCCGACGACGCGCTGCCGGTGGTCACCCTGCGTAGTGGGTCGACCCCGCTGGTCAACGACACGGCGCTGACCGACCGGCTGACGTCGGCACTGGGCGGGGTGTTCGGCACGGGCAACGTGGTGACCCAGCTGCCGGCGGTGACCGGCTCGGAGGACTGCCACCTGCTCAAGGGCGCCTTCGCCGACGTGCCGCTGGCCTACCTGCTGGTCGGCGTGGCCGATCCTCAGGTGTTCGCCGACGGCGCCGCTGCGGGAAAGCTGTTGCCGTACAGCCCGCACTCGCCGGACTACGTCGTCGACCTGGCCGCGATCCCGTTCGGCGTCAAGGTGGCCGGCCACGCGATGCTGGAGCTGCTGGGAGCAGGATGAGTGCCGGACGCGCCGCGGCCGTCTAGTTCGAGCTGAGCTGCGACAGCATCATCAGCGATGCGTGCGACAGCTTCCAGCCGTCCTGGTCGACGAACTTGAGGTTGACCGAGTGCGGCGACAGCTTCGCGCTGGAGGCGGTGACGTCGGCGGTGGCCGCCCCGGCGCCGGCCGGCTCGATGTTGTCCGCGGAGATGGTCAGCGGCAGCTTGCCGTTCTCCAGGCCCTTCTTCATCCGGCCGTCCATGACGCTGCGCTCGATCGGCCCAAGGCCGCCCTCGACCAGGCCGGACTTGTCAGACGCCGGCACGTGCGGGTTGGCGATGCCGTTGAGCAGGCTGACCACCTGGCCGGCGGTGGGCACGTCTTCGGCGGGGGCCTGCGGCATCGGCACGCCGAACACGGCCAGCTGCACCTCGGGGGCGTTCGGAGCCGCGCCGTTGGCCACACCCGCAGCCGCGGCTCCGATTGCTGCCACCGCTGCGACACCTGTCAGTAGGGACTTCACGCGTTTCCTGCCTGTTCGCGTTTCGGATTCTTAGGCAGGCTAACGGCGGTGGGGCTGCGGCGCCCTATCGAGGCCGGGTGATTTCCACGTCACCGGACCGCTCCGAGCGGGCTGCATCACGGCGGCGATCCCACCCGCCTCAGGCGTCACCGAAAAATCGGGCATGTGACGATTGCCCGCCTTATAGCGACAAATCGATGGTCCCGATCAGGCTGCGGGCCGCACCGCCGAGGTGGTGGCCGGGGCCGACGTGGTGGCCGGGGCCGACGTGGTCTCCGCCGGCGAGCCGGACGCGGGCGCCGTCGTCACCCCGGACGTCGGTGCCGAACCGGCCACCCCGGCCTACGCGGCGTCGACCTGGGCCTGGGTGTAGCCGCAGTAGTTCACCGCCTCGGACGCCCATCGCTCGGTCAGCCGGTCCTTGCCGGCCGCCCCTGGGGCTCCGGCGGTGTGGGTGTTCGGGGCATGTCAGCGGTTTCCGCTGGTGAAAAGCGCGCCCGAAGGGATTCGAACCCCCAACCTTCTGATCCGTAGTCAGATGCTCTATCCGTTGAGCTACGGGCGCCTGTCTTCAGTTGTGTCGCCGGCCGACCGCGGGCGGGCGGTGGCGGAGGCGAGAGGATTTGAACCTCCGGTCCCCCGTAAAGGGGACAACTCATTAGCAGTGAGTCCCATTCGGCCGCTCTGGCACGCCTCCTCGAACTTCAAGAGACTACTAAAGCGTGTCGGACGCCCCTAGTGGGGGTTCGGCACCGCCCTTCTCGAGCGTCGTCAGTTCAAGCTGCAGGTGCGGCGTGAACGTCGGTTCCCGCTTCGACCAGGCTGGTCTCACGGGCACTCGTGGGGTGCCGGTGACAGCCGTCCCGTCGGCGGGCGTTGATAGCCCGGCCTCCTGCTTGGGGGTCCGGGGAACGATGTGGCCACGATGCTCTGGCCCCAGCGGGCCAGGTTGACCGCCGCGTTGAGGTCACGATCCAAACGATGTCCGTTCGCGCAGGTGAACACCCGGTCAGCCAAGCTCAGGTCGGTGCGGCGGTCACCGCAGGCCGAGCAGAGTTGGCTTGACGGATACCAGCGGTCGGCGACGATCACGCGACCGCCGCGCCAGCCCTGTTTGTAGTGCAGTTGGCGGGCGAACTCGGCCCACCCGGCATCAGCTATCGCTCGTGCCAGTCGGTGATTGCGCATCATTCCCATGATGTTGAGGTCTTCGATGACGAGCCGGTCGTGAGTCTTGGCCAGCTGATTGGAGACCTGGTGCAGAAAATGCTTTCGCATGTTGGCGACGTGACGGTGATGGCGCCCCAGCTTGGCGGCAGCATCACGATGGTTGCGCGATCCTTTCTCTTTGCGGGACAACGATTTCGCCAACCGGCGCTGGCGGGCTATGCCGGTGGCGAGTGATTTTGGTGATTTGGTGATGCGGGCGACCTCGGCCCCGTCGGCAGTGGCGGCGACCGCGAACGCCGCAAGGCCCCGGTCAACCCCTACCCAGCCGGCAGCATCGTCGTGATCGCGGGGCCGGTGCTGCACCGCTGGATGCAGGTCGGCGGCCTCGAAATTCAGCGACACCCGCCACCGACCGCCGCGATGAGACACGGTGGCGAACAGAACCTTCGCGCGGCCGCTTGTGAGCATGCGCCGCAGCCGGCGAGTGTCGTCGTGTACCGCAATCTGGCCGATGCCGGGCAAGGTAACCGAGCGCGGCCGACCACCATCGCCGACGCGGATCTTTGGCCGCCCAGCCTTGGAGTACTTGTTTCGTAGCCGAAATGCCGGTGCTGCCATGGTTTTCTTTTTGAACCGGGGAAACCCGACCCGCTTGCCGCGGCGCTCCCCGGATCGAGACTTAGACCAGGCTTTCAGGCCCTTGCCCAGGTCGACGGCGGCTTCCTCGAACACCTGCTGACACACCTCGGTCCGCCACGCCAATCCTGTCGCGGCCAGCTCAGTCACACCGACGGCATCGACGGTGAACACGCGGCCCGCGTCCTCGGTTTTCTTCCACTCGTTGAATACGTTGATCAGGTCAAACCCGGTCCACGGCGCCTTGATGTCGGGATCGGTGCGCCGGTCACTCAGCGCGGTTTTGACGATCCGCAGGCACTGGTTGAACGCGAACCGGGCCGCCCCGGCATGCCGGGCCAGCACCTCGGCCTGCTCGACTGAGGGGTCGAGGCAGAACTTGAACGTCGTGTGTCGGGCCATCACCGTCGAGAGTGGCACGCGCCACCGACAAACAGCGGCGACCAGCGCGGCCCTACCGGGCGCGCACATATGCTTCTCGGGGTGACCGCCCGCCTGCGCCCGGAGATGGCCGCCCTGCCGGTATACGTCGAGGGCAAGACCGTCGCGGGCTCGATCAAGCTGGCCAGCAACGAGACGGTGGCTCCCCCGCTGCCCAGCGTGCTGGCCGCCATCGAGCGGGCCGCCGGCAGCCTCAACCGCTACCCGGACAACGGCTATGCGCAACTGCGGGCGCGCCTGGCCGCCCATGTCGGCTTCGGACCGGAGCATGTCGCGGCCGGCTGCGGGTCGGTGAGCCTGTGCCAGCAGCTGATCCAGATCACCACCGGCGCCGGCGACGAGGTGGTGTTCGGCTGGCGCAGCTTCGAGATCTACCCGCTGCAGGTCCGCACCGCCGGCGCGATACCGGTCCAGGTGCCGCTGCGCGAGCACACCTACAACCTGGACGCGATGCTGGCCGCGGTCACCGACCGCACCCGGCTGATCTTCGTGTGCAACCCGAACAACCCCACCGCCACCGTCGTCGACCCGGATGCGCTGGCCCGGTTCGTCGCCGCGGTGCCGCCGCACGTCATGGTCGCCATCGACGAGGCGTACGTGGAGTACATCCGCGACGGGCTGCTGCCCGACAGTCTCGGTCTGGTGCGAAAACACAGCAATGTCGTTGTGCTGCGGACGTTTTCGAAAGCCTACGGGCTGGCCGGGGTGCGGGTCGGCTATGCGGTCGCCGACCCGGAGGTGATCACCGCGCTGGGCAAGGTGTACGTGCCGTTCACCGTGTCGACGGTTGCCCAGGCGGCGGCGATCGCCTCGATGGACGCCGCCGGCGAACTGCTGGCGCGCACCGATGCGGTGGTCGCCGAGCGGGCGCGGGTGGTGGCCGCGCTGCGCCCACTGCTGCACAAAGCCGGGTTCACGCTGCCCGACCCGCAGGCCAACTTCGTCTGGCTGCCGCTGGCCGAGCACACCGCGGACTTCGTGGCCCGCGCGGCCGAGGCTGGCATCGTGGTCCGCCCGTACGGCACCGACGGCGTGCGGGTCACCATCGGTGCGCCGGAGGAGAACGACGCCCTGCTGCGGTTCGCCCGCGGCTGGATCTAAGGGCGGGGGTCAGGCCGCCGGGTCGGGCCGCCGGCGCCGGGTCAGGCCGCCGGCGTCGGGGTGCGCAGCGGCACCATCACCTTGTCACCCGGTGATCCGTCGGGTGCCGGGACGGCGTCTTGCTCCGGCGGCTCCGCACCCCGCCAGGCGGCCGGCAGCAGGCGGTTCGCCGCCGCCATGGCCAGCACCGCGGCCGTCGCGGTGCCCACCCCCTGAGCCCAGCCCACCGGGCCGACGGGGGTGCAGCCGAGCAGTTGGCTGACACCGGGGACGGTGATCATCGCGGCGAAGACGGCGAACGAGCCGGCGGAGGTGAGCAGCACCAGCGGCGCGTGCGAGTCGACCAGGCTCTGGCCCAGTTCGGTGGTCACCAGCGAGATCAGCGCGACCGTGGCGGCGCGCTGCCGCCGTCCGGTGACCGACGCCATCGCCCAGGCGGTGGTGGCCGCGGTGGCGGTGATGGCGCCGCGGAACGCCACCGCGCGCATCAGCCTCGGCTTGTCGATGCCGCCGCGGACGCGCGTCGCCGGGCCGGTGGGGGTGCTGACCGCGACCGAGGTGGCGGGCAGGGCGTCGGTGAGCATGTTCATCAGCAGCAGCTGCCGGTTGTTCAGCGGCGAGCTGCCGGTGACGGCGGTGCCGATGACGCTGAAGATCACCTCGCCGAGGTTGCCGCCGAGCAGCCCGGAGATGGCCAGTTGCACCCCGCGCCACAGCCGGCGGCCCTCGTCGATGGCGTCGGTCAGCGCGCTGATCCGGCCGTCGGTGAGCACGATGTCGGCGGTGGTGTGCGCGGCGTCGCTGCCGCGGGCGACGACACCGAACCCGACACTGGCGGCGCGGATGGCCGCGGCGTCGTTGGCCCCGTCGCCGACCATGGCGCACACCTGCCCGCCGCGTTCGAGGGTCTGGACGATCTGCACCTTGTTCTCCGGCGACATCCGGGCGAAGATCACCCGCTCGCGCACCATCTGCTCCTGGTCCTTGCGGGACAGCGCATTCCACTGCGATCCGGTGACGACCTGATCGGCGGCCACCGGCATGCCCAGCTCGGCGGCGATCGCGGTGGCGGTGGCGGGGTGATCACCGGTGATCAGCCGGATGCCCACCCCGCGCTCGGTGAGGTCGGCCAGCAGCTGCGGTGCTTCGGCGCGCGGGGTGTCGGTGATGCCGAGGAAGCCGGCCAGAGTCAGCCCGGTGCGACACAGCCCGACGATGCCGTCCGGGTCCTTCTTGACCGCCTGTGCCTGCCTGGCGGTGAGTTCGCGGCGCGCCACCGCGATCACCCGCAGACCGCCGGCGGCCATCTTCGCGACGGTAGTGCCGGCGGCGCGGCCCGCGCCGGGGCAGGCGGCCAGCACCACTTCCGGGGCGCCCTTGACGGTCAGCTCGGTGCCGGTCACCGACGCCGAGAAGGCCCGCCCGGAGCGGAACGGCAGGTGGGCGTCCGGGGGCGACGGGTCTGGCAGGTGCGGCGTCGCGGCTTCGACGATGGCCTGGTCGGTGGCGTGCGCGTAGGCCGCTCCCCTGGTCGCCGGTGCGGCGTGTGCGGCCCACCGCAGCACGTCGGCGTCCGACTGCCCTCGCATCGGGTGCACCCGGGTGACTCGCAGCCGGTTCTGGCTCAGCGTGCCGGTCTTGTCGAAGCAGACTACCTCGACCCGGCCGAGCGCCTCGACCGAGCGTGGGATGCGCACCAGCGCACCGGTTTTGGCCAGCCGCTGCGCGGAGGCGTGCTGGGCCAGGGTCGCCATCAGCGGCATACCCTCCGGGACCGCCGCCACCGCGACGGCGATGGCGCTGCCCAGCGCCAGCCGCAGGTTGCCGCCGCGCAGCATTTCCAGCGCGCCGACCAGTCCGCCGCCGACGGCGCTGGCCGGGAACGCCTGCCGCATCAGCTGGCTGAGCTGGTGTTGCAGGCCGACGACGGGCAGTTCGCCGGTGGCCAGTTCGGCGGCCCGGCGCGCCTGGGTGTCGGCGCCGACGGCGGTCACCAGCGCGACCGCGGTGCCGGCCACCACGGTGGTGCCCGCGTAGAGCATGCAGCTGCGCTCGGCGAGCTCGGCGCCGGGCGGCACAGCGGCGGTCTGCTTGTCCACCGGCAGTGATTCGCCGGTCAGCGCGGATTCGTCGACCTCCAGGTCGGTGGCCTCGATCACCCGGGCGTCGGCGGGCACCACCTCGTTGCTGCGCAACTCGATCACATCGCCGGCCTGCAGCCGGCTCACCACCACCTCGCGGTAACCGCGGGTGCCATGCGGGCCGTCCGGGCCGTCCGGACTGTCCGGGCAAACCGGGCTTTCGATGACGGTGCGGGCCGGCGGGGCCTGGCGGGCCAGCAGCCGGTTCAACCGGTTCTCGGCCTGCAGCTGCTGACCGGCGGCCAGCATGCAGTTGCCGATCAGCACGGTGCTGACCATCATCGCGTCGATCGGCGAGCCCAGCATCGCGGTGGCCGTCGAGCACAGCGCCAGCACCGGCATCAGCGGGTCGGACAGCTCGGCGCGGACGGCTTTGACGAACTGCCACACCATGTTCGGCGGCGGCGGCTCGGCGTCGGCGCGGGTGTCGGGGTCCGGCGCCGATAGCACCTCGCGGACCTGCGCGACCGACATCGCGTGCCATCGGTGGGCGGGGGCCGGCTTCGGGGCGGTCGCCTGCACGGCCCGCCGCGCCAGCAGATATCCGGAGAGCATCCCGGCGGCCGAACCGAGCGTCACCGGCGCGCCCGGACTGCGGCCGCCGCGGGTGCCGGGGATCATCAGCACCGCGCCGAGTGCCGACGCGCCGGTGGCGATCGCGACACCGCGTGCGGTCGCCTCCCGGGCGGCGGGCAGTGCGTGCAGCACCCGCCAGGCGCCGGCCAGGTCGGCCAGCAGCAAATCCGCGTCGAAGGGCGGGGCCGCTTCGCCGGCGGGCATCAGGCCCAGCGCCACGTCGGCGGCCGACAGGGACCGCGCGCCCGAGCAGGACAGCACCGCGACGGTGCGGCCGGCCTGCTGCAGGTCGGTGACCGCACCGGCGAGCGCCTGGTCGCAGGCCACGTCGAAGTTGCGGGTGCCGCCAGTCTGGACCGGCCGCAACTCGTCGAACGCCGGCCGCAGCTCACCCAGGATGTCGACGTCCAGCGAGACGATCTGCACACCGGCGGCGCGCGCTTCGGCCAACAGCGCCGGCGCCAACCGGTGCTGCCCGGGTGCGGTCTGCGTGTTCTTCGGCGCCTTGCCCACCAGGTGCAGCTGGTCGCCGCGGAGCACCCGCGGGTCGATCAGCACGGTGTCGACCTTGTCGAGGCGGCGCAGACCGTGCGGGCGCAGCGGCAGCACCCCGTGCTTTTCGGCCAGGCCCTGTCCGAGGGTCGCCGCGAACGACTCGGTGGTGGAGCGCATGGCCCGCGGCGTGGCCACCACCACCGCATTCGCCGCCACGGCGGGCTTGCCGGTGATGGCACCGGCCAGGCCGGCGCCGATCACCTGGGTGATCGCCATTCGCTTGGCGTGTCGTTCGGCCGGCCCGGCCGCCGGCGGCACCGGGCGCGCCGACCGGTGGGCCTGGGCGTGGTCGGCGTGTCTGGCCAGCTGCGGCTCCAGCCGCCGCCAAGCCTGGGCGGCGGCGTGGTTCTCGGCGGCCTTGATGCCCTGCATCGCCAGGTCCACCGAGAGCGCGGCCGGCGACAGCGTGGCGATCCGCGCGCCGACCGAGACCAGCGACAGGGCGGTGTCGGCGGCCCCGGCGCCGATCAAGTCGGAGAGTGTTCTGCGCAGCCAGGGCTGGTAGTTCGCGAACGCCGCGAAGGCGTCGACGGCGGCCGGCGCCGCCGGCAACCGCAGCGCCCGGCCGACGACCGCGATCGCCAGCCCGGCGGCGTTGAGGCCGACCATCATCCCGCGGGTCACCAGCACCAGTCCGTCACCGGGCAGGTTCGCGACATGAGGCGCCCGGGCCGCGTGGGTGGCGCCGTCGGCCGGGCGGTGGAGGCGTTCGGCGTCGTCGACCGCGCGACACAGGTCGCTCAGCGATGTCTGGTCCCCGTCGAACTCGACGACCACCCGTGACAGCGGGTGGTTGAGGCTGACTTTGCGGACACCGGGCGCGGATCGCAGCCGGTCGGCCACCCCGCGTCCGCGTGCGGCACCGTCGGCGCTGTCCAGGTTGCGCACCTCGATCCACGCCCGGCCCTCGCCGCAGCAGCTGCGCCGGCGCAGCGTCGACACGGAGGCCTGACCGGACAGCAGCTTGACGCCCTCCCGGACCGGCGCGCCGGCGATCTCGACACTCGCGGTGACGATGCCGCCGACCGTGTCCGCGGCGCTCGACGTCGCCCGAAGCGCCGCATCGACGGCCGTCGCGGCCACCTGGATTCCCAACGTCGCCAGCGGCTGCATTGCTCGAATCACCCGGCAATCCTGCCTACATTTCGTTAGTTGCGCAAGTATGCGATTGTTGGAATGTGTGAATCCTACGATCAGCGGTGCGCCAAACTAGATGTCGATCCGCCCAGGCTTGAAGAACGGGAACCCAAAATCGCGACGTCACCCGCTCGATCCGACGAGCCGACCCAGCCCCAACTCGCGTCGGCCGCACACACTTTCACGCTGCTCGGCAGCCCGGCGCGCTTACATGTGCTCTGGCTGGCCGCCCAGGCCGCCTACGACGTCACCACCCTGGCCGAACGTGCCGGCCTGAGCGTCACCACCATGAGTCAGCATCTGGCGAAGCTGCGGCTGGCCGGGTTGATCAGCGCGCGACGCGACGGGCGCCACCACATCTACAGCGTCGACGACCCGCACATCCTCACCTTGATCCAGCAGATCTTCGCCCACATCGCCCCCGACGGCAGCCTCGCGCCCGACCCGCCGGTCAACCGGTAAGCCGCGCTGCCGACGGCGCCGCGCCACGCTCTAAGGTTGTGCTCATGCACTCATGCGCCACCACGGTCGTCCCCGTTCCCGTCGCCAAGGTGTGGGAGGTGCTCGCCGACCATGAGGGCATGGCCAGCTGGGCGCCCGGCATGAAGGCCAGCGTGGTGCGCGGCGGCGACTTCGAACACAACGGGGTCGGCGCGGTGCGGCGCATCCAGGCGCTGCCGCTGCTGCCGCCGTTCGTGGAGGAGATCACCTTCTTCGAACCCGACGAGCGGCTGACCTACAAGGCGGTGTCGGGCATCCCGCTGCGCAACTACGTCGGCGACGTGGTGCTGCGTCCGCTCGGCGACAACACCGAGATCGTCTACACCATCAGCGCCGACAACCAGATCCCCGGCGTGGCGAAGGCGATCGCCGGCGCGCTGCTGTTCTTGTTCAAGCGGGCGGTCAACCGCGCCCACCACGCGGGGTAGGGCCGCCGCCGCCCGAGCCGCCGCCGAGCGCCGAGCGTGAACCTAACGTCACGGTCGAGGAGGGGCGGGGCGCACGGCGGGGCCGGTCGAGGAGAGGCAGGGCGCGCGGCGGGGCCGGTCGAGGAGAGGCCGGGCGCGCGACGGCGCTACCGTGAACCCATGCCAGAGCCGTATGAATCCGTCACCATCGAACGAAAAGAACAGGTCGCCCAGGTCACCCTGATCGGGCCGGGCAAGGGCAACGCGCTCGGGCCCGCGTTCTGGTCGGAGCTGCCCGAAGTGTTCGCCACGCTGGACGCCGACCGCGACGTGCGGGCGATCGTGGTGGCCGGGTCGGGCGCCAACTTCAGCTACGGACTCGACGTGCCGGCGATGGGCGGCCTGCTGGCCCCGGTGCTGGCCGAAGGCGCCCAGGCCCGGCCGCGCACCGACTTCCACACCGAGATCCTGCGGATGCAGCGGGCGACCAACGCCGTCGCCGACTGCCGCACCCCGACGATCGCCGCGGTGCAGGGCTGGTGCATCGGCGGCGGGGTGGACCTGATCTCGGCGGTCGACATCCGCTACGCGGCGGCCGACGCCAAGTTCAGCGTGCGCGAGGTGAAGCTGGCTATGGTCGCCGACATGGGCAGCCTGGCCCGGCTGCCGATGATCCTGTCCGACGGGCACCTGCGCGAGTTGGCGCTGACCGGCAAGGACATCGACGCCGCGCGGGCCGAGAAGATCGGCCTGGTCAACGACGTCTACCCGGACGCCGACGCGTGCCTGGCCGCGGCGCACGCCACCGCCGCCGAGATCGCCGCCAACCCGCCGCTGGCCGTCTCCGGGGTCAAGGACGTGCTCGACCAGCAGCGCATCGAGCAGGTGGGGGCCAGCCTGCGCTACGTCGCGGCGTGGAACGCGGCGTTCCTGGCGTCGAAGGACCTCACCGAGGGGGTCAGCGCGACGTTCGCCAAGCGACCGCCGAATTTCATCGGCGAGTGACGGTGCTGACCTGGGTGCTGCTGATCGGCGCCATCGGGTCCGAGGTGGGTGCGACGCTGGCGCTGCGCGCCTCCGACGGGCTGTCCCGGTGGGGCTGGCTGGTCCCGATGGTGATCGGCTATCTGGTGTCGTTCGTGCTGCTGGCGCTGGTGCTCAAGCGCGGCATGCCGGTCGGGGTGGCCTACGGGGTGTGGTCGGGGATCGGGGTGGCCGCGACGGCGGTGCTGGCCCGCTACCTGTTCGACGATCCGTTCACCTGGCTGATGGCCGGCGGGATCGTGCTGATCGCCGGCGGGGTTTATCTGCTGGAGTACGGCAGCACCGGTCACGCGGCGTAGACGTGGCCGTCGAGTGGCGCCGGTTCACTCCGGGCAGTCGACCGCGACGGCCAGCGCCGTGCAGATCGCCCGCATCCGGTCGCCGGACAGCCGACCGATCCGGTTGACCAGAACCGCGACCGAGACACTTTCGACCGAATCCAGATTGACGGCCGACCGGCGCGGAACGGGGTCGGATTCCGGCTCGAGGACCACTTCGCTGGCAAGCCCACGAATGGTCGTGGTGCACGGCGCGACGAGGGCGCGCCGAAGTCGTGGGATCGCCGCATCGCGGGATAACACGACGACCGGGCGCCGGCCTACCTCGGCCAGCTCACACCACCACACCTCCGCTCGTGCCGGCAGTCCGCTCACGAGGCACCGGCCGCGCGCCGCCACGAGGCGAGGTCGCCCCATTCGTCGGCCTCATGCACCGGATGCTCGTCGTAAGCGGCATAGCCGGCGTCCACTTCGGCAGCGCGGTGGCGGGCCAGTAACGCGGCCAGAGCCTCGTCCATCAGGGAGGCATCGGTGACCCCCGACCGGATGCCGCGGGCGCTGTCGAGCAGATGCGAGTCCACGGTGGTGCTCAGCCGTATGCGAGCCATGCCATAAATATGCCACATTTATCGGACACGTAGCCTGACCCCGATGAGTAGCGACGGAAGCATCCGGGTGCCGGCCGACCTCGACGCCGTCACCACCATCGGCGACGAGGACCACTCCGGCATCGACCCGGCCGCGGTCGACCGGATCTGGCAGGCGGTGCGGCACTGGTATGCGGCCGGCATGCAGCCGGCGATTCAGCTGTGCCTGCGGCACGACGGCCGGGTGGTGCTCAACCGGGCGATCGGCCACGGGTGGGGTAACGGGCCGGCCGACCCGCCGGACGCCGAGAAGATTCCGGTCACCACCGAGACCCCGTTCTGCTCCTATTCGACGGGCAAGGCGATCGCGGCGACGGTGGTGCACCGGCTGGTCGAGCGCGGCGAGTTCTCCCTCGACGACCGGGTCGACGACTATCTGCCCGGCTACGGCCGGCACGGCAAGGGCCGCACCACGATTCGGCATGTGCTGACCCACCGGGCCGGAGTTCCTTTCGCGATCGGCCCCAAACCGGACGTGCACCGCGCCGACGACAGCGAATACACCCGCGCGATGCTGGCCCAACTGTGGCCGGTGTATCCGCCCGGCACGCTGCACATGTACCACGCGCTGACCTGGGGTCCGCTGGTGCGCGAAATCGTCTCGGCGGCAACCGGTCGCAACATCCGCGACATCCTGGCCGACGAGATCCTCAAACCGCTGGGTTTCCGGTGGACGAATTTCGGTGTGGCGCCGCAAGATGTGCCGCTGGTCGCGCCGAGCCACGCGACCGGAAGACCGCTGCCGGCGCCGATCGCGGCGGTGTTCCGCAAGGCGATCGGCGGAACGGTGCACGAGATCATCCCGTTCACCAACAAGCCGCTGTTTCTGACCAGCGTGATCCCGTCGTCGAACCTGGTGTCGACGGCGTTCGAGCTGTCCCGGTTCGCCGAGATCTGGCGCCGCGGCGGCGAACTCGACGGCGTGCGGGTGCTCCGGGAAGACACGCTGCGGTCAGCGACCGCCCAGTGCCGCCGGCTGCGGCGCGACGTGGCCACCGGGATGGTGCCGATGCGCTGGGGCACCGGCTTCATGCTGGGCTCGACCGGGCCCGGGCCGTTCGGCAGCGGCGCCCCGGCGTCATTCGGCCATCTCGGCCTGGTCAGCGTCGCGATGTGGGCCGACCCGGAGCGCGGCCTGGCCGCCGGGCTGATCAGCAGCGGAAAACCGGGCCACGACGTCGCACCCGAGCGCTTCACCGCGGTGCTGCAGACCATCGGCGCCGCGTTTCCGCGCACCGGGCCCACCGTCGTCTGATCAGGCGGGCGCCCTGGCGCGGTCGGCTTTGACGAAGTCGGCGCACTTCTCGGCGATCATCAGCACCGGCGCGTGAATGTTGTTGCTGGGCACGGTCGGCATGATCGACGCGTCGCCGATCCGCAGCCCGGCGATGCCGCGCACCCGCAGTTGCGGGTCGACGACCGCCATCGGGTCGCTGTCCGGGCCCATCTTGGCGGTGCCGCACGGGTGGTATTCGGTGTCGGCGTGGGCGCGCAGGGTGTCCTCGATCTGCTGCGGGTCGTTCCGCTCGTAGTGGATCACCATGTCGCGGCGGTACGGGTCGAAGGCGGGGTCGGCCATCACGTCCAGGGCGACCTGGGTCCCCTTGACCAGGGTCGGCATGTCGTAGGGGTGGCTGAAGTACTTCGGGTCGATCAGCGGCGCGACGTGGGTGTCCGGGCCGGCCAGCCGCACCTCGCCGGTGCTCTTCGGCCGGGCCAGCAGCAGGTGTGCCGAAAACCCGTGTCCGATGGGAAGTTTCCGGCCGTGGTCGTCGGCGAGCCCGACGATCAGCTCCATCTCCATGTCCGGCACCTCGACGTCCGGGCTGGTGCGGTAGTAGGCGCCCGACTCGGCGGCGCAGCTGGTGATCATGCCGGTCCGGTGCCGGCGCCACTGCCACATCGCGGCGGCCAGCCGCGCGACACCGGCCGGGGAGATGCCGATCGAGCCCTTGCTGGTGCGTGCCCGGTAGATCAGCAGCGCCGAGATGTGGTCCTGCAGGTTCTGGCCGACGCCGGGGATGTCGAGCACTGGGGTGATGCCGAGTTGCTGCAGATGCGCGCCCGGGCCCAGCCCGGAGGCCATCAGGATCTGCGGGGTGCCGAACGCGCCGGCCGTCATGATCACCTCGCGGCGGGCCCGCACCGTGCGAGTCTGCCGGCCGTGCTGGTAGGTCACCCCGGTTGCCCGCCGCCCGTCGAGTTCGACCTTGGTGATGTGCGCCTTGGTGCGCACATCGAGGTTGGCGCGATCCAGGTTGGGGTGAATGAATGCGGCGGCCACGCTGTGCCGTTCGCCGTCCTTCTGGGTGACCTGCACGTGATAGCAGCCGAAGTGCCGTTCGCCGTTGTAGTCCGGGTTGTACGGGATGCCCTGGTCCTGGCAGGCCCGCAGGAAGACGTCGTTGAGCGGGCTCGGGCTGCGCAGGCCGTCGATGTGCAGCGGCCCCGACGTGCCGTGGTAGGGCGAATCACGATGGATCGCATTGTTTTCCGATTTTGTGAAGTACGGCAGCACGTCGTCGAAGCCCCAGCCGGGGTTGCCCAGCGCCGCCCAGTGGTCGAAGTCGGAGGGATGGCCGTGGGCGTAGATCATCGCGTTGATGGCGCTGGAGCCGCCGAGTCCCTTGCCGCGCGGCTGATATCCGCGCCGGCCGCCGGTGAACCCGGCCTGCGGCACCGTCTCATAGGCCCAGTTGTTGATCCCGCGCGACACCGACACCACGAATCCCAGTGGCGCGCGGACCAACACGTTGCGGCCAGTGCCGCCGGCCTCGAGCAGGCAGACCGTCACCGACGGGTCCTCGCTGAGCCGGCTGGCGATCACGCAGCCCGCCGAGCCGCCGCCGGCGACCACGTAGTCGAACTCGTCTACTTCAGCCACGTCAGAACTGTACCCAGGCTGGCGGGTTATGTGTGGCGGGCGGGCTATGTGTGCGGCGGTGGAGGTGCGCGGCCGCATTCATTGCTGCCGCGCCTCCCGGATCATCGCCACGGCCGAACGTTTGAGCGCCGCATGCGTCTTGCGCAGTTCGGCGACCGCCTCGCGCACCCGGTTCAGCTCGTCACGCTCGCTCGAGGCGGCGCCGGCCGTGAACGCGGACCGGGTTTGCGAGTCCCCGGCGTTCGGCGCGGTTCGAGCCGTCGCGGCGCCGGCGCCGGTCCGGGTCGCAGGCTCGGTGTACCGCGGCGCGTTGACGACGCCGCCCATCGCCGGCACGCCGCCGGCCCAGCCGCCCGGTACGGCGATCCCGGCCTCGGGCAGCGCAGCCAGCCCGGCCGAACCGGGTATCGACAGCGCGGTGGCGGCGAGCCGAACACCCTGCGGCGTCCCGGCCCACGACGGCGGAGCCGACAGGCCACCGATCGGCGTCGCTCGGCCCCACTCCGCGGACACCGCCGCCGGGGCCGCTGCCGTCGTGGTCGCCGTCGTGACCGATGTGGCCACCCCGGGCGCGGCGGCGTTCGCCGTCGCCAACGCCGGCGCACCACCCAGCATCGACGACGCCAGCTGGGGTGTGCCCGCCATGACCGCGGCGTAAGCCTGCGCGGCCGCGACGGCACCCTGCACCGGAAAGTCCGGCCCTCCCAGCAGAACGCCGGCGGTGCCCAACCCCTGCGCGCCGGTGATGCTGAACAAACCGGAGACCTTCTGGTTCATCTGCTCGAGGCCCTGGATCAGCGGGCCGTTCAGGAACTGCTCCAGCGGGTTGGAGTTCAGCCAGCTCTCCAGCCCGGATTGCGCGGGTGCGACGGCGTTCTGCGCGTCGGCCGCTTCCTGGCCGCCGGCCGGGTCGGTGGTCTGCGGCGGCGGGGCGAACCGTGGCAGCGCGGCGGCGGCGGCCGAGCTGGCCGCGTAGCTGTGCATCACCGCCGCGTCCTGCGCCCACATCCGCTCGTACTCGGCCTGATTGGCGGCGATCGCCGCAGTGTTCTGCCCCACCACGTTGGTGGCGACCAGCGATGTCAGGGCCGTCCGGTTGGCCGCCACCGCCGACGGCGGCACCATCGCCGCGAACGCCTGCTGATAGGCCGCCGCCGCCGACCTGGTCTGGTTGGCCGTCTGCTCGGCCTGGGCCGCGGTGTGGCGCATCCACTCCAGATACGGCCGCGCCGACGCGGTCATCGCCGCCGCCGCCGGGCCTCGCCACGGCCCGTCGGCGAGCTCGGTCAGCACCGCCTGACATTCGTCGGCGGCCGAACCCAGCTGTGCGGCAACATGATCCCAGCCCGACGCCGCCGCCAGCAACGGCGCCGAACCCGCACCGGCATACATCCGGGCCGAATTCACCTCCGGCGGCAACCCCGCGAAATCCATCGCGGCGGTCATCGTTGCGCCGCCTTGATCAGGTGCGTCATCGCATCACACTCCCTTGTCAGATCGGCCATCTCTTCGCGTAGCGCGGCGAGCTCATTGCGTTCACTGGCGGTCAGCCTGCCGGTGACCGGCGGGCGATCCCGATGGGTGGGCGGACCCTCCGCGCGGACAGCCGCCGGGCGGTCGCGGGCCACGTCGCCGTCACCCTCGCCGGCCGGCTGCGGGGCCGCCGCCTCGCGGCCGGCGGCCGCCGCAGACGCGCCGCGGCCGGGCGCGTTGACGACACCGGCCACCGGGCCGCCCGGCCGGTGTCCCGAAGGAACCGCGCCGACCTCGGGCAGGCCGCCCGATCCCGCCGCACCGGGCTCCGGCAACGCCGCCGCGGTGAGCTTGAATCCGGGCTCTCCCGCGTTCCACGACGGCGGCACGGACAGTCCGCCGAGTGGGGTGGCCTGACCCATGATCGCCGACACCCCGGGAGCGCCCTCGGGTACCGCCGAGGTCAAACCGGCCGACAGCGGCGCCGCCGCCCACGCGGCCGGACCCAGCACCGCCAGTTTGCCGGTGGCGTTCATCAGCGGGACGGTGAAAAGGATGTTGCCCTCGGACACGAACATCTCCCCCGCCGCGGCGACCAGCGCCGGAGAGAGGCTGTCGCCCAGCGAATTCAGCCCGGAGAGCGTGGCGTTGTTGAACAGCGGCCCGTTGGCCAGGTTCATCACCTGCGCGCCGAGTGCCTGCAACCCGGATTGGGCGGGCGCGGCCGCGTTCTGCGCGGCCGCTGTCGCCGGTCCGGTGGCCGAGTCGGTGGTCGGCGGCGGCGGGGCGAACTGGGGCAGCGTGGCCGCGGCGGCCGACCTGGCCGCGTAGCTGTGCATCGCCGCCGCGTCCTGCGCCCACATCCGCTCGTACTCGGCCTGATTGGCCGCGATCGCCACGGTGTTCTGCCCCACCACATTGGCGGCGACCAGCGACGTCAACGCCGCCCGGTTGGCCGCCACCACCGACGGCGGCACCATCGCCGCGAACGCCTGCTGATAGGCCGCCGCCGCCAACCTGGCCTGAACGGCGGTCTGCGCCGCCCGGGCACCCGTCGCCCGCAGCCAGTCCAGATACGGCCGCACCGCCGCCGCCATCGCCGCCGACGCCGCACCACGCCACGGCCCGTCGGTGAGCTGCGACACCACCGCCTGACACTCCTCGGCGGCCGAACCCAACTGCCCGGCAACACGATCCCAGCCCGACGCCGCCGCCAGCAGCGGCCCCGCCCCCGCACCGGCATACAT
>DASTNJ010000035.1:0-22574 GCA_035721065.1 Mycobacterium sp.
CCAGCCCATGTCGAGGTGGGCGAACGGCCAGGGACTGCCGTCGTAAACCATGATCTGGGTGGCGGGCCGCGGCAGACCGGCGTCGATCAGCACCAGCCGCAGCCAGGTCTCCTTGGGTGAGGCCGCACCGGCGTCGACGAGGTCGAGCGCGGTGCGCAGCCGTCGTAACCCCCGGGCACGCGAGTGACACTTCGCCACCAGCAGCACGTCCTCGGTTGCGAACGGCGTCGCCCTGGCCAGCGCGTCCATCCGCGCCACCGCCCGGTCCCGCGGCAGATGTCGGCCCAGGTCATATGCGGTGCGGGCCGGGGTGGTGACGGGGAGACACGATCTCCGGGTGACCTCGTCGGGGGCCAGGGTTTCGTCGCGGACTTTGAGACCGCGTTGCGGTCGCGTGCTGTCCGAGACCAATTCGATGTCGATGTCGTCGTCGACCCATTGAGCACCGTGTAACGCCGAGGCGGCCGCACCGGCGATGACGGCTTGCCGCCCGGATGACAGCCAGGCACCTACCGTGCGGTCACGCAGTGTGGGTTCCGCGCGCACCGGAACATAGACTCCGCGGTAAATGGTGCGGTACCAGCGTTGCAGCTCGTGCCTGGTCAGGCGCCGCTCGGCGATTGCCTCACTGCCGATGAAGACCTCCCCCATGGGGGGATCTTGCCCAGTCCCACCGACATCTCCGAGATGCCCCCACCGCCCTCATCGAGGCCGACGTTTTACAGGGAAAGTGCGAGTGCAGGCCTGCGAAACGTCGGTCTTGCGAAAAAGGGAGCGAACCCGCGCGAGTCAGGACAGGTGGTCGGTCAGCGAGCCCTGCTCGCCGAACAACCGCGCGGTCCACTCGTCGAGCAGCGCGGCGTTGTCGTTGTCACCGGGGTGGAACCCGGGCCGGTTGTAGGCGCGCACCCGCCGGATCGCGGCCCTCGTCAGGAACGGCGAGTGCCGCAGCGCGGCGATGCTCTTGACCAGCCGCACCGGATGGTAGGTGGCCCGGTCGGCGAGCATCGACAGCGTGGCGTGCAGCGCCAGCACGCCGATGAACGCGACGCTGGTGATCCACATCGCGATGCGCCGCATCCGCTCGGTGCCACCGACGGCGCGGTAGACGTCGAACGCGACGGCCTTGTGCTCGGACTCCTCCAGCGCATGCCACAGCAGCACCGACCTCACCTCGCTGTCCCCCAGCACCTCGCGGGCGCGGGGGTCGGAGAGCAGCGTCTCGGCGAGGGTGGCGGTGTAGTGCTCCAGCGCAGCGGTGACGGCCAGGCGGTAGCGCGGCCCGCGCCACCGCTCCAGCCGGTTCAGCCCCTTGGTGGTCCGCCGGTCTATCCGGTGCGTGGGGTAGCCCATCAGCTGCAGCTGGTCGTTGAGTTCGCGGTGCTGACGGCCGTGGCTGACCTCCTGGCCGGTGAAGCCGGCGACGGCCTTCTTCAGCGCCGGGTCGGTGATCCGGTCGGCGTAGTGGCGCACCGAGCGGACGAAGAAGTCCTCCCCCGGCGGGAAGAACGCCGACAGCACCGCCACGACGTGGCTCATCACCAGATCACCTTGGACGAAGTGCCGCTCCAGCGGCTTGACGTCGTAGCGGAAGTGAATCCGGCGGACCCTGATCGGCCGCGGCGGCCCGGGGGGTTCGGCGTCGGGGCGACGCTCGAGTGAAGTCATGCGATATACAGTACCCGCGGTACTGGGTACTTTCCAGTGTCGGATCAGGCCAGCGCGCGGCGGCCGGTGAACGCGCGACCCAGGGTCAGTTCGTCGGCGAACTCCAAGTCGCCGCCCATCGGCAATCCGGATGCCAGCCGGGTGACCGACAGGCCCGGGATATCGCGCAGCATCCGCACCAGATAGGTGGCCGTCGCCTCGCCCTCGGTGTTCGGATCGGTCGCGATGATCACCTCGGTGACGTCCACGCCGTCGATCCGCTCGCCGACCCGGTTGAGCAGTTCGCGGATCCGAAGCTGCTCGGGGCCGATCCCGGACAGCGGATCCAGGGCGCCGCCCAGCACGTGGTAGCGCCCGTGGAACTCCCGGGTGCGTTCGATCGCCGCCACGTCCTTGGGCTCTTCGACCACGCAGATCTGGGTGAAGTCGCGTCGCGGATCGGCGCAGATCCGGCACCGCTGGGCGTCGGAGACGTTGCCGCACACCTCGCAGAACTGCACGCCGTCGCGGACTTTGCCCAGCACGGCGGTCAGCCGGTCGATCTCGGCCGGCTGCACCGACAGCAGGTGAAAGGCGATGCGCTGGGCGCTCTTGGGACCGACTCCCGGCAGCTTGCCGAGTTCGTCGATCAGATCCTGAACGGGCCCCTCGAACAAGTGCGGCCGCCCCTACTGCTCCGGTGGCACGGCACCCGAGCCGGGTGCGCCGCCCATTCCGCCCATGCCGGTCAGCGGCGCGAGCCGCTGCTGCGCCAGCGTGGTGACCTGCCTTCCCGCGTCGGCCAGCGCGCCGACGATCAGGTCCTGCAGCGTCTCGACGTCGTTCGGGTCGACGACCTTGGGGTCGACGGTCACCGCGACCACCTCGCCGCTGCCCTTGGCGGTGACCCGCACCAGGCCGTCGCCGGCCTGCCCGTGCACCTCGGCGTTGACCAGTTCCTGCTGGGCGGCCAGGAGCTGCTGCTGCATCTGCTGCGCCTGGGCGAGCAACGCCGACATGTCCGGCGGGCCTGCGGGTTGCATGAGGTGTCCCCTCGCTGATCTCGGTCTGGTTTCGGCTCTGTCTCGGGTGTGGATAACGCGCGGTTCGAGAAACCCAGCGTAGTCGGCAGCGGGCTACGGTGGCGCCGTGCATGTCCCACTTTGGCTGCGTGTCGCGATCATGCTGGTCGCCGACGTGCTGCTGGCCGCCGTCATCCTGATGGCCCCGCCGTCGCGCGCCGTTCCGCCGGGCCCAGCCGGGATAGCCGGCATGATCGTGTTCCTCGACCCCGGCCACAGCGGGACCACCGACGCCTCGAGCAGCCGCCAGGTGCCGACCGGCCGCGGCGGCACCAAGAACTGCCAGGCCAGCGGCACCGCCACCAACGCCGGCTTCGCCGAACACACCTTCACCTGGGACACCACGCTGCTGATCCGCCAGGCGCTGACCGCGCTGGGGGTGCGCACCGCGATGTCCCGCGGCGACGACAACGGCGTCGGGCCGTGTGTCGACCAGCGCGCCGCGATGGCCAACGCGCTGCACCCCAACGCGATCGTCTCCATCCACGCCGACGGCGGCCCGCCGACCGGCCGGGGATTCCACGTCTGCTACTCCGCGCCGCCGCTCAACGCCGCGCAGGCCGGCCCGTCGGTGCAATTCGCCAAGATCATGCGGGATCAACTGGCCGCCGCGGGCATCCCGCCGTCCACCTACCTCGGCCACGACGGGCTGCTTCCGCGCTCGGATCTGGCCGGGCTGAACCTGGCTCAGTATCCGGAGGTGCTGGTCGAATTGGGCAACATGAAGAACCCCCTCGACGCGTCGCTGATGGAAGGCCCGGCCGGTCGGCAGAAGTACGCCAACGCGGTGGTGCAGGGCATCGCGGCATTCCTCGGGACGCAGGCACAGGTGCGCTGATCCCGGTCGGGCCTGCGGGTGGCCGCGGCCATCGCACCCATTGTCTTCGGCGAACGCTAGGAATACCCTAAGCCATCGCAGTATCTCGACGTGGCTTCGAGAACCCTCGTGGAGAGCCGCTCAGCGGCATTGTCGGATTCCGCCGCAGCGGGATTGGGGGTCACCAATGAATATGCGTCTTCTGGTCGGCTCGGCTGTGGGCGCCGGCCTGGGTGCCGCGCTGCTCACCGGTCCGGTCGCCCGGGCTGACGAGTACACGTTCCCCAGCCTGCCGGTCACCGTCGACGAATTTCAAACCTGGCCGCCCGCCTCGGAAGGCTATTCCACATCCCAGAACGTGATCACCAATATCCCGGGCTATTACCACAGCACGTTGACGATGCATTACCAGGACTACGGCGCAGCAAATCAAATTATCGGACAATTCGATACCAAAGACGATTTCCAACAGTACGGCGGCGGCGTCCCTTTCGGGGCTACCACCGAGTCCAGTGTGGTCACCGATAGCAGCGGTACCGGGCTTCCGGTGGGAACGACCTGGGATGCGTCTGATTCTGACTTCAATGTCGGCGTCGGATTCCCCCCGTTCGCCGGCACTCCGCTCTACGAGTCCTATTCCATCAGCATTCCGGACGGGATGACGGCGCAATTCTCCGAATTCCTGGGCATGGGCAGCGAATCCGTGACCGGGTCCGACGGAGCGGCCGACTACCTGTACTTCTTCGGGAGCTTCATCCCGGTCTCCGACACTTTCCCCAGCTAGAACCCCAGCTAGAACCGCCGGGCTCCGCCCGGTGCACGCTTGATCCGGCCCGGCGAGGCTGCCAGTCTCCCGACTTCTGCACGGCCCGCGGTCGCCGACTAGCCTGGGCGTGGTGCCCGGTCCCGCGGACGACACATCCCCAGCCCACGCGGCAGGCGTGGAGCGTCTGCTCGCCAGCTACCGGTCCATCCCGTCGACCGCATCGGTCCGGTTGGCCAAGCCCACGTCGAACCTGTTCCGGGCGCGCGCCAAGCAACGCGCCCCCGGGCTGGACACCTCGGGGCTGACCGACGTCATCTCGGTCGACCCGCAGGCCCGCACCGCCGACGTCGCCGGGATGTGCACCTACGAAGACCTGGTCGCCGCCACCCTGCCGCACGGCCTGTCGCCGCTGGTCGTCCCGCAGCTGAAGACGATCACGCTGGGCGGGGCCGTCGCCGGCCTGGGCATCGAGTCGACGTCGTTCCGCAACGGCCTGCCGCACGAGTCGGTGCTGGAGATGGATGTGCTCACCGGCTCCGGCGAGCTGCTTACCGTATCCCGCGAATCGCACGCCGACCTGTTCCGGGCGTTCCCGAACTCGTACGGAACGCTGGGCTACGCGACCAGGCTGCGGATCGAGTTGGAGCCCGTCGAACCGTTCGTGGCGATGCGGCACGTCCGCTTCCACTCGTTGGCCGAGCTCACCGAGACGATGGACCGGATCATCGACACCGGCGGCTTCGACGGGGTGCGGGTGGACTACCTCGACGGGGTGGTGTTCAGTCCCGGCGAGAGTTACCTGTGCCTGGGAACGCAGACCGCCACCCCCGGCCCGGTCAGCGACTACACCGGTCAGCGCATCTACTACCGCTCCATCCAGCACACCGACGGCGACCACGGCGTTAAAGACGACCGACTCACGATTCACGACTACCTGTGGCGCTGGGACACCGACTGGTTCTGGTGCTCCCGGGCGTTCGGCGCCCAGCACCCGCTGGTGCGCCGGTTGTGGCCGCGGCGCTACCGGCGCAGCAGCGTGTACTGGAAGCTGGTCAGCTACGACCAGCGGTTCGCCATCGCCGACCGGATCGAGAAGCGCCACGGCCGGCCGCCACTCGAGCGGGTGGTGCAGGACATCGAAGTGCCGATCGAACGCTGCACGGAATTTCTGGAATGGTTCCTGGCCAACGTGCCCATCGAGCCGGTGTGGCTCTGCCCGCTGCGGATGCGCGGTCAGCAGGCCTGGCCGCTGTACCCGATCCTGCCCAACCGCAGCTACGTCAACATCGGGTTCTGGTCCTCGGTGCCGGTCGGGGCGCGCGAAGGCGCGACCAATCGGCTGATCGAGGCGAAGGTCAGCGAACTCGACGGGCACAAGTCGCTGTACTCGGACTCCTTCTACCCGCGCGAGGAGTTCGACGACCTCTACGGCGGAGAGGCCTACAAGACCGTCAAGAAGATCTACGATCCCGACTCACGTCTGCTGAACCTCTACGAAAAGGCGGTGCAACGGCAGTGACCACATACAAGGAACAGGCCGGGACCACCGGCCGATTGAGCCTGGCCGAGGTGGTGCAGGTACTCGCCGCTGACGGCCGGCTGCCGCTGAAGTTCACCGCCTACGACGGCAGCACGAGCGGGCCCGACGACGCCACCCTGGGCCTGGACCTGCTGACGCCGCGCGGCACTACCTACCTGGCCACCGCTCTGGGCGATCTGGGTCTGGCCCGCGCCTACGTCTCCGGCGACCTGGACATGCGCGGTGTGCCGCCCGGCGACCCGTACGAGCTGCTCAACGCGCTGGTCGACAAGCTGGACTTCAAACGGCCGCCGGCCCGGGTGCTGGCCAACATCATTCGCTCGGTCGGCGTGGAGCACCTGCTGCCGATCGCGCCCCCACCCCAGGAGTCGCTGCCGCGCTGGCGCCGGATCGCCGAGGGGCTGCGGCATTCCAAGACCCGCGACGCCGGGGCGATCCACCACCACTACGACGTCTCCAACACCTTCTACGAGTGGGTGCTCGGGCCGTCGATGACCTACACCTGCGCGGTCTACCCGACCGCCGACGCGACGCTGGAAGAAGCGCAGGAGAACAAATACCGGCTGGTCTTCGACAAGCTGCGGCTGCGGCCCGGCGACCGGCTGCTCGACGTGGGCTGCGGCTGGGGCGGCATGGTGCGCTACGCGGCCCGGCACGGAGTGCGCGCGGTCGGCGCGACGCTGTCGGTGCAGCAGGCGGAGTGGGCGCAGCAGGCGATCGAGGCCGAGGGGTTGTCCGACCTCGCCGAAGTCCGCCACTGCGACTATCGGGACGTACCCGAGGCCGGCTTCGACGCGGTGTCGTCGATCGGACTGACCGAGCACATCGGGGTGGCGAACTACCCCGCCTACTTCGGGTTCCTGAAATCCAGGCTGCGCACCGGCGGACTGCTGCTCAACCACTGCATCACCCGAGCGGACAACAAGTCCAGGTTCAGCGCGGGCGGTTTCATCGACCGCTACGTGTTCCCGGACGGCGAGCTGACCGGGTCCGGGCGCATCATCACCGAAATGCAGGACGCCGGGCTGGAGGTGTTGCACTCCGAGAACATCCGGCACCACTACGAGATGACGCTGCGCGATTGGTGCGCGAACCTGGTCGAGCACTGGGACTCCGCCGTCGACGAGGTCGGGCTGGCCACCGCCAAGGTGTGGGGGCTCTACATGGCCAGTTCACGAGTCGGCTTCGAGCACAATGCGATTCAGTTGCATCAGGTGCTGGCCACCAGGCTGGACGACGCGGGCGGTGACCGCGGGCTGCCGCTGCGGCCGTGGTGGGGGGCTTAGCGGCGATCGGCCAGGGCGGCCGCGGCGATCGCGAGGGCGGCCGCGGCGATCGCGAGGGCGGCGTAGCCGGGCGAAGCGGGTCGCCGCTATCACGTAGCCGGGCGAAGCGGGTCGCCGACATCGGCCCAGTCGGGCCTATTCCGCTGGATGGTCAGCGGGTTGGGTGTCGCTTGGCGCCGGCTGCGGGGGGCAGTATGAGCGTTCCGCGATCGCGACGAACTTCGCCGCGTCGTCTTCCGTCAAACCCGGATTGTTGTTCGCGAGGTTGGTGACGATCTCCGGGCCCGACTTGCCGTCACCGGCGAGCTTGCACACCGCTTCGGCGGCAGCGACGACTTGGTCCGGCCGGGTGTATCTGATGCCCGCTGCGCGCATGGCGCTGAGGACGGACTGGGCGGCCTCACTGTTGATGTCCGGTCCTTTGTCCCCGGTCGGACCGCCGGGCGGGGCGCCGCCCCCGTTGGCGTAAGCGGGGCCGGCGAGGCCGATCGTCACGGATACGCCAACTACGGCCAGCAGGAGTTTCACGGGTCCTCGATCTCGCGGATTGACGGCCACCGAGTTTATCGAAGGATCGGCGGGTTGTCGCGCGGTGGACTACGCAGCGGAGCCTGGGTGGGCACTACGCCGGCAACGGCACACGCCCCCAACGTCACTCACTCGGGCGCCGGAGCTGCGGCATCGCGCCGCGCGAACGCGGGCGCGTGTTCGGGGCGGACCCCGACGCCGACGAAGTAGGCGGGCACGCCCGACAACCACGGCAGCCGCTCGATCGCGCTCAGCAGCGCCTCGGGCGGGGTGAGGTCCTCACCGCGAAGGATCGGGCGCAGTCCCCGATGAAGCAGCCGCTGCACCGACTGGGTCACCACGGCGGGCAGCAGCCGCCGGCGGCGAACGGCGGCCAGATCGGCGGCCGTCACCCGATGCCGGCGCAGTGGTTCGGCGAGGATCGTCGCGGCTGCTACCGCGTCCTGGACCGCCAGGTTGATGCCGACGCCGCCGACCGGTGACATCGCGTGTGCGGCGTCGCCGATGCACAACAATCCGTCTTTGTGCCAGCGGTGCAGCCGATTCACCCGCACGTCCAGATGCTTGACGTCGTCCATCGACGCCAGCGCACTCACCCCGGCCGCGGCGTCCGGCACCAGCTCGGCGACATCGCGGCGGAAGGCGTCGATGCCGCGGGCGCGGAGTTGTTCGTAGCTGCCCTTGGCGATCAGGTAGGCAACCTGGAAATAGCCCTGTCGTGGAATCAGGATGCCGGCCCGGCCGGGACCGATGCGCGGCACCAGCGAAGAACCGCCGATGTCGTTGCGGGGCAGCCGAAACCAGCACACGTCGAAGTCGACCGGAAACTCCCGCGCAACCAGACCGGCCGCGCTGCGGACGGCCGACGTCCGGCCGTCGCACGCCACGGTCAACTCGGCGCGCAGTTCGCCGGGTCCGTCCGGGCTTCGGTAGCGCACACCGGTCACCCGGTCGCCGTCGGTCAGCAACCCGATGACCTCACTGCGCATGCGCAGCGTGAAACTCGGCTCCTCCTGGGCGACTTCGGCGAGCAGGTTCAGCAGGTCCCACTGCGGCACCATCGCGACGAACTGGTACGGCTGCCGCCGCAGCCGGCCGAAGTCGACGAGAGTCACCGCCCGGCCATTGGATTCGAATGCGGCCTGGTGCACCTCGCTGTAGGGCAGCGCGGCGAACCGCTCCCACAGGCCCAGTTCGTCGAGCAGCCGCAGCGTGGTCGGGTGCACGGTGTCGCCGCGGAAGTCGCGCAGGAAGTCACCGTGCTTCTCCAGCACCGTCACGTCGACGCCGGCGCGGGCCAGCAGCAGCCCGAGGACCATCCCGGCCGGGCCGCCGCCGACGATCGCGCAGGTGGTCGTCTCAACCACGGTCAGCCACCCTCGGTCACCGTCAGGCGTCGTCGATCCGGCGCGCGCCGAGCTCGTTCTGCAGCAGTTCCAGCGCGGCCTCCTCCGGGTCGCGGCGCGGCGCCGACGGGTCCGCCCGGTCGGCGTCCGCCTCGGCGAGCATGGCCTCCTCGTCGGCCTGGCCGGCCGGATCCACCGTTGGCGCCGGTGCCTGCGCGGGCGGGTCGGCCGCGGCACCCGCCGGTCCGCCGGGCTCGCAGCGCACCCGCCAGTCCACCCCGAGCGCGTCCTTGAGTGCCTCGACGATGACGTCGGTGTTTCGCTGCTCGCAGAGCCGCTTGGCCAGCGGCGCCGACTCGTGAGTCAGCACCAGCGTGTGGCCGTCCACCGCGCGGACGGTGGCGCCGGCGAGCATCGCCTCGGTGCTGCGGCTGCGCTGGCGCACCTTGTCGCGCACCGTCGACCAGATGGCCCGCACCGCCGCCGCATCGGGCTCGCCGAGGCCAGCCGGGGGCGATGAGCGCGCGTCAGCGCGCGAAGAGAGACCCGGCTGCATGGACCCCGCCGCGGACGGCGGCTCGGGCACAGGCGACGGCTCCGGTGCCGGCTCTGGTTCCGCAGGGGGCGGCGGTTCGATCGCTGCCGGCGGCACCGGTGCCGGCTTCGGTGGCGGTGCCGCCTTGGGCGCGGCCGGCTCGGGCGGCGACGGGGTGACGGCCTCGGGCTCGGGTTCCGGCGCGGACGGCTCGGCGGCGGGTGCCGGCACGGACGGCTCGGCGGCGGGTGCCGGGCCGGCCGCCTGCGACGGACGGGTGTAGCGCGCGGGCCGGGCCGATTCAGCGGACGCCGGCGCCCCGCCACCCGACGGGATCGACATGTCCAGCCGCTGCTCGATCCGCTCCACCCGCTGCAGCACCGCCGATTCGGTGTCGCTGGCCGACGGCAGCAGCAGCCGGGCGCAGACCACTTCGAGCAGCAGCCGCGGGGCCGTCGCACCACGCATCTCGCCCAGCCCGGCGTGCACCACCTCGGCGTATCGGGTCAGCGTCGCCGGCCCGATCCGCACCGCCTGGTCGCGCATCCGGTCCAGCATGTCAACCGGCGCGTCCACCACGCCCTTCGCGGCGGCGTCGGGCACCACCTGCAGCACGATCAGGTCGCGGAACCGCTCCAGCAGGTCGACGGCGAAGCGGCGTGGGTCGTGGCCGGCGTCCACCACCGCCTCGACGGCGCCGAACAGCGCCGGCGCATCTCCGGCCGCCAGCGCGTCGACGGCGTCGTCGATCAGCGCGACGTCGGTGGCCCCCAGCAGCCCCAGCGTTCGCTGGTAGGTGACGTGGTCGTCTTCGGCGCCGGCCAGCAACTGGTCGAGCACCGAGAGGGTGTCCCTCGGCGAACCGCCGCCGGCGCGGATCACCAGCGGGTACACCGCATCGTCGACGACGACGCTCTCCTGCTCGCAGATCCGGCCGATCAGCTCACGCATGGTGCGCGGCGGCAGCAGCCGGAACGGGTAGTGGTGGGTGCGCGACCGGATGGTCGGCAGCACCTTCTCCGGCTCGGTGGTGGCGAACACGAAGATCAGGTGATCCGGCGGTTCCTCGACGATCTTGAGCAGCGCGTTGAATCCCGCGGTGGTGACCATGTGCGCCTCGTCGATGATGAACACCCGGTAGCGCGACTGCGCCGGTGCGTAGAAGGCGCGGTCGCGCAGGTCCCGGGTGTCGTCCACCCCGCCGTGGCTGGCGGCGTCGAGTTCGATGACGTCGATGCTGCCCGGTCCGTTGGGCGCCAGCGCGACGCACGAGTCGCAGACCCCGCACGGCGTCGGTGTGGGCCCCTGCGCGCAGTTCAGCGAGCGCGCCAGGATCCGCGCCGACGACGTCTTGCCGCAGCCGCGGGGCCCGGAGAACAGGTAGGCGTGGTTGATCCGACCCGCCGCCAGCGCGGTGCACAGCGGCTCGGTGACGTGCTCCTGCCCCACCACCTCGGCGAACGTTGCCGGCCGGTATTTGCGGTAGAGGGCCACGCTCAGCAGGCTACCGGCGGGGTGTGACGGGGCCGGCCCGCGCCCAGCGTGAACCTAACTTCACGCTCGAGGATCGACAGTGAACCTAGCTTCACGCTCGGTCGATGCACTAGGACTGCTCAGCCGCGCAGGGCCTCGGCGGCGGCCAGCAGTGCGCAGGTGGCCAGCCCGTCGACCGCGTCGCGCAGGTCGTCCAGCGACGGGAACGACGGTGCGATGCGGATGTTCTTGTCCTCGGGATCCTTGCGGTATGGGAACGACGCGCCCGCCTCGGTCACCGCGATGCCGGCGTCCTTGGCCAGTGCGACGGTGCGCCGTGCCGTCCCGGGCAGCACGTCCAGGCTGACGAAGTAGCCCCCCTTCGGGTCGGTCCACGACGCGATCTTGGCGTCGCCCAACCGCTGCTCGAGGATCTCGGCGACCAACTCGAACTTCGGGGCCAGGATCAGCCGCTGCCGCAGCATCTGCAGCCGCACCCCGTCGGCGTCGCCGAAGAAGCGCAGGTGCCGCAGCTGGTTGAGCTTGTCCGGGCCGATCGACTTCTTGCCGGCGTACTGCAGGTACCAGGCGATGTTGGCCAGCGACCCGCCGAAGAAGCTCACGCCCGCGCCGGCGAAGGTGATCTTCGACGTGGACGCGAACACGTAGGGCCGGTTCGGGTTCTCGGCGGCGGCAGCCAGCCCCAGCACGTCGACCTGCCGCGGGAAGTCCAGCGTCAGGGTGTGCACCGCGTAGGCGTTGTCCCAGAACAGCCGGAAGTCGGGGGCGGCGGTCTGCATCTGGACCAGCCGGCGAGTGGTCTCCCAGGAGAAGGTGACGCCGGTGGGGTTGGAGAACACCGGCACACACCACATGCCCCGAATCGCGGGGTCGGCGGCGACGAGTTCTTCGATCAGGTCGACGTCGGGGCCGTCCTCGCGCATCGGCACCGAGATCATCTCGATACCCATCGTCTCGCAGATCGAGAAGTGCCGGTCATAGCCGGGAACCGGGCAGAGGAATTTGACGCCGTCGGGCTCGGAGATCCAGGGCCGCGGCGAGTCCACCCCGCCGTGCAGCATCGAGAAGACCACCGCGTCGTGCATGAACTCCAGGCTCGCGTTGTTGCCGGCGATAAGGTTGGGCACGCCGATGCCGAGCAGCTCACCGAAGATCGCGCGCAGTTCGGGCAGCCCGTGCAGGCCGCCGTAGTTGCGGGTGTCGGTGCCGTCGTCGTCGCGGTAGTCCGGGGCCACCTCGGTGCCGGGCAGGGTGAGCAACCGGTTGGACAGGTCCAGTTGCTCGGGCGCCGGCTTGCCGCGGGTGAGGTCCAGGGCAAGCTTCTTGGCCTGCAGGTCCGCGTAATCCCGCTGGTAGCGCTCGAGCTGTGCAACCAGGTCGGCGTGGCTGAGGGTTTGCAGCGACACGATCTCCCCTTCCAGCGCCGTCCACCGTTCAATACCCGACATGAGGGGACCCCGCGCACCCGCCAGAGCCCATTGACCCTTGCTGCCTTCCGGCCCTGGGGGAGTTCACAGGATAGACGCCGCGCGGGGTCCACCGGCAGTCTAACGGTGATCTTGGCCCGGTGACGATGCGGTCTGCGCAGCAAACCGCTGAGGAGGCGGGCAATCCAGCAGAGCGCGGCGAAGCCAGGCACAGCGGTGATCTTGGCCCGGTGACGATGCGGTCTGCGCAGCAAACCGCTGAGGAGGCGGGCAATCCAGCAGAGCGCGGCGAAGCCGAGGAGTGCATAGCCGTCGAACGCACTCGGTTACCATGGCCGACGGAGGATTCGCCTAGTGGCCTATGGCGCTCGCCTGGAACGCGGGTTGGGTTAATAGCCCTCGCGGGTTCAAATCCCGCATCCTCCGCACTGGGTCCGAGGCCGGCCAGGCCAAAAACCGAGGTCTGGCCGCCCTCGGACCACGAGCATGGGGAGTCGCATGGGACGCACCGCTGCCAAGGTCTGGCATGCGTCGCTCTCAATCGTCGCCGCCGGTCTGTACTTCTTCTTCGTGCTGCCGCGGTGGTTCGAGCTGACCGGCTTCATCCCGCACACGCTGGGAACGGTGCTGCGGGTGGTGACGGCGGTGGTCGTCGCGCTGGGTGCGCTGCCGGTGGCGCTGACGATGCTCCGCGCCCGCCAGCCGGAGTTCCGCACCCCGAAGCTGGCACTGCAGTTGCTGGTCGGGTCGATCGTGGGCCATCTCGCGGCAGGGGTGCTCATCCTCGGCACCGCGATCAGTGAGATCTGGCTGTCCCTGGACCGGTTCGGGCCGTTGCTGTTCGGCATCTACGGCGCCGCCGCGGCGGTCGCGCTACTCGGGATCGGCGCGTTCTACCTGGCGTTCGTGGCGGAGATGCCGCCGCCGCCGCCGAAACCGATCGAGCCCAAGAAGGCCAAGAAGGTCAAGGAGCCCCGGCAGCGCCGGAAGTTCGGCAAGAAGATCACCGGCGGCCCCGAGAGCGGCGAAGACGCACACGACGCCGAAGACACCGAAGACACCGACGTCTTTGAGCGCGACGAAGACGCGCGGGACGCCGAGGACGAAGACGTCACCGAAGCGGCTGCGGTGGACTCCGGGACGGATTCAGACACTGACGCCGACGACGGGGCCGAGACACCGGGTGGTGCGGACGACGAGACGCCGAGCGCCGAGAGCGAGACCGACTACACCGAGGCGCTGGCGCACAGCGGCAGCCGGCACAAGCTGCCGCGCGGCTATCCGCACAAGCTGCCGACCGGAAAACGCCGGTCGCGCGGGGATCGCTGACCCCTGGACAGCGCTGCTGCCGGCGACCTGGAATTTAGGGGTTGCCGGGCTGCGGCCCCGGCTGGTTGCTCCACACGTAGGGGTTCGGGTGCCACACCCACACCGACGCGTCGTCCGGCGGGTACTGGGCACAGTTCTCGGTCGACTTGGCGACGACGCCCTTGTTGTTGAAGAAGATCTTGCTGTGGTTGGGCCAGCGCTCGGTGAGGTCGTCGGCGAAGTTGGTCGCCAGTTCCTCGGAGTAGTTCCGGCGCTGCACCGGGTCCAGTGAGAAGAACCAGTGCATCTTGTCCTGGGTGGCCTGCTGCACGTCCGGCGAGTGGTTGTTGTAGTCGATCATGTACCGCTCGTAGTAGATCGGCGTGAGGTCGCGGTTGGCGGCCAGGATCTGCTCGGCCGTGCAGGTGGTCCGGATCATCCGCCGAGGTATCGGGAAGTCATCGGTGGAGTCGGCGGCGGCGGTCGCCGCGAGCGCAGAGGCTGCCAGACCGGCCGCCGCAACGGCCACGGCGCCGCGGACGACAAAACTTAGCCGGTATAAACGCACGTTGCTCAACATACCCCTGGCCGCATTTCCGGGCAAACTCGATCCGGTCGCCGCATCAGCGTGATCAGGCATTCGCGGGCACATCCTTCCTATTCGGTCGGCGCGGGTCTTCCCGCCGTCACCAGTCCTTCCGGCGTGGTGTCGGCACCACCCGGGGGCAGCGCCGGCGGGCGCTGCCGCGGCGGCTTGCGCAGCACCCGCATCGGCCACCAGAACCACGGGCCCAGCCACGCCGCGATGGACGGCGTCATGAACGACCGCACGATCAGCGTGTCGAACAGCAGGCCCAGTCCGATGGTGCTGCCGATCTGGCCGACGATGCGCAGATCGCTGACCACCATCGAGCCCATCGTGAATGCGAACACCAGCCCCGCCGAGGTCACCACTTTGCCGGTGCCGCCCATGGCGCGGATGATCCCGGTGTGCAGCCCGGCATGGATCTCCTCCTTGAACCGGGACACCAGCAGCAGGTTGTAGTCCGATCCGACCGCCAGCAGGATGATCACCGACATCACCAGCACCAGCCAGTGCAGGTCCATGCCGATCAGGTGCTGCCACACCAGCACCGACAACCCGAACGACGCACCCAGCGAGAGCGCCACCGTGCCGACGATCACCAGCGCGGCCACCAGGGCGCGGGTGATCAGCAGCATGATGATGAAAATCAGGCAGAGCGAAGAGATTCCGGCGATCATCAGGTCATAGCTGGACCCGTCGCGCATGTCCTTGAACATCGCCGCGGTGCCGCCGAGATAGATTTTGGCATCTTCCAGCGGCGTCCCCTTGAGAGCTTCCTCGGCCGCCGTCCGAATCTTGTCGATGTGCGAAATGCCGTCTGCGGAAGCCGGATTGCCGCGGTGGCTGATGATCATCCGGACGGCCTTCCCGTCCGGCGACAGGAACATCTTCATGCCCCGCTTGAAGTCCGGGTTCTGGAACACCTCCGGGGGAAGGTAGAACGAGTCGTCGTTCTTGGACTCGTCGAACGCCTTTCCCATCGCGGTGGCGTTGTCGCTCATCTCCTCCATCTGGTCGAACAACCCGGACATGGTGCTGTGCATGGTCAGCATCATCGTCCGCATGGTCTCCATGGTGTCCACCATCGGCGGGAAGGTGGTGAGGATCTGCGGCATCAGCTTGTCCAGGTCACCGATGTCGGCAACCAGCTTGTCGGTGGCGTCGCTCACCGTGTCGACACTGTCGATGATGTCCCAGGCGGATCGGATCGACCAGCAGAACGGGATGTCGAAACAGTGCGGCTCCCAATAGAAATAGGTGCGGATCGGCCGCCAGAAGTCTTCGAAGTCCGCGATGCGGTCCCGGATCGAATGGATCATCGCCGTCAATTCGGTGGTGTCCAGGACGGTTTGGTGGGTGGCGGCGCCGAGCTGGCCCATCAGGTCGTACATGTGCCGCATGGTGTCGATGGTCTGCTGCATTGCCTCCGCCTGCACCAGCATGTCGTCCATCCGGGCCTTCTGGAATTTCAGCGTCTGCAGTTGGCCGGCGTTCTGCATGCTGATTTGGAACGGGATCGATGTGTGCTCGATCGGGGTGCCCTGCGGCCGGGTGATCGCCTGCACCCGGGATATGCCGACGACCCGGAAGATCGTCTTGGCCAGTTTGTCCAGGACCAGGAAGTCCGACGGGTTGCGCATGTCGTGGTCGGCCTCGACCAGCAGCACCTCGGGCATCATCCGCGACTGTGAGAAGTGCCGGTCCGCCGCAGCGAATCCGGTGTTGCCCGGGATGTCCTTGGGGATGTAGAGCCGGTCGTCGTAGGCGGGCCGGTAGCCGGGAAGGGTGATCAGGCCGATCATCGCGATCGCCATCGAGGTCAGCAGAATTGGAATCGGCCAGCGCACGATCGCGGTGGCCACCCGCCGCCAGTTCCGGTCGCTGGGCTTGTGATTGGGGTCGAACAACCCGAACCGGCTGCCCACCGTCAGGATCGCCGGCCCCAGGGTCAGCGCGGCGACAACCGAGACGGCCATGCCGGCCGCGCACGGGATGCCCAGGCTCTGGAAGTAGGGCATCCGGGTGAAGCTCAGGCAGAACGCCGCGCCGGCGATGGTCAGCCCGGACCCCAGGATGACGTGCGCGACCCCGTGAAAGGTGGTGTAGTACGCCGACTCCCGGTCCGCGCCGGTGTGCCGGGCCTCTTGATAGCGCCCGATGAGAAAGATGGCGTAGTCGGTGCCGGCCGCGATCGCCAGCATGACCAGCAGGTTGACCGCGAACGTCGTCAGCCCGATCAGGTGGTGGTAGCCGAGGAAGGCGACCACGCCGCGCGCCGCCATCAGCTCCAGGCCGACCATCGTCAGCACCAGGACCACGACGACGATCGACCGGTAGACCGCCAGCAGCATGACCAGGATCACCACCACGCTGACCGCGGTCATCCGCGCGACCGACTTGTCGCCGGCGTGGTTCATGTCGGCGACCAGCGCCGCGGCGCCGGTGACGTACACCGTGAGACCCGGCGGCGCCGGCACGGAGTCCACTATCTGGCGGACGGCCTCGACCGATTCGTTGGCCAGCGCCTGGCCCATGTCGCCGGCCAGGTTCAGCTGCACATAGGTCGCTTTGCCGTCGGAGCTCTGGGCGCCGGCCGCGGTCAGCGGGTCGCCCCAGAAGTCCTGAACGTGCTGTACGTGCTTGGTGTCGGCGTTGAACCGGCGGACCAGTTCCTCGTAGTACTTGTGGTCGGCGTCGTTCAGGGGGTGGTCGCTCTCCAGCACCACCATCGCGGTGCTGTCCGAGTCCGACTCCCCGAACACCTTGCCCATCCGGGTCATCGCCTGCATCGCCGGGGCATCCGGCGCGCTCATCGAGACGGCGTTTTCCTTGCCGATCTGCTCCAGCGGCGGAATCGCGACGTTGAGCACGGCGATCAGCGCCAGCCAGCCGAGGATGATGGGCACCGAGAGCACGCGGATCGCCCTGGCGATGGACGAGCGCTCCGCGTGGCCGGTGGTCATGGCACTCAAGCCGCCTTCACCAGACAGTAGGTGTAGGCGTTCACCTCGTTCGAGATTCGTTCGGCCTTGACCACCCCGTCGATCGTGATCCGGCAGCCGATGCTGTTGCTGTCACCCTGCGCGACGATGTTGCCCACCACCGCGGGCAGCGTCGTGCTGAGTTCCAGCCGCCACGGCAGCTGCACGTGATCGACGCGCTGCGGTTGGGAGTCGAGATCGAAGTAGCTGATGTCGGCCACCGTCCCCGGCGGACCGAACACCTCGTAGACGAGGAGCTTGGGGTTGAACGGCGCGGTGTCGTCGACCCGGCCGTCGGCGTAGGACGGGCGATGCTCCGACCCGAAGTAGCCGTGGATCCGCGACACGGCGAAGCCCGCGACGACCACCACCGCGAGGATCACCAGCGGTATCCACAACCGCTCCAGCAGCTTGATAATCGAAATTCCCTTTCACCCGCCGGAGGCCGATCTTCCCGCGTGAGTTTTACGCGTCTTTTAACGCATATGAAATGCGTAAACGCACGTTACAGCACTCCCGACGGTGCTGCAACGCACGCGATGTGCGTTATCCTGCGCGAGTGCGGCAACTCTCATTCCAGCGCGCCCGCAGCGAGGAGAAGAAACGGCAGCGGGCGGCGGCGCTCGTGGAAGCCGCCCGCTCGGTGGCCCTGGAGGGCGGTGTGGCGTCGGTGACGCTGACCAAGGTCGCCGCGCGGGCCGGGGTGCACTACTCGGCGGTGCGGCGCTACTTCAGCTCGCACAAGGAGGTGCTGTTGCGGCTGGCGGCGGAGCGGTGGGAACACTGGTCCGAAGGCGTGTGCCAGGCGCTGCGCGAGCCCGGCCCGATGTCGCCGTCGCGGGTCGCGGAGGCACTGGCCGACGGGCTGGCCGCCGACCCACTCTTCTGCGACCTGCTGGCCAACCTGGCGCTGCACCTGGAGCACGAGGTCGACCTCGAGCAGGTGGTCGAGGTCAAACGGGACACCACCGCGGCCGGCCTGACCATCGCCGAGGCGATCGCGGAGGCGCTGCCGGGGCTGAGCCAGAAGAGCGCCCTCGACCTGGTGCTGGCCTCCTATTCACTGGCCGCCCCGCTGTGGCAGATCGCAAATCCGCCGGAGGGGCTGGCGGAGGCCTACGCCATGGAGCCCGAGGTGCCGCCGGACTGGAATCTCGACTTCCACACCGCGCTCACCCGGCTGCTCACCGCCACCTGTGTCGGGTTGATCGAACAGTCCGAACCGGCAGACGACCTCCGGTAGCGGGGGCACGTCACCCAGCCCGCAGGAACTCCACGATGTGCCGGGCGAACTCTTCGCCGGCGTCTTCCTGCAGGAAATGGCCGGCGCCGGCGATCACCGGGTGCCGGCGACCCTGCGCGCCGCGCATCTCCCGCTGGAAGATCGGCGACATCGCGCCGGTGATCGGGTCGCCGTCGCTGAACGCGACCAGCATCGGCGTCTCCGACGCGCACAGTGTCGCCCAGGCCGCCCGGTTGGCGGGCGCGGAGGGGTCGTCGGGGGCGGTCGGGATCAGCGACGGCATGGCTCGCGGCCCGGCGCAGTAGCTGTCGTCGGGGAACGGCGCGTCGTAGCCGGTCCGGACGGCCTCGCCCATCGGCCGGCGGCAGCCCGACTGGACGAACCAGCCGATGTCCAGCTTCGGCGCACCCTGGATCGCCTCGCGGAAGCGCCACCACACCTCGGGCATCGGGATGTCCCCGGTGGGCAGGCCGGTGTTGGCGACGACGATCCGGGCGAACCGGTCCGGGTGCTCGGCGGCCAGCCGCAGTCCGATCAGCCCGCCCCAGTCCTGACAGACCAGCGTCACCCGGCGCAGGTCCAGTACGTCGAACGCCAGCGCCCGCATCCATTCGACGTGCCGGGCGTAGCTGTGGTCCTCCCGGCGGGCCGGCTTGTCGGAGCGGCCGAAGCCGACCAGGTCCGGGCAGACGACCCGGTGCCCCGCCCCGGTCAGCACCGGGATCATCTTGCGGTACAGGAACGACCAGGACGGCTCGCCGTGCAGCATGAGAATCGGGTCGGCGGCCTCCGGGCCGTCCTGCACCCAGGCCACCCGAAGCGTGCCACCGTCGCCGTCGTCGACATCGCAATAGTGTGGCGGGTAAGGGAATTCCGGAAGGCCGGTGAACCTGTCGTCTGGTGTCCGCAAGGTCTGCATGTCTCTAGAACCTACCGACCCCAAGCAATACCCCCATAGGTATATGGTAGACTTGCTGCGGTATTGAACACACCCGGCGAAAGGATTCGGCATGTCCGTCGCGATCAGCACATCGGTCACCGGAGCAGACTTCGCTCACGTTGTCGCCAGGACGCGGGAGGTGCTGAAAGACAACGGCTTCGGCGTACTGACCGAGATCGACATGCAGGCCACCCTGAAGGCGAAGATCGGCGCGGACATGGAGCGCTACCTGATCCTGGGCGCCTGCAGCCCGGAGTTCGCCCATCAGGCGGTCTCGGTCGAGAAGCGGATCGGGGTGCTGCTGCCGTGCAACGTCGTGGTCCGCGAGGATCCCGACGATCCGGCGAACGTGCACATCGAGGCGATGAACCCGCAGTTGATGGACCAGGTCGTCGACAACCCGGCGCTCTCGCCGATCGCCGCACAGGTGGCCGAGAAGATCCGGAACACCGTCGACACGCTCGCCGCGGAGCTGCGCTGATGTGCCGGCCGGTGCCCTGCCGAGTCTGCGGCAAGACCACCTGGGAAGGCTGCGGGGAGCACATCGCCGAGGTGCGTGCCCAGGTGCCGCCGGATCAGTGGTGCGACGGCCACCAGGAGGCCGGCTCGGGCAAGCCGGCCGAGCGGCGCTCCTGGTGGCGGCGCTAGGCGGATCGCTCAGGACGGTCCTGCCCGCAACGCTTCCGCCACGGCCTCGGCGACACCCTTGCGCCACGGCTCTCCGTGGCCGGGCAGCATGATCTCCGCACCGGTGTCGGCGACCGCCGACAGCGATGCCAATGCCGTAGTGCTGTCCGCCGTCGCGGCGCCGGCGATGATCTGGGGGCCGACGCGTCCCGCGTAGAAGTTGAGCGTGACGAGGGTGTCCCCGGAGATGAGGGTGTTGCGGTCCGGCAGGTGGAAGACACAGCTTCCGGGCGTGTGTCCGGGGGTGAATACCACGCGGGGCTTGCCGGGCACGTCCAGAACGGCGCCATCTTCGAACGGGGTCGTTTCGACGATTCCGCGGACGAAGAACGCCCCGCCCGCGGCGATCTTCGCCAGGTGCGGAACGGCTTTCGGATAGCGCAGCGGGTAGCGCATCCGGTTGCGCTCATGCTGGTACTGACCCGGATGCTCGGCTAGGAACCGGTCCTTGGAGTGCACCCAGACCGGCACACCCCACTGGCGATGCGCACGGCGAGCAAAGCCGATGTGGTCGAAGTGGGCATGGGTGATGATCAACGCACGCACGTCACCGGGAGAGCGCCCGATGCTGGCAAGTGCGGACTGAGCATGGCGGAAGGTCGCCGGTAGCCCAGCGTCGACGATGGTGATTCCGGTGTCGTCTTCGATCAGGTAAAGATTCGTGGCCGCGTGCTCCAGACGGTGTATGCCGTCAACGACGTCGCGTTCAAATCTGGCCTCAAACATGATGCTTCTCCTCATTCGAATAGGTAAGTCGTCCCGCGTGCTCAGAACGGCTTGACGGGCAGGTACTTGCCGTCGAGCGTGATGACGGCGCGTTCGCCGCCTTCCGGGTCGGCGACCTTGTCCACGCTGAGTTTGAAGTTGATCGCGCTGATGATGCCGTCGCCGAACTGCTCGTGGATCAGGGCCTTGAGCGTGGTGCCGTAGACCTGCACCATCTCGTAGAACCGGTAGATCGTCGGATCGGTCGGCACCCCGGCGACGCTGCCGCGAACCGGGACGGTCTGCAGCAGCGCGGCGGCGTCACCGCCGAGCCCGAGCAGGTCGGCGACCGCGGTTGCGGCCCGCTCGGGCAGCGGATGCTGACCGAGAATCGCGGCGGTGGCGAAGACGACCGACAGGCCGGCGGCGTCGGCGATCTGCTGCCAGGTCAGGTTTTTGGCGATCTTGGCCTCGGTCGCGGCGACGGCGAGGGCCTGCCGGGCGGCGGGGTTCAACTGGGCGTGCACCATGGCGTGCTCAACTCCTTCAATCGTGTTCTTCGATGTCCTGGCCGCTCTTTACCGGCCATATTCACCATGCCTGACATGCCGCTATAGCGTCCAAGACTTATTGACCATCGCATCGATCGTTCATGCCTATAGTCGAACCATGTCCCCCGAACTCCGGCATCTCCGCTATCTGCTCGCCGTCGGCGAACACGGCAACTTCACTCGCGCCGCCGAGGATCTGCACCTGTCCCAGCCGACGCTCTCCCAGCAGATCAAGCAGCTGGAAAAGCTGGTCGGCGTGCAGCTGCTGGACCGCAGCGGGCGCACGGTGCGGCTGACCGATGCGGGGCGGGTCTACGCCCACTTCGCCCGCAGTGTGCTGCGCGAGCTCGCCGCGGCAGAGCATGCGGTGCACGACGTGATGGACCTGTCCCGCGGCCACCTGCGGCTGGCGGTGACCCCGACGTTCACCACCTACCTGATCGGTCCGCTGGTCACCGAGATGCGCACTCGCCACCCAGGCATATCGATCGAACTGAAGGAGACGACCCAGGACCGCATCGAGGCGGAACTGCTGGCCGACGAACTCGACCTCGGCATCGCCTTCGCCCCCACCCACCTGCCGGGCATCGACGCCGCCGAGTTGCACACCGAGACGCTGAGCCTGGTGGTCGGTTCCGACAGTTCCGTTGGTAGTCAGGCGATTCCGGCCTCCGACCTCGCTCGACGCGATATCGCCCTGCTCACCGCCGACTTCGCGACCCGAAACCACATCGACGCGTACCTGCGGCGCAACCATGTCGAGCCGCGCATTGTGGTGCAGGCCAACTCTATTCAGGCGGTGATCGAGATCGTCCAGCGCAGCACGCTGGCGACGGTGCTGCCGGATGCGATCACCCACGACCACCCCCGCCTCAGCCAGATCGGGCTCGACCCGCCGCTGACCCGCACCGTGGTGCTGATGCGCCGCGAAGACGCCTACCACAGTGCGGCCAGCAATGCCTTCCGCGAGCTCACCATCGGATGGGTCCGGGCTCGCGCATACGCGGCACCATGACCTGCGTCAGCCCAGCTGCGCCAGCAACCGGTCCAGGAACGGCCGCTGGCCCGCCAGCAACTTGGCCCGCGCCTGCTCGACGGTGAACCA
>DASTNJ010000036.1:0-19860 GCA_035721065.1 Mycobacterium sp.
CGGCGGCGGCCACGAGCGAGGCGTGGGTCGGCGGGTCGGCCGGGACGTGGGCGGGGCGACGGGCCTCGAACTCCTTGCGGAGCACCGGGACGACCTCCTCGCCGAGCAGGTCGAGCTGCTCGAGGACGGTCTTCAGCGGCAGGCCGGCGTGGTCCATCAAGAACAGCTGCCGCTGGTAGTCCCCGACGTACTCGCGGAACCCGAGCGTCCGCTCGATCACCTGCTGCGGGCTGCCGACGGTGAGCGGCGTCTGGGAGGTGAAGTCCTCCAGCGACGGGCCGTGGCCGTAGACCGGCGCGTTGTCGAAGTACGGCCGGAACTCGTCGACCGCGTCCTGGCTGTTCTTGCGCATGAAGACCTGACCGCCGAGGCCGACGATCGCCTGGTCGGCGGAGCCGTGGCCGTAGTGCTCGTAGCGGCGGCGGTAGAGCTCGACCATCCGCTGGGTGTGCTCCTTCGGCCAGAAGATGTGGTTGTGGAAGAAGCCGTCGCCGTAGTAGGCGGCCTGCTCGGCGATCTCCGGCGAGCGGATCGAGCCGTGCCACACGAACGGCGGCACCCCGTCCAGCGGTCGGGGTGTGGCGGTGAACGACTGCAGTGGGGTGCGGAACTTGCCCTGCCAGTCCACCACGTCTTCACGCCACAACCGGTGCAGCAGGTCGTAGTTCTCGATGGTCAGCGGGATCCCCTCGCGGATGTCCTTGCCGAACCACGGGTATACCGGACCGGTGTTGCCGCGCCCGAGCATCAGGTCGACCCGGCCGTCGGCCAGGTGCTGCAGCATGGCGTAGTCCTCGGCGATCTTCACCGGGTCGTTGGTGGTGATCAACGTGGTGGCCGTGGACAGAATGATCTTGTCGGTGCGGCCGGCGATGTGCCCGAGCAGCGTGGTCGGCGACGACGGCACGAACGGCGGATTGTGATGCTCGCCGGTGGCGAACACGTCCAGGCCGACCTCCTCGGCCTTCTCGGCGATGGCCACCATCGCCTTGATCCGCTCCGCCTCGGTGGGCGTGCGGCCGGTGGTGGGGTCGGTGGTGACGTCGCCGACGGTGTAGACACCGAACTGCATGAGGACTCCTTCGATCAGGTAGTTCAAATCTGTACTGCATGTCAACACCTCGTCACAAGTGAATATTCCTATCAATAGACGAACAGATAGCCAGGCTTGTCGACGTTAGTCAAAAACTGTATTATGTTCTTCGGACAGGAGGAGCCGGTGGCGCTGAGCAGCGAAGAGCAGATGGCGTGGGCTGCCTACATCGAGGCCAGCCTGCGGCTGGAAACGCTGCTCGACGAGGCACTGCGCGCCGAGACGGGGCTGACGCTGTTCGACTACCACGTCCTCGTGGTGCTCTCCGAGGCGCCGCAGCAGCGGTTGCGGATGAGTGAACTGGCGGATCGGATGGTCTTCTCCCGAAGCCGGATCACCTACCAGGTGAATTCGATGATCAAGCGTGGACTGGTGGCACGCGAGCCCGCGCCCGACGACGGCCGCGGCTACCGGGCGGTGTTGACCGCCACCGGGTTGCAGACGTTGCGGCGGGCCGCGCCCCGGCATGCCGCAACGGTGCGCAACCTGTTCCTCGACCACATTCACGACGACGAGCTGCCCACCATCGAGCGGGTCTTCACCCGCCTGCAGACCTCACTGACCGCAACGAAGGAGAGATCATGACCCAACGCAGACTTGCCGGCAAGATCGCCCTGGTGACCGGAGGAAGCAGAGGGATCGGCGCGGCGATCGCCCGCAGGCTCGCGGCAGACGGTGCCACGGTGGCGGTCAACTACCGATCCGGCGCTGCCGCCGCCGACGCGCTGGTTGCCGAGATCGCCGCAAACGGCGGCCGCGCAGCGGCGTTCCAGGCCGATGTCAGCGACCCGGCTCAGCCCGCCAAGCTCGTCGAGCAGGTGGCCGGGGAATTCGGCAGCCTTGACCTGCTGGTCAGCAACGCCGGGGTCGAGCACTTCGGCCCACTGGCGTCGATCACTCCTGTGGATTTCAACCACGTCTTCGGCACCAATGTGGCGGGCCAGCTCTTCGTCACCCAGGCAGCCGCCGCGAAAATGAGCGCCGGCGGGCGCATTGTGCTGTCGTCGTCGATCAGCGCCCGGATCGCCGTGCACCACCACACGTTGTACGCGGCGAGCAAGGCCGCCGTCACCGCGATGGTCCGCAACCTGGCCCCCGAACTTGCCGAACGCGGTATCGGTATCAACGCTATCGCCCCGGGTGGCACCAACACCGACATGGCCGCGGTGGCCACCGAGAACTACCTGCACCCGGCACTCGCGGGTGTGGACCGCGCAGCCATCATGAAAACCAAGAACGCGCTAGGCCGTTGGGCAGAGCCGGACGAGATCGCCGCGGTGGTCGCCTTCCTGCTGTCCCCGGATGCCGCCTACATCACCGGCACCACGGTCGACGCGGCCGGCGGCTGGTTCTGAGTGTGACGCGGTGAGCAACACCGAAGCCAACCCCGCCGAACTGCGCGCCGAACACGGCCCGTGCCCAGTGGACACCGCGGGCCACCCGGTCGTCGAGATCCTCAGCGCCCGCGAGGTGCCGCTGGGCGGCCCGCGTGCGATGACCGTGCGCCGCACGTTGCCGCAGAAGCAGCGCTCGCTGGTCGGCGCGTGGTGTTTCGCCGACCACTACGGGCCCGACGACGTCGCCGCGACCGGCGGGATGGACGTGCCGCCGCATCCGCACACCGGGCTGCAGACCGTGAGTTGGCTCTTCACCGGCGAGATCGAACACCGCGACTCCGGCGGCGTGCACGCCTTCGTCCGTCCGGGCGAACTCAACCTCATGACCGGCGGTAGCGGCATCTGCCATTCGGAGGTCTCCACTTCGGCGACGACGATCCTGCACGGAGCACAGCTGTGGGTGGCGCTGCCCGATGCGGCGCGCGATGCACCCAGGGATTTCCAGCACTACGCCCCTCCCGCGGTCGATCTGGGCGGGGCCACCGCCAGGGTCTTCCTGGGCGAGCTGGCCGGGCAGACCTCGCCGGTGCGGACCTTCACCCCGCTGCTCGGCGCCGAACTCACCCTCGACCCCGGCGCCTCGGTGGACCTCGAGGTGGCGCCGGACTTCGAACACGGGCTGCTGGTCGACAGCGCCGCACTCCTGCTGGGTGACACGTCGTTGGCCCGCGGCGAACTCGGCTATGTGGGCACCGGCGCGGCGACGCTGACGGTGCGCAACCCGACCGAGACCTCCGCCCGCGCGCTGCTATTGGGCGGCGCTCCGTTCGACGAGGAGATCGTGATGTGGTGGAACTTCGTCGGACGCAGCCATGAGGAGATTCTCGAGTTCCGGGCGGACTGGCAGAACGAGACCGACAGGTTCGGACGGGTCGAGGGCTATCGGGGGCGGCACGGCCGGATCGACCGGCTACCGGCGCCGCCGCTGCCGCATGTGCGGATTCTGCCGCGCGACAATCCCTCCGACGCCCGGAGTGGATCCACGTCGCCACCTGATCGACAATGAACGCTCGATCGGCCAGTCCGTCACGGCCAGCAACTCAGGAGGAATCGATGCGAACGTCTCGATGGGGTCGGGTGGGTGCCGCGATGACGGCGTTGGTGGTCGCCGCGGCATCGGTGGTGTCCGGTTGCGGGGCCGGCGGATCGAAAAAGCAGCAGCTGTCGGGTCCAGGCGCGCCCGCCAACCCCTACCTGGCCGCCGCGAGCTACGCGGTCACCCACCTCGACCCCGGCCAGAGTGATAGCTTCACCGACCCGGTGCCGCGCGGCACCTTCCACATCGACCCGGCCGAGATGCCGCGGGTGGCCGGCGGCCCGGTCACCATCATGACGCTGGCGTCGACCGACCCGGACCACATGTGGGTCTCGTCCACCGCGGGTCCGCGGTACGTGGATGTGTCCGACGGCGGGTTTACCCAAGTGGCTTCGCTGGACGCCCCCGGTGTGTCACCGCACATCTCGCCGGACGCACTGGACCGGGTGCTGGGCCAGTCGTTCACCGACGTCGGCCAGATCGAAGCCGCGGTCCGCGACGACTGGGGCGGGGCGACCGTGCTGCGGATCGTCAACGGGATCTACTCCATGGTCGACAAGGACAACCACCTCTACTACACCAACCAGGACCGCGAACTGCTGGTGTTCGGTTTGAAGGATCCAGCCAAACCGGAGGAGGGGATCGAACTCGTCACCCGGCGCGATTTCAAGCCGCTGCTCGGTCAGGGGACGGACGTGTTCGGCCATCCGGAAGCCGTCGTCGGGGTGAACATGACCTACGACGGCCACGTGGTCGTCCTGGGCACCCGGTCGCTCTACGTGCTGGATCGGAGCCTGCAGGGTGACCCGCAGCAGCTTCGGTTCGGCGACGACGAGACGATCTCCAACTCGATGGCCGTCGACGCCGACGGCAGCATCTACGTCGCTTCGGACACCACCATGCACAAGGTGGTGTGGAGGGACGGCAAGCTGTCCACCGAAGCCACCGATGGCGCGTGGTCGTCGCCGTACGACTTCGGCCGCCAGCCCCCGACCGTCAAGTTCGGCAAGGGCACCGGGTCTACCCCGACCCTGATGGGGTTCGGCAAGGACTCCGATGAACTGGTGGTGATCACCGACGGCGCCGACCACATGAAATTGGTTGCGTTCTGGCGCAACGACATTCCCGAGGGATTCCAGCAGAAGCCGGGGACCAGATCCAACCGAATCGCCGATCAGATCCAGGTGACCGCCGGGCTGGCCGAGCCGCTGCCGGAGTTCATCCAATCCGAGCAGTCGGTAGTGGTCGACGGCTACGGCGCGTTCGTGGTGCAGAACATCGGCGGCGGCGATGTCGCCAACAAACTGGTCGATGTGCTGGCCAGCGGCCCGGTCACCGAACCGCCGCACGGCGTGCAGCGCTTCGAATGGAATCCCGAGGCGCACAAGTGGGTACCGGTCTGGGAGCGCGGTGACGTGGTCTCTACCTCGATGGTGCCCGCGGTGTCGAGCACGGCCGGGATCGTGTTCGTCAACGGCTACAGCAAGGCCGACGGCTGGGAGGTCACCGGTTTGGACTGGAAGACCGGAGAGACCGTCCACCGCACCATCTTCGGCCAGTCCAACCTCGGCAACGGCGCCTACGCGATCGTCGAGGCATTGTCCAACGGCGACCTGCTGTTCAACAGCGTCGGAGGCCCGTTCCGCGCCAAGATCGCCAAGTAGCACCGGGGAGAAGGTGCGTCGCCCGGCGGTGCTGTAATCGGTAGCGAGAACAGACCCAGCCGATAGGGAGACGCGATGTCGACACCGTCCAAAGGTTCGGAGACGTCCGAGGATTCCGCCCAGAAACGGTCCAGCACCATGCTGCGGTTTCTGGCCAAGGCCACCGACGTCGACTACGGCGACCGGATCGACGGCGGGCACGTGCTCGAGTGGGTGGACAAGGCCGGGTACGCGTGCGCGTCGGAGTGGAGCGGCCGGTACTGCGTGACCGCCTTCGTCGGCGACATCCGGTTCACCAAGCCGATCTCGGTGGGCGAACTCGTCGAGATCGAGGCGCGCATCGTGCACACCGGCCGCAGCAGCATGCACATCTTCATCACGGTGTGCTCCGGCGATCCGCGCGCCGAAAGCCTCGGTGAGACGGCCCAATGCCTGGCGGTGTTCATCGCGGTCGACGACGCCGGCAAGCCGGTTCCGGTGCCGGAGTGGGCCCCGCAGACCGTGCTCGACCAGCGCCTGCAACTGGCCGCGCGACGCCGGATCTCGGTGCGCGCCGAGGTCGACGCGGCCCTGGCCGCCCAGACCTACAGCGACGACACGTCGGCGCCGCGCGCGCTGCTGCGGTTCCTGGCCGCTCCGACCGACGTCAACTGGGGCGGAAAAGTGCACGGCGGCAAGGTGATGCGCTGGATCGACGAGGCCGCTTTCCTGTGCGCCTCGCAGTGGACCGGGCAGCAGGTGGTCGCCTCCCGGATGGACGGCATCAGGTTCTATCGGCCGATCCTGATCGGCAACATGATCGAGGTGCACGCCCGGCTGATCCACACCGAACCGAACCGGATGCGGATCAGCGTGCACGTCCGCTCCGCCGACGTGCGTTCCGGTGAGGGTGACGTGGCCGCGCACGCGCTGACGGTCTTCGTCGCACTCGGCGACGACGGGAGCGCCAAGCCCGTGCCGCAGTGGGCCCCGGTCAACGACGAGGACCGCCGCCTCGACCGGCACGCACTCGAGCTCGCCGAGGTCCTGCGCGGCGTCGAGGTCCACTGACCAATCCACCCGATCCCTTGAATTGTGAGCCACCCCACACTAATGTGACCAGTGGTCATCACAATGACGGGAGCATAGATGCCGACCGTGACTTGGGCGCGGGTGGATGCGAGCCGGCGGGCAGCCGTGCTGGAGGCGGCCGAGGCCGAGTTCGCCGCGCACGGGTTCTCCGGTGGCAGCCTGAACGTGATCGCCCGGCGTGCCGGGGTCGCCAAGGGCAGCCTGTTCCAATACTTCGCCGACAAGCGTGACCTGTACGCATTCGTCACCGACCTGGCCGCCCAGCGGGTGCGCGGCTACATGGAAGACCGCATCGGCGAACTCGACCCGACCCGCCCGATCTTCGAGTTCCTCACCGACCTGCTGGACGCCTGGGTCGAATACTTCGCCGACCACCCGCGGGAACGGGCGCTGCACGCCGCGATCACCCTGGAAGTCGACGCCGACGCCCGGATCAGCGTGCGCAACGTCGTGCACCGCCACTACCTGGAGGTGCTGCGCCCCCTGGTCAGCGACGCACGTGCCAGGGGAGACGTGCGGGCCGACGCCGACATCGACGCGCTGCTGTCGCTGCTGCTGCTGATCCTGCCGCACCTGGCGCTGGCCCCCTATGTGCGCGGGCTGGACCCGGTGCTCGGCCTGGACGACCCCAACCCCGAGCAGCCCACGCTGGCGGTGCGCCGGCTGGTCGCGGTGCTGAAGGCCGCGTTCGCCGCACCCGCACCGGCCGGACCGGCCGCCCCCGAACCCGGCGCCCAGGCGCCGTCAGTCAGGAACCCGTCAACCCCAGGAGGCCGAATTCCATGACACGCACTCACTACGGTTCGCTCGCCGCGGGCGGGCTCAACTGGGCCAACCTGCCGCTCAAATTGTTCAAGGGCGGCAACGCCAAATTCTGGGATCCCGCCGACATCGACTTCTCCCGCGACCGCGAGGACTGGCAGTCGCTGTCGGAGCGCGAACGCGACATCGCCACCCGGCTGTGCTCGCTGTTCATCGCCGGCGAGGAGGCGGTCACCAGCGACATCCAGCCGTTCATGGCGGCGATGCGGGCCGAGGGCCGGCTCGGCGACGAGATGTATCTGACCCAGTTCGCGTTCGAGGAGGCCAAGCACGTCGAGGTGTTCCGGTTGTGGCTCGACGCGGTCGGGATCAGCGAAGACCTCAACGGATACCTCGACGCGGTGCCGTCCTACCAGAAGATCTTCAACGAGGAGCTGCCCGAAGCGCTGAACAAGCTGCTCGTGGACCCGTCGCCGGCCAACCAGATCCGGGCCGCGGTGACCTACAACCACATCGTCGAGGGCACCCTGGCCCTCACCGGCTACCACGCCTGGCAGAAGGTCTGCGCCAGCCGCGGCCTGCTGCCCGGGATGCTTGAGCTGGTCGGCCACATCGGGGATGACGAGCGGCGGCACATGGCGTGGGGCACCTTCACCTGCCGCCGGCACGTCGCCGCCGACGACGCCAACTGGACGGTGTTCGAGAGCAAGATGAACGAGCTGGTGCCGGTGGCGGTGGCCGCGGTCCACGAGGTGTTCAGCTACTACGGCGACGACATCCCCTTCGATCTGACGCTCGAGGAGTTCACCACCTACGCGATGGACAAGGGGATGCGCCGGCTCGGCACCATCGAAAGCGCGCGCGGCCGTCCGGTCGAGGAGATCGATATCGACTACACCCCGATCGAATTGGAGGACACCTTCCACGAGGAGGACGCCAAGGTACTGGCCGCCGCGTCGGCCTGACCCGGTGGCGGGACGGAAGGAGCCGAGCCCACGACGCGCAACCGCTACGCATCGCTGGCCGCCGGCGGGCTGAACTGGGACAGCCTGCCGCTGCGGCTGTTCAAGGGCGGCAACGCGAAGTTCTGGGACCCGGCCGACATCGACTTCTCCGGCGACCGGGCGGACTGGGAGTCGCTGACCGACCCGGAAAGACACTACGCGGCGCGGTTGTGCACCCAGTTCATCGCCGGCGAGGAGGCGGTCACCACCGACATCCAGCCGTTCATGGCGGCGATGCGCGCCGAGGGCCGGATGGGTGACGAGATGTATCTGACCCAGTTCGCGTTCGAGGAGGCCAAGCACACCCAGGGGTTCCGGCTCTGGCTCGACGCGGTCGGGATCACCGCCGACCTGCACCACTACCTCGATGAACGCCGCTACTACCGACGGGTGTTCGAGGTGGAGCTGCCCGAGGCACTGGACGCGCTGCTGGAAGACCCGTCACCGGCGGCCCAGGTGCGGGCCTCGGCGACCTACAACCACTTCGTCGAGGGGACACTGGCGCTCACCGGGTACTACGCCTGGCACAAGATCTGCGTCGAACGCGCCATCCTGCCCGGCATGCGACAGCTGATCGGGCGTATCGCCGACGACGAGCGGCGGCACATGGCGTGGGGCACGTTCACCTGCCGGCGCCACGTCGCCGCCGACGACGCCAACTGGACCGTGTTCGAGACCCGGATGAACGAGTTGCTGCCGTTGCTGACGCAGGGCGGCGCCGATGCGTATGCCGTTGACGGCGACCGGCTTCCGTTCGGCCTGTCGGCAGACCAGTTGATCAGCTACGGCGCCGACCGGGGGATGCGCCGGTTCGGCGCGATCAGCAGCGCCCGCGGCCGTCCGGTCGCCGAGATCGACGTCGACTCCTCGCCGCTGCAATTGGAGGAGACTTTCCATCAGGAGGACCAACAGGTTCTGGCCAGATCCGGGTAAGGAGGTCGGCGTCATGACACGCACCCACTACGGCTCACTCGCCGCGGGCGGACTCAACTGGGAAAGCCTGCCGCTCAAGCTGTTCGCCGGCGGCAACGCCAAGTTCTGGAATCCCGCCGACATCGACTTCTCCCAAGACCGGGCGGACTGGGAGTCGCTGACCGAGCGGGAACGCGAATACGCCACCCGGCTGTGCGCCGAGTTCATCGCCGGTGAGGAGGCGGTCACCGAGGACATCCAGCCGTTCATGGCGGCGATGCGGGCCGAGGGCCGGCTCGGCGACGAGATGTATCTGACCCAGTTCGCCTTCGAGGAGGCCAAACACACCCAGGTGTTCCGGTTGTGGCTGGACGCCGTCGGCGTGACCGATGACCTGCACGGTTACTTCGACGGATTGCCGGCCTACCGACAGCTGTTCAACGAGGACTTGCCGGAGTCGCTCGAGTTGTTGTTGTCCGACCCGTCCCCGGCCGCACAGGTCCGGGCATCGGCGACCTACAACCACATCGTCGAGGGCATGCTGGCATTGACCGGCTACCACGCCTGGCGCCGGGTCTGCACCGAACGCGACATCCTGCCCGGCATGCTCGAGCTGATCGGTCACATCGGTGACGACGAGCGGCGGCACATGGCTTGGGGCACGTTCACCTGCCGGCGCCACGTCGCCGCCGACGACGCCAACTGGGCGGTGTTCGAAGCGCGGATGAACGAGCTCATGCCGCTGGCGCTGCGCCTCACCGAAGAGGGGTTCGCCATCTACGGCGACGAGATGCCGTTCGGCCTGTCGACGGAGGAATTCCTGACCTACGCCGCCGACAAGGGGATGCGCCGCCTCGGCACGATCGGCAGCGCCCGGGGGCGTCCGGTCGCCGAGATCGATCTCGATTACTCGCCGCTGGCCCTCGAGGACACCTTCGCCGCCGAAGACCGGAAGGTGCTGGCCGCCACGGCGTGACGCCCAACTCCTGCCCAGCAGACGCAGAATCGCACCAACCCAGCCAGTTCGATGCGATTCTGCGTCTGCTCGGCGGGTGATCGCTATGCCACCCAGACCGTCTTGAGGTTGCAGAACTCGCGGATTCCCTGCGCGGACAGTTCGCGGCCGTAGCCCGAGCGCTTCACACCGCCGAACGGCACCGCCGGATGCGACGTCGTCATGCCGTTGATGAACACCTGGCCGGCCTCGATCTCGTCGACGAACCGGCTGATCTCCGACTCGTCGCGGGTCCACGCGTTGGAGCCCAGCCCGAACGGCGTCGCGTTGGCGATCTCGATCGCCTCATCGATGTCGGCGGCGCGGTACACCGAGGCGACCGGCCCGAAGGTCTCCTCGGCGAAGATCGCCATGTCGCGGGTGATGTCGGTGATCACCGTGGGCGGGTAGAACCAGCCGGGACCCTCGGGTCGTTTTCCGCCGCACCGGATCACCGCCCCGGCGGCGGCGGCATCGTCGACCAGCCGCTCGATGTCGGCCCGGCCCTGCTCGGTGGCCAGCGGTCCGACGTCGGTGTCCGGATCCGCCGGATCTCCGACCCGCAGCGCCGCCATCTTCTCGGTGAACTTGGCGACGAAGTCGTCGTAGACGTCGGCATGCACGATGAACCGTTTCGCCGCGATGCACGACTGGCCGTTGTTCTGCACCCGGGCGGTGACCGCCGTGGCGGCCGCGGAGTCCAGGTCCGCCGACGGCATCACGATGAACGGGTCGCTGCCGCCGAGTTCGAGCACGGTGTGCTTGATCTCGTCGCCGGCGATCGCCGCGACCGACCGCCCGGCCGGCTCGCTGCCGGTGAGGGTGGCGGCCGCTACCCGGGGATCACGCAGAATTTGCTCGACTGCGCCTGAGCCGATCAGCAGCGTCTGGAAACAGCCGTCCGGGAACCCGCCGCGGGCGATCACGTCGGCCAGATACAGCGCTGTCTGCGGCACGTTGGAGGCGTGCTTGAGCAGGCCGACATTGCCCGCCATCAGCGCCGCCGAGGCGAACCGGACCGCCTGCCACAGCGGGAAATTCCACGGCATGACCGCCAGCACCACTCCGATCGGCTGGTACCGGGCGAACACCTTGGACGCGCCCACCAGCGAGGGATCGGCGGGTTCGTCGGCCAGCAGCGCCTCGGCGTGGTCGGCGTAAAACCGGAAGCCCGTCACACATTTGCGCGCCTCGGCTTTGGCCGACGCCAGGGTCTTGCCCATCTCGCACGTCATCATCGCCGCGACCTCGTCGACTTCGGCTTCGAGCAGGTCGGCGGTGGCGTGCATCCAGCGGGCGCGCTGGGCGAAGCTGGTGCGGCGATAGCCGGCGAACCGCGCGGCCGCCCGCCCGATCGCGGCGTCGATCTCCTCGCTGGTGGCCGGGGTGAACGTCTTCACCGTCTCGCCGGTTGCCGGGTTGATCGTCGCTATGCCGGTGGTGGCTGTCGTGGGCACGGTGGCCTCCTTCTGCGCTGCGGTTGGCGGGTGCACCACCAGCCTGCCACTGTTGTCCGCGCTGCAGGTGTCGTAAGACTTTCCTGGGTGCGACCGCATGAAAATCCGCAATTTGAAAGTAAAAGCGTCGCGCGTTAATAGCTTCGTCATCGTTCCCGCACCAGGGTGTGTTCAGTGCGGTGCTCTAGCGTTTGGGCTTGCTCACGTAGCTGGCCACCAATGAACGGAGCACCCGGAATGACTCGTTCCACCACTTCAGCCATCGACGCCCGCCTCAGTGAAACACGTGATGACCTGCACCGGTTCGCCATTGAGGTGCGCCGGCTGGCATTCTCGTTCAACGGCGCCGGCGAGTCACAGTGCCTGGACCTCAGCGAGCGTATGCTCGCCGCCGCCCGACGGGCCGAAGGCGAGGCGCCGGCTTCGTCCGCCCCGGAGGCATCGGCCGGCACCCGGTTGCGACCGACCGCCTACTGACTGCCCCGTCTCACCCGGTATCGGCTCCCGTAGGCTCGCCGCAGAGCCAGCCTCGACATGGGAGACACCGGATGCGTTTCAACCCGCCGCCCAACTGGCCGGCCGCGCCCCCCGGCTGGGTGCCGGACAGCAACTGGCGACCGGACCCGTCGTGGCCGCCGCCGCCACCCGGCTGGCCGCTCTGGGTCGACGAGTCCGGATTCCCGGTCGGGCCGCAGCCGCCGCGCCGGTCCCGGAAGGCTCTCTGGGCGGCCTTGATCGCCGCCGCTGTCGTCGTCGTCGCGGGTTCGCTGTTCGCGGTGTTCGCCCTCGGCGTCGGCCGGGGTGCCGGCGGGGGAAAGACTTCCGCCAAGCCGGACATCACCGAGCTGACCAGAGACCTGCTGGTCGGCAAGTCGGCGTTCCCGGAATTCGAGGGCGGCCGGCGGACCAGCGGTGTCGGCAACGCGGGCAAAGAGCCGGGGGCCTCGGACATCGTCATCGATCCCGCGGAATGCGCCGACTTCTACGGATACCCGAAATCGGCGACCCAGTCGGCCTATGCCGCGGTGTCGAAGGCGGGCCGCGGCGGCATCCGTTCGATGGAGGTGCGGCTGGCGATCACCCCGGACCGGACGAATCTGAAGGACGCGGTCGCCCACTGCCGGACGTTCTCGGTGTCGCTGGGCCGGCCCGGCGCCGCAGCGAGCGTGGAAACCCAACTGGACCCGCTGGAGGTAGCCGATCTGCCGTCCTGGGCGGTCGCCACCGTGATGAAGAGTTCCAGCTCACCGCTGCCCGGCATCCCGCTCGTGCTGTCGATGACCACCACCACGATTTCCGGTTACTACCGCGGCGTGCTGATCACCGCTCGCAACAACGAGTTCAGCCGCCGCGGCGGTGACGGCAGCGCGCCGGTCGAAGCCGACAGCGTCGACGAATTGATGCGGCTGTTCAAGGCGCAGGTGGACCAGCTGGAAGCGGCGCCGTAGGGCTCAGATTCCGAGGATGCGGGACAGCACCTTGGCTATCCGCAGCATGTCGATCGGATCCACTTCACCGACCTGGCGCAGGAACCGGTCGCCGGCCACTGCGCGGATGAGTTCGCACTGCACATAGCTGGTGACCGGCAGGGTCCTCTCCAACTCGATATGGGTTGCATATCCGCGGCGGGTGCGGGTGACCGGGAGGACGACCGGCAGCGCCCGCCGGTTGATCTCCTCGACCGAGACCAGCACCGCGGGGCGCTGAAAACCCGGCTCGTGCCCACGCGGGTGCCCGAAGTCGCACAGCCAGATTGTTCCCCGCTTCAAAGCACGTCGCCCCAGTCCTCGTCTGGGTCCAGCCCGTCGGCAAGCGTTCGGTCCAGATCATCGGCCGACGCGGAACCGGGGGAAGGCCGCTCCGGCATCGAAGCGCGCACCCGCTCCCAGAACTCGGTGCTCTCGGCGACGTCGAGGGCGTGGGTGATGGCGGCCGCCAGGGTCATCCGCTGCCGCCGGGCCAGGGCAGACAGACGGTCGCGCAACTCGACGGGCACCTTGATCGACGTAGTTGGCATACTGCACAGTATGCCGTTCAGTGAGCCGGCCAGGTAGTACCGCGCGCCGCCGAGGTGGCGACCTCGGCGAGGGTCATTTCGTGACCGCGTGCGACTCGCTTGGCGTGGCGGTAAAGCTCATCGGGGAACATCACCAGTGATCCGGCCCGGGCAGGGTCCGATACGACGTTCAGGGAGCCGGCGTCTGCCAGAGGGCGCTGATCGGGAGCGCTCGAAACTTCGGGCCGAACGGGAGCGTCTCGTCTCCGGTATAGAGAACAAAACCGGCGAGCAGCGCATCGCCCAGTCGATCCGCAAGGTGGGTGAGGCCGCGGAAATCGGCCGCCCGCACCGTCGACGCCGCCTTGACTTCAATACCGATGACCTGGCGCCGGCTGTTCTCCAATACGGCGTCGACCTCGACCTTGTCTTTGGTGCGGTAGTGGTACAGCTCAACGTCCTCGTCGGACCAGGTGAGCTGACGGGTCAGTTCCATCAGCACGAATCCCTCCAACAATGGCCCCAGAGGCGCATCGACGGCGTTCAGCGCGTGCTCGCTGAGGCCGAGCAGGTTCGCGGCCACGCCGGAATCCACCATCGCGACCTTTGATGTGGCAATGGCCCGGGTGTTCATGTTGCGTGACCACGCCGGTATTCGCTTGATCAAGAACACCTCTTCGAGGAGTCGCAGATAGCGGGTCGTGGTGTCCCGCGGAAGCCCGAGCGCGCCACCGACGGTTCCCGGGACCAATAGCTGCCCTGATCGGGCGGCCACTAGTTTGGTCAGGGCATGCATGTCTGAGGACCGCTCGATCTCGGAAAGTTGCGCGACGTCGCGATTGATCAAGTCGGCGACATAGGACTTGAAGAAACGCGCGCGCCGTTTGCCGGTGCGGGCCACGGCTTCGGGAAACCCGCCGCGCACCAAGCGCTCGATGTAGTCGGCACGCGTCTGGGTTGACGAGTGGTCCAGTTCAACACCGTGCGCGAAGGCCGCGTCCACGAAGCGATCCGGGCCGTTATCGATCTCGCCCTGAGACAGCGGCCACAGTTCGATCGTCTCCATCCGCCCGGGCAGCGCATCGGGGACCTTCCGCAGCGCCATCACCTTCGCCGAACCGGTGAGCAGGAACCGTCCCGGGCGTGGGTTCACGTCGACGGATTCCTTGATAGCGAGCAGCAGTTCCGGAACGCGCTGCACTTCGTCGATGACCATCGGGTGGGCACTGTTGACAAACTCGGTGGGGTCATATTCCGCCGCTTGCCTCGTCGCTGCCCGATCCATACTCCGCCAACTGGCCCCATACGCGTTGCCGATCGTGGCAACGAGGGTGCTCTTGCCGCACTGCCTCGCCCCGTTGACGAGCACCACCCGGGTATCTGCCAGCGCTTCGTGTACCGCGACGGAAGCATGCCGAGGCAGAATCCGGCCCAGGGGAGACGCCGGGACTCGTCCTGCCATGTTCAGATGATGTCACATACGTGCGTGTTTAGTCGCACAGTGTGTGCGTGTTTAGTCGCTTATAGCGAGCGTGTTTGGTCGCTTGCGCCGAGCGGACCTGCTCACAATGCGCTGGCTTGTAGACGAATGCCCGAGAGACGTAACAACCGACTGCCGTAGGCACCGCCGCCACCGCCGTTGCCGCCGTTGCCTCGGGCCGCCCGTTGTCGCCAAAGCCCCCGTTATGGCCGCTACCCGGCCTTGCCGGGTATGCCGGCGTGGCCGGTCGTGCCGGTCAGGCCGTTGTGGCCGCTTGCGGTGGTGCCATAGCCGCCTTGACCGCCGTTGCCGCCAGCGTCGCCCTTGCCGGCGGGACCGCCGGCACCAGCGGATGCACCAGTCCCGCCGGGCAAGCCGCCGTTGCCGCCGTCGCCGCCGTTGCCGCCGTTGCCGCCGTTGCCGCCGTTGCCGCCGAAGTAGTAGGCCCCGCCGCCGCCGTTACACGGGAACGGCGGGGTGACGCCCACTTCGCAACTATTTACGCCAAATTCAGGGGGGTGGTAACCGCCGGCGCCGCCGTTGCCGCCGACCCCGGGAGTTGTTCCGGCGCCACCGTTGCCGCCGTTGCCGCCGTTGCCATCGGTGCCCCCAGCGCCGCCTGCCCCGCCGTAGCCGCCGCCGGTCAGGTCCCCAGCGCCGCCGCCACCACCGACGCCGCCGCTGGCCGCACCACCGGGGCCGCCTTGACCGCCGGCACCACCGGTGCCGTGCACCGAGTAACCGCCCTTGCCGCCGTTGCCGCCGTTGCCGGCGATACCCCCATTAACGCCGTTGGAACCGTCGCCACCGGCTCCGGAGGGGTTGTTGCCTCCGTTGACATAGGGCGCGCCTTGAGCGTCACCAGGACCGCCCCCCAAGGAGTAGCCGCCGTAGCCGCCGACGCCGCCGGCGCCTCCGGTGCCTGATCCCATGGCGTTGCCGCCGTCGCCGCCGTTGCCGCCGGCACCGCCGGGCCCACTGGTGCCGGCGGGTCCGGGAGCGGTTTCGAGGTTGCCGGGCGAGCCATCGAAACCGTCACCCCCGCCGCCGGCGGCTTCAGCGCCGGGACCGCCGGCACCGCCGTTGCCTGGCCCGTAGCCGTTGCCGCCGTTGCCACCGTTGCCACCGTTGCCGCCGGCCCCGCCGGGGCCGCCGTCGCCGCCGTAGACCTTGGCGGAGCCGCCAAAGCCACCATCACCGCCGGCGTAACCTGCACCGCCGTTTCCGATCGAGCCGCCGTTGCCGCCATTGCCACCGTTGCCACCGGGGCCGCCGACGTCGCCGGCAGTCACGCCGTAGCCGCCGTAGCCGCCGTTGCCGCCGTTGCCGGCCGGGCCGGTGACCGGGCTGCCGTTCGCGCCGGCGCCGGCCGACCCGGCGCCACCGGCACCGCCGGTGCCGGGTGCTCCAGGGTTGCCGCCGGTCCCGCCGTTGCCACCGTTGCCGCCGGCGCCGTTGTGGATGGTGGCCGTACCGCGGTCGCCCTCACCGCCGTTGCCGCCGTTACCGGGTGCTCCGGCGTTGCCGCCGTTGCCGCCGTCGCCGTTGGCTCCCGCCGCGCCGTGAGTGGCAATGCCACCGGTGCCACCGGCGCCGCCGTCGCCGCCGTTGCCGCCGTTGCCGCCCGCCCCGCCGGCGCCGCCGTCGGCGCCGTTGTCGTCGGCGACGATCGGGGTGAACTCGTCGTAGCCGTCGCCGCCGTCGCCGCCGGTGCCGCCGGCCCCGCCGCTACCGGAGACCGAGCCGCCTTGGCCGCCGACCCCGCCTTGGCCGCCGTTGCCGCCGTTGTCGCCGGCGCCGCCGTTAATGCCGTCGGGGCTGATCTTTGTGCCGTCGGCGCCGGTGCTTCCGTTGAGGCCGGTGGCGCCATTGCCGCCGTTACCCCCGATGCCGCCGTCGCCGGTCGATCCGGCGTTGCCGCCGGCACCACCGTCGCCGCCGTTGCCGGACAGTTCGGCGTTGCCGCCGGCGCCGCCGTCGCTGCCGTCGGGGTGGGCGGTGTTGCCGGCCGCGCCGGCGCCGCCGGCGCCACCGTCGCCGATGCCCACGGCGTTGCCGCCGGCCCCGCCATCGACACCGGCCTCGGTGCTGTTCCAGCCGGCGCCGCCGTCACCGAACACCACGCCACCGTTACCACCGTTGGGGGCTGCTTGGGTGCCGGCGGTGCCGACACACGACAGGCCGCAGGAGTCGTCGGCGGCGATCAGCTGGGATTGTCCGCCGGTGGCGGTGATCTCGTCGTCGATAGTGGTGATCTGCTGCTGGGTCAGGGCCGCGTCGCCGGCGGCGGCAAGCTGGGCGTCGATCGAGCTGATCTGCGCCGCGGTCAGCCCACCGGTCGCACCAGTCGACCCGGTCGAACCCGTACTGCCGGTGGACCCGGTGGAGCCGGTCGACCCAGTCGATCCCGTGGACCCGGTCGACCCCGTGGATCCGGTACTGCCAGTCGATCCTGTACTGCCCGTACTGCCGGTGGACCCGGTGGAGCCCGTGCTGCCCGTGGAGCCCGTCGATCCGGTGGATCCCGTGGAGCCCGTCGATCCGGTGGAGCCCGTGCTGCCGGTCGGCCCGGTGGATCCCGTGGGGCCTGTCGATCCGGTCGGCCCGGTGGATCCCGTGGGGCCTGTCGATCCGGTCGATCCGGTGGAGCCGGTGCTGCCGGTACTGCCGGTGCTGCCGGTCGAACCTGTGGAACCGGGCGAGCCGGTGCTGCCGGTGGACCCGGTCGATCCGGTGGCGCCGGTGGATCCTTCCGGTCCGGTGCTGCCAGTGGATCCTTCCGGCCCGGTCGCCCCGGTGGGGCCGGCCGCGCCTTGCTGTCCGGCCTGACCACCCGCACCGCCCGGACCCGCAGCACCGGGGTGACCACCGGCCCCGGCCGCCCCACCGCTGCCGCCGTCACCGCCGACCGCACCCCCGGCACCCCCGGCACCACCGTTGCCGCCCACACCTCCGGCGCCGCCGGCACCGCCGGTGCCGAAGAACTCCCCACCAGCACCGCCGTTGCCGCCGTTACCGCCCGCCGCGCCGGCACCCCCGGCGCCGCCGTCGCCGCCGAACTGGCCGGCATCCCCGCCGTTACCGCCGTTACCGGCGGCGTCGGTGCCGGCGTTGCCGCCGTCGCCGAACAACAACCCGCCGTTCTGGCCATGGGCCGCAGTCAGACTGGAGCCGTCGATGCCGTTGGCGCCGTTGCAGATCAGCCCGCACACCCCGGCGGCCTGGGTGGGATCGAATTCCTTGAACAGCGTGTTGATCGCGGTGTCGAACTGCTGGCCGAAGCTGCTGGTGATCCAGTCCTGCTCCAGGGTTTGCAGCAGCGGCCCGAAGTCGACTGTGGCACCGGCCGCAGCGCCGGCCACCGGGTCGACAGCCGCCGCCGCGGCGGCGGCAGGGGTGTCGGCGCCGGTCACCGGCCCGCCGATCGCCTCGAGGATCTGGTCGAACACCGGATCCAGCTCATCGGCACGCGCGGCCGGCACACCGGCCAGCGGGGACATGCCCAACGCCAGAAAGGCGCTGATCGCGCCGGTGGCCCCGACCGCACGCTCCCGACGCGTCCCCGCCCTGCCCGAACGCGGACCGCGCTTCTTGGTGTCCCTACGCGACATTGAACCCACCCCCGAAAACACATTGCCTCGTTAATCGAGTTGGGTGATGCTAAGCCTCCGGCTATATTCGAGCAAGAGGGTTTTCAATTTTTCTGAGCCGTAACTCAACTTTTTACGCACGCGTCAATTAATTTCCTGTTTGCGCGTCAATGAATACAGTCGATTCTGCGCGAGGCCCGACCGGGTGCGGCCATCGGCACCCGTTTGGGCAAAACCGCCTTGGTGGCCTACCACGGCCTAGGAGCGGGCGGCCGAACCGCAGGACTGCTCCCGCGGCCCGCGGGTCACCGCCGCCGCGGTCAGCACTGCCACCGAGATCAGCGCCAGCACCTGCACGCCGGCCCAGTGACCGGCGTAGCCGTCCACCGAGCGCCAGGGATGCCCGCTCAGCACCGCGCCCGCGGCGATCAGCCCGCCCGCGGTCAGCCCGAGTGTCGCCGCGGTGTAGCCGCGCGGCCGGTGGCGCAGCAGGTACAGCAGGCCCAGCGCGGCACCGAACACGGCCACCCCGGCCACACCGGCGATCGCCCCCCCGACCGCAAGGCCGGCGCCGGCCGCCACCACGCGGCGCGGAGCCCACGGGCCGGCCGGCGGATCTTGGTCTCGCTCAGCATCCCGGTCGCGCCGGCGCCGGCCCGGCCACCAGGCCAGCAGCGTCAGCAACGGCAACAGGGCCAGCCCGACGGCGAGCCCGGCACGGTACAGCCGGTCGGGACCGAATGTCAGCGTGACGGTGCCCGACGTTCCCGCGGGCAGCACCCAGCCCTGCTGCCAGCCGTTGACGACGACCGGCGCCAGCGGCGTCCCGTCGCCGGCCCGAGCGACCCAGCCGGGGTTGACGCTCTCCGGCACCACAAGCACCCGGGCCGACGGGCGGCCGGCCACCCGAACCTCGCGTTGCGCCGCGCCCCACGCGCCGGTGGCGGCCGGTGTCACGCCGCTGTCGGCCGCCCGGTCCGGCCCGGCCGGCCGGCCCGACAGGGGGCCGGACAGCTGGGCACTGTCGACGACGAACGCCTCGCCCGGGCTGATCAGCAGCTCCTGTTGCCCCGGCGGCAGCGCGATCGGGCGGGTGTCGCAGACCCGCACGCCCACCGGCACTGCGTCCAGCAGCGCGCCGACCGTGGTCGACACCGACGTGTGCACGAACCGGCCGGCGATCGCGATCACCGGCCCGTGGTCGCAGTCGACGGTGACCCTGCGGGCCCGGTTGCGCTCGGCGTCGGCGGAGGCGATCGGCCGGCCGTCCGCGCCGAGCACGGCGACCTCGGCCAGGCCCGGGGGTTTGAGCTGGTCGAAACCCAGAGCAGTGCGATCGATGGTGTCTTCCCAGTCCAGCACGCTGAGCTTGATCGTCCCGGTCACCCGGGGCCGCAGTCGCAC
>DASTNJ010000037.1:0-50893 GCA_035721065.1 Mycobacterium sp.
CACCGCTGCCCGCCGAGGCGATCTCGTCGACAGGAGGTGGCGCGTGAGGGGAGCGATGAGCGTGGAACACGCGAAGAGCGAGCCGAGCCGACAGGAACAGCGCCGCGTGACGAGCGCCGCAGGCGCGAGGAGCAAGGCGAATCAAAAGGCACGGAGCGGAGCGATGAGCGTGCAGAGCGCGGGCCGTCGGGTCCGGCACCGGGCTTGGCAGGGGCTGGCGCTGCTGACCGGGGTGCTGATGCTGAGCTCCTGCGGCTGGAAGGGCATCTCGAACGTGCCGGTGCCGGGCGTTCCGGGCAGCGGGTCGGACGCCTACACGGTGTATGTGCAGATGCCGGACACGCTCGCGCTGAACGGCAACAGCCGGGTGCTGGTGGCCGACGTCTGGGTCGGCTCGATTCGCGCGATCAACCTCAAGAACTGGGTGCCGACACTCACCGTCGGCTTGGACAAGAGCGTCAAGCTGCCGAAGAACGCACACGCCAAGATCGGCCAGACCAGCCTGCTCGGCTCCCAGCATGTGGAGCTGTCGGCGCCCGACAACGCTTCGACGGAGCTGCTGCGCAACGGCGACACGATCAAGCTGGCCAACTCCTCCACCTACCCCAACCTCGAGCAGGTGATGGCGACCCTGTCGCTGATCCTCCGGGGTGGCGGGGTGCCCAACCTGGAGGTGCTGCAGAACGAGGTCTACAACATCATCAACGGGCGGGCGCCGCAGATCCGCGACCTGCTCGGCAAGCTGAAGACCTTCACCGGGGCACTGAACGAGCAGCGCAACGACATCAACCGGGCGATCGACGGCACCAATGTGCTGATGGCCAGCTTCGCCAAGCGGGCCGACGTGCTCGACCGGCTGTTCACCGAGACGGCGCCACTGAGCAAGTACCTCGCCGAGAAACAGGACCTCTACATCAACGCGTCGAACTCGGTGGGCCGGTTCGCCGCGGTCACCAACCAGTACCTGGGGCCGGCGTCGGGCAACCTGCACCAGGACCTGGCGTCGCTGCAGTGCCCGCTGAAGGAGGTCGAGCACGCCGGGCCGTTCGTGCCCGACCTGCTCAAGTTCGGGCTGACCCTCTGGCCGGTCGGCGCCGCCGAGAAGTCGATCCGCGGCGACTACATCAACACCTCGTTCCTGTTGGACGCCACCTACTCGCGGATCGACAACATGCTGCTCACCGGTACCGGATACACCGGGGCACTGCGCGCGCTCGAGCAGTCGTTCGGTCATGACCCCAATCGGATGATCCCGGACGTCCGGTACACGCCGAACCCGCACAGCGCGAACCTCATCGAGAGGGGGGACCGGAATTGCTGACCAACCTGATCAAACGGCAGCTGATCGGCTTCGGCATCATCACGATCGTGGCGCTGGTCACGCTGGGCTGGTACTACCTGCGGATTCCGACCCTGATGGGCATCGGTCAGTACCAGCTCAAGGCCGACCTGCCGGCCTCCGGCGGGCTGTACCCGACGGCGAACGTGACCTATCGCGGCACCACCATCGGCAAGGTCACCGACCTGCAGCCGACCGAGACCGGCGCGCAGGCGACGCTGAGCATCGACAAGCACTTCAAAGTCCCCATCGACTCGTCGGCGAACGTGCACTCGGTCTCCGCGGTCGGCGAACAGTACCTGGACCTGGTGTCGGAGGGTAATCCCGGCAAGTACTTCACGGCGGGCCAGACCATCACCAAGGGCACGGTGCCGGCCGAGATCGGCCCGGTTCTGGACTCGGCCAACCGCGGGCTGGAGGTGCTGCCGGCCAACAAGGTCGCCGCACTGCTGGACGAGTCGGCGGCGTCCGTCGCCGGCCTCGGCCCGGCGCTGCAGCGGATGGTCGACGCCACCCAGGCGATCGCCGGCGACTTCAAGAACCAGATCACCGACGTGCACGACATCATCGTCAACGCCGGGCCGATCATCGACAGCCAGGCCAGCACCGGCGGTGCGATCGAGCGCTGGGCGCGCAACCTGAACAAGCTGGCCGGGCAGGCAGCCGAAAAGGATGCGCAGGTCAAAAACCTGCTGCGGCAGGGGGCGCCGACCGAGGAGCAACTGACCTCGACGCTCAGTGCCGTGCGGGAATCGCTGCCCGCGACGCTGGCCAACACCGCCGTCGTCACCAACATGGCCAAGAAGTACCTCCCCGGCCTGGAAGAGGTGCTGGTGCTGCTGCCGCAGTTGGTGGGGGCCATCGAGACATTCACCGCGCCGTTCGCCGACTTTGGCGCATTCGGTGTTCCCGGCGGATTCGTCAACCCGCCGCCGGCGTGCTTCACCGGGTATGTGCCCACATCGATGTGGCGCGCGCCGGCCGACACCAGTCTGGCGGAGATCCCGGACGACAACTGGTGCAAGATCCCGAAAGACGCCCAGAACGCCGTACGCGGGGTGCGCAACATCCCGTGCATGGACGTCCCGGGCAAGCGGGCGGCGACGCCGAAGGAATGCCGTAGCGACAAGCCGTATATCCCGTGGGGGACCAACCCGTGGTACGGCGACCCCAACCAGATCCGCAACTGTCCGGCGCCCGGCGCGCGCTGCGACCAGCCGGTGGAACCGGGCCACGTCATCCAGGCGCCGTCGATCGAGACCGGCATGATCCCGCTGCCCGCCGACAAACTGCCGGGCACGCCGCCGCCGAAGAGCGATCCGCTGACCCGGCCCGGCAACGGCATCGTGCAGTGCAACGGGCAGCAGCCCAACCCGTGCATCTACACTGCCATGGGGCCTGCCTCGGCAATCTACGATGTGCAAAGCGGCGAGGTGGTGACCCCGGACGGGGCCAAGTTTGCCGTCGAGAACCAGAGCGACACAGGAGATGACGGATGGAAGGAGATGCTGGCGCCAGCCAGCTGAACCCCGCCGACCAGGACGACACCGAAACGTCCGCTGACGCTCCCGAGGCCGCGACCTTCGACACCACCGCCGTTGTGGGCGACGTGCCCGCCGTCGATACCGCGCCGCGGGCTGGCGACGGTGCGGCAGCGCACGGCACGTCGCGGCTCGACGACCGCGGGTTGACTCGTGTCGGCGCCGTGCTCGCGGTACTCGCGATCGCGGTGGCCGGCGGCGGCTACCTCGCTCTGCGGGCGAACCAGCACAGCCGCGCGCTGGCTCGCGATGACCGCGCGGCGATCGCGGCGGCCGAGGAATGCGTGGTGGCCACCCAGGCGCCGGATGCCGCAAGCCTGCGCGCGGCGCAGCAGAAGATCTTCGAGTGTTCGACCGGGGATTTCGGAGCGCAAGCGCAGCTGTACGCCGCCGCGCTGACCCAGGCCTACCAGGTGGCCAACGTCCACGTCCAGGTCTCGGAGCTGCGCACGGCGCTGGAGCGCAACAACCCGGACGGTTCGGTTGACCTGCTGCTGGCCATGCGGGTCAGGATCGACAACGCCGCGCAGAAGGGCCAGGAGTTCGGCTACCGGCTGCGGGTGCAGATGGCGCAGGAGGACGGCCGGTACAAGATCGCCAAGCTCGACCAGGTGGCGCGGTGACGGCGATGGTCGCCGACGCCGGAATCCCGACGACTTCGACGACCGAGCCGATGTCGACGGAGCCGGAACGATCTCAGCCGGCCGATGCACACCGGGCCGGTCCGGCGGCGCCCTGGTGGATGCGCGCGGTGGCGCTGGCCGTCGACGTGATCCCCGGGACCGCGGTGGTGATCGCCATGGCGCTGGCCGGTTCGACCGTGCCGCTGGGCAGCCCGTGGTGGTGGCCATGTGTGCTGATCGGCGGGCTCGCACTGCTGCTCACCGCGGGCAATCGGATGCTGCTGCCGGCCGCCACCGGGTGGAGCGTGGGCCGCGCCGCCATGGGCATCGCGGTGGTCCGACCCAACCGGTCGGGTAACGCGGACGGGGCCACCGCCGCGACCGAAGTCGGTCCGTGGCGGCTGCTGGTCCGCGACCTGGCCCACTTGGTTGACACGCTGTCGCTGTTCGTCGGCTGGCTGTGGCCGCTGTGGGACCCGCGTCGGCGCACGTTCGCCGACCTGCTGGTCGGCACCGAAGTCCACCGCGTCGAACTGCGCCGGTCGCCGCGGAACCCGCTCGGCTCGGTTGCGCTGGTGTCGCTGGTCGCCGCGCTGCTCTGCATCGCCGGAGCGGTGCTGAGCTACCAGGTGGTCTATCAGCGTGAGCAGGCCAGTGACCGGGCCCGTACGCAGATCGGCGCACAGGGAGCGAAGATCGTCGAGGAGGTGCTGAGCTACCGTCCGGAATCGTTGCAGGCCGACTTCGAACGCGCGCGGTCGCTGGTGACCGACCGGTACCGGGAGAAGCTGGTCGTCGAACAGCAGACGGTGGAGAAGAAGCCACCGGTCGCCAACCAGTATTGGGCGTCCTCGCACGCCGTGCTGTCGGCGGCACCGCACCGCGCCACGATGCTGCTGTTCCTGCTGGGCCAGCGCGGCCATGACGACCAGCAGCGGGCGATCAGCGCCACGGTGAAGGTCAGCTTCGTCGAAACGGCCGCGCACTGGCTGCTGGACGACCTGACCGTGCTGGCCAAGCCCGCAGCCACCGGGGACGGACATTGAGCCCGCGCCGCCGCGTCGAACCGGGTGCCGCACCGCTGTTCGTCGAACGGGTGATCGCGGGACGGCGGCGCTGGCGGCCGGGCCGGCTGGGCCTGCGCCTGGGCGTCGCCGGATTGGCGGCCGCGGAGGCGATCACCGCGTGCGCCCTGATGCTGGTCTCACATGAGACGCATCGCAGGGCGCTGATGCGGGACGTCGCGGTGCTCGGCGAAGTCGGCTTCTTCATGACCCAGTTCCTGTCGGTGGACCCCTACAACGCCAACGCGTACCTGGACCGGATACTCGCCCACGCCACCGGCGACTTCGCCAAGCAGTTCCAGGAGAATGCGAACACGATCCTGCTGCTCACCGCCAAGGGGGAGCCGACGACGGGCACGGTCCTGGAGGCGGGGATCGAGAGGTGGGCCGACGACGGCAGCGCGAACGTGCTGATCGCCGCGAACGTCACCGCCAAGTCGCCGGACGGCAAGCAAACGTTGGACACCGCGGTCCGGTGGATCGCGACGGCCAGGAAGGAGGGCGGCCAGTGGAAGATCAGCAACCTGTCGCAGATAGCGTGAGCGAGGTGACCGAGGAGGTCTCCGATGACACGGTGACCGGGGCGACCGAGCGGGCCGAGCTTTCCGAGGAGGCCGAGCAGGCCGGGGAATCCGAGGACGCCGCCCCGCCCAGGCCCAAGTGGCGACTCCGGCCCAAAAACGACGACGCCGATTCCGGCCCGGCCGGGGAAGCGGCGGCCCCGGTCGCACCGGTCACTTCGAAGCGGCGAATCACCGGGCCGCGGCCCGCGGTGGCCGTGGCGATGTCGGCCGCGCTGTTCGTCGGCGCCGCGGCGTTCGCCGGCGCAGCCCTGCAGCCGTACCTGGCCGATCGCGCCGTGGTGGCCACCAAGCAGCAGATCGTCAAGACGGCGGTGCGCGCCATCAACACGCTGTGGAACTACACACCGGAGAACATGGACACCCTCGCCGACCGGGCTTCGGTGTTCCTCAGCGGGGATCTCGACCACGATTACCGCAAGTTCATCGATGCGATCGCCACCTCCAACAAGCAGGCGAAAGTCACCGACAGCACCGAGATCACCGGTGCCGCAGTCGAATCACTGGAAGGCCCCGATGCGGTCGTGCTGGTGTACACCAACACCAGCGCGACCAGCGAGGTGAACAAGACGATGCCGTCGCTGAAGTACCAGTCGCACCGGCTGTTCATGAAACGTGACCACCGCCGGTGGGTGATCACCAAGATGCCGACGATCACCTCGCTGAACCTGACGCCCAAGCTCTGAGTCGCCGCGCCGGCAGCATCTGACCGAGCCAGTGCCGCGAACACCGATCGCCTCGCCGCTGTCCGAGCGGCTCACCGTGGCGGCGCTGCTCCTGCTGACCTTCGCCACCGGGCTGGTCGACGCGGTCAGCGTGCTGCTGCTGGGCCATGTCTTCGTGGCCAACATGACCGGCAACGCGATCTTCCTCGGCTTCCTGTTCGTCCCGGGGACCGGGATCGACTTGACCGCAGCAGTTTTGGCGTTCGGCGGCTTCCTGGCGGGTGCGATCCTGGGCGGCCGCCTGGTGCGCCTGCTGTACCGCGACACGCGCCGATGGCTTACCGTCGCGCTGGCGATCGAGATCACGCTGCTGCTCGTCCTCGCGGCGCTGGCCGGTGCCGGCGTGCTCCGCTACCACGACGACACCAAACTGATCCTGATCGCCGGGCTGGCGCTGGCGTTCGGTCTGCAGAACTCAACCGCCCGGCAGTTCGGCATTCAGGAGCTCTACACCACGGTGCTCACCTCGACGATCGTCGGCATCGGGGTGGACAGCCGACTGGCGGGCGGAACGGGGAGACGCGAAAAGCTGCGCTACAGCGTGGTTTTGGTCATGGTGGGCGGTGCGGTGGTCGGCGCGACCCTGTCGCAGCTGGTGGTCGCCCCGGTGATCGCGTCGGCCGCCGCATTGGTCACGGTGAGTCTGCTGCTCTTCCGGTTCGGGTGATCCGGCCTCAGTTGAACGCGAGCCAGCTGGGCAGCGTCCGCTCGTGCGAATCGCAGAGCACCTCGCGGGTGTCACACGATCCCCTGGGCGTGCCGGCGCCACCCCACCGGCCACCGGTGTCGCGGCGCAGCACGATCGCCGACGAGCCGCCGCCGTCCAGCAGCACCGCGTTCTCACTGCCCAGCCCGCGGAACAGGTCCTGCATGTTGTCGGGGGTGTAGCTGCCGCCCTGGAAGACGTACATCTCATCGCGCTGCCGCGAGTAGCCGATCGCGGTGCGGGCCGCGCTGGGCCCACCGTCGTTGAGCTGACCGGTGACGCCGGGCGCCAGTAGCCCCAGGCCGCTCACCGCGACGAACCGGTCGCCCCGGTCGACCAGCCCCTGGACTACCGGTCCGGCGGCGTTGTAGTCGCGACCGTCCCGGCCTCCTCGGGGCCACACCACATATGGCGCACCGCGGGTCGGCATGATCATCGTCGCCAGGGCGGCCCCGGACAGGTCCGGCCGGCCCGCGTAGCCCACGGTTCCGGTGAGCGGCTGATTGGCCCGGCCCTGCCCGCGGGTGTTGTCGACGTAGACGCCCAGCGGTGAGCTGCAACCGGTCGACCGCCAGGTGCCGCCACGCTGCCCGCGGACGTCGAAGAAGTTGGCGTTGATGGCGACCGTCGGCTGACCCAGCACCTGCCAGGCCTGCCACGGCGAATAGGTCTCCGAGGCCTGCACCGACCCGTCGCCGGCCCGCGCCCGCGGATTGCGTTCACAGCGCGCCTGGTAGCCGCGGTGGGTGTCCACCAGCAGGCGCGGCGCCAACCGCTGCGCCGCCGATTTGACCACCAGCAGGTGCCCGCCGCCGTTCATCTCGTACCAGTTGCCGGCCGCGTCCAGCAACGGGGTGGGATGCCCGCTGCCGAAGTTGTACACCAGGTAGGACCCGCGCGCCGAGGCGATCGCGCTGGCCAGCAGGTCGCGTCCGTCGGCGGCGCGCGCGACGGGTCCGCCGGTGCTGGTCACCAGGGTCAGGCACAGGATCAGCGACGCGCAGCGGGCCAGCTGGCGGCGCACCGTCACGCCCGGACCCCTCCGATGGTGTGTCACGATCGAATAATAACGACCGCCACACCAAAAACATCGTTAACTCTTGTCACGGGCAAACCGCGGTTCGATTCCGGTGCAATCACGCCGGAATCACGCCCGGTCGCCCAGCCCGTAATCCATTGCCCAGACCAGCAACTCCGCCGGTGCGGTGGCGGTCACCCGCTGACCACCCTGGCCGGTGCAGCGAACCGCGTCGCCGGCGCCCAGTTCCGCGCTGCCTTCCAGGGTCGCTTTACCCAACGGCAGGAACAAATGCAGGTAAGGCGCATCCGGTAACTCGACACTGTCGCCGGGCTGCAGTCGCGCCGCGTAGAGGGCGGCGCCGGCGTTGCCGATCGTGATCGCGGCCTGACCGGTGCCGGAAGCGACCGCGACCAGGGCGCCACCGGCCAGATCGGCGGCGATGTCCTGTTGCTGATAGCCGGGCTCGCATCCCGGAGTGTCGGGGACCACCCACATCTGTACGAAATGCACCGACTCACCGGCAGACTCATTCATCTCCGAGTGCTGGATACCGGTGCCCGCCGACATCCGCTGCGCCAGGCCGGGATAGACCACACCGGAATTGCCGGCTGAATCGTGGTGGGTCAGCGCACCGCTGAGCACCCAGGTGACGATCTCCATCTCGCGGTGCGGATGGGCGTGAAAGCCGCTGCGTGGGTGGACGATATCGTCGTTGTTGACCAGCAACAGCCCGTGGTGGGTGTTGTCCGGATCGTAGTAATCGTTGAACGAGAACGAATGCCGCGACTTCAGCCAGGGCGCTTTGGTCACCGCCCGATCCGCGGCGCGGCGGATGTCGGTACCCATCAACCCAGGTTACGACGTCTTGTGCGGTACCCCGACCGTCAGGCCGCCGTCCACCACGAAGTCCGCCCCGGTGCAGTAGGACGACTCGTCGGAGGCCAGAAACAGTACGCAGGACGCCACCTCGGCGGACTTGGCGCCGCGGCCGAGTGGGATCTGCAGGAAGTCATCGGGGATGCCGATCGTCATCCGGGTGCGGACCAAGCCGGGCAGCACCGCGTTGACCCGGATGTTGTGCTCGGCCAACTCCAGGGCGGCCGCCTTGACCAGCCCGCGCACCGCGAACTTGGAGGCCACGTAGCCGTACAGCCCCGGGCTGCCGCGCAGACCCTCGATCGATGCGATGTTGATGATCGAGCCGCCGCCGGCGGACTTCATCGGCAGCACCGCGGCCTGCATGCCCAAAAACGTCCCGGTCAGGTTGACGTCGATGATCTTCTGCCAGTCGGCCAGCGGAAAGTCTTGCAGCGTATTGCCGTTGACGATCCCGGCGTTGTTGACCAGCACGTTGAGCTTGCCGAATCCGTCGATCGCCGTCGCCACGGCCGCCTGCCACTGGTCGGGCTGGGTGACGTCGAGATGGACGAACCGGACGGCTCCGCCGGTGTCCGCCAACTCGAGGGCGAGCTTCTCACCCTCCTCGTCGAGCACGTCACCGATAACCACGCTCGCACCCTCGGCGACCAGCGCCCGCACATGCGCGGCCCCCATGCCGCGAGCACCACCGCTGATCAGCGCAACTTTGTCGTCCACTCGTCCCATGGCAGGTCAGGCTACCTGGACCCGGCTCGCCCCGGTTAGGCTGCCCTGATGGCAACCACCCGCGCCGAGCACGACTTCAGCGGTGTCGGCGGTGTGCGGATCGTCTACGACGTGTGGACACCGGACCCGCCGCCGCGCGCGGTGGTCGTGCTGTCGCACGGCTTCGGCGAGCACGCCGGTCGCTACCATCATGTGGCGCAACGGTTCGGCGGGGCTGGCATGGCGACCTACGCGCTGGACCACCGCGGGCACGGCCGGTCCGGCGGCAAGCCGGTGCTGTGCCGGGACATCTCCGAATACACCGGCGACTTCCACACTTTGGTCGGCATCGCCACCCGTGAGCATCCGGCTCTGCCGCGGATTGTCCTCGGCCACAGCATGGGTGGCGGGATCGTCTTCAGCTACGGCGTCGACCACCCGGACGACTACCGGCTGATGGTGCTGTCCGGTCCGGCGGTGTCGATGGGCGGCGCCGTCTCCCCGGTGCTGGCATTGGTCGGCAAGCTCGTCGGCGCAGTCGCACCGGGTCTGCCGATCCAGAAGCTGGACAGCAGCGGGGTGTCGCGCGATCCGGCGGTGGTCGCCGCCTACGACGCCGACCCGCTGGTGCACCACGGACTGGTGCCGGCCGGTGTCGCCCGGGCGCTGCTGCGGGTCTCCGACACGATGGAGCAGCGCGCGTCGGCGCTGGCGGCGCCGTTGCTGATCGTGCACGGCGAAGATGACCGGTTGGTTCCGGTCGACGGCAGCCGGCGGCTCGCGGCGTGCGCCGGGTCCGCCGATGTCGAGCTGAAGGTTTATCCGGGCCTGTATCACGAGGTGTTCAACGAGCCGGAGCGGGCGAGGGTGCTCGACGACGTGGTGGGCTGGATCGACGCCCGGATCTAGGGGTTGACCCGGGTGTCGGTGTCGTCGGTTACGTTGGCCCTGCCGACGAAGGGAAGACCGTGACTCGCGTTGCCGACGAGGCAGAGCGCAGCGATGCGGAGGAGCAGCGCCATGACTGACGACAAGATGCTGGCCCGCATCGCCGCCCTGCTGCGCCAGGCGGAGGGCACCGACAACGTCCACGAAGCCGAGGCGTTCACCGAGGCGGCGCAGCGGCTGGCCACCGCGACCTCGATCGACCTGGCGGTGGCCCGGTCGCACGCCGCACGGCGGTCGCCGGCGCAGGCCCCGGTCCAGCGCACCATCACGATCGGTGAGCCGGGTACCCGCGGGCTGCGCACCTACGTGCAGCTGTTCGTGGTGATCGCCTCGGCCAACGATGTGCGCTGTGACGTCGCGTCGAACTCGACGTTGGTGTACGCCTACGGGTTCGCCGAGGACATCGATGCGGTCCATGCGCTCTATGCCAGCCTGGTGGTCCAGATGGTGCGGGCTTCGGACGCCTACATCTCCTCCGGCGCGCACCGGCCCACCCCGACCATCACCGCCAGGCTGAACTTCCAGCTCGCGTTCGGTGCCCGGATCGGGTCTCGCCTGGCCGAGGCTCGGGAACAAACCCGACACGAGGCGACCCGCGGCCGCAGCCGTGCGCCCGGTACGGCGCTGGCGCTGCGTAACAAAGAGGTCGAGCTGCAGGACTACTACCGCAGCGCCTCTCGGGCGCGCGGCACCTGGCGGGCCAGCCGGGCGTCGGCGGGCTACTCGTCGGCGGCGCGGCGGGCCGGGGATCGCGCCGGCCGGCGGGCGCGGCTGGGGGAGGGCCCGGAGCTGTCGTCGGCACGGACCGCGCTGGGGCGGTGAGCGGGCCGGCCGGGACGCGCGACACGCAGCGCGCCAAGGTCTATGCCGCCGAGGAGTTCGTCCGCACGTTGTTCGACCGCGCCGCTGGGCACGGGTCGCGCGCGGTCGAGTTCTGCGGAACCCAGCTGACGCTGCCGCCGGAGGCGCGATTCGGTTCGGTGGCGGCGGTACAGCGCTATGCCGACGAGGTGCTGGCGTCGCCGGCGGTCCGGCAGCGCTGGCCGCTGGCCGGCCCGCTGTCGGCGCGGGCGCGGCGTGCCGCGACCGGCGCGCATTACGAAAGCCACGGTGGCGCCGGTGTTATCGCGCTTCCGGAGCGGCGCGACGGCGGCTGGGCGATGCGCGAGCTGGTGGTGCTGCATGAGATCGCCCACCACCTGTGCGACGGCCGCCCGGCGCACGGGCCGGACTTCGTCGCGACCTTCTGCGCGCTGGCCGAAGCGGTGATGGGCCCGGAACTGGGGTACGTGTTGCGGACGGTGTTCACGCAAGAAGGTGTGCGGTGACCGAAAGCGACCGGTAGCCGGTGGTCGGCTAGCGTGGTTTCCCATGAGCCAGCAGCCGACCGCGCGTGACGTTGACGATTTCCTGGATGAGCTGCTGGTGGGCGACGACCCGGCGCTGACGGCCGCGGTCGAGGCCAGCGAGGCGGCCGGATTGCCGGCTATCGCCGTCTCTGCCCAGCAGGGCAAGTTCTTGAATCTGCTGGTCAGGGCGACCCGGGCGAAACGCGTTCTGGAGCTGGGCACCCTTGGCGGCTACAGCACCATCTGGCTGGCCCGGGCGGTCGGCGTGGACGGTTCGGTGGTGACGTTGGAGTACGAGCCGAAACACGCCGAGGTGGCCCGCGCCAACCTGGACCGGGCGGGTGTCGGGGACCGGGTGCACGTCATGGTGGGCGCCGCGCTGGAGACACTGCCCACCCTGCGGGGCGAGCCGTTCGACCTGGTGTTCATCGACGCCGACAAGGAGAACAACGCCGCATACGTCGAGTGGGCGGTGCGACTGGCCCGTCCGGGCTCGGTCATCGTGGTGGACAACGTGATCCGGGACGGGCGGGTGCTGGCACCGAACGACAGCGCGGCGGAGGGCACCCGGCGGTCGCTGGATCTGCTCGGTGAGCACCCGCGGCTGGACGCCGCCGCGATCCAGACGGTCGGGGTCAAGGGCTGGGACGGTTTCGCCCTGGCCGTAGTGAAGTAGGTTCCTACCTCGCGAGCGTGCGGGTCTGTACACGGACACGCCGGTGCTCACGTACAACTGCGCACGCTCGCGCCAAAGGGGCCGGGCAAGGCTACCCGCAGACGGCTCCGGTTGCCGCCGAGCCGACCAGCTTGCGGTACTTGGCGAGCACACCGGTTTTGTAGCGCGGCGGCGGCGGGGTGAAACCCGCTGAGCGGGCGGCGAACTCGTCGTGATCGACCAGCACGTCCAGCGTCGCGCTGGCCACGTCGAGCCGGATCCGGTCGCCGTCGCGGATGAACGCGATCGGACCGGCGTCCACCGCCTCCGGGGCGACGTGGCCCACGCACAGCCCGGTCGTCCCGCCGGAGAACCGGCCGTCGGTGAGCAGCAGCACGTCCTTGCCGAGGCCGGCACCCTTGATGGCGCCGGTGATCGCCAGCATCTCGCGCATGCCAGGCCCGCCCTTGGGGCCCTCGTAGCGGATCACCACCGCGTCGCCGGCGGTGATGGTGCCGTCCTCCAACGCGTCGAGGGCGGCCCGCTCGCCGTCGAAAACCCGTGCGGTGGCTTCGAACACGTCGGTGTCGAAGCCCGCCGACTTGACCACCGCGCCCTCCGGAGCCAGCGAGCCGTGCAGGATGGTGATGCCGCCGGTCGGGTGGATCGGGTTGGTCAGCGCGTGCAGCACCTTGCCGTCGACGATCGGCGGGCTGAGCTCGGCGATGTTCTCCGCCATCGTCTTCCCGGTGACGGTCAGGCAGTCACCATGCAGCAGACCGGCTTCCAGCAGCGTCTTGAGCATCACCGGCACGCCGCCGATCTTGTCGATGTCATACATCACGTGCGCGCCGAACGGCTTCACGTCGGCCAGGTGCGGCACCTTCGCACCGACCCGGGAGAAGTCCTTCAGGGACAGTTCGACGCCGGCCTCGTGGGCGATCGCCAACAGGTGCAGCACCGCGTTGGTCGAGCCGCCGAAGGCCATCACCACCGCGATGGCGTTCTCGAACGCCTCCTTGGTCAAGATGTCCCGAGCGGTGATGCCGCGGCGCAGCAATTCCACCACGGCCCGGCCGCTGGCCCGGGCGTACCCGTCGCGGCGGCGGTCGACGGCGGGCGGCGAAGCGCTGCCCGGCAGCGACATGCCCAGTGCCTCAGCCGCACTGGCCATCGTGTTGGCGGTGTACATGCCGCCGCACGCGCCCTCGCCGGGACAGATGGCCCGCTCGATCACCTTGACGTCCTCGCGGGACAGCAGCCCGCGCGAACAGGCGCCGACCGCCTCGAACGCGTCGATGATCGTCACCTCGCGCTCGGTGCCGTCGGAGAGCTGGGCATACCCGGGCATGGTGGAACCGGCGTAGAGGAACACCGCGGCGAGATCCAGTCGAGCCGCGGCCATCAGCATCCCCGGCAGCGACTTGTCGCAGCCGGCCAGCAGCACCGACCCGTCCAGGCGTTCGGCGCACATCACCGTCTCCACGCTGTCGGCGATCACCTCGCGGGACACCAGCGAGAAGTGCATGCCCTCGTGACCCATCGAGATGCCGTCGGAGACCGAGATGGTGCCGAACTCCATCGGGTAGCCGCCCGCTTCGAACACCCCGTCCTTGGCGGCTTTGGCCAGCCGGTCCAGCGACAGGTTGCACGGGGTGATCTCGTTCCACGACGACGCCACCCCGATCTGCGGTTTGGCGAAGTCGTCGTCGCCCATGCCCACCGCCCGCAGCATTCCGCGGGCGGCGGTCTTCTCCAGTCCGTCGGTGACATCGCGGCTGCGCGGTTTGATGTCAACCCCGGCCGGGGTCGCCGGGGTCGCCGGGGTTGCCGGGGTCACTGAGGGCGCGGTGGGCTCCGAAGGCATGAGCCAAGTATGCCGGTGGCGAACAGCGGGACAAAACAATTTAAATACCCGGTAGGGGTATGTATCACAGCGCTACAGTGGCCGGATGACCGCTGCTGAGCACGGGTACTCGCCCCGCAAGGACGACTACAGCAAGCGACTGCGTCGCATCGAAGGCCAGGTGCGGGGCATCGCCAAGATGATCGACGAGGACAAATACTGCATCGACGTGCTCACCCAGATCAGCGCCGCCAACAGCGCATTGCGGTCGGTGGCGCTGAACCTGCTCGACGAGCACCTGGGCCACTGCGTGACCCGGGCGGCCGCCGAGGGTGGCGATGCGGCGGAGGCGAAACTCGCCGAAGCCTCGGCGGCGATCGCGCGACTGATGCGCTCCTGAGGCAGCCTGCACGAATAACCGGTGTCGGCCAGGTAACGTAGGGGCCGCTCGAGCGGGCCAAGCCAGCATCCGGTCATCGACTATCGGCTCGCCCGCGGCACGCTCGCCATGACGCCATGACAGTCGAAACCCGAATTCCGCGCAGCGGACCGTGGACACCCCGGACCGCGGTGCAGTTGACGGTTTTGGCGGGGGCGGCGTTCGTCTACGCCACCGCCGAAATCCTGCCGGTCGGTGCGCTGCCGGCGATAGCACCCGGCCTGAACGTCAGTGAGGCGCTGGTCGGAACCCTGCTGGCCTGGTATGCGGTGGTGGCGGCGGTGACGACGATCCCGCTGGTGCGCTGGACGGCGCAGTGGCCGCGGCGGCGGGTGCTGCTGCTGACGCTGCTCTGCCTGACCGTCTCGCAGGCCATCTCGGCGCTGGCGCCGAACTTCACCGTGCTGGTCGCGGGCCGCGTGCTGTGCGCCGTCACCCACGGGCTGATGTGGTCGGTGCTCGCGCCGATCGCCACCCGGCTGGTGCCGCCCAGCTATTCCGGCCGGGCGACGACGGTGATCTATCTGGGCACCACCCTGGCGCTGGTGGTCGGCGTCCCGTTGACCTCGGCGATGAGCCTGCTCTGGGGATGGCGGTCGGCTATCGCCGTGATCACCGTGGCGGCCGCGCTGATCACGCTGGTGGCCAGGGCCGCGCTGCCCGAACTGGTGCTCACCGCCGACCAGCGCGCCCTGGTCGGCCGCCACCACTACCGCAACGGCCGGCTGGTCGGTGTCAGCGCGGTGATGTTGAGCGCCGTCACCGGCCACTTCATCTCCTACACGTTCATCGCGGTGATCATCGCCGACGTGGTCGGGGTGCCGGGGGCGCGGCTGGCCTGGCTGCTGGCCGTGTTCGGTCTCGCCGGCCTGGTGGTGATGCCGCTGCTGGCCCGGCCACTGGATCTGCGGCCGAAGATCACCACCGGCAGCTGCATGGCGGCCCTATCGGCGGCGTTCGTGCTGCTGGCGGCGCTGTCGATCGCCGGCCGGCACACGGTGGGTGTGGCCGTGCTGGGGGCGGCGGCGATCGTGCTGTGGGGCGCGACGGCGATGGCGGTGTCACCAATGCTGCAGTCCGCGGCGATGCGTACTTCGCCCGAGGATCCGGACGGAGCATCGGGGTTGTACGTGACGGCGTTCCAGATCGGTATCACCGCGGGTTCGCTGACCGGTGGGCTGCTGTTCGAGCGGGCCGGGATGTCGGCGATGCTCGGCACATCAGCCCTGCTGGTCGGCGTGGCCGCGCTGGGGATAGCGGCCAGCAAGCGCCTTTTCGTTGTTTACTGACGGACCGTCGATCGTTACATTCGCCACTGCCCAAATCATCAACACCGCAGGTCAATGTGTCGAGAAGATAGTTTTTGGGTCTATTTTGTAATCCGAATAAATTAGCTGGGCATTGCGCTGTGCGACACTGGAGAAAGGTTTGTGACCGGAGGTAATACACAATGTCGCGAAGCACGCGGGGAACGCTGGCCGCCTGGCTGGTCGCTGCCGGCTTGATAGCCGGGCAGACGCTCGGTTGTGGCGTTGCGCTGGCCGACCCTCAGCAGCCGCCCGCCGAGCCGGCGGTAGCCGGGCCGATCGATCCTGCGCTGGCCGCGCCGCCGGCGTTCGAGCCGCCGCCGGCACCCGAGCCGCCTCCTCCGCCGCCTGCCGCGGACCCGATGGCGTTCCCGCCGCCCCCGCCGGCACCGGAGCTGCCGCCTCCGCCCGCCGTGGAACCGATGGGATTCCCGCCACCGCCCGCGCCCGAACCGGTTCCGGCGCCTGACCCGGTGCCCGGCCCGCCGGCCGACGCTGCGGCGCCCGCGGTTCCGGCGCCCGCGGCCATCCCCACCGGCGCGGCGAGTGGTCAGAACGCGACGCCGTTCACCGGCACGCCGCCGTTCGCGCCGCCGTCGTTCAACCCGGTGAACGGGTCGATGGTGGGCGTGGCCAAGCCGATCATCATCAACTTCCAGCGCCCGATCGCCAACAAGGCGATGGCCCAGGATGCGATTCACATTTCGTCGAACCCGCCGGTGCCGGGCAAGTTCTACTGGCTGACGCCCACCCAGTTGCGGTGGCGGCCGCTGAGCTTCTGGCCGGCCAACACCCAGGTGCACATCGACGCGGCCGGCACCATGTCGGACTTCCACACCGGGGACTCGCTGATCGCCACGGCCGACGACGCCACCCACCAGATGACGATCACCCGCAACGGGAAGGTGGAGAAGACCTTCCCGATGTCGATGGGCATGTCGGCCGGTGGCCACGAAACCCCGAACGGCACCTATTACGTGCTGGAGAAGATGCCCACGGTGGTGATGGACTCCTCCACCTACGGGGTTCCGGTGAACTCCAAGTGGGGTTACAAGGTGACCGTCAACGACGCGGTCCGGATCGACAACTCGGGCGGCTTCGTGCACAGCGCGCCGTGGTCGGTGGCCGATCAGGGCAAGCGCAACGTCAGCCACGGCTGCATCAACCTGAGCCCGGCCAACGCCAAGTGGTTCTACGACAACTTCGGCAGCGGGGACCCGGTGGTGGTGAAGAACTCGGTCGGCAGCTACACCAAGCCCGACGGCGCCAACGACTGGCAGTACTGACGGCCGGGGACGCCGGGGTCTAGCTCCAGATCCGGACCCGCTGCGACGGTTCCAGATACAGCGCGTCGTCGCTGGTCACCTCGAAGGCGTCATAGAACGCGTCGATGTTGCGCAGCACACCGTTGCAGCGAAACTCCGGCGGGGAATGCGGGTCGACGGCCAGCCGCCGGATCGCCTCGGCGTCACGGGATTTGGTTCGCCACACCTGTGCCCAACCGAAAAGAACCCGCTGCACACCGGTCAACCCGTCGATGACCGGGGCGGCGGCGCCGGCCAGCGAGATCTGGTAGGCGAGCAGGGCGATGGACAATCCGCCAAGGTCGCCGATGTTCTCCCCGACGGTGAACGCGCCGTTCACGTGGTAGCTGTCGTCCAGGGCACGCGGAACATAGCCGTCGTACTGTTCGATCAGCGCTTTGGTGCGGGTGCCGAACTCGGCGCGGTCGTCGTCGGTCCACCAGTCGACCAGGTTGCCGTCACCGTCGTACTTGGCGCCCTGATCGTCGAAGCCGTGGCCGATTTCGTGCCCGATCACCGCTCCGATACCGCCGTAGTTCGCGGCGTCGTCGGCTTCCGCGTCGAAGAACGGCGGCTGCAGAATGGCTGCGGGGAACACGATCTCGTTCATGCCGGGGTTGTAGTAGGCGTTGACGGTCTGCGGTGTCATGAACCACTCGTCGTGGTCCACCGGTCCGCCCAGCTTGGCAAGCTCCCGGTCGTAGTTGACCGCGTAGCCGCGCTGGTAGTTGCCGTATAGATCCGCGCGGTCGATCACCAGCGCCGAATAGTCGCGCCAGCGTGCCGGGTAGCCGACCTTCGCGGTGAACTTGTCCAACTTCGCCAGCGCGCGTTCCCGGGTGGCCGGTGTCATCCAGCCCAGACCGGTGATGCTGGTCCGGTAGGCCTCCCTCAGATTGTCCACCAGGGTGTCGATTCGGGCCTTGGCGTCCGGAGGGAAATACCGTGCGACATAGAGCTTCCCGACAGCGTCACCCATCAAGTCCTCGACCAGCGACACGCCGCGCTTCCACCGGTCCCGGATCTGTTCGGTTCCGGACAGCCGCCGCCCGTAGAACGCGAAGTCCTCGGTCACCAGGGCGTCGGTGAGCAGACCGGCCCGGCCGTGAATAACCCGCCAGCGCAGCCACAGCCGCCAGTCGTCCAAGTCGACGGTCGCCCACAGCTCAGCGAACGCGGACAGGTAATCAGGTTGGCGGACAACCAGTTCGGCTATCGCATCCGGGGATGTCCCCAAACCGGCCGTCCAGCCGGCCCAGTCGAAGCCGGCCGCCGAAGCGGCCATGTCGGTGAAAGTCCGCAGGTTGTAGGTGAGTTCGGCATCACGTCGCTTGACCACGTCCCAGTGCGCCGCGGCCAGCTTCGTCTCCAGCGCCACGATGCGGGCCGCGGATTCGGCGTGCGCGCTCGAGTCGCCGTACACCAGGGCGAACATCGCCGCGATGTGCGCCGGGTAGGCGGACAGCACCTCGGCGTGCCGGGGGTCGTGGTAGTAGGACTCGTCGGGCAGGCCGATCCCCGACTGGGTGAGGTGGACCAGGTACCGGCTGGAGTCCTTCGAGTCGGTGTCGACATACAACCCGACGCCACCGCCGATCCCGCTGCGTTGCAGCGTGCCCATGGTCGCCGCCAGCGTGGCACGGCCGGAGCTGCCGCCGGGGCCGTCGATCAGCGCCAACTCGTCGAGCAGCGGCGCCAGACCACGACGTTCCACGGACTGCTCGTCGAGGAAGCCGGCGTACAGGTCGCCGATGCGCTGCTCGTCGGTGCCGACCGCCGGCTCGGCGGCGGCTTCGGTGATCAGGTCGCGGACCTGAACCTCGGCGCGGTCGAACAGCGCGCGGAACGCACCGTCGGTCGCGCGGTCCGCCGGAATCTCGTAGCCGGTCAGCCAACCGCCGTTGACATGGCCGAACAGGTCGTCCTGCGGGCGAACCGCCGCGTCCAGGTAGCGCAGATCAAGGCCGGATCGAAGGTCTTGGGCGGTCATCGGCCCCATCCTGTCACGGCGCCGCGACGGCCCGTACTGATACCCTCACGCCATGTCTGACGAGCAGCAAGCCGGGGATCCGGCCGAGGACGCGGCGCCGAAAGCGCACGCAGCGGCGCCGGCCGAATCCTCCCGCGGCGAGGAACCCCCGGCCGGGTCGCCGGGGCGGCCGATGTTCTCGCGCTTCGGCTGGGGGTCCGCCGTGCTGGGCCTGCTCTCGGTGGCCGCCATCGTGTTCAGCGTGATCACCTGGCAGATGCACCACAGCGACGTCAACGAACGCACCTACCGCACCCGGGTGCTGCAGGCGGCGGCCAGCTGGACCAGCGTACTGATCAATCTGAACGCCGAGAACGTGGAAAAGGGCATGCAGCGGCTGCACGACAAAACGATCGGCCCGCTCAATGCCGAATTCGAGGCGGCCGTCCAGCCGTACCGGGACGTGGTGCAGCGAATCCAGTCCCGCAGCACCGGCCGCATCGAGGCGGTGGCGATCGAAACGTTGCACAACAACCTCGACAGCGAATCCGTCGGCGGCGCAAATGATCCGGGCCAGCAGCTGCCGGAGTCGATCGCGCGGCGCACCGATCCGGTGATGGTGGTGGCCACCTCGATCGCCCAGAACGCCGGCGGCCAGGCCGAGACCGTGCACTGGGCGCTGGAGCTGGACGTCTCCGACGTCGACGGGCAGCTGCTCATCTCCAAGCTGAGGTCGATCCGATGAGCCGGCTGTCGCTGCCCGGCCTGAGCGGGGTGCCCATGCGCAGCGTGTGGCGGATGCTGGCGTTCGACATCGCCGCTCCGCTGGCCGGGATCGCCGGCCTGTGGCTGATCGGTCAGGTGCTGGCCTGGCCGCTGTGGTGGGTGTCGGCGTTTTCCGTCTTGACGTTGCTGGTCGTCGAAGGCGTGGCGGTGAATTTCTTTTTGCTGCGCCGTGATTCGGTGACCGTCGGCACCGACGACGACCGTCCCGGGATCCGGGCCGCGGTGGCCGGCTTATGCACGGTGGCGCTGGTGGCCGCCGCGGCGCTGGCCTATACGCACTGGACGGTGCCGGACCGCAATCTGGAACGCGACTCCGGGGAGGTGGTGCGGATCGCGACCGCGATGGCGGAGGCGGCCGCGACGGTGTCCCCGACCAACCCCAACGAGTCGATCGAGCGGGCCGCGTCGATGATGGTGCCCGACCGGGTGGACGCGTTCAAGGAGAAGATCGGTCACACGGTCACCGAGATGGCCGAGCACCTGATCACGGTGCAGGCGCAGCCGCTGAGCGCCGGAGTCGAGGCGATCGGTCCGGCGGCGGCCAGGGTCGCGGTGCTGCTGCGCAGCACGCAGACTTCTGCGGACCAGCAGAGCAGGCGGACCGTTGCGGCGGTGCGGGTGCTGCTGACCAAGCGCGACGATCGCTGGCAGGTGCTGGAGATTTCACCGATCCACGTGCGCTGACGGCGCCGGGGCGTCAGTTGTCGCGGGCGGTCCGCTGGGACTTCATTTTGACGAACCGGTCGGAGAGCCGGCGCATCCGGATCATCAGCGAGGCGGGCGGGCTGATCGTCCCGTCCAGATAGTCGGCCAGGTCTTCGTCCGGCACGCCGATCCGGGACGCGAACTCGTGGCGGCTCAGCCCGGACCGCTCGATCAGCATCTGCAGATGCCGGCCGACCTCGGCGCACTCGTCGGCTTCCAGGTGCGCCCGGGCGCGGTCCAGCACCTCCGAGAGGGCCGTGGAGATGCCGTACAGGTCGCTGTCTGAGCCTTCCCTGAGGACCGCTTCGACCTGACGCGCGGTGCGCCCGAACGGGTCACGCTGCAGCGCGGCCACGATCTGCTTCCAGATGCCGAGGTCGCCACGGCGCAAGGCGGCGCCGATGGCCTCGGTGGACCAGAACTCGACCGGCCGGTCCGTTGCCAACGTCACCTCGCATCCTCGAGCATCGCCACCGCGACCGACAGACATCGCCGCCGAACGCCGTCCCAGTCGGTGGCCCGCTTGTCCGGGCCGGAACCGCTGTCGTCCGCACCGAGGTCGACCGGCTGCGGATCGGCGAGCCGGCAGACCAACTCGGTGGCGATCCATTGTCGCCCGGTTGGCTGACCAGCGTAGTACCTGTCGATCCCGGTCAGCGCGTACGCGGCGGTCTCCGGTTCCAGCGTGTCGAGCAGGCCGGCGAACTCGATGTAGTCGCGGCGGCTGTTGCGGGACGCGATCAGGTAGCCCTTCAGCCGCAGCGTCTCGACACCGGTGGGGATCTGCAGCCGGTCGCCGGTGGGCAGCTGAACCGCCGCGGTCTCCAACGGGCTGCGTCGCGACAGCACCGGGGAGTCCGCGACTTCACCGGGCTCGTGGACGCGGTCGGCTTCGGCGCGCAGTGCTTCCAGGGCGACCTCGAGCCGGCCGCGCCACATGGTGACCGGATGCACCGGCCGGCCCGTCACCGCCGCCGCGCGTCCGCCGTTGCGATCGCCCGCGCAGCCACGCAGCAGCAGCGGATCCACCACGCAGACGGCGTCCGGCGCCAGCCACTTGAGCCGGGCCGCCGATTTCACCACGGTCCGCAGATCGGCGCTCGACGCGACCAGGTCCGACAGGTCGTCCGGGATGACCACCGCGTCGCTCAGATCGACGCTGGGCAGCGGCTTCTCGAAGTCCACCGAGGGCAGGATGCGCGCCAGCCAGCCGGGCAGCCACCAGTTCCACTGGTCGAACATCGCCATCAGCGCCGGCACCAGCACCAGTCGCACCACGGTCGCGTCCACCGCGATCGCCACCGCGCAGGCCACCCCGAGCTCGGCGACCAGCGGCATCCCGGCAAACGCGAAGCCGACGAAAACCGCGATCATGATCAGCGCGGCGCTGGTGATCGTCCGGGCGCTGGTGCTCACCCCGTATGCCACCGCGTCCTGGGTACGCCCGGACTGCAGGAAGCGCTCCCGGATCCGGGTCAACAGGAAGATCTCGTAGTCCATCGACAGCCCGAACGTCATCGCCAGCACGATCGGCGGGATGAAGCTGTCGATCGAGTCGAGCGGGGAGAAGCCGAGCTGTTCCAGCCAGCCCCACTGGAAGACCACCACCAAGCTGCCGTAGGCGGCGGCCACCGACAGCACCGTCATCAGCACGCCCTTGAGGGCCAGGAACACCGACCGGATCGACAGCAGCAGCATCACGAACGCGATCAGGGTCACGAACACCAGCACCAGCGGCTGCATCGCCGCCACCCGGTCGTCGAAGTCCTTGATCAGGGCGGTCGGGCCGCCGACATCCACCTGCACCCGCTGGCCGCCGGCGGCCGGCAGGTGCGCGCGCATCCAGTCGATCGTTCGCCGGGCCGCCATGTCCTCCGGATCGACCGACAGCACCGCCGACAACAGCACACTGCTGTCGTCATCGGCGAACACCGGGGGCGCCACCGAGGCGATGTCGGGGGCGCGGGTCATCTCGTCGCGGATCGCGGTGATCGTCTCGGCGTGTGCGGGCGAGGACGCCGCACCGCCGCCGGGGAAGGTGACCAGCACCCGCACCGGTCCGAGCGCGCCCGGGCCGAGTGCCTGCGCCGCGGCGGCCACCCCGCTGCGCATCTCGTGCGACGAGTCGAACTGGCGGAGCATGCTGTTGCCCAGCACCAGGGAGAACGCCGGCGCCGCCAGGACGAGCAGGAACGCCGACGTCGCCAGCGCCGACACCCACGGCCGGCGCATCACGGCGGCCGTCCAGTGGGTCCAGAACCGCGACGGGCTGACCTGCGGCCGGCGCGACCAGTGCAGCAGCGGCGACCGCCGCGCCACCGACCGGCCGAACGTCGCCAAGACCACCGGCGTCAGGGTCGCCGACGTCAGCACCGCCACCGACACCGCCAGGATCGCCCCGGTGGCCATCGACACCAGCACCGGCGTGTTGATCAGGTAGATCCCGGTCAGCGACGCGACGACGGTCAGCCCGGACAGCACCACGGCGAGCCCGGACGTCGCCATCGCGGCGTCGATGGCCTGCCGGTGCTGTCGGCCGATGCGCAGCTCCTCGCGGTAGCGCATCAGGATGAACAGCGAATAGTCGATGGCCAGCGCGATTCCGAACATCGACACCGTCGGCGTGACGAACACCGACATCTGGGTGAACGTCGACAGCAGGTAGACCACGCCCATCGTGATGATCACGGTGCCGATCCCGAATGCCAGCGGAACCGCCGCGGCGGCCAGCGAGCCGAACACCGCCAGCAGCACGATCAGCACGACCGGCAGGTTCCAGCGTTCGGCCGCGGCGACGTCCTGCTTGGTCTTGGCGCCGGCGGCGGCCCCCAGCGCCCCCTGGCCGATGACGTACAGCCGCACGGTGCCGTTCTCGAGGTGGCCGGGCTGGTCGCCGTTGATGCCCAGCCGGGCGCGGAGCTTCTTGGCGACGTCGACTGCGCCGGTGTTGTTGAAGTCCAGGCGCAGCGACACCACATACGGCCGGTCGGGCCGGGGCGGTGGCTGTGCCGGATTGGGCACCGCGGTGACGCTGGGTGTCTCCTCGGCGACCCGCTGCAGCAGTGCGACGGCGTCGTTCATGTCGGCGAAACCGGCGTCCGTGCGAGGGGCCGCCACCAGCGCCAGCGGCGAGGCGCCCTCGTCGGGGTAGTGATTCTCCAACTGGTGCCAGACGCGCAGGGACTGCGACCCGTTCACCTCGAAGCCGCCGCCGGTGAGGTGGCCGGACTGCGCCGTGGTCAGGTAGAGCGCGGACAGCAGCGCCAGCAACCAGCCCGTGACGACCAGCCAGCGGAATCTGCGCAGGTTGCTGGAGAGGCGCATCATGAACTGCTGGATTTTCCGCTCCCCGCTCTCCCCGGCTCTGAACTGCCCGCTCCGCGTGGCGTGCTGCGAGCTTACCGCAGCGTGTGGTGTGTTTTGCCGACGCTGACCCATCTGCGGGGCGTCGCCGGCCGGTCCGAAGCCTCCCCGCGCCGCAGTGAGCTGCCCGAGGTGATCCACACCACTGTTTTGCCCGGGATTGTGAGCAGATCGACGCCCGCTCAGGTGGCGGGCACCGGGGGTGGGATGTCAGGATGGCGTCTTCGGGGCCTTTTCGGGGCGGTTCACCGGTGAACGCCCGGCCCACTTCGCCCGCAAAATCTGCGTGAGCGGCTGCTATCGCCGGTAGATGTGAGGAGTTACTCGTGAAGATGACCGATATTGCGCTGAGCCGAAACCTGTTCGGTGTCCTGACCGCCTCCGCTGTCGGTGGCTTCGGTGTGCTGGCCGCCAGCGCGGTGGCGCTGTCGCCGTCGGCCGCCGCGGACAATGACCCGTGTTCGGCCAGTGAGATGGCTCGGACGGTGAGTTCGGTGGCCAAGAACGTCAGCGAATACCTGAACACTCACCCGGAAACCAACAAGGTCGTGACCACTGCGATGCAGCAGCCGGCCGGTCAGGAGACCGTCGACACGGTCAGCGGCTACTTCGACGCCAACCCGGTGGCGAAAGCCGAACTCGGCGTGGCCGCGCTGCCGCTGGTGAACTTGAATGAGCAGTGCAAGGTGGGCGAGCACCTGCCGCAGCTGATCGCGGTGTTGCAGGCGGCCCAGAGCCAGGGCAAGCTGCCGGAGGCGCCCGGCATGCCCGCAACCCCGGGTTTGGTCCCCGGTCAGCCGGGTGCGGCGCAATCGGTCGGGAGCCCGGGTGGCTCGGCGGCGACCGCGCCGTCGCCGGTGGTTTTGCCTGCGGCCGCGGCGCAGACGCCGACCGCGAGCAACTAACCGGGTAGCCCCGCCGGCACGGCGCGCTCCGGCGGGGCATCGGGATCGACTTCGCCATCGGTGCGGAAGTCGGTCCGGAACATGAGGAAGAACGTGACCCAGCCGACCGCGGCGACCAGCAGCCAGCTGATCGCCCGGTAGACGAGCATCGCCGAGATGGCGTCCGGCCAGGACATCCCGGCCGACACCAGGCCGGGCACCAGCACCGCCTCGACCACCAGCAGACCGCCCGGCATCAGCGGGATGGTGCCGACCGCGCGGGCGGCCGCGTAGGCGACCGTCAGGCCGGCCACCGAGGCGTGGCCGCCGGCGGCGTACGCCGCGAACGCCAGGCAGGCGACGTCGGCGACCCAGTTGAACAGCGACCAGCCGAACGCGACCGACAAGGCCCGCCGGCCCAGGCTGACCGACTCGAGCTGGTCGAGCAGCTTGCGCCAGGTGGCCAGGCCGGTGCCGGCCGGTTTGTCGCGGACCGAGTTGACCCAGGACAGCACACGGACCCCGATCCCGTCGATCAGCTCGGGCCGTGACGCGACCGCCTGGGCCAGCAGCAGGAGCGCGACCAGCACGCCGAGGGTGAACAGCAGCGAGAACGGGTCGTCGCGGGCGCCCAGCAGGAACGCGCCGCCGAGGCCGAGCAGCGCCAGCCCGACCGCCTGCAGCACCCCGGACATCACCAGCTGCCAGGACGCCACCACCGGCGAGGCGCCCCAGAGTCGTTGCTGGCGGTAGAGGAACGTCGTCGAGAGCACCGGCCCGCCCGGCAGTGTGCTGCTCAGCGAGTTGGCCGCGTAGATCGCGGCTTCGGATCGCCACTGGCTGACCCGCACCCCGACCGAGCGCAGCAGGGTCCGCTGGATCTGGGCGAAGCTGTGCATGGACGCCGCGGCCGCGACGATCGCCGCCAGCACCCACCACCCGCTGGCGTCGCACAGGCGCAGCCACGCCCGCGACAGCTGGTCCCACACCAGGGCCGCCTCGACCGTGAGCACCGTCGCCAGCACGCCGAGCACTGCCCAGCGGATCCATCGGTACCTGTTGGCCTGCTTGGCCTGCGCGCCGAATGACACAGACTGAGGGTATCGGCGCAGACGCCGATATCGTCCCTGCGTGTGCGAGGCTTTGCGGTCTCGTTACGCTACCGGAATGTCGGATATCGCAGACGAATCCGTTCATCCGACGGTACGCAAGGCGGCCGCCTGGGCGTGGCGGCTGCTGGTGTTGCTGGCCGCGACCGTCGTGGTGTTGCTGATCGTCAGGCGCCTCGAGGTGGTCTTCGTCCCGGTGGCGCTGGCGCTGCTGCTGTCGGCGCTGCTGCTGCCCGGGGTGGACTGGCTGGCCCGTCGCGGGCTGCCCCGCGGGCTGGCGGTGTTCCTGTTGATGATCGGCGGCCTGGCCGTGCTCAGCGGCCTGCTGACCTTTGTGGTCAACGCATTCGTCGACGGCGTTCCGGGGCTGGTCGAGCAGGTGACCCAGTTGATCAACTCGAGTCAGCGCTGGCTGGTCGAAGGCCCGCTGCATCTGAGCGCGGAGCAGATCGACAACGCCGGCAACACCGTCACCAACACCTTGCGCAACAACCAGGCGAAGCTGACCAGTGGCGCGCTGTCGACCGCCGAGACGATCACCGAGATCGTCACCGGCGCGTTCCTGACGATGTTCACGGTGATCTTCTTCCTCTACGGCGGGCGCAACATCTGGCGGTTCACCGTCAAGCTCTTCCCCGCCGGGGTCCGCGAGAAGGTGCACGCCGCAGGCGTCGCCGGGTTCGGTTCGTTGACCGGCTACATCCGGGCGACGTTTGTGGTGGCACTGGTCGACGCGCTCGGTGTCGGCATCGGCCTGGCGATCCTGACCGTCCCGCTGGCGTTGCCGCTGGCATCGCTGGTGTTCCTCGGCGCGTTCATCCCGCTGGTCGGTGCCGTGCTCAGTGGCCTGCTGGCCGTGCTGGTCGCGCTGATCGCCAAGGGCTGGGTCTATGCGCTGATCACGTTGGGGCTGATCGTCGCGGTGAACCAGCTGGAGACCCACGTGCTGCAACCGCTGGTGATGGGTCACGCGGTCTCCGTTCACCCGCTGGGCGTGGTGCTCGGCATCTCCACCGGCGGCATGCTGGCCGGCATCGTCGGGGCGTTGCTGGCGGTGCCGACGATCGCCTTCATCGACCGGGCGGTGCGGGTGCTGGTCGGGTCGGACTCAGCCGAGCCGGACGGCGGGGACGGGGACGGTCAACCGACCGGCCTGATGCATGCCGAACCCGACATCGTCACGCCCGAACCCGGGTAGCCGGGTCAGTACCGGCCCTCGCGGCGCAGCAGTTCCTGGGCGCTGAGGCCGCCGCCGCTTCTGCGCCGGGGGCCGGGCTTCTTCGCGTCCTCGCCGCTCTCGCCGGCCAGCGCGGACGTCTGGATCTTCTCGGTGACCGCGGGTGCGTCCTGGGCCGGAATCTTCTCGGTGGCGGCGGGTGTGTCCGGGGCCGGGATCTTCTCGGTGGGCGCCGGTGTGTCCGGGGCCGGGATCTTCTCGGTGGCCGCGGGTGCGGCCTGGTCCGGGGCTTGTTCCGGGGTTTTCGAGGCGCCGCGCTTCCCGCCCGCGCCGCGCAGCCCGCCCAGCCACGACTCGATCTCGCGTTCCGGAGCGGGGGCCTTCGTCGACGGCGTCGTACCGGCTTCCGCCGGCGCGGCGGCGCCATCGGCCAGGCGGGCCGGCGGCGGTTCCGCGTTCGGCTTGAGCCGGATCCGGGCGGTTCCGCCCGTCGAGGTTCCAGTCGCCGGCGAGTTCCCGGCCGGCCCGCCGGCCTGCGGGCGGGTGGCACCCGTGACTACCGGATGGGTGGGATCATGCGGCCGTCGTGGCGGACCTGATTTAGCGCCGGCCGGGCCGCCGACCAGCGCCGCGGGCCGGGTGACCAGCCGCCGGCGTTCGTCGGGCAGCCGGATCTCGCCCAGCCCGATGCGGTTCTGAATCCGCTTCATCCACCGCGGGGCCCACCAGCAGTCGTCACCGAGCAGTTTCATCACCGACGGCACCAGGAACATCCGGACCACGGTGGCGTCCAGCAGCAGCGCCGCCATCAGTCCGAAGGCCAGGTACTTCATCATCACCAGATCGGAGAACACGAAGGACGCGGCGACCACCGCGAGAATCAGCGCGGCGGCGGTGATCAGCCGCCCGGTGGTCGCGGTGCCGATCCGGATGGCCTCGGCGGTGGACATGCCGGATTCCCGCGCCTCCACCATCCGGGAGACCAGGAACACCTCGTAGTCGGTGGCCAGACCCCAGCCGACGGCGACCACCAGCGCGATGACCACCACCATCAGCGGCGTCGGGGTGAAATTCAGCCACTTCGAGAAGTGCCCGTCGACGAACATCCAGGTCAGGATGCCCATCGTCGAACCGATGGTCAGCGCGCTCATCACCGCGGCCTTCAGCGGCAGCACCAGCGAACCGAACGCCAGGAACATCAGCAGCGTGGTGGTGACCAGCAGGATCGCCAGCATCAGCGGCCCCTGGGCGACCAGGCTGTGGATGCTGTCCTGCTCGAGTGCCGGGGTGCCGCCGACCAGCACCGTCAGCCCCTTGGGCACCGGGATCGCACGCAGCGCCTTGATCTTCTGGGCCGCGTCATTGCGGTTGATCAAGCCGTTCTCGATCACCCGCACCGAGGGATCCTTCGACGCCCCGGGCAGGTAGGGGCGTTCCTTCCACATGTCGGCGGGGTTGTCGTCCGGCTCGACGAACCCGCTGATCGCCATCGCCTTGTTGCGGACCTCGGCGATCTGCTGGTCGGTGACGTCCTTGTAGGAGTCGGATGCGATCACCAGCGTCAGCTTCTCGGTGCGGAACCCGGGGAAGGTCTGGTCGAAGTGCTCCTGGGCCTGGCGGGTGGTGTTGTCCGGCGGCAGGTACTTCTCGCTCATCCCGCCGAACGTCAGCTTCCCCAGCGGGATGATCAGCAGAATCATCGCGATAACGATCGGAATCGCGAACGCCAGCGGCCGCTTCATCACGACGTTGACCAGCTTGCCCCAGAATCCGGCCTCGACCTCCTCGCGGGTCTTGGTCTTCTGGGTCTTCTCGGCGAACCAGCCGATGACGGCGTTGGACAGCCCCCAGTTGCGCAGGAACGGCACCCGGTAGAGGGTGCGGACGCCCAGTGCATCGACGTTGGTGCCCAAGACACCCAGAATGGCCGGCAGCAGGGTGATCGACAGGACCGCGGCCAGGCCGACCGAGGCGAAGATCGCGTAGGTCAGCGATTTGACGAACCCCTGGGGCATCACCAGCAGGCTGGCGCTGGAAGCGATGATCAGCACCGCGGAGAACACCACGGTGCGCCCGGCGGTCATCACCGAGCGCCGGACCGCGGCCTCGGTGTCGTAACCCTCGGCGATCTCCTCGCGGAACCGGCTCACCACGAACAATCCGTAGTCGATCGCGATGCCGAGGCCGATCAGCGAGATCACCGGTTGGGCGAAGAAGTGCACCGGGCCGAACATCGCGGCGAACCGCAGGATGCCGGTCGCGCCGGCGATGCTCAAGCCGCCGACGATCACCGGCAGGCTGGCGGCGATCACCCCGCCGAACACAAAGAACAGCACGATGGCGACCAGCGGCAGCGCCAGCACCTCCATCCGCTGCTCGTCGGTGGCGATGGTGCCGGTCAACGCCCCGGCGATCGGCTCCAGTCCGGCCAGCTGCACCGTGCCGCCGTCGAGTTTCTGCAGGTCGGGTTCGATGTCTTTGAAGTTGTTCAGGATGGTGTCGTCGTCGTCGCCCTTGAGCTGGATCGACGCGAACGCATGGCGTCGGTCCGGGTCCGCCATGTTGCGCAGCGCTTCGGGGTTGGTGAAGTAGCCCACCCAGCTGAGCACCTGATCCGGGTGGTCGTCCTTCAGCTTGTTCAGCTCGTCTTTGGTCTGGTCGAACCACTTCGGGTTGTCGACGGTCTCGCCCTTGGGTGCCGTGAAGAGCGCCACCACATGGCTGGTGCGATCGCGGCCGTACACCTCGTCGCCGAGAATCGACGCCTGCACCGACTGGCTGTTGTCGTCGTAGAAGCCACTCTGGGTGACGTGCTTGCCCAGACTCATGCCGAACAGCCCGCCGCCGAGGCAGAGCGCAACCATGACGCCGATCACGACGTAGCGGTAGCGGTATACCGTTCGACCCCACCAGGCGAACACCTACGCTCCTTACCGAGTCCTAGCTATCTTTATGTGTCGTCTTGGGTGGCGTGCGTCGACGTCCTCGTTGTCACACGCGCGAGGTCAGCAGCGAGGCCAGCGGCCGGAATGGCTGCAGCCACGCGCCCTGCTCCGGTAGCGAATCCAGGCTGATCCGCGGCAGCCGCTCCCGGAACACGCCGGGGATGTCCTCGAGATCGACGAACTCCAAGGTATCCGAGGCTAGCGCCCAACTGGCGTGTTCACGAAATCCGAGCACTTGAACGGGGGTGCCGGTGCCCGCGATCTCCTCCAGCGGAGCGCGGAACGCCTGCCCGTCGGCGGAGGCGACCATCACCGCGGCCAGGCCCTGGTCGCGCCGCAGCGCGATGTGGCTCAGCATGTCGGCGTCCACATCGCTGTCTTCATCCACCTTGGGTTTGGCGAACACCGCGAAGCCCACGTTGCGCAGCGCCTCCACCCACGGCCGCACCACGTCGGCGGTGCCGGGGGCGATGTTGGTGAACACGGTGGCCTCCGGTTCGATCGCCATCCCCTGGCCGTCGGTCATGGCGGGGTCCGTCGAGACCGCTGAGATTTCTGCGGTCCGGCCCAGCAGCCAGCGGCCCAGCGCGTCGAACCGCGGCCGTTCCACACCCGTCGGCCGCCGGCCCAGGATCGCGCCCAGGCCCATGTCCAGGTTGGGGGCGTCCCAGACCAGCAGTACCCGCCGGCCCGGCGCGGCGGCGTCCGGGCCGCCTTTCGCCTGGCCGGGTTCCGGTCCGGTTCCCAGGTGAACCGGTGTGGTCATCTCCACCTGTGTGCTCACGGCCGCTTCTCCCACAGCATCTCGGTGACTGCGCTGCCCGCGACGCGGGCCTTCGCCTCGTATTTGGTGGTCGGCCGGACGACCGAGATCGGCAGCCGGTCGTCCGCAGTCACCCGGCGCAGCGCCGGCTCGGCGTCGCCGGCCGCGGCGATCTGCTCGGCGTAGTCGGCGTGGTCGGTGGCGGCGTGCAGCACACCGCCGGGCCGCAGCCGGTCGGCGATCAGCGCGACGGTGGCCGGCTGCAGCAGCCGGCGTTTGTGATGTCTTGCCTTCGGCCACGGGTCCGGAAAGAAGACCCGCACCCCGGTCAGCGACCCGGGTGTGAGCAGGTGCTCCAGCACGTCGATCGCGTCGCCGCGGATCAGCCGGATGTTGCTCAGGTTTCCCGGGCCGGCGGGGCTTTCCAGGTTCTCCGGACCCGCCGGGTTCGCCGGGTCTGCCGAGCCCGCCCGCTCGATGGCGCTGAGCAGCTGCGCCAGGCCGCGTCGGTAAACCTCGACGGCGATCACGTCGATGTCCGGCTCGGCGCTGGCCATCGCCGCCGTCGAGGTGCCGGCGCCGCAGCCGATCTCCAGCACCAGCGGGGCGTCCCGCCCGAACCATTCGCGGGTGTCCAGCGGCTCAGGCCGCTCCGCAGAGCCGGACGGGCGGGCCTCGGCGCCGATCTCGGGCCACAGGCGCTGCCAGGTCCGCTGCTGGGCGGCCGACAGCGCCGATCGACGCGATTGGAAGCTGAAGTTGCGTGGATAACGCGGCGCGGACGCACCGCTGCCCGGCGGAAGGTCGGCTGGTGCCGCTGCCGCCGGTTGTGCATGCATCCGTCCATGGTGGCCCATGGACCCCGATGTGCTCACGTTGCGGTCCACATTGATACCCAACAGTTGCCTGACTCGCGTCCGGACGGACCCGGATGACACCATTCGGTGGGCCCGGCCGTGGGTCCCGAGGCTACACGGACGGAGGTCCGGAGATTTTCGCCGACGAGCTGACCCGCTTCGCCGCGCAGCTGCCCGGTCGCCGGGTGGCGGCGATCGCCGAACAACTGGCCGCGCCGCTGCGGGTGGGCCTGCGCGGCCGGCGCGGTGTCGGCCGGCGCACCGTCGGGCAGGCGCTGCGGCAGGCCGGGGTGCTGGTCACCGGTGCAGCCGACATGGCTGACACGGCCGACGTGGTCGTCTATGTGGTGGCCGAGGTGGCGAAGCCGGAGGACCGAGTGGCCGTGGCGGCTGCGGCGTCCTCCCCGGCCCGGCCGGTGCTGGTGGTGCTGAACAAGGTGGACCTGGCCGGCGGGGCGAGCGCCGCCGACGTCCAGGCGCGTCTCGGGGCGCCGGCGGTACCGATGTCGGGGCTGTTCGCGCTGGCCGCCGGCGCGGATCGGCCAGCCGACGTGCTCGGCCGGGCGATCGGGCGGGCCGCGATCGACCGCCTGGTCGCGGGCCGGTCCGCCGACGAGATTCGGGTCCGGTTGCGCAGGCTCAGCGGCGTGGACGAAGTCTGTCGGCGGGTGGACGCCGCCGGGGCGGTGGTGCGCTACCGGCGGCTCGCGGAGGCCGTCGCCCGGCTGGAGGCACTGGCGGTCGGCTCGGCGTCCGGCGCCCGGATCGCCGCGTTCCTCGCCGGTGACGACGCCGTGCTGGCCCGGATGGCCGCAGCTGTCGAAGCCGCCGGGGCCACCGGTGCAGTCGAACCCGCCGGCCCGGCCGCCCAGCTGGACCGGGCGCAGCGCTGGCAGCGCCGCCGGGAGGCGCCGCTGGGCGCGGTGCACCGGGCGTGCGCGGCCGACATCGTGCGCGGCTCGCTGCGGGCCTGGTCGGGTGCCCGGGGGTTCCGGTGACCGCGTCTCCCGTCGACGACCCGGTCACCGGGGTCGATGAGCTGGTCGCGGCGATCGCGCCGCGACTTCCCGCGCCGGTCGTGCGCTGCCGCGACGCGGTGCTGGTGGTCGGGCCGTGGTTGTCGGGGGCCAGCGCCGTGGCGGCGGCACTCCGCGGCCGGCTGCCGGAGCTGGTCTTCGTCGAGGCGGCGGACCTGGCCGACGGTGAGGCGCCGGCCGCGGTGGTTTTCGTGGTGTCGGCCGCCGCAGCGCTGACCGAATCCGACTGTGCGCTGCTGGACCGCGCCGCCGCATGCACCGACGCCGTCATCGGGGTGGTGTCCAAAATCGACGCCCACCTTCAGTGGCGGCAGCTGCTCGACGCCGCGCGCGGCACGCTGGCCGCCCGGGCTCCCCGCTACCGCGGCGTGCCCTGGGTGGGTGCGGCGGCCGCCCCGGCAATCGGCGAACCGCGCGTCGACGACCTGGTCGCCGAGGTGGCCAAGCGGGTCGCCGACACCGATCTGCGGCGGCGCAACCGGCTGCGGTCGTGGGAGGCCCGGTTGCAGGCGGTCGCCCGGCGATACGACCGGGCCGACGGCACCGACCGGCGGGCCCGGATGGCCGAGCTGGCCGAGCAACGCGACACCGCCCTGCGTCAGCGGCGGCTGGCCAGATCCGCGCAGAGCATCGCGCTGCGCGGGCAGCTCGCGCAGGCACGCATCCGGCTGTCGCAGTTCACCCGGAACCGCTGCGGCTCGGTACGCGGCGAGCTGCTGGAGGACGTAATGCAGATGACCCGCCGCCGCATACCGGGGTTCGAGGGCTACCTGCGCAGCCGGCTCGACGAGGTCATCGTCGAGGTGGACGAGGGCGCCGCGGAGCAGCTGTCCGACGTCGCCCACGAACTGGACCTGGAACTGGACCTGGCTCCGGCGCCGCTGCCGACGATCGAGGTCGGCGGTCCGGCGCTGAAGTCCCGGCGGCTGGAGACCCAGCTGATCCTGCTGCTGGGCGCCGGCTTCGGGGTGGGGGTGGCGCTGACGCTGAGCCGCCTGCTCACCGGCCCGGGTACGGCGGGTGCGGCGGCCTGTGCCGGGATCGGCCTGGTCGCCGCCGTCTGGGTGGGGCGGACCCGGGGTCTGCTGCGCGACCGCGCGGTCCTGGAGCGCTGGGTGGGATCGGCGGTCGCGACACTGCGGTCCAGCGCCGACGAACTGGTGGCGCTACGGGTGCTGGCGGCCGAGTCGGCGCTGACGGCCGAACTGGCCGGTCGGACCGAAGCCGACGGTGCGCAGGTGGCCGAGCAGGTCGCCGCGCTGGACGGCGAACTTCGCGAGCAGGCGGCGGCCGCCGCCCGGTCGGCGGCAGCGCGGGACCGGGAGCTGGTGGCGGTGCGTCAGGCACTGGCGACGGTGCGTGCGGAGCTGGGCGAACTGCCCGCTTAGGTCGGATCGGGTCGTCCGCGATAACCTCTAGGTCAAACAGCCAGACAAATTTGCAGCGAGCCGGAACTTATTTGTCAGACTCGCCGAAATCTATACAGGAGAGTTCGATGACCGCAGCGACCGTTCCCGGGTTGGACAGTGCTCCCACCAAACACCGGGGGTTGCTGTCCTGGGTCCAGGAAGTCGCCGAGCTTACCCAGCCCGACCGGGTGGAGTGGTCAGACGGCTCGGACCAGGAGTGGGACCGGCTGATGGGCCAGCTGGTGGACGCCGGGTCCGCGGTCAAGCTCGATGACGAGAAGAAGCCCAACTCCTACCTCGTCGTCTCCGATCCGGCCGACGTCGCCCGCGTCGAGTCCCGCACGTTCATCTGCACCCGCACCGCCGACGGCGCCGGCCCCACCAACAACTGGATGGACCCCGACGAGATGCGGGCCACCATGACCGAGCTGTACCGGGGCTGCATGCGCGGTCGCACCATGTACGTGATCCCGTTCTGCATGGGGCCGCTCGGCGCGGAGGACCCGAAGCTCGGCGTCGAGATCACCGACTCGCCGTACGTGGTGGCGTCGATGAAGATCATGACCCGGATGGGCGGCGCGGCGCTGGAGAAGATCGGCACCGACGGCGAATTCGTCAAGGGCCTGCACTCGGTGGGTGCGCCGCTGGCCGAGGGCCAGAAGGACGTGCCGTGGCCGTGCAACCCCGAGAAGTACATCACCCACTTCCCGGAGACCCGCGAGATCTGGAGCTACGGGTCCGGCTACGGCGGCAACGCGCTGCTGGGCAAGAAGTGCTACGCGCTGCGGATCGCCTCGGCGATGGCCCACGACGAGGGCTGGCTGGCCGAGCACATGCTGATCCTCAAACTGATCTCACCGGAGAACAAGGCCTACTACATCGCCGCGGCGTTCCCGTCGGCGTGCGGCAAGACCAACCTGGCGATGCTCCAGCCGACGATTCCGGGCTGGCGGGCCGAGACCCTCGGCGATGACATCGCCTGGATGCGGTTCGGCAAGGACGGCCGCCTCTACGCGGTCAACCCGGAGGCCGGGTTCTTCGGGGTGGCGCCGGGTACCAGCCACGACTCGAACCCGAACGCGATGAAAACCCTCGAGGCCGGCAACACCATCTACACCAACGTCGCGCACACCGACGACAACGACGTCTGGTGGGAGGGCATCGACGGTGAGACTCCCGAACACCTGGTCGACTGGAAGGGCAACGACTGGGTTTTCCGGGAAACCGAGACTCTTGCCGCACACCCGAATTCGCGCTACTGCACGCCGATGTCGCAGTGCCCGATCCTGGCGCCGGAGTGGGACGACCCGGCCGGCGTGCCGATCTCGGCGATCCTGTTCGGCGCCCGCCGCAAGACGACCGTTCCGCTGGTCAGCCAGGCGCGCGACTGGCAGCACGGGGTGTTCATCGGCGCCACCATGGGCAGCGAACAGACCGCCGCCGCCGAAGGCAAAGTGGGCACGGTTCGTCGGGACCCGATGGCGATGCTGCCGTTCATCGGCTACAACGCCGGCGAATACATGCAGCACTGGATCGACGTCGGCAAGCAGTCCGACGAGTCGAAGCTGCCGAAGGTGTTCTTCGTCAACTGGTTCCGGCGCGGCGCCGACGGCCACTTCCTGTGGCCCGGCTTCGGCGAGAACAGCCGGGTGCTCAAGTGGATCGTCGACCGCGTCGAGGGCGCCGGGAGCGGCCGGTCGACGGCGATCGGCACGGTGCCCACGGTCGAGGACCTGGACCTGGCCGGGCTCGATGTCGCAGTCGCCGACGTGGAACAGGCGCTGGCCGTGAACGTCGACGAGTGGCGCACCGAACTGCCGTTGATCGAGGAGTGGTTCGACTTCATCGGTGACAAGCTCCCCACCGGCCTGCGCGACGAACTCGACGCCCTCAAGCATCGCTTAGCCGAGTCGTAATTGGGTCAGCCGTGGGGCCCGTATCCGGGCCCGCCAGCCGACTCGCCGTGGGGCACACCGCCACACGGCGGATTCCCGTCGGCGCCACCGCCCGGGCGACGCCCCCGGTGGATCTGGTTGGTCGTCGGCGCCGTCGTCCTGGTCGCCGTCGCCACCATCGGCCTGGCGATCGACAGCGCCCGCAATCCGGTTTCCCGGGCAGGCGGCCAGCACCGCTCGGTCGCGGCGCAGAACGGCACCGTGAAGCCCGGAAACCCCAAGCAGTCCAACGGCTTCGAAGTGCCCGAAGAGGGTGTGCTGGTCGGTGACCGGGCGGCGCCGACCACGATCGACATCTTCAACGAACCGCTGTGCCCCGCGTGCGGGACCTTCGTCACCACGTACTCGTCCGACATCCAGCGGGCGATCGACGACAAGCGCATCGCCGTACGTTTCCACCTGCTCAACTTCCTCGACGACGAATCGGCAAGCGGTGACTACTCGACCCGGGCCATCGCCGCCAGCTACTGCGTGGCCGCCGCCGGCGCCGACAGCCCGGGCGACGATGGGCAACTCTACGTCAGCTTCTACGCCGGCCTGTTCGCCCCGGACTTCCAGCCGACGGAGGGCGGGCTGGCCGACCACACCGACGGTGATCTGGCCGCACTCGCCGAGCGGGTGGGCGCGAGCGCCGATGCGGTGGAATGCATCCGCTCCCGGCAGTTGCGGATCGCGGCGGTGACCCTGGGGGCTGATGCGATGGTCAAGCTGGCTAACCTCGGCGAGGTCTCCACCCCGTCGGTTTTCGACGGGACGAGGCAGGTCCGGATAACCCCGGGCTGGCTGGACGCGCTCTGACTCGCGTTGTCCGGCCGACAGACGTCAGATTCCTCCGCGTGAAACCAGCTGCGCGGCAATGACATTTCGCTGAATCTCGTTCGTGCCTTCGCCGACGATCATCAGCGGGGCATCACGGAAGTAGCGTTCGACGTCGTATTCGGTCGAGTAGCCGTAGCCGCCGTGGATGCGCACCGCGTTGAGTGCGATCTCCATCGCCGCCTCGGAGGCGAACAGCTTGGCCATCCCGGCCTCCAGGTCGCAGCGCTGCCCGCTGTCGTAGCATTCGGCGGCGTGCCGGGTCAGTTGCCGGGCGGCGGTGAGCTTGGTCGCCATGTCGGCGAGGTAGTTGCCGATGGCCTGGTGCCGCCAGATCGGCTGGCCGAAGCTCTCCCGCTGCTGCGCGTACGCGAGCGCGTCCTCCAGCGCGGCGGTCGCCACCCCAAGGGCGCGGGCGGCCACCTGAATCCGTCCGGTCTCAAGGCCTTTCATCATCTGCGCGAAGCCCCTGCCCGGCATCTCGCCCAACACCGCGGCCGCCGGCACCGGTGCGTCGTCGAAGTTCAGCTCACAGGACTCGACCCCCTTGTAGCCCAGCTTGGGCAGATCTCGTGACACCGTCAGGCCGGGGCTCGGGTTGTCCACCAGCAGCACCGAGATGCCGGTGTGTGCCGGTTGGGCGTGCGGATCGGTCTTGGCCAGCAGCGCGATCAGCCCGGAATGGCGGGCATTGGAGATCCAGGTCTTGGAACCGTTGACCACCAGGCCGGCGGGACCGCCCGGCAGCGCGGTGGTGGTCATATTCTGCAGGTCGGACCCGCCGCCCGGCTCGGTCAGCGCCATGGTCGCGCGGAGCTCGCCGGTGGCCATCCGCGGCAGGTAACGCCGCTGCTGGTCCTCGGTGCCGAACAGGCCGAGCAGCTTGGCGACGACGGTGTGGCCGCCCATGGCGCCGGCCAGGCTCATCCAGCCGCGGGTCAGCTCCTGGGTGACCAGCACATAGCACCACATCGACACCGGCGTTCCGCCGTACGCCTCGGGGATCGCCAGGCCGTAGATGCCGATCCGCTTCATCTGCTCGATCCAGTCGGCCGGATAGGTGTTGGCGTGCTCGACTTCCCGGACGGCCGGCTTGACCTCCTTGTCGACGAACGCGCGCACGGTGTCCACCAGCATCGCTTCCTCGGCGGCCAATGTGAGACTCATCGATCCACCGTATGCCAGGATTCGGAGATGAGCGGCGGACCCTACTTCGACCAGCTGCATGTCGGTCAGGTGTTCGACAGCGCGCCGGCGATGACGCTGACGCCGGGCGTCGCCGCGGTGCACCAGGCGATCCTCGGCGACCGGTTGCGGCTGCCGCTGGACGGCGAGCTGACCCGGGCGGTGACCGGGTCGACGACGCCGCTGGCACACCCGGGTCTGGTCTGCGACGTCGCCATCGGGCAGTCGACCCTGGTGACCCACCACGTCAAGGCCAACCTGTTCTACCGCGGTCTGGTGTTCTTCCGCTTCCCGGCGATCGGCGACACGTTGTTCACCCGCACCGAAGTGGTCGGCCTGAAGCAGAATTCGCACCGGCCGGGGCGGGCGCCGACCGGCCTGGCGGCGCTGCGGGTGACGACGATCGACCAGCTCGACCGGTTGGTGCTCGACTTCCACCGGTGCGCGATGCTGCCGCTGCACCCCGACGCCGCAGCCGAGGTCGACACCGGCCGTCACGACGACCTGTCGGCGATCGGTGGCGACGCGGCCACACCGGCGGTGACGGCCGACTGGAAAGCCGAGGTATTCCGGGACTGGGTGCCCGGGCCGCATTTCGCCGATGTCGCCGCCGGGCTGAAAGGAACCGTGCTGCGCAGCACCGCCGACGTGGTCAGCAGCGCGCCGGAGCTGGCCCGGTTGACCCTGAATATTGCGGCGGTGCACCACGATTCACGGGTCTCCGGACAGCGCCTGGTGTACGGCGGGCACACCATCGGGTTGGCGCTGGCGCAGGCCAGCCAGCTGCTGCCGAACCTGGCGACGGTGCTCGGCTGGCAGTCCTGCGAACACACCGGGCCGGTGCACGAGGGCGACACCCTTTACAGCGAGTTGCACGTCGAGTCCGCGGAATCGGCCGCCCAGGGCGGGGTGTTGGGGCTGCGGTCGCTGGTCTACGCGGTCGCGGAGGCCGGCGGCGAGCCGGACCGGCCGGTGCTGGACTGGCGGTTCACCGCGCTGCAGTTCTGAGGTCGGCTCTTCCACCCCTCCCCGCGAGCACTCCTCCCCGCGAGCGTGCACATCTGTACGGCTCCACCGGCGTGTCGCTGTACAGACACGCACACTCGCGGGGGTGGAGGCTAGTGCGGCAGGTCGCGAAACGGCTTGTTGCGGTACGGATCCGGCTCCTTGGGCAGGCCCAGCACCCGCTCGCCGACGATGTTGTGCTGGATCTGGTCGGTGCCCCCGCCGATCGAGGTGAAATAGGCGTTGAGCGTGCGGAACGTCACCCCGTCGCCGACCGGGTTCTCCGGGCCGGCCAGCATCGCCTCGGCGCCGACGATCTCCGTCTCCACCCGGGCGGTCTCGTGCAGGATGCGTGACATGGCGATCTTGCCCAGCGACATCAGGGTGGCCGTTTCGGTCCGGTCGGTGGCGGCCTTGGCGCGCAGGGTGTTCCAGCGGTTGACCGTGGCCAGCGCGTCGACCCGGGCGATCTGCTGGCGGATGTGCGAGTCGCCGAGTCGGCCGGTCGTGCGCGCCAACTCGACCAGGCGGTTCTCCTTCTCGGGTTCCAGGCGGCGGGTGCGCTTGGAAGTCCGGGCCAGATCGCCCATCAGCCGTCGCTCGTAGCCCAGCGCCACCTGCAGCACCGACCAGCCGTCGCCCGGGCCGCCGACCAGATTCGCGGCCGGCACCCGGGCATTCTCGATGAACACCTCGTTGAACTCCGACTCGCCGGTGATCTGGTGGATCGGCCGGATCTCCACCCCGGGCTGGTGCATCGGCAGCATGAAGAAGCCGATCCCGCTGTGCTTGGGCGCATCCCAGTCGGTGCGGGCGATCAGCATGCCGTAGTCGGCGATCGTGGCGAACGACGTCCACACCTTCTGCCCGTTGATCACCCAGTGGTCGCCGTCGCGGTCGGCCCGGGTGCGCAGCCCGGCCAGATCCGATCCGGCGCCGGGCTCGCTGTACAGCAGGCACCATTTGCTGTCACCGCGGATGGACGCCGGGATGAGCCGGCTCTTCTGTTCGTCGGACCCGGCGTCGTGCAGCGTGCACGCGAACAGGTTCGACCGGTCATGCCCGGATCCCGGGGCGCCCACGGCACGGAACTCGGCTTCCACGATCCGCGATTGCGGATCGGACAGGCCGCGCCCGTACCACTGGGTTTCCCAACTCGGCACCGCCCAGCCCGCATCGACGACCGCCTGGGCGAAGGTTGCCCGGTCGGCCTCGGCGGACCAGTTGGCGGCCAGCCAGTCACGAACCTCGGCGCGCAACTCGTCGTCAGTCATGCGTCAGGCCCCGATCTCGGCCAGGTAGCGCTCACGGTGCCAGGACGGCTGACCGAGCAGTTGCGCGTCGCTGCGGGCGCGCCGCAGGTACAGGTGCGCCGGATGCTCCCAGGTGAACCCGATGCCGCCGTGCACCTGAATATTGGTGGCCGCCACGAAAACGTACGCATCCGAGCAGTACGCCTGGGCCAGTGCGAGATCCGCCAGCCGGCCCGGCGAGCCCTCGGTGAAGGCCGCGGCGACGTAGCGGGCCGCCGACACCGCCGACTCGGCCTCCAGCAGCATGTCGGCGCACATGTGCTTGACCGCCTGGAAGCTGCCGATCGCCCGGCCGAACTGATAGCGGGTCTTGGCGTAGTCGGCCGCCATCTGCGCGGCGCGCCGGGCGCCGCCGGCCTGTTCGCCGGTCAGCGCGACCGCCGTCGAATCCAGCGCGGCGGCAACGGTATCCGCTCCGGAGCCGGGCTTTCCGACCAGCCGGGCGGGGGTGTCGGCCAACTGCACATGGCAAAGCTTGCGGGTGGTGTCCACGGTGGTCAGCGGCGACACCGCCAGACCCGGCGCGCCGGCGTCGACGGCGAACACCGCCGGTCCGGCGTCGGTGCCGGCCAGCAGGTAGGTGACACCGGCCGACAGTCCATCCAGGACGAACCGCTTGGTGCCGGTCACCCGCCAGGTATCGCCGTCGGCGCGTGCCGCGGTCGCGAGCTCACCCGGGGGCCGAGCCGAGCCGCCTTCGGCGAAGGCGACCGTCGCGATCAACTCGCCCGCCGCGATCCTCGGCAGCACCGCCGCCGATTCGCCGTCGTCGCCGGCCGCGGCCAGCAGGCTGGGCACCATCACCGCCGCCGCCAGGAACGGCCCGGTGAACAGCACCCGGCCCATCTCCTCGACTACGATGCCGACCTCGACAAACCCGGCGCCGGCCCCGCCGAACCGCTCGGGGATCAGCAGACCGGTCAGCCCCATCGCCGTCATCTCGCGCCAGAGCGCAGGGTCGAAACCGGTGTCGGTGGCCATCAGCGCGCGGACCTGAGCCTCGGTGCAGCGCTTGGCCATCACGTCGGCGACCGCGGTGCGCAGCGCCGCCTGCTCGTCGGTGAGGATGAACGCCACGTAGCCAGCATCGCCTATCGCCACGGCGACGTCGACACCGCCCGGCCCGAGCGGCCAACCCCGTCCGATCGAGCGGTGTACCGGGGTACGATTCCCAGATGGCTGCACGACCGAAAGCCCGATGTAGCGGTTCTGACCTGGCTGCTCGGATGCGGTGGCTCCGGCGTGCTCGGCCCGCCGACTATCTGCTGGCACTCAGCGTCGCTCCGGCATCGTTGCCGCTGGTCGGCAAGCATCTGGAACCGCTGGGCGGCACCACCGCGCTGAGCGTGTGGGGCGCCCGCCACCTCCCTGCGTTCCTGGCGGCGACGGCGAAGTCGTGGCTGACCCCGCACGGGCCGGCCGTGCGCAGCCGGGAACTCGAGCAGGCCCGGGTGGCGGCCACCACCGCGCTGTGCAAGATCGTTCCCCCCGAGGACCTGGACTTCGAATGGCCGGCGCCGGATCGCACGCCGCCGGTGTGCCGGGCACTCGAGCACCGGCGCCAGCTGTACCGGTCGTCGGTCCAGTACGGCAGCGATCCGGCGCAACTGCTCGACGTCTGGCGTCGCAAAGACCTTCCCGCCGAGCCCGCTCCGGTGCTGATCTTCGTGCCCGGCGGCGCCTGGGTGCACGGCGGCCGGGCGCTGCAGGGATACGCATTGCTGTCGCACCTGGCCGAACAGGGCTGGGTGTGCCTGTCGATCGACTATCGGGTGGCCCCGCACCACCGCTGGCCGCGGCACATCAGCGACGTGAAGGCGGCGATCGCCTGGGCTCGGGCCAATGTGGACAAATTCGGCGGCGACCGCAACTTCGTCGCGGTGGCCGGCTGCTCGGCGGGCGGCCACCTGGCCGCGCTGGCCGGACTCACCGGTAACGCAACCGAATTCACCGCCGAACTGCCCGCGAACGCCGACACCACGGTCGACGCCGTGGTCGGCATCTACGGCCGTTACGACTGGGTGGACCAGTCCACCCCGGAACGGGCGCAGTTCGTCGACTTCCTGCAGCGGGTGGTGGTCAGGCGGTCGATCCGCCGGCACCGCGACGTGTACCGCAACGCCTCGCCGATCGCCCGGGTGCATCCGGCGGCACCGCCGTTCCTGGTGGTGCACGGCAGCGCCGACACGGTCATCCCGGTCGACCAGGCCCGTGTCTTCGTGCAGCGGCTGGGTGCGGTGTCCCGGTCGGCGGTCGGCTATCTGGAGCTGCCCGGTGCCGGGCACGGATTCGACATGACCGACGGCGCCCGCACCGGTGTGATGACCACCGCGGTCGGGTTGTTCCTCAACCGGATTCACCGGAACCGATCGCTGATCGGGACGCAGCGGGTGATTTGAGCGGTCACGTGAGCATCGGCTGGCCGTGCAGCGGTTGAGTGGGTGGGACGCGGTCCTGCTCTACAGCGAGACACCGAACGTGCACATGCACACCCTCAAGATCGCGGTGATCGAACTCGACCCCGATCGCCGTGACTTCGACATCGACGCGTTCCGGCGGGTCATCCACACCCGGCTGTACAAGCTCGACCCGTTCCGCTACCAGTTGGTGGACATCCCATGGAAGTTTCACCACCCGATGTGGCGGGAACACTGCGACGTCGACCTGAACTACCACATCCGGCCGTGGCGGCTTCCGGCGCCGGGTGGCCGCCGCCAACTCGACGAGGCGATCGGCGAAATCGCCAGCACCGCACTGGATCGCAGCCGCCCACTGTGGGAGATGTACTTCGTCGAAGGGCTGGCCGACAACCGGATCGCGGTGGTCGGCAAGATTCACCATGCGCTCGCCGACGGGATCGCCTCCGCCAACCTGATGGCCCGCGGCATGGACCTGCAGCCCGGACCACAGGTGGACCGGGACTTCTACCAGACCGACCCGGCGCCGACCCGGGGGCAGTTGCTGCGCTCGGCGTTCGGCGACCACCTGCGCCAGCTGGGACGAGTGCCGGAGACGGTTCGCTACACCGCGGCCGGAATCGGACGGGTGCGGCGCAGCAAGGGCGGGTTCTCGCCGCAGCTGACCAAACCGTTCACGCCGCCGCCCAGTTTCATGAACCACATGCTGACGCCGGAACGCCGGTTCGCCACCGCCACCCTGGCGCTGGCCGACATCAAGGAAACCAGCAAACGGCTCGGCGTGACGATCAACGACCTGGTGCTGGCGATGTCGTCCGGGGCGTTGCGGACGCTGCTGCTGCGGTACGACGGCAAGGCCGAGCACCCGCTGCTGGCCTCGGTGCCGATGAGCTTCGACTTCTCTCCGGATCGCATCTCCGGCAACAGGTTCAGTGGCGTGCTGGTGGCCTTGCCGGTGGACGCCGAAGACACCCTCGACCGGGTGCGTCAGGCCAGGGAGGCGGCCAGCACCGCCAAGGAGACCCACCAGCTGATGGGGCCGGAGTTGGTGAGCCGCTGGGCCGCCTACGTTCCACCGGTGCTGGCCGAGTCGCTGTTCAAGAAGGCGGCCAACCAGGACGGCCAGAACAAGATGCTCAACCTCAACATCTCCAATGTGCCCGGTCCCCGCGAGCCGGGCCGGGTCGGCGGCGCCCTGGTCACCGAGATCTACTCGGTGGGCCCGCTGGCGACCGGCAGCGGTCTGAACATCACCGTGTGGAGCTACGTCGATCAGCTCAATATCTCGGTGCTAGCCGACGGCGCGACCGTCGACGACCCGCACGAGGCGACCACCGCGATGGTCGACGAGTTCATCGAAATCAGGCGGGCGGCAGGGCTTTCCGAGAAGCTGACCGTCGTCGAGAAGGCGATGGCCCCGGCTTAGATCTAGCCCAGGATCGGGAAGCGGCGTTCGTCGGCCAGTTTGTCCAGCGCGTCCTGCATCACCTCGCGCACGTGCGCGTCGACCTCGTCGATGTCGGGGTCCGCACCGAACCGGGCGATGATGTCGATCGGCTCCAGCACGGCCATCACGATCTTGGTGGGCAGCGGCAGGTTGACCGGCAGCACCGCGGAGAGCCCGAACGGGAACCCGAACGAGAGTGGCATGATCTTGGCCCGCATCAGCTTGTCCAGCCGCAGCGCCTTGGCCAGCCCGCTGCCCCGCGACAGGTAGAGCTGGCTTTCCTGGCCGCCGATGCCGACCGCCGGAACCAGCGGGACACCGGCATTGATCGCCGCCCGGATGTAGCCCTTGCGGCCGTCGAAGTCGATCTTGTTCTCGCTGAGCGTGGGCCGGTACGCGTCGTAGTCGCCGCCGGGGAAGACGACCACCACCCCGCCGGAGCGCAGCGCCTCGTCGGCGTTGGCGTGGTTGGCCGGGATGAAGCCGGTCTTGACAAAGAAGTCCTTGGTCAGCCCGGTGAACAGCACGTCGTGGCTGAGTGTGTAGACCGGGCGGTCGTAGCCGAACTTCTCGTAGAACCCGGTCGCGAACACCGGCACGTCCATCGGGAAGATGCCGCCGGAGTGGTTCGACACCACCAGCGCACCGCCCGCCGGGAACGAGTCCAGGCCGCGGATCTCGGCGCGGTGGTAGCCCTTGATCAGTGGGCGGATCAATCCCATCACCCGCTCGGTGAGCGCGGGGTCCCACTTGGCGGTCGGTGCGGCCTTACCGCCGGTCGGCTCGTTGTCGGGCGTGTCCACCTTGACTCCTATCAAAAACTAGAACGTGTTCTAGTTTGACCCATGTCGTCGGGTTCGCGCAAGTTGTCGTTAACATCACCAGCGTGAGCGAAAAACTCGAAGGCGGCGAAGTTCTGGTCGAGCAGCTCGACCGAATCCTGGTCATCACCATCAATCGGCCCGAGGCGCGCAACGCGGTGAACGCCGCGGTCAGCAAGGGGCTGGCCGAGGCGATGGACCGCCTCGACGCCGATACCGGCCTGTCGGTGGGCATCCTGACCGGTGCCGGGGGCACCTTTTGCGCCGGCATGGACCTCAAGGCGTTCACCCGCGGTGAGAACGTCATCGTGCCGGGACGCGGCCTGGGCTTCACCGAGCGGCCGCCGGTCAAACCGCTGATCGCCGCGGTCGAGGGATACGCGCTGGCCGGCGGCACCGAGCTGGCGCTGGCCTCCGACCTGATCGTGGCGTCGCGGGACGCGACGTTCGGCATCCCGGAGGTCAAGCGTGGGCTGGTGGCCGCCGCCGGCGGTCTGCTGCGGCTGCCGCAGCGCATTCCGCTGGCGATCGCGATGGAGCTGGCGCTGACCGGGGAGAGCCTGCCGGCCGTCCGGGCGCACGAGCTGGGGCTGGTCAACGTGCTGACCGAACCGCTGACGGTGCGCAACGAGGCGATCATGCTGGCCGAGAAGATCACTGCCAACGGGCCGCTTGCGGTGGCCGCCACCAAGCGCATCATGGTCGAGTCGCGCGGCTGGAGCCCGGAGAACATGTTCGCCGAACAGCTCAAGATCGCGCTGCCGGCGTTGAGCTCCAACGACGCCCGGGAAGGTGCGCTGGCGTTCGCCGAGAAGCGCGCGCCGAACTGGACCGGAACCTGAGGCGGCCGGGGAGACAGGCCATCGACCTCGCCGCGTACTTCGCCCGGATCGGCTACACCGGGCCGACCGACCCCACCCTGGAGACCCTGGCCGGCCTGGTCGCGGCGCACACCAGCCACATCCCGTTCGAGAACCTGGATCCGCTGATGGGGCGACCGGTGACCGACCTGAGCGAGGCCGGGCTGACCGACAAGCTGGTGCGCCGGCACCGCGGCGGCTACTGCTACGAGCAGAACGGCCTGATGCGTTACGTGCTGATCGAGCTCGGTTTCGACGTCGACCGGATGGCCGCGCGGGTGGTGTGGATGAACCCGGACGGACTGGACGGCCCGCCGCACGCCGAGACGCACCAGACCCTGGCGGTGCGTATCCCCGGTTCCGACGAGCCGTACCTGACCGACGTGGGCTTCGGCGGCCAGACCCCCACCTCGCCGATCCGGCTGGTCGCCGGGCCGGTCCAGCAGACCCGCAACGAGCCCTACCGGCTGCGTGAGCACGGCCGGGGACTGGTCCTGGAAGCACAGGTGCGCGACGTCTGGCAGCCGCTGTACGTGTTCACCACCGAGCCGCGGCCGCTGATCGACATGGAAGTCGGAAGTTGGTATGTGTCAACGCATCCGAGGTCGAAGTTCGTCGGCGGGCTGAGCGCCGCACTGGTCGACGACGGCGCGCGCCACAACCTGCGCGGCCGTGACCTGACCGTGCACTCGGCCGCCGGCGGAACCGAGCGAATCCGGTTCGACACCGCCGCGCAGGTGGTGGCGGCGCTGACCGACCGGTTCGGCATCGACCTGTCCGGCCTCGGTGACGTCGAATCGCGGGTGGCGCAGGTGCTCGACGACGGCGACCGGCCGTGACACCGGCGGTGGCCCGAAACCTGCCCGATCAGGGCTACACCCTCGCGCGCTGGGCGCACGACCTGGCCCAGGGCCGCGGTGCCGCGGTCGTCGAGGCGGAGGTCGAGCGGATCCGGCGGCCGGACGGGGTGCTGGCCTACGCCGACCTGTCGGCATTCCGCAAGCCGGCCGACGGTCCGCTCAGTGTGCTGCGCCGCGTCCTCGACCTGGAGGCCGACGCCGTGCGGCGATGGGGTAAACGCGGGTTCGCCCGGTTCCACCGCTTTGCCGCCGGTCGGCGGGCCGAGCGGCTGTGCCGGCAAGACGGCGTCGCGGCGGCGGTGGACTGGCTGCTGGCCAACGGGTCCGCCGAGCGGCTGCCGCTGGACGTGCTGCGCCGCATGCTCGGCGCGCCGCTGTATCGCGCCGGTGCGTTCGACGAGGATTTCTTCCGGGCCGAGCTGGCGCGGTGCCTGGACGAGCGGCGGCGGCAGATCAGCGGCTGACGATCCCCCATAATCTAGCTGCTGACCAAGGTGGGCCGACGCCTCAGCCGTCGGCCACCACCGCTTCAGGAGGGTTCGGGTGCCTGTCTCGCTCACTGTCAGATCCGCTGTGCTCGGCTTCGTCGCGGCAGTCGCGGCGGCCGGCTGCTCGGCCACTGCGTGGGCGAACCCGATGCCGGGGATCGAGATTCTCGACGACACCAGCAGTTGCACCGCGGGCTTCGCGGTCGCCGGCGGCGCGGGCAGCCACTACCTGCTGACCAGCGGGCACTGCGCTTCCGACGACGGCTCACCCTGGGTGGACGCCCAGGACAATCCGCTCGGCACGATCGTCGACATCGAGAACAACGGCGGCGACCACGACATGGCCGCCATCCTGCTGGTTTCGGCCGCCGGCATGCCCAGCGGCGACGTCGCCGGGCACCGGGTCCGCGACGCCCTGAGCCCCGACCAGATCACGGTCGGCATGACGTTGTGCAAGCTCGGCGCCCGAACCGGCGAGACCTGCGGCGACGTCACCTCCGTCGGCGGCAACACCGTCGAGGCCAACGTGTTCAGCATCGAAGGCGACAGCGGCAGCCCCGGCTACGTCGTCAATCCCGACGGCACCGCCAGCGCGGTCGGCATCCTCGCAGGCGGGCCGGAGGGCGACGACACGAAGAGCTACTTCATCATGGTCGGCCCGCTGCTGCCGCGCTGGGGCCTGCGCCTGCTGCCGTGAGCGGCCTCAGCTGTCCAGCGTGTAGCCCATCGGCATCAGCACGCTTTTCTGCTGGGTGAAGTGCTCGACGCCCTCGGGCCCGTTCTCGCGGCCGATGCCGGAGTTCTTGTAGCCGCCGAACGGGCAGCACGGGTCGAAGGCGTACCAGTTGATGGCGTAGGTGCCGGTGTGGATCTTCGCGGAGATCTCGATCCCGCGGGGCACGTCGGTCGTCCACACGCTGCCGGCCAGCCCGTAGACGGAGTCGTTGGCGATCGCCACCGCGTCGTCCTCGGTGTCGTAGGGAATGATCGACAGCACCGGCCCGAAGATCTCCTCCTGGGCGATCGTCATCTTGTTGTCGACGTCGGCGAAGACGGTCGGCTGCACGAAATAGCCGCTGTCCAGACCCTCGGGACGGCCCCCGCCGCAGACCAGCCGGGCGCCCTCCTCGACCCCCTTGGCGATGTAGCCCTCGACCCGGCCGCGCTGCTTCTCGGAGATCAGCGAGCCGACCTGGGCCGCCGGGTCGTCGGGCAGGCCGACCGGCAGGGCCTGCACAAAAGCGCTCACCGCATCCACGATCTCGTCGTAGCGGGAGCGCGGGGCCAGGATGCGGGTCTGGGCGACGCAGGCCTGCCCGGTGTTCATGATCCCGGAGAACACCAGCATCGGGACCGCCGCGGCCAAGTCGACGTCCTCGAGCACGATGGCCGCCGATTTGCCGCCGAGCTCCAGGGTGCACGGTTTGAGCAGTTCGGCGGCGCGCTTGCCGATCTCCTTGCCCACCGCCGAGCTGCCGGTGAAGGAGAAGATGTCGATGCCGGGGTTTGATGTCAACGCCTGGCCGGTCGCCGCCCCGCCGGGCACCACCGACAGCACTCCCTCCGGCAGGCCCGCGTCGGCGAAGACCTCGGCCAGTGCGTTGGCGCTCAACGGTGTCTCAGCGGCCGGCTTGAGCACCACCGTGCAGCCGGCCAGCAGCGCCGGGCCCAGCTTGTTGACCGCCAGGAACAGCGGCACGTTCCACGCGACGATCGCGCCGACGACACCCAGCGGCTCACGGCGCACGATGGTCTGGCCGTAGCCGCCGGTGCGCACCTCCTCCCAGCGCACCTGATCGACGGCGGGGCCGGCAAAGAAGTTCAATGCACCCATCGTGCTCATCCAGTGCATGGTTTCGACGATGGTCGGCGGTTGCCCGGTCTCGTCGGCCAGCAGCTTGGTGAACAGCGCCTTGCGCTCCTCCAGCAGCTTGGCCGCTTTGCTGATCACCGCGGCGCGTTCGGCGGGCGGGGTAGCCGGCCACGGGCCGTTGTCGAACGCTTCCCGAGCTGCCGCCACGGCCTTTTCCACATCCGTCTCGGCGGCCAGCGGCACCTTGCCGACGTAGCCGCCGGTGGCCGGCGAGTGCACCTCGATCACCTGGTCGGTGGACGGGGCGGTCCACTTGCCGCCGATGAACAGCTTGTCGTACTCGGTTGGGGCACTAGAGGTCATGGCGCACACCCTACCCAGCCGTCCGCGAAATTAGAACCTGTTCCAGTCAATCGGTCAGGTGGGCTGCAGGACCAGCACCAGGTTGCTGACGGCGAACTCCCGCAGCACCGGCACCGAGGTCATCCACCACGCCCATCGCGGGTGGTATCGGGGGAAAGCAGCGATCAGGCAGCCAGTCGTATCCGCCCAGTCCAGGCCGCCGGCGGCGGACACCGCGAACAGCGACGATCCGTAGTTGTTCTTCGGCGGGTGGCCGTGCCTGCGGGTGTAACGCGCCGCGGCACGGGCACCGCCGAGATAGTGGCCCAGGCCGGTCTCGTGGCCGCCGAACGGGCCCAGCCACACGGTGTAGGACAACACCGCCAAGCCGCCGGGCCTGGTCACCCGCAGCATCTCGCCGCCGAGCTGCCAGGGCCGCGGGACATGTTCGGCGACGTTCGACGACAGGCAGATGTCCACGCTGTCGTCGGCGAACGGCAGCGCCATCCCGGACGCCCGCACGAACGTGCCGGGCGCCGTTCGCCGGGCGGGGCCGGCGCTGTGGATTTCGGTCGGATCAGGCTCCACGCCGATGTAGTGCACGCCGGCGTCGGCGAACGCCGCCGAGAAATAGCCCGGCCCGCCGCCGACGTCGAGCAGTGTGCGGCCGGCCGGCGACTCGCCGTGGGCGGCGCGCCACAGGTCGGCGACCATCGCCGCGGTGTCGGTGGCCAGTGCGCCGTAGAAGCGGGCCGGATCGCGCTGCTCGTAGCGGAACTGTCCGAGCAGCCGCAGCGAGCGCGCCAGCGTCGCCCGCCGGGCGAACAGGTCGGTGGCGGGCATTCGAGTCACGTTACGACCACCCCACCCCGCGAACGTGAAGTTAGGTTCACCGTCGCCGCCCGAGCGTGAACCTAACTTCACCCGCGCGGTGGTCACCACTAGGCTCATGCCCTGTGTCCGGCGTTCGCTCCGTCCTGCTGCTGTGCTGGCGCGACACCGGCCATCCGCAGGGCGGCGGCAGTGAGACCTACCTGCAGCGCATCGGCAGCGAACTCGCCGCGAACGGGGTCGCGGTGACCCTGCGCACCGCGCGCTACGACGGCGCCCCGCGGCGCGAGGTCGTCGACGGGGTGCGGATCAGCCGGGCCGGCGGCCGCTACACCGTCTACCTGCGGGCGCTTGCGGCGATGGGCATGGCTCGCGTGCGGCTCGGCCCGCTGCGCGGGGTCCGCCCGGACGTGGTGATCGACACCCAGAACGGGCTGCCCTTCGTGGCCCGGCTGCTCTACGGGCGGCGGGTGGTGGTGTTGGTGCACCACTGCCACCGGGAGCAGTGGCCGGTGGCCGGCCGCGTGCTCAGCCGGATCGGCTGGTTCGTCGAATCGAGGTTGTCGCCGTGGCTGCACCGGCACAACCAGTACGTGACGGTGTCACTGCCGTCGGCGCGTGACCTGACCGACCTGGGTGTCGGCATGGAGCGCATCGCGGTGGTGCGCAACGGGCTGGACAACGCATCGGAGCCGACACTGTCC
>DASTNJ010000038.1:0-16125 GCA_035721065.1 Mycobacterium sp.
AGACCCGCCGCGGTGCGGCCAGCCGCTCGCGGCGCAGCAACTCCACCTCGGGCAGCGCCAGTGGCGGCAACTCGCCGACCACCCGGGACAGCAGCAGGTCGGCGAATTCGGGGTTGCGGGCCAGGCACGGCCCGTGCAGATAGGTGGCGAAGACGCTGCCCTGCACCGCGCCGTCGAAGCCGTCGCCGTCGCGGTTGCCGGCGCCCTTGGTCACCGCTCCGAGTGGCGACGCCGCGGCGCCGAGCACCGTGCCGCCGCGGTGGTTTTCGAAACCGGTCAGCGGCTGGCTCAACCCGGCGACCAGCGGCGTGGAGACCACCTCGCCGATGCTGCGGGCGTCCTGCGGCGAGGTGGTCGCATCCAACAGTCCGACCCCGTCGACACGCTCGCCGGCCGAGGTCTCATACCAGTGGCCGAGCACTTGGATGGCGGCGCAGATCGCCAGCACCGGCGCCCCGCGCGCCGCCGCCCGCTGTAGGCCCGGATATCGAAGCAGGTGCCGGGTCGCCAGCCGCTGCGCGTAGTCTTCCGCGCCGCCCAGTGTGTAGAGGTCCAGCGTCTCCGGCACCGGGTCGTGCAACGTGATCTCGACGACCTCGGCGGCAATGCCCCGCAGAAGCAGCCGCTGGCACAGCACCACGGCGTTGCCGCCGTCGCCGTAGGTGCCCATCACGTCGGGCAGCACGAGCCCGATCCGCACCGTCATGCCAGCCTCCGCTGCAGTTGCAGGAACGCCGTGTAGTTGGCCACCACCTCCACCGGGCCTGCCGGGCAGGACGCGATCGCCGCAACCGTGTCGTGCACCAGGGTGTGCTCGACGCCGGCGTAGCCCAGCCGCACGGCCAGGTCGGTGCCGCGCTCGCCGGCGGCCACCACCGGCACCTGATCGAAGTGTTCGAAGCGCACGTCCCACAGCCAGGACAGGTCTTCGCCGTCGGGTACCTGGCCGTTGACGGCGATCACCACCGACGCGTGCCGGTCGACCATCGACAGCGCCTCCTGCCAGCCGGCCGGATTCTTGGCCAGCAGCATTCGCACCGTGTGGTCGCCGACGGGCACGGTCCGGTACCGTCCGGCGACCTCGTCGACCCCGGACACCGCGGCCACCGCCGAAGAAACGTCGACACCCAACGCGACCGCGGCGGCGACGGCCTGTGCGGCGTTGCCCCGGTTGACCGCGCCGGGCAGCGCCAGCCGCATCGGCAGCACCAGCCCGTCGGGCCCATAAAGCTGCCCATCGTCGAACCACCAGTGCGGGTCGGGCCGCGCGAAGTCGGCGCCGGTGGAACGCCAGTGCGCGCCGTCGCGCTCGATCACCTCGCCGCTGCGCGGGCAGCTGACCGAGTCGCCCGCCCAGCCGCCGCCGGCGGCCACCCACACCACGTCGGGGCAGTCGTAGGCCGCCGATGTCATCAGCACGTCGTCGCAGTTGGCGACCACCGTCGTCTGCGGATGCCGGGCCAGCCCAGCCCGCAGCGCCCGTTCGACCGCGTTGATCTCCCCGACCCGGTCCAGCTGGTCGCGGGACAGGTTGAGTAACACCACGACCGACGTGTTCACCGCATCGAGCACGTGCGGCACGTGCATCTCGTCGACCTCCAGCGCGGCGAGGTCGGTTTTGCGGTCGGCGGCCAGCGCGGCGACCAGGCCGGCGTCCATGTTGGCGCCCTCGGCGTTGGTGGCCACCGGGCCCAGCGTGCGCAGCGCGGCCGCCGTCATTCTGGTGGTGGTCGACTTGCCGTTCGTTCCGGTGACGACGACGGCACGGCGCCCGGCCCCCAGCTGCCGCAGGATCGAGCGGTCCAGCGTCATCGCGACCAGGCCGCCGATCATCGCGCCGGCGCCGCGGCCGGTGACCCGCGATGCCCACCGCGCGCCGGCTCCGGCGGCGAGCGCGAGACGTCCGCGGGCGGTGACCACCCGGGAAGTTTAAAGCCGGCGACACGGCTCACCGGCGATCCGCGATTGTCGCCGCGGCGTGCCATCCTCGAAGTTATGACCACGACGTGGGGTCGGCCACCTGGCGAGCCCGGCTCGGGTTGGGCCGTGGTCGATGTGGAGACCACCGGTTTCCGGCCCAGCCATGCTCGCGTCATCAGCGTCGCCGCGCTGGCTCTCGACGCCGACGGCCGGGTCGAGCGGTCGTTCGCCAGCCTGCTCAACCCGGGCACCGATCCGGGACCGACCCATGTGCACGGGCTGACCGCGGAAATGCTCGAAGGCCAGCCGCAGTTCGCCGACATCGTCGATGAACTGGCCGCGCTGCTACAGGGTCGCACCCTGGTCGCGCACAACGTGGCGTTCGACTATGCGTTCCTCACCACCGAGGCCGAGGCAACCGGCGCGGAGCTTCCCATCGACGCGGCGATGTGCACCGTCGAGTTGGCCCGGCGGCTCGATCTCGGCCTGGACAACCTGCGGCTGGAGACCCTCGCCGCGCACTGGGGCGTCACCCAGGAACGGCCGCACGACGCGGTCGACGACGCGCAGGTGCTCGCGCAGGTGCTGGCGCAGGCCCTGCTGCGCGCCCGGGCCCGCGACGTGTGGTTGCCGGTGCGGCCGGTGACCCGCCGGCTGTGGCCGAACGGACGGATCACCCACGAGGAACTGCGGCCGCTGAAGGCGCTGGCGTCGCGGATACCGTGCCAGTACCTCAATCCGGGCCGGTATGTGCGCGGCCGGCCGCTGGTGCAGGGCATGCGGGTGGCGCTGTCGGCGGAATGCACCCGCACCCACGAGGAGCTGGTCGAACGCATCCTGCACGCCGGGTTGGCCTACAGCGACGTCGTCGACCCGGACACCTCGCTGGTGATCTGCAACGAGCTGCTCCCGCGGCAGGGCAAGGGCTATGCGGCCCGCGAACTCGGTGTGCCGGTGGTCTCCGACGAGCAGTTCCTGCAGTGCGTGGACGCGGTGGCCGACGGGGCCGGTATCGAGGAGTTCACCGACGCCAAGGCCGCCGGCGAACAGTTCTCGCTGTTCTGACGCCCGCGCCCGGCTATCCGAGCGCCTTGGCCTTCAGCGTGTCGAACTCGGCCTGGTTGATGACACCGGCGTCCAGCAGCTGCTTGGCGTCGGCGATCTCCTGGGCGGGTGAACTTCCCGCCACCTGACGGATGTAGTCGTCGGCCTGGTGCTTGGCGCTGGCGGCCTCCGCTCGGGCTCGCCGCGCCATCCCGTCGCCGCGCACGACCAGGTACACCAGCGCGGTGAGCAGCGGGAACAGGAACAGGAACAGCACCCAGCCGGCCTTGGCCCAGCCGGAGGACTCGTGGTCGCGCCAGAACAGGTCGATCACGATGTACACCACGATGAACAGGTAGGCGATGAACGCGAAGATCACCAGCGAATACCAGATCAGTCCCCACAGCGCGTCCCAGTCGAAATGCATGGGTCGATTCCTTCCCGGTCGGTTTACCGCCCGGGTCAGGTTAGCCGCGCCGCCCGGTTGACGGCAGAGACTACCGCCCGAAGTGACGCAGTGGTGATCGAGGTGGCGACGCCCACGCCCCAAACCGTCCGCTCATTGATCGCCGCCTCCACGTACGCCGCCGCCTGAGCCTCCTCGCCGGCGCTCATCGCGTGCTCGGAGTAGTCCAGCACATGGACGTGGATTCCGATGTGGCCCAGCGCATCGCAGAACGCGGCCAGCGGCCCGTTGCCCTCGCCGCGGATCTCGGTCTCCACCCCGTCGACCTTGACGACGGCTTCGATCTGGTCGGTGCCACCGTCGACCTCCGACGCGATCAGCTTCTGGTGCATCCGCTCCAGCGGCCGCACCGGGCTGAGGTACTCCTCGGCGAACGCGTCCCACATCTCCTTGGGCGAAACCTCACGGCCCTCACCGCCCTCACCCTCGGAAATACGCTGAATGACCCGCGAGAACTCGATCTGCAGCCGCCGCGGCAGCACCAGTCCGTGGTCGGCCTTCATCACGTAGGCCACCCCGCCCTTGCCGGACTGTGAGTTGACCCGGATCACCGCCTCGTAGGTGCGCCCGACGTCACGCGGATCGATCGGCAGGTACGGCACCTGCCACAGCATGTCGTCGACGTCGGAATCGGCAGCGTCGGCGTCGATCTTCATCTGGTCCAGGCCTTTGTTGATGGCGTCCTGGTGGCTGCCGGAGAACGCGGTGTACACCAGGTCGCCGCCGTAGGGGTGACGCTCATGGACCGGCAGCTGGTTGCAGTACTCGACGGTGCGCCGGATCTCGTCGATGTTGGCGAAGTCGATCTGCGGGTCCACCCCGCGGGAGAACATGTTCAGCCCCAGCGTGACCAGGCAGACGTTGCCGGTGCGTTCGCCGTTGCCGAACAGGCAGCCCTCGATCCGGTCGGCGCCCGCCTGGTAGCCCAGTTCGGCTGCGGCGACGGCGGTGCCGCGGTCGTTGTGCGGGTGCAGGCTCACAATCACCGAATCGCGCCGAGCCAGATTGCGGCTCATCCACTCGACCGAGTCGGCGTAGACGTTCGGGGTGGTCATCTCCACGGTGGCCGGCAGGTTGAAGATGATCGGGTTGTCCGGCGTGGGCTTGATGACGTCGCCGACGGCGTCGCAGACCTCCTTGGCGTACTCCAGTTCGGTGCCGGTGTAGGACTCCGGGGAGTACTGGTAGCGCCACCGGGTGCCCGGGTACTTGGCCTGCTCCTCCAGGCACTTGTGGGCTCCGGCGACGGCGATCGCCATGACCTCGGCGCGGCCGGCGCGGAACACCACCCGCCGCTGCAGGATCGACGTCGAGTTGTAGAAGTGCACGATCACGTTCGGCGCCCCGACGCACGCCTCGAAGGTGCGCTCGATCAGCTCGTCGCGGCACTGGGTCAGCACCTGGATGGTGACGTCGTCGGGGATGGCGGACTGCTCGATGATCTCGCGGACGAAGTCGAAGTCGGTCTGGCTGGCCGACGGGAAGCCGACCTCGATCTCCTTGTAGCCCATGGTGACCAGCAGGTCGAACATCCGCCGTTTGCGGGCCGGGCTCATCGGGTCGATCAGCGCCTGGTTGCCGTCGCGCAGGTCCACCGCGCACCACATCGGCGCGCGGTCGATCACCCGGTCCGGCCAGGTGCGGTCGAACGGAGTCGCCGCGGCGCCCAACGCCGGGCTGCCGCCGGGCACCTCGTCGGCGAACGGCCGGTATCGCTTGACCGGCATCGACGAGCCGCGCTGGGTGTTCCAGGCGGGCTGGCCGGGGTTGGGCGCGCCCGCCGGTTTGGTGACGGTGCGGGTGTAGCTGAACGCGTCTGGGGAATGTCTACTCACGATGGTTGCTCCGGGTTCGCAGATGGGCCTCAGACCGGCGCGTCGGAAACACCCGCGACGGGAAGCCGGTCTGGATCAGACCCCGTCGCGGCGTCCGAGAAGGAGCACGCGCTGCACGTCGGGCAGTCTACCCCGTTGACTCGGCGGTCACCAGGCGCGCTACTCGCACTTCGCCGTGGTACTCGCAGAGTGAACGGCGCGTCGGCACCCACTATCCTTGTTGGGGCTTGGTTGGGGTTTGGTTGGGCCTGCCCCCCGAACACCGGAAAGGACGACTGTGGCGCTCGTCGTGCAGAAATACGGCGGATCCTCGGTGGCCGACGCCGAGCGGGTCCGCCGGGTGGCCGAGCGCATCGTGGCGACCAAGAAGGCCGGCAACGACGTCGTCGTGGTCTGCTCGGCGATGGGCGACACCACCGACAACCTGCTCGACCTGGCCCAGCAGGTCTGCCCCGCGCCACCGGCCCGTGAGCTGGACATGCTGTTGACGGCCGGCGAACGCATCTCCAACGCCCTGGTGGCGATGGCGATCGAGTCGCTGGGCGCCAGCGCCCGCTCGTTCACCGGCTCACAGGCCGGGGTGATCACCACCAGCGTGCATGGCAAGGCCAAGATCATCGACGTCACCCCGGGCCGGCTGCGCGCCGCGCTGGACGAGGGCCAGATCGTGCTGGTGGCCGGGTTCCAGGGCGTCAGCCAGGACACCAAGGACGTGACCACGCTGGGCCGTGGCGGCTCCGACACCACCGCCGTGGCGCTGGCCGCGGCGCTGGGCGCCGACGTCTGCGAGATCTACACCGACGTCGACGGCATCTTCAGCGCCGATCCGCGGATCGTGCCCAACGCCCGCCACCTGCCGAAGGTCACCTTCGAGGAGATGCTCGAGATGGCCGCCTGCGGCGCCAAGGTGCTGATGCTGCGGTGCGTGGAATACGCTCGCCGCTACCACCTCCCGATCCACGTCCGGTCGTCGTACTCGGACAAGCCGGGCACCATCGTCACCGGATCGATCAAGGACATTCCCATGGAAGACGCAATTCTCACCGGAGTCGCACACGACCGCACCGAGGCCAAGGTCACCGTCGTCGGCCTGCCCGACGTGCCCGGGGAGGCGGCCAAGGTGTTCCGCGCCATCGCCGACGCCGACATCAACATCGACATGGTGCTGCAGAACGTCTCGAAGGTCGAGGACGGCAAGACCGACATCACCTTCACCTGCCCGCGTGACAACGGGCCGGCCGCGGTCGAGAAGCTGGAGTCACTGAAAAGCGAGATCGGGTTCTCCCAGGTGCTCTACGACGACCACGTCGGCAAGGTGTCGCTGATCGGCGCCGGGATGCGCAGCCATCCGGGGGTGACCGCCACCTTCTGCGAGACGCTGGCCGAGGTCGGCGTCAACATCGACCTGATCTCCACCTCCGAGATCCGCATCTCGGTGTTGTGCCGCGACACCGAACTGGACAAGGCGGTCGCCGCGCTGCACGAGGCGTTCAAGCTCGGCGGCGAGGAGCAGGCCACCGTGTACGCGGGGACGGGGCGGTAATGGTCGCGATCGGAGTGGTGGGGGCCACCGGCCAGGTCGGCCAGGTGATGCGCACCCTGCTGGAGGAGCGTGACTTTCCGGCGACGGAGGTACGGTTCTTCGCGTCGGCCCGCTCGGCCGGTCGCAAGCTGCCGTTCCGCGGCGCCGAGATCGAGGTCGAAGACGCCGAGACCGCCGACCCGGCCGGGCTGGACGTCGCGCTGTTCTCGGCGGGCGGCGCCATGTCCAAGGTGCAGGCGCCGCGGTTCGCGGCGGCCGGGGTGACGGTGATCGACAACTCGTCGGCCTGGCGCAAGGATCCCGATGTGCCGCTGGTGGTCTCCGAGGTGAACTTCGACCGCGACGTGCGCGACACGTGGCCACTGAAGAAGGGCATCATCGCCAATCCGAACTGCACCACGATGGCGGCCATGCCGGTGCTCAAGCCGCTGCACGACGAGGCGCAGCTGGTCCGGCTGGTGGTCTCGACGTATCAGGCGGTCTCCGGCAGCGGGCTGGCCGGCGTGCAGGAGCTGGCCGAGCAGACCCGGGCGGTCTCCAACGGCGTCGAGAAACTGGTGCACGACGGTCGCGCGGCCGCCTTCCCGGCGCCGAAGAAGTACGTCGCGCCGATCGCGTTCAACGTGGTCGCGCTGGCCGGCAGCTATGTCGACGACGGCTCCGGGGAGACCGACGAGGACCAGAAGCTGCGCTTCGAAAGCCGCAAGATTCTCGGTATCCCGGAGCTGGCGGTCAGCGGCACCTGCGTGCGGGTGCCGGTGTTCACCGGCCACTCGCTGTCGATCAACGCCGAGTTCGCTCGGCCGATCTCGCCGCAGCGGGCCACCGAGCTGCTGGCCGGGGCCGAGGGAGTGACGCTGGTCGACGTGCCCACCCCGCTGGCCGCCGCCGGTGTCGACGACTCGCTGGTCGGCCGGATCCGGGTCGACCCGGGGGTTCCCGACGGGCGCGGCCTGGCGCTGTTCGTCTCCGGCGACAACCTGCGCAAAGGCGCTGCGTTGAACACGATTCAGATCGCCGAGCTGCTCGCCGCGTTATGATCCGCGGGTGCGCTGCGCCCGCATAACCGCCCGCCGGCTGCTGCTGGCCATGCCGGCCGCGGGCCTTATTGTGGCGCAAGCGATTTCGCCTGTCTTCGCCGACCCGCCGGCGCCGTTTCCGCAACCCATCCTGTTCCCGCTGGCCGAGGGGCAGGTGTTTCGGATCGGGCCGGTGGCCGGCACCGGAACGCCGACCGGCGACTACGACATCGGCGCCACCGACCTGTGCGAGTTCGTCGACTTCCCCAGCGAGATGCTGCAGGTCTGTGGGGACAGCTTCGCCGGCCAGGGCGTCGGGTTCGGCCCGTGGCACTCGCCGATCGCGCTGCGCGTCGACCGCGAGTCGGTCGACCAGCCGGACGGCGTCCGCTACACCGGGGTGATCGGCGTCGCACAACCGCTGCTGGCCGACCCGACACCGACCGGCTACACCCAACTGCCGGCCGGGGTCGTGTCGATCAACCGGGCCAACTACCTGATGGTCACCACCGCCGCCCACCTGGTGCCGTACAGCTCCCGGCTGGTGAAAGCCGAACCGGCGCAAGGCCGTTGGCAGACGATCGCGGGTTCGGCACGCCCGGCCTCCTACCAGCAGTCCCGGCAGTCGCAGATCAGCGGCTACTACGACCCGGTTCCCACCGCCGACTCACCGACCGGCTGGGTCTACATTGTGGCCGACAACTTCGGCCGCACCGAACCTGCCGTGCTGTACCGGGTGACCCCGGACGCGTTCGGCGACCGGTCGGCCTGGCAGGGCTGGGCGGCCGGCCCGGGCGGCGGCTGGGGCAAGACGCCCACCCCGCTGTGGGACGGCCAGGTGGGCGAGATGAGCGTCCGGCAGATCGACGGCAAGACCGTGCTGTCCTACTTCAACGCCAGCACCTGGAACATGGAGGTCCGGGTCGCCGACGATCCCACCTCGCTGGGCGCCGCGCCGGTGACCATGGTGGTGCAGCACGCCGAGCAGTGGCCCGAACCGGCCGAGGCGCTGCCGTGGGTGTTCGACAATCAGCTGGCGCAGCCCTACGGCGGCTACCTCTCGCCGGGGTCGACGCTGGACGAGCTGCGGGTGTTCGTCAGCCAGTGGCGAACCGACCCGCGAGAACGCGAGCCCTATCGGGTGATTCAGTTCGCGGTCAACCCGTTCAAGCCGTGATTCCGCCGCCGACCACGCCCTCAGCACCGGTTTCCCGCCCGTGACCAAACCTTGACGAAGCCCTGACCGAACCGCGGTCGCGCATTCACCGAGTCGCCCGGAAAACCTTAATACCATTTGCACGAAGTAACTCGAATTTTTTTATACGGAAGGTATCTTTTGCGATGCTGACGGCAGTGCGCTCTCTTGTTGCGACGGTCGGAATTGCCACCGTATCGGTGGTGACATCGACGGGGGCGACCGCAACCGCGGCCAGCCAACCGCAGAACACGGCCGTCGAATCGGTCGCACCGGCGCCGCACACGGTGGTCGGTGTAGCGCATCCGATCGTGCTGACATTCCGTGCGCCGGTGGCCAATCGCCAAGCGGCCGAACGCATTTTCGCGATTCGCACGACGCCGCGGATGACCGGCAGCTACGAGTGGCTCGATGACCATGTGGTGCAGTGGGTTCCGGACCGCTACTGGCCGGTGCACAGCACGATCGCGCTGTCGGTGGGCAAACGTGTCAGCGAGTTCCAGACCGGGCCGGCGGTGGTGGGGGTGGCCAACATCTCGGCCCGGACCTTCACGGTGACCATCGACGGGGAGGGGATCGGGCCACTGCCGGCGCCGCACCACCGCCCGCACTGGGGTGAAGAAGGCGTGATGCCGGCGACGATGGGCAAAGCCGAATTCCCGACGCCGGTGGGCCGGTACCGGGTCCTCGCCAAGAACCCAACGGTGACAATGGATTCCAGCAGCGTCGGCATCCCGATCGACGACCCCGAAGGATACCGATTCGCCGTCGACAACGCCGTCCGGATCACCGGTCGCGGTCTTTACGTTCACTCCGCGCCGTGGGCGCTGCGATCCCTGGGCATCGACAACGTCAGCCACGGATGCATCGGCCTGAGCCCGTCCGACGCGCAGTGGTACTTCGACCGGGTCAACATCGGCGATCCGGTCATCGTCGAGGAGTAGGTCGGCAAGTCTGCAAAGAGGGCGGCACACCGGCGTCGAGAAGCTGCTCGAGGCAGCTGAGGATGAACTCGATATCGAGCTCGCACGAGACCGACTCGCCCGCGACGATGGACGCCAGTTGAGCCGTGCCGAGGTCGACGAGGTCTTCGATCGACTGCGGGCCGGCCGCCCCGCGTGAGCGGCCGCCCGCCGAGTCGCTCAGGCCTGACCACTTAGCGCGGGCGGTGGCGGGGCCGGCCGCGCTGAGGCATGCCGCCAGGGCGCTACTTGCTGCCGGCCGCCAGGTCGACCGGCATGCCGAAGGCGTCGGCCATCAGCCCGACGATCGGGCTTGCGGCCGCGGCACCCACCGGGCCCGGCGCCACCAGCGGCACCGGGGGAGGAGCGCCGGGCACCACCGGAGCGGCCGGGATCAGCGGGATCGCCGGTGCGGCCGGCACGACGGGCACCGCCGCGGCCGGTCCCGGGAACGCCATCGGGACCGGCGCGCCGGCCAGGGCGGTCAGGTCGGCGCCGGCGGGGGCGCAAGGCCCGACGACGGCCGTGGTGTCGGTCAGCGTGGCGCCGGCCGGCGGCGCCGCGCCACCCGGGCCGGCAGCGGCCGGTGCTCCGCCCACCACCGGGGCTCCGGCCGCGCCGGGCACCCCACCCGCTGCGGGCACGGCCGCAGCGGCGCCGCCGTCCGCCGGGGCGACGAAGACCGCCGTGCCGCCCTGGCACACCGGCCCACCCATCACAGCCGGCGCCGCTGCTGATTCGGCACTGAAGAACAAGGCATTTCCGCACAGGCCGAGGCCGCCGATTGTCGCGATCCCGAGTCGATTGAACGTGTTCACTGCCAGCTCCGGTGGTCGGTTCCGGGAGGAAGGCCCCGGATTTCCCTTATTTGAACGACGGTATGTTTGACTGATTGTATGGAGTCGCATGACATGTCTGTAAGTACATGAGTGTGCGAATCGGATTCGTTGCCGAACCGATGCCAGGTGTTTGCCGGGGGCGCCACGGCGTAGGACTCATAGCTGACGCATAGCCCGTGCCCAGCGGTGACTGGTGTTGCGCCCGGCATCATTTCGCTCATGACCGAATCACCGCAAAACACGACTGGGCCGGCTGCAGCCGCTCAACCGCAACAGTCCAAGCCGTACTGGCTCTACCGGTTCGCCGCCTGGGTGGTGATCGTGGCCGGCATCGTCTTCATCGCATCGACGATCTTCTTCACCGGCATGATGGCCAGCGACGGCGGTCACCACGGCCATCACTGCCACCACGGGCACCATCAGGGCCAGGGGATGTGGCACAAGGGCCATCACCACCGCGGGCACGGGCCGGTCACGCCCGGCGACGCAGGCAATGCGCCCGGCGAACTGCCACCGTCGGTGGCCCCGTCGGTCGCGCCGCCGGGCCGGTAATCAGCGCGACAACCCCCGCAGCCGCCACCCGGCCTATCCGGGTGGCGGGTCGGGCATGCCCGACCGGCATTCACATTCGGTTCATCGCGGGAACCGGCGCACGACCGCGACCGTCCCCGGCATGATGGGCAATATGACCGAAACCCCTGAATCGAACACCCAGCCCAACCGGCCCAACGCCCTCTACCAGGCGGCCGCCTGGGTGGTGATCGTCGCCGGCATCGTCTTCATCGCTTCGACGATCTTCTTCGCCGGCGCCTACCTGGGTGGGGGCGGCGGGTTCGGACACCACCACCGTCACCATCACGGACCGTGTATGAAGCACCACGGCCCGCAGGGGCCCGAGGTGAACATCGGGCCGGAGTTCGTCCTGCCCGGTCCGGCCGGACCCGGCAACGGGCCCATCGGACCCAACGGGCCCATCGGACCGGTCGGGCCGGTCGGACCTGCCGGGCCAGGCAACGGACCCGGTGGCCCGGGCGGTCACGGCGGCCCGCCGGCACCTCCGGCGCCGCCGCACAGGTAACCGTGCTCGAACGTGACGTGCTGCCGGCCAGGCAGGTTGGGCCCGGATCAGGCCCGGGTTCTGTTCGCGCCGGCGGCTTGGCATGATCGATTTGGCATGATCGACGACATGAGCGGCGACGTCTCGGTGAGGCCTAGCCGGTGCGGGTGACTGCCGCTGCGTTGAGCCTGGCCGTGACCGCCGCCGGGGCGGCCCTGGTCGACGCGGCAGGTCTCCCGCCGGCGGCGGCCCGCCCCTCGGATCCGGGCGTGGTGTCCTACGCGGTGCTGTCCAAGGGGTCGGTCGGCAACGTCGTCGGCGCACCGATGGGTTTCGAGACCGTCGCCCGCGACCCCTACCAGGCCTACTGGGTGGACACCCCGGTCTGTAACAACTGGGCGGACATCGGCCTGCCGGAGGTCTACAACGACCCCGACCTGGCCTCGTTCAACAGCGCGGTCGCGCAGACGTCGGCAACCGACCAGAACCACTACGCCAAACAGGCGGTCGGGGTGTTCGCCACCAGCGCGGCGGCCGGCCGGGCCTTCCACCGGGTCGTCGACCGCACCGTCGGCTGCTCGGGGCAGACCACGGCGATGCACCTGGACAACGGCCTGACCCAGGTGTGGACGTTCAGCGGCGGCCCGGCCACCGCGACCGACGCGGCGTGGATCAAGCAGGAGGCCGAGACCGACCGGCGGTGTTTTAACCAGACTCGATTGCGCGAGAACGTCCTGCTGCAGGCCAAGGTCTGCCAGTCGGGCAACGCGGGGCCGGCGGTCAACGTGCTGGCCGGGGCGATGCAGAACAGCCTGGGTCAATAGCGGGAGCGGAGGTGGCGGAGATGGAGGTCGGCGTGGCAGCGCAGGCATCACGATCCGCTGGTCGCTGCCTCGGCGATGCTCCACCGACCGCCGCCACCGGCGCTGCCGAAATATTCAGCGCCACCTCGGCCGCGCACTACGTCGGCGGGCGATGCCTGACCGACGGCCCGGTGGGCAGGGTGGGTCTGGAGGTCGAGGCACACTGCTACGACCCGGCCGACCCGCACCGCCGCCCTGGCTGGGAGGAGATCGGCGACGTGCTGCAGAGCCTGCCGGCGTTGCCGGGCGGCAGCGTGGTCACCGTCGAGCCGGGTGGCGCGGTGGAGCTGTCCGGCCCGCCGATCGCCGGCGCACCCGCGGCGATCGCGGCGATGAGCCTGGACCGGGCGGTGCTGCTGGCGGCGTTCGCCCGCGCCGGGCTGGGCCTGGTGCTGCTGGGCGCCGACCCGCTGCGGGCCCCGCGCCGGATCAACCCCGGTGCCCGCTACCGCGCGATGGAACGGTTCTTCGCCGCCAGCCACACCGCCGACGCGGGTGCGGCGATGATGACGTCGACGGCGTCGATCCAGGTCAACCTGGACGCCGGTCCGCGCCCGGGGTGGGCGGCCCGGGTGCGGCTGGCCCATGCGCTGGGGCCGACGATGGTGGCGATCGCCGCCGACTCGCCGCTGCTGGGCGGCGAGTTCTCCGGCTGGGCATCCACCCGGCAGCGGGTGTGGAGCCAGCTCGACTCGGCCCGCTGCGGCCCGATCCTGAGCGTGGACGGCACCGATCCGGCTACCGACTGGGTGCGCTACGCGCTGAACGCGCCGGTGATGCTGGTGCACACCAGCGGCGCGGCCGACGACGGCTTTGATGACGCCGTCCCGGTCACCGGGTATGTGCCGTTCGCCGACTGGGCCGACGGGCGGGTGCTGCTGGGCGGCCGGCGGCCGACCGTCGCCGACCTGGATTATCACCTGACCACGCTGTTTCCGCCGGTGCGGCCGCGCGGCTGGCTGGAGATCCGCTACCTGGACAGTGTCGCCGACGCGCTGTGGCCGGCGATCGTGTTCACGCTGGTGACGCTGCTCGACGACCCGGATGCCGCCGGGCTGGCCGCCGAGGCCGTCGCACCGGTGGCCACCGCCTGGGATGTCGCCGCCCGGGTGGGTCTGGCCGATCCGCGGCTGTACGCGGCCGCCAACCGGTGTGTGGCGATCGCGACCGACCGGCTGCCGGCGGACCACCGCGAGCTCACCGCGCCGATGCGCCGGCTGGCCGCGCTGGTGGAGCGGGGCCGCTGCCCGGCGGACGACTTCGCCGACCAGGCGCGCGCCGGCGGGGTCGCCGCCGCGGTGGCCCGGCTGGCCCGGGGAGAGCCGTGAGTTCGCCGGCGCAGCCGCAGGCGCTCGCCCGCGACCTGGCCCGGGCGCGCGACCGCACGCTGGCGCTGACCGACTTCGACGACGCCGAGCTGCGCCGCCAGTACAGCCCGCTGATGAGCCCGCTGGTCTGGGACCTGGCGCACATCGGCCAGCAGGAGGAGCTGTGGCTGCTGCGCGGCGGCGACCCCAGCCGGCCCGGAATACTGCCGCCGGAGATCGACGGCCTTTACGACGCCTTCACCCACCCGCGGGCCGGCCGCGCCGATCTGCCGCTGCTCTCGCCCGACGAGGCGCGGTCGTACTGCGCGAAGGTCCGGTCGGCCGTGCTCGAGATGCTCGACGGATTGCCTGATGGCGCAGACGTTTTCCCGTTCGGGCTGATGGTCAGCCACGAGCACCAGCACGACGAGACGATGCTGCAGGCGCTGAACCTGCGCACCGGAGCGCCGCTGCTGCCGGCGGGCGCCGCGCTGCCGGCGGGCCGGCCCGGGCTGGCCGGGACGTCGGTGCCGGTGCCCGGCGGTGAGTTCGTGCTGGGCGTGGACGCCGTCGGCGAACCGGCCGAACCGTTCTCGCTGGACAACGAGCGCCCGGCCCACGTCGTGGAGGTGCCGTCGTTCCGGATCGGCCGGGTGCCGGTGACCAACGGCGAATGGCGGGCCTTCATCTCCGACGGCGGTTACCGGGAGCAGCGCTGGTGGTCGCCGCGAGGCTGGGCGCACCGCGAGCAGGCGGGCCTGACCGCGCCGCAGTTCTGGAACGCCGACCTGACGTGCCGGACCCGGTTCGGCCGGACCGAGGACATCCCCGCCGACGAGCCGGTGCAGCATGTCAGCTATTTCGAAGCGCAGGCGTACGCGGCGTGGGCCGGTGCCCGGCTGCCCACCGAGGTCGAATGGGAGAAAGCCTGTAGCTGGGATCCCGCAAAAGACTCGGCCGGCACGCGCCGCCGCTTCCCGTGGGGTGCCGGCGAGCCGACGGCCGAACGGGCCAACCTCGGCGGTGCGGCGCTGCGCCCCTCTCCGGTCGGGGCCTATCCGGGCGGCGCTTCGGCCTACGGGGCCGAGCAGCTGCTCGGCGACGTCTGGGAGTGGACCAGCTCACCGCTGCAGCCGTGGCCCGGCTTCACTCCGATGATCTACCAACGCTATTCGCAGCCGTTCTTCGGCGGCGACTACCGCGTGCTGCGCGGCGGGTCGTGGGCGGCGGCCGCCGAGATTATCCGGCCGAGCTTCCGCAACTGGGACCACCCGTACCGGCGGCAGATCTTCGCCGGCGTCCGGCTGGCGTGGGACGACGAGGAAGCCGGCGACGCTGGGGGTCCGGACTGATGTGCCGCCACCTCGGCTGGCTGGGCCGCCCCCGATCGCTGGCCGACCTCATCCTCGAGCCGCCGCAGGGCCTGCTGGTGCAGTCCTACGCGCCGCGCCGGCAGAAGCACGGCCGGATGAACGCCGACGGTTGGGGCGCCGGATTTTTCGATGGTCCGCCCGAAGGCTCGCCCGACGATCCGGTGCCACGACGGTGGCGCAGCGCGGCGCCGCTCTGGGGCGACGTGTCGTTTCAGTCGGTGGCACCGGCGCTGCGCAGCGGATGCGTGGTGGCCGCGGTCCGCTCGGCCAGCGCCGGCATGCCGATCGAAGCCAGCGCGACCGCCCCGTTCACCGACGGGCACTGGCTGCTGTCGCACAACGGCGTCGTCGACCGGTGGACGCTGCCCGCCTCGCCACGCGCCGAATCATCGTGTGACAGCGCCATTCTCGCCGCCTTGATCTTCCAGCGCGGTCTGGACGCGCTGGGCAATGTGGTCCGTCAGATCGGCACCGCCGACCCGGAGGCCCGCCTGAACGTCCTGGCCGCCAACGGCTCCCGGATGGTCGCCACCACCTGGGGGGACACCCTATCGATGCTGCACGACGGGAACGGCGTGGTGCTGGCCAGCGAACCCTACGACGACGACCCGCGCTGGGTGGACGTGCCGGACCGGCACCTGGTCGAGGCCGCCGGCGGGCAGGTCCGGCTGACGGCACTGGAGCGTTCCGGGTGACGCAGTT
>DASTNJ010000039.1:0-2547 GCA_035721065.1 Mycobacterium sp.
CTGAACTGGGCGATGTCGAAGTCGCCGGTGTTGACGTAGTCGCGGAAGAAATTGCCGCCGGCCTTGGTGTCGATCTGCAGCTTCACCCCGATCTGCGCCAGGTTGTTCTGGGCGACCTGGGCGAACTGCCGGGTGCTCTGCGCGTCGTAGACCAGGTGGCGGATGACCAGCGGGCGGCCCGCCTTCTCCCGGTACCGGCCGTGCATCGTCCAGCCGAGGTCGTCCAGTTCGCGTTTGGCCCGCTCCGGGTCGTAGGCCACCACTTCGCTGTTGTCGCGGTAGCCTTCCTGTCCTTCGACGTAGACGTGGTTGTTCAGCGCGACCGGATCGTTGGTGAGCCCCCTTTGGGTCACCTTCGCGATCGTGCTCCGGTCGATGCCGCGCATCACGGCCAGCCGCAACGCCTTGTCGGACAGGATGGCCCCGGGTGCGCCGTTGAAGGTGAAGTGCGCCCAGGTCGGGGTCGGCGCCCGCCGGATCGAGATGCCGTCGGTGCGCCGGGCGATGGTCAGCTGGTCCAGGCTGGACACGCCGGCGGCGTCGATGGTCTGGTTCTGCAGCGCCGGCATCCGCGCGGCCTCGTCGAGCACCAGGTAGGTGATGGTGTCCAGCCGCGGTGTCCGGCCCCACCAGGCGGGGTTGCGGGTCAGCGTGATCCGCTGGGTCGTCTGGTCCAGCGACGACACCCGGAACGGTCCCGCCGACGGCCCCGGCCCGCGCAACTGGCCCTTATTGAACGTCTCCGGGGTGGCGGTCATGCTGGCCGGCAGCAGCATGTTGTTGCCGGCGAACATGCCGCGCCACTCCGCGTACGGCTTGGCGAACGTCATCACGGCCTGCCGGTCATCGATGCCGCGGGTCACCGAGGCGACCCGCTCGGCGCCGTTGGTGGCCGCGATGGCGAACAGCGGATCGGCGCCGCTGACGGCGTGGATCTGGCTGGCGATGTCTTTCCAGCTGAGCGGGGTGCCGTCCGACCACACCGCCTTCGGGTTGATGGTGTAGGTGACCACCTGCGGCTGCGCTCTAGTCAATTCGATGCTGGTGAAGTAGTCGGTATCCACCGTCGTCGACCCATCAGCACCGATGATGAACGCCCGCGGCATGGTCGGCTTCAGCACCGAACCGGTATCAGCCAGGTTGCCATCTATGTGCAAAGGGTTGAAGTTCGGCGGGAACTGGCCGAGCGACAGCCGCAGGTTGCCGCCCTCCTGCAGGGTCGCCGGGTCCTGTGGGTTGATGTCACTGGTGGCGCCGACGGTCGAGGTGCCGGCCGGCGCGGTCACGTCGTAGTCGGCGGCCGAGCACCCGGCCAGCGTCAGCGCCAACACGATCGCCGCCCACCGCGCGAGATCGCACCCACGCAGGCGGCCACTCGAACTTTTCCTGCGTGGCTGCGATTTCGCGGACGACCCGTGCCTAGTCACGGGCCGGCTCCGGTCTGGGCACGGCGGCCAGCAACGTGCGGGTGTAGTCGTGACGTGGGTCGGTGAACACCTGCTCGGCGTCGCCCTGTTCGACGATCGTCCCGGCGAACATCACCGCCACCTGGTGCGCCAGATGCTTCACCACCGAAAGATCGTGTGAGACGAACAGATACGACAAGTCCAGCCGGTCCTGCAGGTCGAGCAGCAGGTTGATGATTCCGGCCTGGATCGACACGTCGAGTGCGGACACCGGCTCGTCGAGTGCGAGGATCTTCGGCTGCAGCGCCAACGCTCGGGCGATCCCGATCCGTTGCTTCTGGCCGCCGGAGAATTCCGCCGGATAGCGGTCCGCGTCGGTGTGTCGCAGACCCACCGTGTCCAGCAGCCCCGCCACCCGGGTGTTGATTTCAGTCTTCTCGAAGCCATTGGCGCGCAACGGCTCAGCGAGCACATCGAAGACCGGCAGCCGCGGATCCAGGGAGGCCACCGGGTCCTGAAACACCACCTGCAGGTCGCGTCGCAGCGCGCGTCGGTCACCGCGGGTGAGCGTGGCGACATCGCGGCCGAGCACCTCGATGGAGCCGGATTGCGGCACCGTCAGTTCCAGGATCTGGTGCAGCGTGGTCGATTTGCCCGAACCCGACTCGCCGACGATGCCCAGCGTGCGGCCCTGGCGCAGCTCGAAGCTGACCTGCGAAACCGCGCGGATTTCGCCCACCCGGCGGCGCAGCACCGCCCCCTTGGTCAGCGGGTAGGTTTTCACCAGGTCGGCGACCCGCAGCACGACGGGCATGTCGCCGGCCGAAGCCGCCGCGGTCTCGGTGCTGACCCCGTAGATATCACCCGCGGTGCGCCCGACCACCTGATCGGTGTGGATGCATGCGGCGGTGTGGTTCTCGCCGACCGGCAGCAGTTCCGGCTCCTGTTCAAGGCAGGCGTCGGTCACCAGCGGGCAGCGCGGCGCGAAAGGGCACCCGGGCTCGAGTGCGGCCAGCGACGGGGGAGCGCCCGGGATCGGCACCAGCCGGGTGCCCTGCGCGGCGTCCAGACGCGGAACCGAACCCAAAAGCCCGACGGTGTAGGGCATCTGGCGGTCGCGGTAGAGGACGTCGACCGGCGC
>DASTNJ010000040.1:0-2606 GCA_035721065.1 Mycobacterium sp.
CCGCCGCGCTGGGCGGTCATCCGGCGGGCCAGCCGGGCGCGCACCCGCCGTGATGCGCTGGTGGGGATCCTCAGGATGTCGGTGCGCTCGCCGGGCGCCGACGGGTGCACCTCGGCCACCGGCAGGTCCGATAGCGCTATCGGCTGGGTGGCCTGCGCAAGCGCATCAGCCGCCTGCTGGCCTGTTCTCTGTTCCGGGGCCACGTCACCCACCTCCGCGCTCACCTCCGACCCCGAGGATATCGCTGTACCCGATTTTCCCGCTTCTGCCCGGGCCGTGGCGGCCCGCGTCGTCGCGGGGAGCTAACAGGCGTACAGGCTGTGCACCGGCAGCGGCGCCACCGCGGCCCGGCCACCCAGGCCGGCCAGTTCCAGCACCACCGCGGCCGTAGTCACCGTCGCCCCGGCCCGTCGCAGCAACCGCAGCGCCGCGCCCAGGCTGCCGCCGGTGGCCAGCACGTCATCCAGAATGACGACCCGACGGCCGGCCAGCTCGATCCCGGCGGCGGGAATTTCCAGCATCGCCCGGCCGTATTCGAGCTGGTACTCCTCGGAGTGCACCGGCGGCGGCAGCTTGCCGCCCTTGCGCACGGCCAGCGCACCGACGCCGAGCCGGTCGGCGACAGCACCGGCGATCAGAAACCCGCGGGCGTCGATTCCGGCCACCAGGTCGGCGCCGGCGGCGACCTCGGCGAGTGCGGCAGTCACCGCGGCCAGGCCGGTCGCGTCGGCGAACACCGGGGTCACGTCCTTGAACGCGACGCCGGGGATGGGAAAGTCGGGCACCTCGCGCATCAGCGCGGCGACGAGTGCCGTGGCGGACGGCCGGGCCGGGGTCACTGTTGCAGCGCCCAGCGGTCCATGTTCCAGCCCGCACCCCAGCGGGTCGGGTTGGTGACCACGCCGTAGATTTTCCGCGACATCAAAACAGTTCGATGCTGCCGGTACAGCGGCAAGGTCGGTAGGTCGGCCCAGAGCACCGGGGTGCTCTCGCGCAGCAGCCGGACGATCTCCGCCGGGTCGACGGTGACCGCCAGCGTGTCGATGATGCCGTCGATCTGGTCGTTGCGGTAGCCGGCCAGGTTGTTGCCGTTGCCGCTGTGCAGGGCGTAGGCGTCCATCGGCGACGACCCGGTCGATCCGCTGCCGGTGGCCCCACCGCTGCCGGCCAGCAGCACATCGATCTGGCCGTCACGAAGCGCCTGCGGCCCGGTGGCGTCCGAGGCGACCTCGGTGACGGTGATCCCGGCCGGGCCGCAGGAGCCGGTGATCACCCCCACGACGGCCGCCAGCCGGGGGTTGGGGGCGCGATAGCCGATCCGCACCGCCAACGGGCGGCCGCCCAGCGCGTCGCGGGCGGCGGCGGGATCGGCGCGGGTGAACCCGTCGACCTCGGGCGCGTTCTCGGCCTGGTTGAGCGCGTTGTCGGCGGCGGTGTCGAGCCGTGAGTTGGCGACCGGTATCCCGGCGTCGTGCGCGATCACGTCGCGCGGGGTGCACAGCGCCACCGCGCGGCGCGCCGGAATCTCGGCGAGCGGACCGCTAGGGGCGAAGATCAGCTGTTCGATACCGCCGGACGGCGCATCGGTGCTCTGGTAGCCGTCCGGGATGTTCAGCGGCCCGGCCGACCCGGTCGCCACGTCCACCACGTCGACCGCCCGCCTGTCGACCCGGTCCTGCAGGTCGGCCGCTTGCGGCCACACCGTGACCCGCTTGGTGACCGCCTTGGCGCCCCACCACCGGTCGTTGGCGACCAGCACCACGGCGCCGCCGTCGAGCACCGTATCGATTTTGTAGGGCCCCGACGACGGGAAGTGTTTACGGTCCAGGCCGGGTTTGAGCTGCCAGATGCTGTTCCACGCCTGCGCGATCCGGTCCACCACCGGCAGGTTGGCGCCCAGCAGGGCGGCGGTGACGTCGGCGGGACTGAGCCCGAGGGCTTCGGCGATCACATGCGCCGGCATGATCGACGTGGCGGTGAACAGCTGCTGGTAGTCGACGATGGTCCGGCCGTCGGCCAACGACACCCGAGCTTTCTTTTGTCCGGCTCGGCAGTCGATGCCGGCGATGTCGGCATAGCCGGACCGGTTGGCGGCGTCGAACCCGGGGAATCGCCCGGACTGGGCCGTCCAGGCCAGCACCAGATCGTCGCAGGTGATGGGCTGCTCGTCGGACCAGACGGCCTCGTCGGCGATCTGGTAGTCCAGTACCAGCGGGGTGCGGCCCACCACCGAGATGCTGCCGAAGTCGCGGTCGGCGACAACCTGGCCGTCCGGCCCGTGGTAGCCGAAGCCGGTCAGGGCGCGGGCGAACGCCTGGGCACCCGCCGCCGCCGCACCGCTGACGGTGCTGGTGTTGTAGCTGGTCAGCCCCCCGTCGACGGCGTAGTCGATCTGGTCGACGACGGCCCCCGAACATCCCGACAGCACGGCGGCCCCGACAGCGGTGACGATCACCAGCGAAAGTACCGCAGCGCGCCGATAGCAGGCCGCCATTAAGTTACCGCCCGGTGCTGGGCTTGCCGGTCGGGCGCTCGGTGCGCCTGGTGGGCCGTACCGGCCGGGCACCGGGCGCCGGCTTGCTCGGCGCCGCGTGCTTGGCGGCCGC
>DASTNJ010000041.1:0-46909 GCA_035721065.1 Mycobacterium sp.
CCGTCGCCGCTGCCCGGGATCGCCCTGCTGCTGCTGCGCGCGCCGCTGATCGCCGGGCTGGAGGTCGCCCGCCGGGTCGTTCCCGGGATCGACCGGACCTGGCAGCGGGTCGCGCTGCACCGCTGGGAGGACTGGCTGCGATGGGAGTCCGGCGGTGATTCCGCCGAGTTCGAGGCGGCGAAGGCGCTGCGGCGCTAAACCGTGTGAGCAGACAGAGAATCGCCCAAATCCCGGCGAAAATGGGCGATTCTGCGTCTGCTCGCGGCACAGCTGGACGGTCAACCCAGCTCCAGCGTCGCCTCCTCCAGGTCCAGCCCGTGCAGCAGGGTGCGCAGCACCTGATCGTCGATGTGCCCCTCGTCGCGTTCGGCGATGAACGCCTCCCGTTCGGCGGCCAGCATCGCCAGGCGCAGCCGCCGAAACACCGCCGCGACGCTCTCGTCGCCGGCGTCGTCGTCCGCGTCAGGGTCCAAGCTGGCCAGCCGCAGCCGTTCCCGGGCCGCATTGCGCCGTCGGTTGGTCAGTCCCCGCAGCGCCTCCGCGGCGCGTTCGCTGGTGGGCGAGGGCTTCATCGTGGCGAGTATCTCGTCCAGCCGATCCGCGGCGGCGCGGGCCGCCCGGTCCTGCGCGGCCGCCGCGGCCATCGCGTCGGTGCGGGCCTGGCCACCGTCCAGGCCGAGCCGGCGGATCAGCCACGGCAGCGTCAGCCCGTGCAGCAGCAGGGTGCCGATCACCACCACGAAGGTCAAGAAGACCAGCTGAGGGCGTCCGGGAAACCGGTCCCCGGTCATCGTGGTCATCGGCACACCGAACGCGGCCGCCAGCGACACCACGCCGCGCATCCCGGCCCAGGCCAAGATGAAAACCTGTCCGCGGGTGGGCGCCGGCTCGTCTTCCCGGATCCGGGCCGACAGCCTTCTGGGCAGGTAGGCGAACGTGACCACCCACACGATGCGCACCACGAGCACCGTGCCGAACACCGCCAGCGAGGCCGTCGTCAGCGTCGAAAACCTGACGCCGTGCATGTTCTGCACCACGGTGGGCAGCTGCAGGCCGATCAGCAGGAACGCGAACGACTCCAGCACCAGTTGCATCGCGCGCCAGACCGCCCGGTCCTGCAGCCTGGTGGCGTAGTGGGCGCGGGTGAAACGCTGCCCCAGGATCAGCACCGCCACCACGACCGCGAGCACACCCGAGCCGTTGATCTGCTCGGCCGCCAGGTAGATCACGAACGGGGCGACCAGCCCGATCGCGCTCTCCATCAGCGGATCGGTCAGCCGGGCCCGGATGAAGACGATCGCCGAGCCCAGCACGACCCCGACGGCGATCCCGCCGGCGGCCGCGGTGGCGAAGGTGGCCAGCCCGTTCCCCCAGCCCTCCGCGATGCCGATCGTCGCCCCCAGCGTGACCTTGTACAGCGTCAGCGCGGTGGCGTCGTTGAGCAGGCTTTCGCCGCTCAGCAGCGTCATGATCCGGCGCGGAAGCCCGAGCCGACGGCCCACCGCCGCCGCCGCCACCGCGTCCGGCGGCGCGACGATCGCGCCCAGGGTGAGAGCGGCCGCCAGGGTGAACGACGGAACCGTGTAGTAGGCCACGGCCCCGACAGCGGCGGTGGTGGCCACCGGCAGGCCGACCGCGAGCAAGCCGATGGAGCGCCGGTTGCGCCGCATGCTGATGTAGGAGCTCTCCAGTCCCGCCGACCACAGCAGCGGCGGCAGCAGCACGAACAGCACCAGGTCGGGCTGCAGCGTGATCTCCGGGAGGTCCGGGATGAGCCCGATCGCCAGGCCGACCACCACCAGGACCAGCGGCGCCGACACGCCTGAGCGCCGAGCCACCGCCGCCACCAGCACCGCCGCCACCAGAGCACCCAACAGCGAGGCATCCACGCAGCCGTACCTCCGTCCACCCACAGCGCGCCCAACGCTCCTATTCTGAGCAGCAGTGAACCAGGAGAGGGTGGAAAGTGGCCGACAGGGACACGCTGCAGCCGGATCAGCCCGCCGCCGACGAGCCGAAGACGGTCCCGCACAGCAAGCCGCACACGAACGGCGCGGGCGGTAAAGACGGCAGGGGCGCAGGGGACGGGTCGCCCGAGCCGGACACGCTGAAGCGCACCAGGGTGGCGCTGCTGGGCTCGGCGGAACTGAACCGCGAGCTGGTGATCGCCCTGCAGCGGCTCGGTGCCGAGGTGATCGCCGTCGGCGGGCACGGCGATGCGCCGCTGCACGAGGTCGCCGACCGTACCGTGGTGGCCGACCTGACCGACCGTGACGAACTGACCGCCACGATCCGCCGGCTGCATCCGAAATTCGTGGTGTCCGCCGCCGGCGCGGTGGCCCCCGACGCGCTGGCCGCCACCGCCGGGGCCGGGCACGCCGAGCTGGTGCCCAACATCCGCAGTGCCCGCCTGGCGGCGGACCCCGAGGCGATGCGACGGGTGGCAGCCGACCAGCTCGGGCTGCCGATGGCGCCGTTCTGGTTCGTCGGGTCGGTCGATGAACTGCGGGCGACGGCCGGGCACGTCGGCTTTCCGATGGCGGTGAAACCGGCTGTCGCGTCGTTCGGCGAGGGTCAGTCGGTGATGCTGCGCCTCGACGACGTCGGGCCGGCCTGGCAGCGCGCGATGGCGGCCGCCGGCCCGGATTCGCCCGCCCGCGTGCTGGCCGAGACGCTGGTCGAGGTCGAACACGAGGTCACGTTGCTCACCGTGAGCAGCAGCGGGCCGGCCGGCCCGACGCTCGACTTCTGTTCGCCGATCGGGCACCGGATCCTGGGCACCGCGAACGGACAGCTGATTGCCGAATCCTGGCAGCCGCATCCGCTGAGCCCCGCGGCCCTGGATGCGGCCAAGTCGATCGCCGGGCGCGTCGTGCGGGCGCTCGGCGGGCGCGGCATGTTCGGCATCGAACTGCTGGTCAACGGTGACGAGGTGTACTTCTCCGGCCTCAGTCTGCGGCCGCATGACATTGCTCTGCTGACATCGCGCACCCAGCGGCTCTCCAGCATCGAGTTGCAGGCCCGGGCCATTCTGGGCCTGCCGATCGACGCCATCATGATCTCGCCCGGTGCCGCCCGGCTGGTGTACTCCGCCCGGCAGCCGGCCGACCCGGCGCCGGCCACCGACGCCCGGACCGGCCCGATCGCCGAGGCCAGGCCGGCCACCGACGCGGTGGTGGCCGGCGCGCTGCACGTTCCGGAGTCCGACGTGCTGATCTTCGGCCCCTTCGATGCCATGGCCGCCGACCGGGGCCACCCGCGGCGGCTGAGCGCGGCGCTGGTCACCGGCCCCGACGTACCCACCGCCCGCGAGCGCGCCGAACGGGTCTCGGTCGCGCTGGGCAGACTCTGGGCTTGAGTAGCCGGCGGGCACGCCACCGGGCGGACATCCGGGCCGGTATGCCAAACTCACGCGGGTGAGCTACGCAGGAGACATCACCCCGCAACAGGCCTGGGACCTGCTCAACGGCGACCCGGCGGCGGTCCTGGTGGATGTGCGCACCAGTGCCGAGTGGCGTTTCGTCGGCGTGCCCGACCTGTCCGGCCTCGGCCGCGACGTGGTCTACCTCGAATGGGTCGACGCCACCGGCACGCCGAACCCGGACTTCGCCCGCGACCTGGTGAATCAGGTTGCCGGCGGGCCGGTGGTGTTCCTGTGCCGGTCCGGTAACCGCTCCATCCCGGCCGCCGAGACCGCCACCGCCGCGGGCCTCACCCCGGCCTACAACGTGCTGGATGGCTTCGAGGGCAACCTCGACGAGCACGGGCATCGCGGCGGCACCGGCTGGCGGGCCGTCGGGTTGCCGTGGCGGCAGTCGTGAGGCGCGCATGAGCACCGACGAGCCTTCGGTGCGCACCCCGGCGCCGCTGCCCGACGGCGTGAGTCAGGCCACCATCGGGGTGCGCGGCGGGGTGCTGCGCTCGCAGTTCAACGAGACCGCCGAGGCGCTGTTTCTGTCCTCGGGGTACGTCTACGAATCCGCCGAACTCGCCGAGCAGGCGTTCACCGGTGAGGTCGACCGATTCATCTACTCGCGCTACGGCAACCCGACCATCAGCATGTTCGAGGAGCGGCTGCGGCTCATCGAGGGCGCCCCCGCGGCGTTCGCCACCGCCAGCGGGATGGCGGCGGTGTTCACCTCGCTGGGCGCACTGCTGGGCGCCGGGGACCGGCTGGTCGCCGCGCGCAGCCTGTTCGGCTCGTGCTTCGTGGTGTGCAACGAGATCCTGCCGCGCTGGGGGGTCGAGACGGTCTTCGTCGACGGCGACGACCTCGACCAGTGGGAGCAGGCGCTGTCGGTACCCACCAACGCGGTGTTCTTCGAGACGCCGTCCAACCCGATGCAGTCGCTGGTCGACATCGCCGCGGTCACCGAACTGGCCCACGCGGCGGGCGCAAAGGTGGTGCTGGACAACGTCTTCGCCACCCCGCTGCTGCAGCGGGGTTTCCCGCTCGGCGTCGACGTGGTGGTGTACTCGGGCACCAAGCACCTCGACGGGCAGGGCCGGGTGCTGGGCGGGGCGATCCTGGGCGACCAGGAATACATCGACGGCCCGGTGCAGCAGCTGATGCGGCACACCGGGCCGGCGATCAGTGCTTTCAATGCCTGGCTGCTGCTGAAAGGCCTTGAGACGCTGGCGGTTCGGGTTGAGCACAGCAACGCCGCGGCGCTGCGCATCGCCGAGTTTCTGGAGGGTCATCCGGCGGTGAGCTGGGTGCGCTACCCGTTCCTGGCTTCGCACCCGCAGCACGATCTGGCCCGGCGACAGATGACCGGTGGCGGCACCGTCATCACGTTCGCGCTGGACGCGCCGGAGAGCGCCGCCAAGAAGCGGGCGTTCGAGGTGCTGGACCGGTTGCGGCTGATCAATATCTCCAACAACCTCGGCGACGTCAAGTCACTGGTCACCCACCCGGCCACCACCACCCACCGGGCGATGGGTCCGGAGGGGCGCGCCGCGATCGGTCTGGGCGACGAGGTGGTCCGGATCTCGGTCGGGCTGGAGGGTGTCGACGACCTGATCGCCGACCTGGATCACGCCCTGCTCAGGCCCTGAACGGACCCGGCCTCAGCCGGCCTCTTTTTCGGCCTCGTCGGCCGCCGTCAGCGCGACACCGCTCTGCTGCGCCCGCATCATCGCCACCCGGGCGTAGATCATCTGGCTGGTGATCGTCATCTGGTCGCGGCTGCGGCCGGCGAACGAGATGCCCCAGGCGATCACGGTGGTCAGCCGGTTCTTGTGGCCGACCAGGTAGTACAGGTGCAGCACCAGCCAGGCCAGCCAGGCCAGGAACCCGCCCATCTCGATCTTGCCGACCTTGGCGACGGCGTTGTACCGGGAGATCGTCGCCATGCTGCCCTTGTCGAAGTACTTGAACGGGACGCGCTGGGCCGGGTCGTCTTTGCCCTTGAGGGACCGCTTGATGCACTTGGTGGCATACGTCGCGCCCTGGATGGCGCCCTGGGCCATGCCGGGCACCCCGGGCACCGACATCAGGTCGCCGACCACGAACACGTGCGGATGCCCTTTGACGGTCAGGTCGGGTTCGACGACGACGCGCCCGGCGCGGTCGGTCTCGGTGCCGTCGGCCTGCTCGGCGATCACCTTCCCCAGCGGGCTGGCCTGAACGCCGGCCGCCCACACCTTGCTGGCGCATTCGATGCGGTGCTCGGTCCCGTCCTTCTCCTTGAGGCTGAGTCCCTGGTAGTCGACCCCGGTCACCATGGCGTTCAGCCGGATCTCGACGCCCATCTTCTCCAGCTTCCGCTGCGCCTTGAGGCCGAGTTTCTCACCCATCGGCCCCAGCACGGCGGGCCCGGCGTCCAGCAGGATCACCCGGCAGTCGCTGGGCCGGATGGTGCGAAACGCCCCGGCCAGGGTGCGCTCGGCGAGCTCGGCGATCTGCCCGGCCACCTCCACCCCGGTCGGGCCGGCGCCGACCACCACGAAGGTCAGCCGGCGGTCCCGCTCGGCCTGGTCGGTGGTGACTTCGGCCGCCTCGAACGCGCCCAGAATCCGGCCGCGTAACTCCAGGGCGTCGTCGATGGTCTTCATGCCGGGCGCGTAGGTGGCGAAGTGGTCGTTGCCGAAGTAGGACTGCTGGGCGCCGGCGGCCACGATCAGGCTGTCGAACGGTGTCACGGTGGTCATGTCCATCAGCTTCGACGTGACCGTCCGCCCGGCCAGGTCGATGTCCGCGACGTCGCCGAGCAGGACCCGGGTGTTCTGCTGCTTGCGCAGCACCAGCCGGGTGGTCGGGGCGATCTCGCCCTCGGACAGAATGCCCGTCGCCACCTGATACAGCAGCGGCTGGAACAGGTGGTTGGTGGTCTTGGCGATCAGCGTGACGTCGACGTCGGCACGCTTGAGCGACTTGGCGGCGGTCAGCCCGCCGAACCCGGACCCGATAACCACCACACGGTGCCGGTTGCCGCATGTTGGATTCACGCCTGCCGTCATCTTTCCCCTCCCATAACGGTCGTGATGGCCCTCTAGGCTAACCATCCGGTTCGGTCAGCCCGATGCTGGATTCTGCCCGATCCGCGTAGCGCCGGTGGGCCGTCGCGTCGAAGTCCAGAAAAACGCGGTCGTTGCCCATCTTCTTGTTCAGCCAGCGCCGGCCCCTCGCCGACAGCAGCATCGACGGGATCGCGAAGATCCGTCCCCAGGCCGGCACCGACACCTGAGTCTTCGGCCTGGACAGTACCTTGACCACGGCGGCGGCGACGTCCTCGGGCTGCACCGGCTGCTGGGCGGCCGACGGTGTGGTGCCGGCGATCAATTCGGTGTTGGTGAACGTCGGCAGCACGGCCGAGACGGTGATGCCGCGGTCGGCGAACTCGTCGGCCAGCGCGGTGGACAGGCCCACCACCGCGAATTTCGTTCCGGCGTAGACCGACTGCCCCGGCACCGCCACCAACCCGGCCAGTGAGGCGATATTGACGATCTGCCCGGCGCGGCGCTGCACCATCTCGGGCAGCACCAGCTGGCAGCCGTTGATCACCCCGTAGAAGTTCACCTCGATCGCCGAGCGGATGGCCTGCTCCGAATGGTCCAGAAACGGCCCGATCGGCATCACGCCGGCATTGTTGACCAGCACGTCGATCCGCCCGTCACCGTCGGCGCGGGCTTTGTCCAGAAAAGCCGAGAACGACCCCCGGTCGGTGACGTCGAGCGGATGACCGGACACCGGCCCCTGCTCGCCCAGGCCGACGACCGCCTTGTTGAGCACATCGACGTCGCGGTCGCCGATCACCACCCGCGCCCCCCGGTCGAGCAGGGCGGTGGCGATGGCCAGCCCGATGCCGCGGGCGGCGCCGGTGATCGCGACGGTCTTGCCGCGGATGGTGTCGGTGTTGTCCATGCCGACCGACGCTACAACCTTCAGATGCCCAAATCCTTGGCGATGATCGTCTTCATGATCTCGTTGGTGCCGCCGTAGATGGTCTGAATCCGGGCGTCGACGAACGCCCGCGACACCGGGTATTCGCGCATGTAGCCGTAGCCGCCGTACAACTGCAGGCAGCGGTCGGCGGTGCGGAACTGCAGGTCGGTGGTCCACCACTTCAGCTTCGCGGCCCGGGCCGCGGTCAGCTGTCCGGTCAGATGCTGCTCGATGCAGTCGTCGAGGAAGGTGCGGGCGACGTCCAGTTCGGTGGCCACCTCGGCCAGCACGAACTGGGTGTTCTGGAAGCCGGAGATCGGTGACCCGAACGCTTCACGCTGCCGGACGTAGTCCAGAGTCTCGGCCAGGATTCCCTCGGTCGCCGCGACCGCACCCACCCCGAGCGACAGCCGTTCCTGCGGCAGGTTGCGGACCAGTTGGTAGAAGCCCTCGCCCTCCCCGCCGAGCAGGTTGTCGACCGGCACGCGCATGTCGGTGAAGGTCAGCTCGGAGGTGTCCTGGGCGTGCAGGCCGATCTTCTCCAGGTTGCGGCCGCGGTGAAAGCCCGGCGTGTTCGCATCGACCACCAGCAGCGACAGCCCGCGGTGCCGGTCGGCGCCGGTGCGCACCGCGACCACGAACAGGTCGCCGGTCTGGCCGTTGGAGATGAACGTCTTCGCCCCGTTGACCACGTAGTGGTCGCCGTCCCGGCGCGCGGTGGTGCGGATGCCGGCCAGGTCGCTGCCGGTGCCGGGCTCGGTCATCGTGATGCCCAGCACGGTCTCGCCGGTGACGACGCCGGGCAGCCAGCGCCGCTTCTGCTCGTCGTTGGTCAGATCGGTCAGATACGGCAGCACGACGTCGTTCTGCAGCGAGAACGTGATGGCCTCGGCAGCCGCGCCGGCCCGCTGGAGCTCGTCCAGGACGATCGCGTTGTAGCGGTAGTCGTCAACACCTGCGCCGCCGAACTCGGTCGGCACCGGAAAGGCCAGCAGTCCGAGCTTTCCGGCCTCGATGAACATCGACCGGTCCCAGACGCTGTCGTGCTCCCATTTCTCATGGGCGGGCAGGACCGTCCGCTGCACGAAATCGCGCATCAGCTCACGGAATTGCTGGTGCTCTGCGGTGTAGGTCAAACCCATGACGACTCCTTGCGTGTCAGCGGAACGCGCCCAGGCCGGTGAAGGCCTGGCCGAGGACCAACTGGTGCATCTCCGGGGTGCCCTCGTAGGTGAGCACCGACTCCAGGTTGACCATGTGCCGGATCACCGGATACTCCAGCGATATCCCGTTGCCGCCCAGGATGGTTCGGGCGGTGCGGCAGATCTTCAGCGCCTCGCGGGTGTTGTTGAGCTTGCCGAAGCTGACCTGCTCCGGGCGCAGCCCGGCACCGTCTTTGAGCCGGCCCAGATGCAGCGACAACAGCTGGCCCTTGTGCAACTCGACGGCCATGTCGACCAACTTGGCCTGGGTCAGCTGAAACCCGGCGATCGGCCGGCCGAACTGGGTGCGATCCGCCGCATAATCCCGCGCCGCCTGCCACGCCGAGCGCGCCGCCCCCATCGCACCCCAGATGATCCCGTAGCGCGCCTCCGACAGACTCTCCAGCGCGCCCCGCACCCCGCGGGCCCCCGGCAGCATCGCCTCGGCCGGCAACCGCACGTCGTCGAGCACCAGCTCGGAGGTGATCGACGCCCGCAGCGACAGCTTGTGGTGGATGGTGTTGGCCGCAAACCCCGGCGTGTCGGTGGGCACGATGAAGCCGCGGATTCCCTCGTCGGTGTCCGCCCACACCACCGCCACGTCGGCGATCGACCCGTTGGTAATCCACATCTTGCGGCCGTTGAGAACCCAGTCCGAGCCGTCGCGTTTGGCCCGGGTCGCCATCGCCGCCGGATCAGAACCCACATCCGGCTCGGTCAGCCCGAAACAGCCCAAAAGCTCCCCGGTGGCCATCCCCGGCAGCCACTGCTGCTTCTGCTCCTCGGAGCCGTTGTGGTAGATCGAGAACATCGCCAGCGAGCCCTGCACGCTCACCAGCGACCGGATCCCCGAGTCGGCGGCCTCCAACTCGGTGCAGGCCAGCCCGTAATGCACCGCCGACGCACCCGCACAGCCGTAGCCGTGCAGGTGCATACCCAGAAGCCCCAGCGCGCCGAACCCCTTGGCCAGCTCACGGGCCCCCGGCAGGTCACCGGCCTCGAACCAGTCGGCGACATACGGGGTGACCTGCTCGGCGCAGAACTTACGCACCGTGTCACGCACCGCGACCTCGTCATCGGAAAGCATCCCGTCCAGAGCCAGCGGGTCAATCGGGTCGAAAGCCGGTGTGTTTGTGCTCATCTGTCGATCCTAGGCGTCAGCCGGCCATCGTGAGGCCGCCGCTGACGCTGATCACCTGGCCGGTGATGAACGATGCGGCGTCCGAGGCGAAGAACAGCACGGGTGCGGCGACCTCCTCGGGGCGGGCCAGCCGGCGGAACGGAATCGCTTTCACCAGCGCCTCTTTCAGCCTCTCCGGCTGGGCGGCGAACAGTGGGGTGTCGGTCGGGCCGGGGCACACGCAGTTGACGGTGATCTGGTGGCGGGCCATCTCCCGGGCGAGCGACTTGGTCAGCGCGATGACGCCGCCCTTGGCGCCCGCGTAGATGGTCTCGCCGGCACTGCCCACCCGCCCGGCGTCGCTGGCCAGGTTGACCACCCGGCCACCGCCGGCCTCGACCATCCCCGGCAGGAAGGCGCTGCACATGTGCACCGGGCCGAGGTAGTTGATCGCCACCACCTTCTCGGCGAATTCGACTGTGGCGTCCAGGAATTGGGCGGTACGGTCCCATCCGGCCGCGTTGACCATCACGTTGGGCGCCCCGATGTCGGCCCGGACCCGGTCAGCCAGGGCGTCCACCTGGGCGCGGTCGGCGATGTCGACCGGCAGCGCGGTGATGCGGTCGGGGTGCTCGGCGGCGGTGGCCTCGGCGGACGCCAGGTCGAGGTCGGCGGCCACCACCCGGTCGCCGCGGGCGGCGAAACCCAGTGCGATGGCCCTGCCGATTCCTGATCCGGCGCCGGTGACCACCGCGATCCTGTCGGTCATCTGCTCACATCTCCTGGTCGAGCGCTCGGCGCGTTGTCACCGATCTACCGTACGAAGTCAGCCGAGATTTATCAACCCATCGGTTGGTTTTTCAGCTGATAAGTTGAGTAAGTGACGTTTGAGCTGGTAGCGACAGCTAGCCGAGCTGCTCGCGCAGCAGGCGTTTCACCACCTTGCCGGACTGGGTGCGCGGCAGCTCGTCGACGAACTCCAGCCGCAGCGGGATCTTGTAACCGGCCAGCTTGTCGGCGGCGAAAGCCCGCAACTCCGCCAAGCTGAGCGTGGCGCCGGGCCGCAGCGCGACCACCGCGGTGACCGCCTCCCCCCAGCGTTCGTGCGGGGTGCCCAGCACCGCGACCTCGGCGACGGCGGGATGGCCGTAGAGCACGTCCTCGACTTCGGCGGGATAGACGTTCTCGCCGCCGGAGATCACCATGTCCTTGACCCGGTCGATCACCCAGACGTATCCCTCGTCGTCGGCCCGGCCGATGTCCCCGGTGTGGAACCAGCCCTCGTCGTCGATGACGGCCGCGGTGGCGTCCGGGTTCTGCCAGTAGCCGGCCATCACCTGCGGGCCGCGCACACAGATCTCACCGTGCTCGCCGGCCGGCACCGGATGGTTGTCCGGGTCGACCAGCCGCACATCCGACAACGGCAGCACCTGGTGGCCGGCCGCGCCGACCTTCACCGGCACCTCGTCGGTGCGCAGGATCAGCGCCAGCGGGGCGGTCTCGGTGAGTCCGTAGCCCTGCGCGAACGGGATCCCGCGCTCGCCGTAGCGCGTGATCAGCGCTTCGGGCACCGGCGCGCCGCCGCAGATCAGGCAGCGCAGGCTGGACAGGTCGGCAGCCTCGAATTGCGGCAGTTGGCTCATGAACAGAAACATCGCCGGCACGCCGAACATGGTCGTGACCCGCTGCGCGGCGATCAGTTCGAGGGCCTGGGCCGGATCGAATCCGGGCGTCAGCACGATGTGCCCACCCTTCTGCAACGTCAGCAGCGTGGTGACGTTGAGTCCGCCGATGTGGAACAGCGGTGCGCAGACCAGTGACACATCGTTCTGGTAGGTGTCGAAACACAGCAGCGCATTCACGTTGTTCCAGAACAGGTTTGCGTGGGTGAGCATCGCACCCTTGGGGCGCCCGGTGGTGCCGGAGGTGTACATGATCACCGCGATGTCGTCGGGCTGCGGGTGCACCGGTGCGGCCAGCGGAGCGCGCTGCCCGAGCAGATCGTCCAGCGTCTCCCAGCCGGGCACCGGGGTCAGTGCGATGGCGCGCCGCAACGCGACCTCGGCGCGCACCGGGTCGATCACCACGGCACGCTCGGCGTCGGCCACCAGCGTATGCACGCCGGCGTCACGCAGGATGTAGCTGAGCTCGGCGGCGGTGAGTCGCCAGTTCAGCGGTACGAAGATCGCCCCGAGCCGGGCGGCGGCGAACAGCGTCGCCAGGAAATCGGGATGGTTCTGGCCGAGGAAGCCCACCCGGTCACCACGCCCGAGACCACCGGCGGACAGTTCGGCGGCGAGCCGGTCGATGCGATCGGCGAATTCGCCGAAGCTCCAGGTGTCCCCGCCGAAGGTGATCGCCGGCAGGTGGCCGGTGGCGGCGGCCCGCCGGGCGATCCACGAGCCGAGGTCCATCGGTGGTTGCACGGTATTGGTCATCCGCCAATACTGCTCCGCGGCTACCCGCCGACCGCCGGCCGGGGCATCTCATAGCGGCGCACCTGCATCCGCCGCGCCGTGTTGCGCAGTGGACGCGCTACCGCGCGCCCGGCCGGCGCCAGACCGGACGCCGGGTCTGCGGCGGCCCATGACGGCAGAGCGCGGAATGACGACTTCGGCGCCTCCGTCGGCGCGCCCGCCGCCCCGGCCGGCCCGGTCGCGGTCGGCCAGCTCTGCGGCACCGAGAGCCGCCCTGCTTGCCGGGCCCGGGCCGTACTCGCCAGCACCGCACGCTGACCCGGCCCGGCCGTCGCGGCCGCGGTGGGGGTGGCCGGGATCGGCGGTGGGCCGAAGACGTGGGACATCTGCAGGCCGTACAGGTTCGCTTCCGTCGCGAAGTCTCCGATCAACGCCATCGTGCGGGCCGTGTAGGAGAAGACGTCCCCGGTCTTGAGAACGGTGTTCAATTCGTCGAACGCCGTCATCACCGACGACGAAACCGGCGGTGGAGCGCCCGCTTTCGTGGTCTGCGGCGGCTGATTGAACGGCGTCAGGTCCACCGCCGCCGTCGAGGACGCCGAGTAGCCGAACATCGCTGCGGCGTCCTGTGCCCACATCTCGGCGTAGGCCACCTCGGTGGCCGCGATGGCCGCTGTGTTCTGCCCGAAGAAGTTGGTCGCCACCAGCGTCGCCAGCTGAATCCGGTTGGCCGTGACCACCGCCGGCGGCACCGTCGCTGCCAGCGCCACCTCGTAGGCCGCCGCGGCGGCCCGGATCTGGCCGGCGGTCTGCTCCGCCTGCGCCGCGGTCGCCGCCGCCCATGCCGCGTACGGCGTTGCCGCGGAGGTCATCGCCGCCGATGCCGGACCCGCCCAATGCTCCCCCTGCAGCTCGGAGAGGGCCGATGAGTAGCCGGTCGTGAACAGCGTGAGTTTCTCGGCGAGTTCGTCCCACGCCGTGGCGGCGGCCATCATCGGTGCCGGGCCCGGGCCGGAGTACATCAGCGTCGAGGTGATCTCGGGCGGGAATGCCCCAAAATCCAGCATCTATCCACCAGCGGCAGGACGGGGCATGCGGAAGCGGCTGGGGGCGACGCGCAGCATGCTGCTCACCGTGCCGCGTCCACCGGCGGCCATCGCCGCTCCGGCGGCGAGGGGAGCCATCGGACCCATGCCGGCCATCGGCGCGGCTTCGGCCGCGTTCGCGGCCGGCAGCGCCTCCCAGGATGACGCCTCGGCGAGTTCGGCTTCCGACAGCCACGGGGACTCGGCGAACGCGGTCGGTGCCGGCGTAGCCGACGACCACGCCGGTGGAACCGAAAGGCCCCCAATCGGTTCGGCCTGGCCGGCGCTGGCTAGCACGATGCTGCGCAGTCCTACCGACGGCAGAGGTGGCGGGGTGATGGCCGGTGCGAGTTCCGGGATCGCTTTGGCGGCGGCACCCTGGGCCTGCAGGACGGACCGGAAAATCCCGAACCCCATGCTCCCCGCTGATGTGGCGGTACGACTGGTGGCCTGAGCGAGCCCCGCCGGCCCGGTGAGAGTGTTGAAATCGCTGAACGCCGTGAGTAGCGAATCGGACGCCGACGGGCTCGGTGCGGCCGGCGTCGAGAGGGCGTTCAGCTGTTGTGGAACGAGCGACATCGCTTGCGTCAGCTGCGAGTTCGCGGCCGTCCCGGCGGCGTGGGCGGCTGCGGCCGCCTGCGCGGATTGGCCCGTCGCACTGGTGGTTTGCGGCGGCTCGGTGAGCGGCGTCAGCTGGGTGGCCGCCGTGGACGACGCGGCGTAGCCGTACATCGCGCGGGTGTTCTGCGCCCACATCTGGGCATGCTCGGCTTCGGTTGCCGCGATCTGCGCGGTGTTCTGACCGAAGATGTTGGTCGCGACCAGGTTTGCCAACCGTGTGCGGTTCGCGATGACCAGCGGCGGCGGCACCACCGCGGCGTGTGCAGTCTCGAAAGCGGCGGCCGCCGCGCGAACCTGGGTGGCGGTCTGCTCAGCCTGCGTGCCGGTCGACGTGGCCCAGTCCACGAACGGTGCGGCGGCTTGGGCCATCGCGGCCGATGCGGGGCCGGACCAGACCTCGTCGAGCAGGCCGGCGATCATCGAGGAATACGCGGACGAGACCGACTGCAGTTGCGCGGCGAGCGCGTCCCACGCGCCGGCGGCCGCCAGCAATGACCCGGAGCCGGGACCGGTATACATTCTGACCGAGGTGACCTCGGGTGGCAGCACCCCGAAATCCAGCATTGATCCTCCCCTTGACGATACTGCGGTGACACCCGTCGACGATGCCAATAACGGCGGGCGTCAACAACATTCAGTAAGTGCCGCGCGGTGGGGATGTCCGTGCATGGGGCAACAGTAGAGCCATCCGACGAAAAGTCACGGTGCCCGGACTCCAGTCGGTGCTCGCCGGGGCGGGCTGCCGGTGGCCGGCGGGCGCGGTCGGCTGCGCACCGGCCAGGCCGCCGCGAGCGGTGTCAACTGCGGGAATGCGCCGCGAGCTGTGGCTGTGCCGGATCGGCTGGCCGCGTCGTGTCACCGCGGTGCGGGGTAAAAATCTCGTTGCGTATAAAGGACTTCGATGGCCGGTTCGATCTGCGACGTATTGCCCGCCGCCGCGGCGCTGCTGGGCGTTGCGGGTGCTTCGGAGGGGACAGCCGAGCTGGGCCTGGCCGAGCGGGTGGGCGACGTGCGCCGGGTGGCGGTGGTGCTGGTCGACGGGATGGGCTACCACCTGCTGCCGCTGCTGGCCGACGACGCTCCACTGCTGGCGTCGGTCTGCGCCGGCACGGCCGGCCACCTCGACGAGCTGACGTGCACGTTCCCGTCGACGACGCCGACCAGCCTGGCCTCCTTCGGCACCGGGGTGCCGCCGGGTCAGCACGGCGTGCTGGGCTTCACCGTCAACATCCCCGGCACCGACCGGGTGCTCACCCACATCTTCTGGCGCACCGAAGACCCGGGTGCGCCGGCGCCATCGGTCTGGCAGCCCGTCCCGACCTGGTTCGAGCGGCTGCGGGCGGCCGGGATCAGCGCCCGGGCGGTGCTGCCGGAGCCGCTGATCGGCAGCGGGCTGACCGAGGCCGTCTACCGGGGTGCCGAGTTCCGCCCGACCGCCAAGGGCGAGCACTACGCCGCCCGGGTCAGCGCCGAACTGGCCGCCGCGCCCGGGCTGGTCTTCGGCTACACCGCCGCGCTGGACCGCGCGGCACACCTGTCCGGCATCGGTTCGCCGCACTGGCACAGCGCCGCGAACCGGGTCGACGCGCTGCTGCGCCGACTGGTCGAGGAGCTGCCGGGCGATGCCGCGCTGCTGGTCACCGCCGACCACGGCGGGCTGAACGTGCCGGTCGGGGACACCGGCGCGCGGGTGGACCTGGATGCCGACCCGCGGCTGAGCGCCGGGGTGCGGGTGGTCGCCGGCGAGCCTCGGGTCCGCTACCTGCACACCGAACCGGGTGCCACGCCCGACGTGCTGGCCGCCTGGTCGGAGGTGCTCGCCGGCCGGGCGGTGGTGCGCAGCCGCGATGAGGCGGTGGCCGCCGGGCTGTTCGGCCCGGTGCGCCCCGAGCACCTGGCCCGGATCGGCGACGTCGTCGTCACCTGCACCGGTGACACCGCGGTGCTGGCCACCGGCCACGAGCCGCCCGAGTCGGCGATGCTGGTCGGGTTCCACGGCGCGGACACCCCGGTCGAGATGGCCATTCCGCTGATTACCTTCCGTTGATGCGTCCACCAGGCATAAGTGCGAGTAGCTCGCCTGGTGGACGCAGAGTCATCAATGCGAGATCAGTCCGAGTCGCCGTACTCGTCGAACCAATGGGCGAGCTTGCCGCGCCGGCTTACCGCCCGCAGCCGGCGTTCGGCGGACACCCGGGTCTTCGTGGTGGTGACGATCATCAGTTCGTCGCCGGTCGCGATCCGGGTGTCGGGCTGCGGGACGAAGGTGTGGCCGTCGCGGATGATCAGGGTGATGACGCTGGGGTCGGGCAGCCGCAGTTCCATCACCGTCACGTTGTGCAGCCGCGAACCCGGTTGCACCGTCATCGTCAGCAGTTCGGCTTCCAGCACGTCCAGTGGGGCCGCCTCCACATGAATCTCGCGGGTCGTGTCCTGCGGGATCAGGCCCAGCCAGTGCGCGAACAAACCCAGGCCGGGACCCTGCACCACCGTGTACACCACGACCAGAATGAACACGATGTTGAGCAGCCGGGAGCCGTCCGGAACCCCGGCGACGATCGGAAACGTCGCCAGCACAATCGGAACCGCGCCACGCAACCCGGCCCACGACAGGAAGATCTGCTCGCGCCACGGCACCTTGAACCAGATCAGCGAGGCCACCACCGACAGCGGCCGGCTGAGCAACAGCAGCACCGCGCCGATCGCGACCGCCGGGATCAGTTCACCGGCCAGCTGGCTCGGACTCACCAGCAGGCCCAGCAACACGAACAGGCCGATCTGAGCCAGCCAGCCGAGGCCTTCGGCGAACGAGCGGGTGGCCGAGCGGTGCGGCAGCCCGGAGTTGGCCAGCACCACACCGGACAGATAGGCGGCGAGGAAGCCGCTGGCGTGCACGGTTCCGCCCGCGGCGAACGCCACCATGCCTAGCCCGAACGTCGCGAGCGGATACAGCCCGGATGCCGGCAGCGCGGCCCGCCGCAGTGCCAGCGCCCCGAGCAGCCCGGTCACCAGTCCGATCGCGGCGCCCACCGCCAACTCGTAGACCACCCCGAACGCGGCCAAGCCCAAATGCAGGTCCAGCGGTGTGGTGCTGAACATCAGCACCACGATGGCGGCGAGCGCGTCGTTGAAGCCGGACTCGGACTCCAGCAGGCCGGCGACCCGCCGCGGCAGTGGCAGCACCCGCAGGATGGAGAACACCGCTGCGGCGTCGGTGGGTGAGACGACGGCGCCCAGCAGCACCGCCAGCTGCCAGTTGATGCCCAGCAGCAGGTGCGCCGCGCCGGCGGTGACCGCGATGCTGACACCCACCCCGACAGTGCCCAACACCCCGGCGGGGGCCAGCAGCCTGCGGATGTCGGCGAACTTCGTCGTCAAACCGCCTTCGACCAGGATCACCGCCAGCGCGGCGGTGCCCAGGTCGCTGGCCAGTTGTACGTCGTTGAACTCCAGGCCCAGCCCGTCGTTGCCGATCGCCACCCCGAGGGCCAGAAAGAGCAGCAGGCTCGGCAACCCGACCCGGTCGGCCGCCCGGGTGGCGACGATGCTGGCCAGCAGCACCAGACCCGCGATCAGCAGCGCCACATAGAGCTGCTGCAATGTCATGTCGTTTTCACCACGTCCCCGGCTGCCAGTTATCTGCCAGTAAATCAGTAGCGTCGCGGCGACTGTGGTACACCCGGGAGCAGCTGTGGATGACTGGCGAGGAGGGCGATGATGCGCATCGGGATCGCGGGCGCCGGTGCGGTCGGGCGGTCCGTCGCGCGGGAGTTGCTCGACGACGGTCACAAGGTTCTGCTGATCGAGCGCAACCCGGGGCACTACGAGCCGCACACCGTTCCGGATGCGGACTGGTTGCTGGCGGATGCCTGCGAGCTCGCCGCGCTCGAGGAAGCCGGAATCCAGACGTGCGACGTGGTGATCGCGGCCAGCGGCGACGACAAGTCGAACCTGACCGTGGGGCTGCTGGCCAAGACGGAGTTCGGGGTGCCGAGGGTGGTGGCCCGGGTCAACGAAGCCCGCAACGAGTGGCTGTTCACCGAGAGATGGGGTATCGACGTGGCCGTCTCCACGCCGCACGCGATGGTCGCCGGCGTCGAGGGCGCGATCAACGTCGGCCACCTGGTGCAGTTGATGGGGCTGCGCCGCGGGCAGGCCAGCCTGACGAAAATGAACCTGTCCGGCGACAGTCCGCTGGTCGGGCAGCGGGTGCGGGATGTGCCGCTGCCGGAGAACACCGCGTTGGTCACCGTGCTGCGCGGCGACGCCGTCATCCTGCCGGGAACCGACGAAGTGCTGCAGGCCGGAGACGAGATGTTGTTCGCCGAGGGACGCACCGTCGAGGAGCAGGTCCGGGGCATCGTGCACGGCGCACAGGTCGGCTGGCGGCGACACTGACGCCGGGATCCGACGTCGCGGTGACCGCGACCATCATGGCGGCCGGCCGGGCAGTGGCGCATGCCGCCGGCCTGATCAGCGACCCGTTCGCGGAGCCGCTGGTGCGCGCTGCCGGTGTCGCGTTCGCCGCCCGGGTTGTCGACGGCGATCCGGACCTCGCCGAGCTGGGTGACGACGGTGGCTTTCCGCGTCTCGCCGAACTCTTCGCGACCCGCACCCGGTTGTTCGACACGTTCCTGGTCGAGGCGGCCAGGGCGGGGGTGCGCCAGCTGGTGATCCTGGCGTCCGGTCTGGACACCCGCGGCTACCGGCTGTGGTGGCCGTCCGGCACCACGCTCTACGAGGTCGACCAGCCGCGGGTGCTCGAGTTCAAGACCGCCACGATGCGGGGGTGGGATGTGGGACCGAAGCTGCACCGTCGGGCGGTCATCGCCGACCTGCGCCGCGACTGGCCGACGTCGCTGCGGCGGGCCGGCTTCGACACCTCCGCCCGCACCGCATGGATCGCCGAAGGTCTGCTCGTCGGCCTGCTGCCGCCGGATGCGCAGGATCGGTTGCTGGACAACGTCACCAGGCTGAGTCGTCGTGGCAGCCTGCTTGCCGCCGACTACCCGTTGCCGCCGACCGGGCCGCAGCGGTTGAACCAGCGGTCGCTGGCGCAGCGCTGGCGGCGACGGGCCGCCGGCGTTGATCCGGCCGCCTTGATCCACCCCGGCGAGCGCGGCGACCCTGCCCGCTACCTGGCGTCACACGGGTGGGCGGTACGCAAGCACGACATCGCCGACCTGTTCGCCGACGCCCGGCTGCCGGCGTTGTCGGCGCGTGACCTGGACGGTGCGCCGTCTTCGATCGGCTATCTCAGCGCCACCCGGGAGTAGGCACCCGCGTTAGCGCGCGGCTGTCAGCGACATCGAATCGATCCGGCAGCGGTCTCACAGTATCGGCGCGTGGATGCCGTGCTGCATAACAGGGGCCGACTCGGCTGACGGCCGTCGTCCCGGCCCGTCTGGTCGGCCAGACCCGGTCGAAACACCGCTACCGGGGCCTTGGATCGACGCTCGAAAATTATCTCGCACCAAGTGCTGAATTGCATCGCATTGCGTCATTGTTGAGGTGTCGCGCGTCACGAATCCGAATGACTCCCAGGGACGTCCAGCTATCACTCGGTGAATTTCCAGACAGCGGTTATACGTTCGCCACGTGCTACTTCGTCGTGCCGACGATGTGACTGTGTCCGACAACCGAGGAGATCGCATGACGCGCGGATGCCGCATCACGGGCTGGAATCACCACACCGCGCGTAAACACTCAGCAGCACATCAGGATTACCTCGCACGCCTGACCAACCGCCCATGGCGGAAGCGCGGTTCGTAGCCGCTCGGTCTCGCTCGGCCGGTTTTCGGCCGAGCGCACGCCGCCAGTAACCCGACGTGCGTCTACGGCCATCGAGGCCACAGCCGCGCATTACGCAAGAGGCCGGATGAGGTATGGATTTCGGAGCAATTCCGCCGGAGATGAACTCGGCGCGAATGTATTCGGGGGCGGGACCCGGGCCGATGCTGGCGGCCGCCGAGTCATGGGGGGCCCTGGCGGCCGAACTGTATTCGGCCGCATCGTCGTACAGCGCGGTGATATCGGATCTGGCCGGCGGTGACTGGCACGGCCCGTCGGCGGCCGCGATGGCAGCGGCGGCCGCACCCTATGTCGAGTGGATGAGCCGGACCGCCGGGCAGGCCGAGCAGTCCGCGGCGCAGGTGAGGGCGGCAGCGGCCGCCTATGAGGCGGCGTTCGCGGCCACCGTGCCGCCACCGGTGATCGCCGCCAACCGCAGCCAGCTCGCGACGTTGATCGCCACCAACCTGTTGGGCCAGAACACCCTGGCGATTGCGGCCACCGAAGCGCACTACGCCGCGATGTGGGCACAAGACGCTGCCGCCATGTACTCCTACGCGGGGGCGTCGTCGGCAGCGACCAAGCTGACCTCGTTCGCCGAGCCCCCACAGACCACGAGGGCCGGCGCGGTGGCCGCCCAGTCGGCGGCTCGGCAGGCCGGGTCCAACGCCACGGCACATGTCTCAAGGCTGATGTCGTTGATGCCGAACACTTTGCAGAACATGGCAACCGCAGCTACCGCCGAGCCGCTGAGCCTCGCATCGATCACCGCGGGCTATTCGAGCCTCACCGAGATGTTCAACAACCTCGCCGGCGCCTACAGCCCGCTCGGATTGGCGGCCATCCCCGGTACCTGGTGGCTGACGGCGCTGCAGGCACTGGGCCTGGCGCAGAACGGCCCCGGCATCGCCGCGCTGCTCGGCGGCACGCCGCCGATCACCGGGGTGCTGGGGCCGCTGTCGGGCGGCTATATCTCCTACGAGACGCCGGTCGGGCCGCCGCGCTTCGGCCCCGGGGCGGTGACGGTCAGCATGGGCCGCGCGGCCTCGGTCGGCGCGCTGTCGGTGCCGACCGGATGGTCCTCGGCCGCGCCGGAGGCCAGGACGGCCGCGGCGCTCATGCCGGCCGGCGCCGGCGATTTCGTCCCCGCGATGACGGCGGAGAGCCAGTCAAGCCTGCTCAGCGAACTCGGGCTGTCAACCCTGGCGGGCCGCGCAATGGGCGGCAGCGCGGCACGATCCGTCGCCGGCGCCACCGTGCGGGTCATCGACAAGGAGGCCGATCTCGAGCTGGACAACCTCACGACGGCCACCATCCTGGTGATACCGGCTGCCGAGGAGCTGGGCAAATGACGAGCTTCGCGATGCTGCCTCCGGAGATCACCTCCACCCTGATGTATTCCGGCCCGGGCACCGGACCGATGCTGGCCGCGGCGACCGCCTGGAACGGACTGGCCACCGAATTGCACACGGCGGCAACGTCGTACGTCGGCGAGCTGGCGAAGTTGACCGGCACAGGGTGGGCCGGAGCGTCCTCGACGATGATGACGGTGGCCGTCACGCCGTACATCACCTGGATGTCGGCCACGGCGGCACAGGCCCTGGCGACATCCGCGCAGGCGAAGGCCGCCGCCAGCGCCTACCAGACTGCGCTGGCTGCGACAGTGCCACCCGAGTCGGTCGCCGCTAACCGCAGCCAGCTCGGGATGCTGTTGGCTACCAACATCTTGGGCCGCAACGCGGTGGCGATCGCGGCTAACGAAGCGCAATACCAGCAGATGTGGGCCCAGGACGCCGCCGCCATGTCCGGTTACGCCGGCGCCTCGACGGCCGCCACCCGGCTCGCCCCGTTCACCGCGCCGCCGAAGATCACGAACGCGGCCGGCCCAACCGGCGCCGGCGAACAGTCCGCACTGGCTAGCGCGATGTCGGCCGGATACACGAACTCGTTCACCAACCTTGCCAACGTCTCCAAGCTCGGCTTGATGGCCAATGACTCGATGGGCTCCACCAACATGGGCATGGTCGAGATGAAGACGTTCTGGCACCCGTTGTCCAACCTGCCCCCGATTCCGGAATCCGCGCTGGGGGCCGGCCTGACCGGGGCTCGTCCGGCGCTGCCGTCGGCGAGCCTGATGGGCGCGGTCTCGGCGGACGTCGGCAATGCGCCCCGGGTGGGGCAGCTGTCGGTGCCGCACAGTTGGGGGACGGCTACACCGGCGATCAGGCTGGCGGTGAGCGAATCGCCCGCTGCCAGTGCGGTTGCGGCACCGGCCACCGGGTTCGCGCAAGGCCTGTCCGGTGTCGCGGCGTTGGAGAGCCTGGGCGCGGGTGCTATGGGTGCCACCGCACCGCGGGCGATCAAGGGCGCCAGCTTTCGCGGTGCCGGCGCGGGCAAGGGGCGAAATGCTCCGGTCAAGCTCGATACTGTCATCGCCCACCTGCAGAAACGGCGAGACGCGGTGCAGCACTGGCAAGTCGACCAGGACGGCCTCGACGACCTGCTCGAGGAGCTGTCCAAGAAGCCGGGATTTCACGCGGTGCACGTCTCCGCGGGCGGCAAAACCCGGTCCGGATGACGACGGAAGAAATCGGATGAAAGGAAGACCCGTGAAACTGCTCTTTCCGCTGCTGAACGTCGCGGCCATGATCGGCCTCGCCGTGCCCGCGCATGCCGACAGCGACGCCACCGATGCACCCGGAGTCGAAGTCGCCAGCCTCACCGCCAACACCGACTTCATCGAATCCCTGCGTGCGGCGGGCATCGGCTACCGCAGCGAAGATCAGGCCATTTCGGCCGGCCAAGCGATGTGCGGGCTGATCGAGCGGGGCCAGGGCGGTCTGCAGGTGATCGGTGAAATCCAGGCGAACAATCCCGGAATATCCATCGAAAGCGCTGCACACTTCGCGAAGATTGCCGCGGCGTCGTACTGCCCCCAGCAACTGGTGCCGGCTGGCGGAAATACCAAGTAGCCGAACGCGCCACAGATTCCACGGCAACAACAGCGATCCAGGAGAAAGATCAATGCTCGCAGAGTTCATCCAGAACTTCGAACACAACCTGTTCAAGCCGCTCCTGCTGTTCTTTTACCTGGGTTTTCTGATCCCTATCCTGAAGGTCGAGTTCGAGCTTCCCTACGTGATCTACCAGGGCCTGACGCTGTATCTGCTGCTGGCGATCGGCTGGCACGGCGGCGAAGAGCTCGCCGCGATCGGTGCGTCGAACATCGGACGCGTGGCCGGATTCATGTTGGTCGGCTTCGTTACCAACACCGCGATCGGATTCCTCGCTTACGGCCTGCTGTCCCGGATGACCGGGCTGCGGCGGGTCGACAAAGCGGCGGTGGCGGGGCATTACGGCTCGGACTCGGCGGGAACCTTCGCCACCTGTGTCGCCGTGCTGGCGAGTGCCGGCATCGCGTTTGACGGCTACCTGCCGGTGATGCTCGCCGTGATGGAGATGCCGGGTTGCCTGGTGGCGCTGTACCTGGTTGCACGGTTGCGGCACCGGGGGATGGACGAAGCCGGGAACATGCCCGACGAGCCGGGATACGTCAAGCGGCGGGTGGCCAAAGCGGCATCGATGGTGTCCGGCGCCGCCCAACTCGCCGCCGTGGACGAACGGGCGATCGAGGACGAGCTGGAACTGTCGCTGGAGAAGCGAGAGCACCCGGAACACGGTGACCTCGTCAATGGCGGTGCGTCGCATGTTTCGGCTGGCAACCTGGCCCGAGAGATAGTGCTGAACCCGGGGCTGTACCTGTTGTTCGGCGGCATCGTCATCGGGCTGATCAGCGGCCTGCAGGGCGAGAAAGTCGTCCACGATGGCAACCTGTTCTACGTCACCGCGTTTCAGGGTGTGTTGACGCTGTTCCTGCTCGAGATGGGCATGACGGCCGCTCGGCACCTGAAAGACCTGAAGGCTGCCGGGCGCGGATTCATCGCGTTCGGGCTGTTAGCGCCGAATCTCTTTGCGGCGCTGGGCATCGTGGTCGCGCACGGCTATGCCGAGCTGACGCACACGCACCTCGAGTTGGGCAGTTATGTCTTGTTCGCGGTCATCACCGGAGCGGCGTCCTACATCGCGGTACCCGCCGTCCAGCGGATGGCGATCCCGGAGGCCAGCCCGACCCTGCCGCTCGCCGCATCGCTCGGCCTCACGTTCGCCTACAACGTCACGATCGGAATCCCGCTCTACCTGGGGGTCGTCCGCTTGGTGACGACGCACTTCCCGGTCGGCTGAGCTCAGCCCCGGCGAGCCCGCATCGCCGCCTGGTCGACGGCCTCGCGGATCGGGCGGTGTCTATCCGGCCCGGCTCCGTTCGGCCGCCTGGTCGGCGGCCTCGCGGATCGGGCCGTGCCACAGGTCGCCGTGACCGGGGGCCAGGATCTCGGTTTCCAGCAGCGCCAGCGCCGCCAGGCTGCGCAGGCAGTCGTCCTGGGAGTGACTGAACAGTGCCGGCAGCAACTGCGGGCCGCGGCGCGGCAGAATCGGATGCCCGGTGACCAGCGCGTCCCCGCTGGCCAGCACGCCGTCCACCAGGAACGAGCAGTGCCCGCGGGTGTGCCCGGGGGTCGGGATGGCGATCGGTCGGCCGGGCAGTCCGGCCGCTATCTCAGCGGTGAGCGCCTGGGCGCTGGGAACCCCTTCGGTGCTCAACCCGCCGTTGCGCACCAGGTGCAGGCTCCACACCGCCCAACTCGGCCGCCACAGGTGGGTGGCGACGCGGGCCGGCGATGCCTGCTCCAGGTACTCACGCTTGGCGTGACCCACTTCGTCGGCATGGCAATACACCGGTGTGCCGTGGGTTTTCGCCAGCCAGACGGCAGCACCGAGGTGGTCGACGTGCGCGTGTGTCAGTAGCACGGCGCGCACGTCGGCGGGGTGATAGCCCAACGCGCCCAGCGACGCCAGCACGTCGGCCCGGTCGCCGGGGTAACCGGCATCGATGAGCATCACCCCGGTGTCGTCGGCGACCAGCAGCCAGTTGACCGCATCGCCGCGGGCGAGGTGCACGCGCTCGGTTACCGGAACAAGCTCGACCAGCCGCTCAGCCATACGGCTGAGTTTATGGATCGGGCGGTGGAGTACAACGGTGGGATGGCTGAACTGAAACTGGGGTACAAGGCGTCCGCCGAGCAATTCGGGCCGCGGGAACTCGTCGAACTGGGGGTCGCCGCCGAAGCGCACGGTATGGACAGCGCCACCGTCAGCGACCACTTTCAACCGTGGCGGCACGAGGGTGGGCACGCGCCGTTCTCGCTGTCCTGGATGACCGCCGTCGGCGAGCGCACCGATCGGATTCTGCTGGGCACCTCGGTGCTGACGCCGACGTTTCGGTACAACCCGGCGGTCATCGCGCAGGCGTTCGCCACCATGGGCTGCCTGTACCCGGGGCGGGTCTTCCTCGGTGTGGGCACCGGGGAGGCGCTGAACGAGATCGCCACCGGCTATGCCGGCGAGTGGCCGGAGTTCAAGGAGCGGTTCGCCCGGCTGCGGGAGTCGGTGCGGCTGATGCGGGAATTGTGGGCCGGGGGCCGGGTGGATTTCGACGGCGACTATTACCGGTTGCAGGGTGCGTTCATCTACGACGTGCCGGAGAGCGGTGTTCCGGTGTACATCGCCGCCGGCGGCCCGGTGGTGGCCAAGTATGCCGGCCGGACCGGTGACGGGTTCATCTGCACTTCCGGCAAGGGCGCCGAACTCTACGCCGACAAGCTGATGCCGGCCGTGACCGAAGGAGCCGCCGCGGCGGGGCGATCGATCGACGACGTCGACCGGATGATCGAGATCAAGATCTCCTACGACCCCGACCCGGACCTGGCGCTGAACAACACCCGGTTCTGGGCGCCACTGTCGCTGACCGCCGAGCAGAAGACCTCCATTCACGACCCGATCGAGATGGAGAAGGCCGCCGATGCGCTGCCGATCGAGCAGATCGCCAAGCGCTGGATCGTCTCGTCCGACCCGGACGAGGCCGTGGAAAAGGTCGGCCAGTACGTGAAGTGGGGTCTGAACCACCTGGTGTTCCACGCCCCCGGCCACGACCAGCGTCGTTTCTTACAGCTGTTCGAAACCGATCTCGCGCCGCGGCTGCGCCGGCTGCGGTGACCGCCGGCTCCGGTCACAGCGGTGGCGGCCCGTAGGTGCGGGCCAGCCGGGCCGCAGGTTTCCGGGGTTCTTCGGCAGACGGCGGCGGAGGTTTACTTGCCGGTGCGTTCGCGATGCTGACACCCCGGCCAGCAGCAGGGCCGGCGTTTGCCTTCTTCCAACTCCTCCTGCGTGCGACGAATGCGCCGCTCGCGGGTCTTCTGCTGTTTGGCATCCTCGATCCAGCAGATGAACTCGTTGCGGGCCAACGGGGTGATGTCGTTCCAGGCGTCCAAGGCCGGGGCGTTGGCGCTCAAAGCCATCCGCAGGTCGGCGGGCAACGCGTGCACGACACCGCCGGAAACGTCATGGTCGGACATGCCGCCAGGCTAGCGGGCAGAACGCCTTAGAACGTCGAAGCCGGCCGCACCGCATTGGCCATGTCGACCAGTGCGTAGCGGTGCGCCTGGTTGGGGGCGAGTCGGGCGAGGCTGCGCAGCGCCGCTTCGACGCCCAGTCGCAGCCCGTGGTCGGTGAACGGGAAGCCCAGAATGTGGTTGGTGCTGGCCGCATGCTCGCTGAGCCAGTCCATCGCGGCGCCCAGCACCAGCGCCCGGATCTGCAGCACCCGCGGTTCGGTCTCCGGCAGCGCCTCCACCCGGCGGGCGGCGTCGCGGATCTGCTCTTCGGTGATGTCGTTGTTCGACCGGCCGGACAGCAGCGTCACCGCACTGGTCAGCCGGGCGGTGGTGAAATGCCTTGAGGTTGCGGGCACTTCATCGAGCGTGTGCACCGCCGCATCCCGGTCGCCCTCCACCGACAGTGCCCGCGCCAGACCGAACGCCGCCGAGATCACGCTGTCGTCGGTGCGCCACACCGATTGGTAGAACGGACGTTCGTCGGCGGTGCCGGCCAGCTCGGCGGTAGCGGCCAGGGCCATCTTGGGCGCCAGCTCGCCGGGGAACATATCCAGCACCTCGGTGAAATCCTTGCTGGCCGAGTCGTAGTCGCCGGTGAGCAGCGCGGTGATGCCGCGGAACCAGATCAGTCGCCAGCGCCAGCCGACCCGCTCGGCGAGGTCCTCGAGCTTGCGGCTGGCTTTGGTCACATTGCCCAGGTCGACCAGCGCGCGCACTTCGGTCAACGGCAGGTCGATCGACTCGGACAGGTCGACGCCGTCGGAGTCCAGTGCGCCGTGCCGCACGGCCCGCAGTGAATCCAGGGTCTGCACCGGCTCACTCAGCTCGGTCGCGGACAGCACCGGGGCTGCGACGTCACCCGGGTCGATCAGCGGCACCTGCAGCGCGGTGACGATCTCCCGGGCGGTCAGCTTCTGTGAATGCACCTGCCCGTCGAGGTAGACATCGGTGTGCGCCACCAGCAGATCCACCCCGAACGTCGAACGCGAGCGGGTGAACACCGTCGACAGCCCCGGCCGCGGGATCCCGCTGTCGCGCGCCACCACCTCGCGCAGCACCCCCATCAGCTGCCCGGACATCTCCTCCGCGGAGGAGAACCGACGTCGCGGGTCGGGGTCGGTAGCGCGCCGCAGCAGCCGGTGATAGGAGTCATAGGTTTTCAGCGCCGGGTCGTCCTCGGGCAGTCCGTCGATGTAACGGCCGTCGCGGGTCCGCAGTTTCAACGTCAGCGCGGCCAGCGTGCGGCCCACCGTGTAGATGTCGGTGGCGACCGTGGGGCCGGTCCGGACGATGTCGGGAGCCTGATAGCCCGGTGTGCCGTAGAGGTAGCCGAACGAGTTGATCCGGGACACCGCGCCCAGGTCGATCAGCTTCAGCTGCTCCTCGGTCAGCATGATGTTCTCCGGCTTCAGGTCGTTGTAGACCAGGCCGATCGAATGCAGATATCCCAGTGCCGGAAGGATTTCCAGCATGTAGGCGATCGCCCGGGCCACCGGCAGTTTGGTGCCCTTGCTCGGCTTGAGCGACTGCCCGCCGACGTACTCCATGACGATGTAGCCGATCGGGTCGCCGCGCGAATCCGGGTGGGTGACGAAGTTGAAGATCTTCACGATCCCGGGATGGGTGACCTCGGCGAGGAACTGCCGTTCGGCCATCGCGATCGCCTGCGCTTCGGCGTCGCCGGCATGCACCAGGCCTTTGAGCACCACCGGACGCTCGTTGACATTGTGGTCCACCGCCAGGTACACCCAGCCGAGCCCACCGTGGGCGAGACAGCCCTTGATCTCGTACTGGCCCGCCACCATGTCGCCCGGCTTCAGCTGCGGCAGAAACGAATACGGACTTCCGCAGTGCGGACACTTGCCCTCCGAAGCCGCCCCGCCTTCGGAATCCGACCGGCCCACCGGGCGGCCGCAATTCCAGCAGAACCGTTTGGACTCGGCCACCACCGGGTTGGTCATCAGCGCGGCGAACGGGTCGATGTCCGGTATCCGCGGAATCTCCACCAGGCCGCCGCCCAGCCGTCGATTCGGTGCGGCGCGCGCCGTCACGGTGCCGGTCGAGGGGATTTCGATTCCGTTGCCGCCGGCCGCCGGGTTGTCCTCGCCGGTTTGCGGCCGGAAGATCGCCTGGGTGGACACCCGGCGTCGGATCGATTCCGAGTCGCCGAACACGTCCGCGCGCTGGGTGGCCGGTCCGGCGTCGTCGTCGGGGTCCGGGACTTTCGCCGGTTCGCTCACGATGTCACGTACCTGGGGGTGGGCGGCGGAGGCGCCGGGCCGAGCACGGTTAACCACTTGCGGTACAACGTGTTCCAGGTTCCGTCCCGGCGAATCCGCTCCAGCGTGCCGTTGACGAACCGGACCAGGCCGGTGTTAGTCAGGTTGACGCCGATGCCGTACGGCTCCTCGTCCATGCTCGGCCCGGTGATGTGCAGATAGGGGTCCTGCACCATGAGCCCGGCCAGCAGCGTGTCGTCGGTGCTCACCGCGTCGGCGTCGCGCTGCTGCAGCGCCACCAGGCAGTCGGCCCAGTTCACCACCGATGCGATCACCGGGGCCGGGGAGATCTGCCGGATCCGCCGCAGCGACGTGGTGCCGCGCGCGACGCACACCCGCTTTCCGGACAGGTCGGCGGCCTGGGTGATCGGGGAGTCGCGCGGGACCAGGATCTTCTGGTAGGCGGTGAGGTAGACGGTGGAGAAGTTGATCAGTTTGCGCCGGGCGCAGGTGATCGTCATCGTCTTCACCACGATGTCGACCTCGGATTTCTGCAGGGCGTCGACACGTTCGGCCGACGACAGGATCCGGTATTCGACCGCCGACGGGCTGCCGAAGATGTCTCGCGCCACCTCGCCGGCGATGTCGACGTCGAATCCGGCGATCTCGCCGCTGATCGGATCCCGGAAGCTGAACAGGTTGCTGCCGATGTCCAGCCCGACGATCAGCCGGCCGCGGTCGCGGATTTTGGCCACCGCGGCGTCGGCCTCGCCTCTGTTGCGGAACGGGCGCAGGCTGGCGGTGGCGTCGCAGTCGCCCGCGGACGACTCGCCGTGCAGCTGTTCGGCCGGCAGAATCTGCATTCCGTCCGGGGTGGGTGGTGACAGCGTCGGGATGTCGAGATTGGTTGTGGCGCCGGGCTGACCGCACCCGGCCAGCAGGCTCACCGTGGCGAACGTGGTGAACAGCAGTCGGAGCCGGCGGGCCATCATTTATTTGTACTCGTTCAGCCGGGGCCACAGCCCGAGTGCGACCGCGATCGCCGCGCCCAGGCTGAGGACGGCGCCGCCAACCGGAGCCACCGACAGCACCAGCCGCGCGTTCAGGATGTCGTTTCGGAGTTTGCCTCGGCTGTGTTGCTGGGCCTTGTTCAGCGCGTCCTCCAGCCGGTCGAAGGCGGGCGTGGAGTCGTTCTCGCCGGCACCCAGCGCCACCTGGGTCGCGGCCTGGTAGTTGCCGACCGATATGTAGTTGTTGATCCGGTCGTTGGCCTGCCGCCACTGGTCCAGTAACTGGTCGGCGTCGGCCAGGTCCGCCTTGTCGACCGCGTCGCCGCGGGCCAGGTATGCGTCGAGTTGTTGCTGCATGCCGTCGAGACGGTCATAGAACGTCTGCTTGCGGCTGTCTTGCTCACCGCGCCGGATCAGCGACAGGGTTTCGTCGGCTCGAGCCTGCTGAGCGGTGATCGCCAGGTTGGTGATGGTCTTCAGCGACTCGGCGCCGGTGTCCTTGGCGGTTCGGCTGCCGGCGGTGGAGACCACCAGCACGGTCCCGACCCAGACCACCATCAGCGCGATGGCCAGGCCGCCGACCACCAGTCCCGGGTTGATCCGCCGCCGGGTCCGCCGAGCCAGCCAGCGGTGCGAGAACGCGCCGAACAGCACGGTGGCAGCGACGATCAGGATGACCGGAGCCGGCACCCTGGTCGACGCGGTGGTCTCGGCGTCCACCCGCGCCGACGTCTCCTGGTAGAGCCGCTGCGCGTCGGGCAGGATCGTGTGCTGCATCAGCCCCGACGCCTCCGACAGGTACGAGGCGCCGACCGGGTTGCCCGCCCGGTTGTTGGCGCGGGCGATCTCGATGAGGCCGGTGTAGGTGGCCAGTTCGGCGTTGATCCGGCCCAGCAGCGCCACCAGCGGCCCCTCGGTCAGCCCGGCCGACGCCCGGGTCACCGCGACGGTGCCGTCGGTGATGGCCTGCTCGTAGCGTTGCCGCACCACCCGCGGCTCCGCCTGGGCGATGAACGCGGTGGCCGCTGCCGCGTCGGCGACCGACAACGTGGTGTAGAGCTGGCCGGCGTAGTAGGACAGCGGCTCGGTGTGGTTGAGCACCGTGGAGAGCGAGTTCTGCCGATGGTCGATCGTGGTGGCGGTGGCGAAAGCGCTGGCGCCGCCGAGGATGGCCAGGATCACCCCGATGGCCAGAATCCGTCCCGGCGTGGTGGTGAAGAACCACAGCCGCGGCCGCGCCGACTCGGCCGGCGACCGCGACCCCAGCGGCTCAGTTGACGGATGCGCCAACTCAACGGTCACGTCTGTTCAGACCCCAATCCCTGCGTGGTTCGGTTCCTGGCCAACGATATAAGCAAACTCTAAGACCTTTGCTGCCGTGCGTCTCGTCGACCGCGGCCTTCTTGTCGAAAAAGTCGCCCTATCTCGCCGGAACCGAAACGCGCTTGCGACTCCCATTAGGCTCGATTCGTGCACGGTGACGGCGACGGGTGGGCGTTCTCCGACAGCGGCGTTCGCTACTGGGGCCGGCACGGCGCGGCCGGAATGCTGCTGCGCGCCCGGCGGCCGGACGGAGCCCCGGCGGTTCTGCTGCAGCACCGGGCGTGGTGGAGCCATCAGGGCGGCACCTGGGCCTTGCCGGGCGGCGCCCGAGACAGCCACGAGACCGCCGAACAGGCCGCCATCCGCGAGGCGCAGGAGGAAGCCGGCCTGCCGGCCGACCGGATCGTCATCCGCGCGGCCGTGGTCACCGCGACCGCCAGCGGCACCGACTGGACCTACACCACCGTGCTGGCCGACACTGACGAGCTGCTGCCGGTGGTGGCCAACCGGGAGAGCACCGAGCTGCGCTGGGTGGACCAGGAGCAGGTGGCCGGGCTGCGGCTGCATCCCGGCTTCGCCGCCAGCTGGCCGGAGCTGTACCAGCTCAGCCTGCGGATCGAAGTGCCGAGCACAGCGTGGCCGCTGCCGCCCGCGGATTCTCCGCGGCGGTGATCGCGCGGACCACCACCACCCGGCGCGCCCCGGCGGCCAGCACCTGCGGCAGCCGCTCGGCGTCGATGCCGCCGATGGCGAACCATGGCTTGGCGCCGGCCCGCTCGGCCGCGTGGCGCAACAGCTCCAGCCCGGGAGCCGGCCGGCCGGGTTTGGTCGGGGTGGGCCAGCACGGGCCGACGCAGAAATAGTCGACCGCCTCGGTGACCGCCTGCGCCACCTGGCCGTCGTCGTGGGTGGAGCGGCCGATCAGCGGCTCCGGCCCGACGATCTCCCGGGCCGCCGCGAGCGGCAGGTCGTCCTGGCCCAGGTGCAACACGTCGGCGCCGGCCGCCCGGGCGATGTCGGCGCGGTCGTTGACGGCCAGCAGGGCGCCGTGCCGGCGGGCGGCTTCCGCGAGAATCGCCAGCGCCGCCAACTCGTCGCGTGCCTCCAGCGGGCCGAACCGCTGCTCGCCGGCCGAGCCCTTGTCCCGCAGCTGGATGATGTCCACTCCGCCGGCCAGCGCGGCATCGGCGAACTCGGCCAGGTCACCGTGCTCCCGGCGGGCGTCGGTGCACAGGTACAGCCGGGCTTGAGAAAGCCGGTCAAGACGGGCGGGCCGGTCCAGACGGTTCGAGCGTTGGTGCACGAGGCGACGGTAGCGGCTAGCCTCGGCAGTTGACACAGCGGAGGGAACCGAGGATGCCCGCAATGAGAGGATGCCGGCGCTGACCGGGTCGCTGGCCGTGATCGGCGGCGGGGTGATCGGCCTGTCGGTGGCCCGCCGAGCGGCTCAGGCCGGCTGGTCGGTGTGGGTGCATCGCACCGGCGAGCCCGGCGGCGCGTCCTGGGTGGCCGGCGGCATGCTCGCGCCGCACAGCGAAGCCTGGCCGGGCGAGGAGCAGCAGCTGCAGTTGGGCCTGCGTGCGCTGGAGCTGTGGCACTCGACGGCTCCGGGCTGCTTTCTCGACGGGCTGCCGCCGCAGGTGGTCACGGCGCGCGAGTCGCTGGTGGTCGCCGTCGACCGGGCCGACGTCGCCGACCTGCACACCGTCGCCGACTGGCTGTCGGCCCAGGGACATCCGGTGCAGTGGGTCGGCCCCGACCAGCGAGTGGGCGAGTTGGAACCGTTGCTTGCGCCGGGCATCCGGCACGGATTCCGGGCGCTGACCGAACTGGCGGTGGACAATCGCGCGGTCCTCAGCGCGCTGGAGACCGCCTGCAACCGGTTGGGTGTCAGCTGGGCCGGCCCGGTTCCCGACGCGGCCGCCCTCGCGGAGTTGGCGGCCGACGCGGTCGTCGTCGCCAACGGCATCGACGCCCCGACGCTCTGGCCCGGCCTGCCGATCCGCCCGGTGAAGGGCGAGGTGCTGCGGCTGCGCTGGCGCAGGGGCTGCCTGCCGGTTCCGCTCCGGGTGATCCGGGCCCGGGTGCGCGGCCGTCAGGTGTACCTGGTGCCGCGCGCCGACGGCGTGGTGGTCGGGGCGACCCAGTACGAGCACGGCCGGGACACGGCGCCGGTGGTCTCCGGTGTGCGGGATCTGCTCGACGACGCATGCACGCTGGCGCCGGGGCTCGGCGAGTACGAGCTGGCCGAATGTTCGGCCGGGCTGCGTCCGGTCACGCCGGACAACCTGCCGCTGGTGCAGCGCCTGGACTCGCGCACCCTGGTCGCCGCCGGTCACGGCCGCAATGGCTTCCTGCTGGCGCCGCTGGCCGCCGAACAGGTTGTGTCCGAACTTCTTCCGGTTGGAGTATGCCAATGATCGTCCATGTCAACGACAAGCAGATCCGGATCGACGAACAGACCACCGTCGCCGCGCTGCTGGCATCGATGGGCTACCCCGACCGCGGTATCGCAGTGGCGGTAGATCAGGCGCTGCTACCCAGATCGAACTGGGCGACAACGCTTTCCGAAGGCTCTCGACTCGAGGTTGTGACGGCGGTGCAAGGTGGTTGACGACAGCAAACTGACCATCGCCGGGCGCGAATTCAGCTCCCGGCTGATCATGGGCACCGGGGGGGTGCACAACCTCGCGGTGCTCGAAGAGGCGCTGGTGGCGTCGGGCACCGAGTTGACCACCGTGGCCATGCGCCGGGTCGACGCCGACGGCGGCACCGGCATGCTGGACCTGCTGGGCCGGCTGGGCATCACGCCGCTGCCCAACACGGCGGGTTGCCGCAGCGCCGCCGAGGCGGTGCTGACCGCGCAGTTGGCCCGGGAGGCGCTGGGCACCGAATGGGTCAAGCTGGAGGTGATCGGCGACGAGCGCACGCTGCTTCCCGACGCCGTCGAGTTAGTCCGTGCCGCAGAGCAATTGGTCGATGACGGTTTCGTGGTGCTGCCATACACCAACGACGACCCGGTACTGGCACGGCGGCTGGCCGACATCGGATGCGCGGCGGTCATGCCGGCCGGATCGCCGATCGGCACCGGTCTGGGGATCGCCAACCCGCACCACATCGAGATGATCGTCGAGGCCGCCGAGGTTCCGGTGATACTGGATGCGGGCATCGGAACGGCCAGCGACGCCGCGCACGCGATGGAGCTGGGTTGCGACGCGGTGCTGCTGGCCAGTGCGGTCACCCGGGCCGCCGACCCGCCGGCGATGGCCGCCGCGATGTCCGCGGCGATCACCGCCGGATACTTGGCGCGGCGGGCCGGCCGAATCCCGAAGCGGTTCTGGGCGCAGGCGTCCAGCCCGGCGCGGTAACGCTTCATCCTCTCCCGGGCAACGCGCCTCCTCGCCGCCGAGTGTGAAACCACGGCGAAAAAATCGCGAAAATCTCGACGTGTGCTCACGCTCGGCGGGGGGTGTGGCGGAGGGTGTGGCCGGGGCTGTGCGGTGTTGGTGCGCCATAACCGCCGGCAGGCGGCGTCAGTCCAGCGGCTAACGTGGTCGCGGTGAACCACAAGTCGAAGCTGATTCCGGGGCTCATCGGTGTCGTCGTGACCACCGCGCTGATCGGCGGCTGCAGCCGGTCACCGGGCGCCTGCGATCCGCAGAGCGCCGATGCCGCGGCGGCCGCCGCCTTCGCCGGCACGCTGCGTAACAAGGTCAACGTCGACGCGATGATGAAGCACCTGCAGAAGTTGCAGGAGATCGCCGACGCCAACGGCGACAACCGCGCGGTGGGCACCCGCGGCTATGACGCCAGCGTCGAATACGTCGCCGACACGTTGCGCAGCCATGGATTTGACGTGCAGACCCCGGAGTTCGTCGCCCGGGTGTTCAAGTCGGAGAAGGGCTCGGTCAGCCTGGGCGACAAAACGCTGGAGGCGCGGGCGCTGCAGTTCAGCCTGGGCACGCCGGCCGACGGCGTCAGCGGCCCACTGGTCGCCGCACCGACCGGCGACAAGCCGGGATGCGCGGCGTCGGACTACGACGGGCTGCCGGCGCAGGGCGCGGTGGTGCTGGTGGACCGCGGCAGCTGCCCGTTCAAGGAGAAGATGGCCGTCGCGGTCGAGCGCGGCGCGGTCGCGATCGTCATCGCCGACAACGTCGATGAGGAGAAGATGGGCGGCACGCTGGGCGAGGCGACCGAGGTGAAGGTGCCGGTGGCGAGCGTCACCAAGGCCGACGGGGCGACGCTCCGCGCCGGCCACGGAACGGCCACGCTCAAGCTGGACGCGCACACCGACAACATCCCGTTCCGCGACGTCGTCGCGCAGACCAAGACCGGCTCCACCGAGAACGTGGTGATGCTGGGCGCGCACCTGGACAGCGTCCCGGAAGGCCCCGGCATCAACGACAATGGTTCCGGCGTCGCCGCGGTGCTGGAAACCGCGGTGCAGCTGGGTGATTCGCCGGAGGTGCACAACGCGGTACGGTTCGGGTTCTGGGGTGCCGAGGAACTGGGCCTGATCGGCTCGACGAAATACGTCGAGACGCTCGACGCCGACGCGCTCACCAACATCGCGCTGTACATGAACTTCGACATGCTCGCCTCGCCGAACCCCGGCTACTTCACCTACGACGGGGACCAGTCGTTGCCGGCGGACAAGCGCGGCCAACCGGTGGTTCCGGAAGGCTCGGCCGGCATCGAACGCACCTTCGTCGCCTACCTGAAGTCGGCGGGCCGGACCGCGCAGGACAGCTCGTTCGACGGCCGCTCGGACTACGACGCGTTCACCCAGGCCGGCATCCCGTCCGGTGGGTTGTTCTCCGGTGCGGAGGTCAAAAAGACCGTCGAGGAGGCCAAGCTGTGGGGCGGCGACGCCGACCAGCCGTTCGACCCCAACTACCACCAGAAGGGCGACACGATCGAGCACATCGACCGCGACGAGCTGGGCGTCAACGGCGGCGGTGTCGCCTACGCGGCCGGCCTGTACGCCCAGGATCTCAGCGGCCGCAACGGCGTTCCGGTCCGCGAGGACCGCACCCGGCACGTCGTCACCAAACCCTGACAAACCCTGACGGGCCGAACCGGATCAGTCCACGCGGGTGGCGTGCGCCATCCAGAACGGCAGGTGCACCCGGTGGGAGTCCAGCAGCGGCTCGATCACGGTGAACCTGTCCAGCACCGTCTTGAGACGTTTGCGCCAGTCCGCCTGCTCTTGAGCCTGGGCCATCCGGGCGAAAGTCTCGGCGGTGAAGGTGGCCTGGTAGGTCGTGGTGCCCAGGTAGTCCAGCCGCCAGCCCGCCGCGGGCAGCATCCGCTGAAAGTTCCCCGCCGGCAACCCATCCCAGATCCAGCCGTTGATGTTCTGCACGCCGAATTCGAACATGAACAACCGTGCACCCGGCCGAGTGGCGCGGTGCAGCGCCTGCAGATACCTTGCCTGCACCTGCTCGTCGTCGGCGAACACGTGGTAGAACGCGCAGTCGACGACGGTGTCGAAGCGGCCCTCGAATCCGTCCAGGACGGTCGCGTCGGCCACCTGGAAATCGACCGTGACACCGGCGGTTTCGGCGTTACCGCGGGCCCGCTCGATCGCCGCCGCTGAGGCATCTATCCCGGTGGCCGAATACGCGTGCGCCGCATAGTAGATCGCGTGATGGCCGGGGCCGGTCCCGGGGTCCAGCACCTCTCCGCGCAACGCGCCGTAGGCGACCAGCTGCTCCACCACCGGCTGTGGCCTGCCGATGTCCCACGGCGTCGACAACGGCGCGCCGTCGACCAGCCGGGTGTCGCGGTACAGGTCGTCGAAATCCGGGTGGACAGCCCCTTCAGACATGCGCCGGCACCGGGCGCCGGCCGTGACGGCCATACCAGCGCCGGCCGTGCCAGTTCTGGTACGCCCACATGGCCGCCGGCACCGGGCCGCGCTTGTGCAGCCAGAAACCCGGCGGTGGGCTGTCCACCGGCGGCACCCGGCCGATCGTGACGTCGGCGAGGGCGACACCGGACCCCTGCGCACGGTCGCGGCGCGCCAGTACCTGACCGTCGGCGGCGGTGATCACCGCCCCGCCCTGCATGTGGCCGTGGTAGGGCAGCAGCGTCATCGGCATCCGGCAGTCGACCGGGCCGCAGTGCGCCGCGTGCGCCACCGGGGCACCGACCATCCGGGCGAATGCGGGCGCGACATTGGCGGCGGTGGCGGCGTTGGCGTCCTCCCAGCGGCGGGTCAGCGCCTGCGGCGGCCACGGCGGCACACTCCACCAGGCCGATCCGCCGAGCACGATGTCGACCCGCCCGCGCATCCGATGCACGCTCTGGGTGCGCATGAACTCCCAGCAGACTGCGGCGCCCGGGCTGAATCCGTTCACGTTGGGCAGCACACCGTCGTCGGCGCCGCCGACATAGAAGCAGTTCTCCCACATCGTCGGCAGATCCTTGTCGTGCCGCCCGACCACGCCCTCGGCCGGGGCGGTGAGCAGGAAGGTGTTCCGGGTGTCGCCGTCGGCGTCGCGGCACAGGAACGACCCACCCACCAGTGCGTGATGCCGGTCCGCCAGACGGGTCAGCAGTTCGGTCGCCGCGCCATCGGGCGGTAGGGCGCAATCGACCAGTTCCGGCAGGAATCCCATTCCGGTGGTGAAGAACTCCGGGAGAACGATGATCTCGGCGCCCTTGGCTGCCGCGTCGTCGGCGAGCTGTTCGCACATCGCCAGGTTGGCGGTTACGTCGGCGGGGACTGCATCTTGCTGTATTACCGCTACTTTGGTCATCTAACCAGGCTAGCGCGTCAGGCGATGTGGTAATCGGTCAGCGGGAACCGATCACCGTCGCGTACCGCATTGCGCACCGAGGTGGGCCGCAGCAGCGTCGCCTCACCGCTGTTGTTGAAGTAGTACGACCGCGACGTCGCGCAATTGCCGGCGTAGAAAACCGAGGTGTCCAGGTTGTGGGTCATCCGGTCCAGGAACCTGGTGTTGGCTTCCTCGGTCACTTCGAACGTCGCGGCGCCGCGGCGCTTCACCTCGCCGAACAGCCGCTTCATGTGCCGCATCTGGTATTCCATCGTGTTGAAGAACGACAGCCCGGAGAACGCGTACGGGCTGGCCAGGCTGAGATAGTTGGGGAACATCGGCATGGACACACCCTGATAGGCCTGGAATCTGTTCTCCCGCCACCACTTCCCCAGGTTGCGTCCCTCCCGGCCGATGACCTCGATGGCCGGGAAGTTGGCGTCCCAAAGGTCGAAGCCGGTGGCCAGCACCAGCGTGTCGATGGCGATCTTGGACCCGTCGGCGGTGATGACGCCGTCCGGCTCGATCCGGTCGATTCCGCCGGTTTCCAGGTGCACATGCGGCTTGGTGAAGCTGCGGTTGTAGTCGTTGGACCAGCTGGGCCGCTTGCAGCCGAGGTCGTAGGTGGGGGTGAGCTTGGCGCGCAGCTCCTTGTCGCGCACCTGGATGAACCGGTGGATCTTGCACAGGTCCATCGCCGCGATCGACAGCCGCCGGAAGTAGCGGTACCGCAGCACGCCGACGACGGTCATGAACTCCAGCAGATTGTCGGTGATGAAGCGCAGCGACCGCTGGGTGAGCGGCACCCGGGCGAAGAGCCGTTGCACGGCGGGGGAGATGCGGAAGTCGATCTTGGGCGCCACCCAGATCGCGGTGCGCTGGAACACGGTGAGGTTGGCGACCGTTTTGGCCAGCTCGGGGATCAGCTGCAGGGCGGTGGCGCCGGTGCCGATCAGCCCGACGTTGCGGTCGGTGAAGTCATAGCTGTCGTCCCAGGCCGTGGTGTGGATCAGCCGCCCCTCGAAGCCGGTGATACCGGGGATGTCGGGGGTGTGCGGCTGCGACAGGAAGCCGGTGGCGGTGATCAGGTAGCGCGCGTGCAGCGTGCCGCCGTCGGTGAGCGCGATCCGCCAGCGCTGTTCGTCCTCGTCCCAACGGGCACCCTCGACGACGGTGTTGAACCGCATGTGCCGGCGCACGTCGTACTTGTCGGCGACGTGGTTGGCGTACTGCTTGAGCTCCGGGCCGGTGGCGAACAGCCGGGACCAGTGCGGGTTGGGTTCGAACCAGTACGAGTAGGTGGTCGACGGGATGTCGACGGCCAGTCCCGGATACCGGTTGACGTGCCACGTTCCGCCCAGGTCCGCCTCGCGTTCGAGGATGGTGATGTCGTCGAAGCCGAGTTCTTTGAGCTGGATCGCCGCGCCGATGCCGCCGAAGCCGGCCCCCACGATGACCACGTCGAGGTGCTGGTCAGTCATGGGACAACGGTACCTAACCCGTCGGTAGGTTTGAATCTCCGGCCGCGCCGAGTTTGCCGGCGCACACTGGTGGGACATCCTTATGCGACGGACGGGAGGTAGCCATGACACGACCGGTTCCACAAGCCGACGACGCCGATCTCGCCGAGCAGGCCGCGTCGGTGGATGACGCGAGTGACATCGATGCCCCCGACGAGGACCTCACGCTGAGCGGCGAGGCCGATCCCGCCGACGTGTTCGAACAACATCAGCGGGTGCCGTCGGGCGACGACGACTACGACCGCTGAGCTCCCAGCAGCCGCAGTGCGGCGTCGACCGCCAGCGCGGGCACGTCGAGCGTTTTCGACGCCAGGTCATGGCGGGCGCCGGTGACCTCGACGACTTCGGTCGGCGCCGGGATCAGCGCGGCCGCTGAGCGCACCTCGGCGAGTGTGCCGAACGGATCGGAGCTGCCGTGGGTGAACACTGTCGGCACCGCGATGTCCGTCAGGTGTTCGGTGCGCGGGCGTTCCGGTTTGCCGGGCGCATGCACCGGATAGGAGAACAGTGCCAGCAGGTCGACGGGTACCGGCGCAGCGTTTGAAGCGCCGGCCACCACCATCGACGTCTGCCGGCCGCCGTAGGAATGCCCGCCGGCGATCAGCGGACCGTCGGCGAGTCCGCGCGCGTAGCCGATCGCCTCGGCGATCCCGTCGCGGTCGGCCGTCCCATTGCCGGACGGCGGGCCCTTCGGCCGGCGCCGCCGGAACGGCAGGTTGTAGCGGATCGCCAGCCAGCCGCGGTTCGCCCACTCGTCGCAGATCTGTTGCAGCAGCGGTGAATCCCGGTTACCGCCGGCTCCGTGGGTGAGCACCGCGACACCCTTCGGCCCGCCCGGCACTCTGGCCGGGCGGTGCGCGACACCGTCGATGGACGCCAGGCTCATCGGCTCAACCGGAACAGCGGCGAGACCGGCCCGTGGCCGTTGCCCAGCGGATAGGCGGCCCACAGGCACTCGGTCACCCACTGCTTTGCGAAACCCACCGCGTCGGGCACGGTCAACCCGTGTGCCAGCGCGCACGCGGTCGCGGCGGCCAGGGTGTCGCCGGCGCCGTGGTCGTCGCCGGTGTCGACGCGCGGCGCGTCGAACTCGTGGAATCGCGTGCCGTCGTAGAGCAGGTCCGGGCTGTGTTGGGCCGACGGCAGGTGCCCGCCCTTGACCAGCACCCACCGCGGGCCCAGTGCGTGCAGCGCCTGCGCCGCCTCGCGCTGGGTGTCGCCGTCGACCACGTCGATGCCCACCAGGAGGCGCACTTCATGCAGGTTCGGTGTGGCCAGGGTTGCCAGCGGAAAAAGCGTGTCGCGCAGCGCATCCAAACCATTCGCGGCCAGCAGGGCATCCCCGTGCATCGAGGCGCAGACCGGGTCGACCACCAGTGGCACGCCCAGGTCGAGCTTTTTCCACGAGTCGGCCACCGCGGTGATGATGCCCGCCGACGCCAGCATCCCGGTCTTGGCGGCTTGGATACCGATATCGCTGACCACCGCGTCCATCTGCCCCGCCACGATGTCGCCGGGAATCTCGTGAAATCCCTCGACGCCCATGCTGTTCTGCACCGTCACAGCGGTCACCGCCGCGCAGGCGTGCAGGCCGAGCAGGGCGATCGTGCGCAGGTCGGCCTGCATGCCGGCACCGCCGCCGGAGTCCGACCCGGCGATCGTCAACACCCGCGGTGGCGTGCACGCCGGCGCGGTCAGCGGCAGGAAATCCACTAGCGGAGTGGATTGTCCAACTTGTTGCCGTTGCCGTCGACCGGGGTGATCGGAATCAGGTTGTACTTGGCGGCGTACTCCCGGGCGTCCCGGCTGACCCGCATCGCGGAGAACTGCGGCCCGCACATCGAGCAGAACTTGGCGGACTTGGCCGCTTCGGCGGGCAGCGTCTCGTCGTGGTACTCCTTCGCGGTGTCCGGGTCCAGCGACAGGGCGAACTGGTCGTGCCAGCGGTAATCGAAACGCGCCCGGGACAATTCGTTGTCGCGCTGCTGCGCATGCGGGTGGCCCTTGGCGAGGTCGGCGGCGTGCGCGGCGATCTTGTAGGCGATCACCCCGGCCTTGACGTCCTTGCGGTTCGGCAGGCCCAGGTGCTCCTTGGGCGTGACGTAGCACAGCATCGCGGTGCCGGCGTGGCCGATGATGGCCGCGCCGATCGCCGAGGTGATGTGGTCATACGCCGGCGCGATGTCGGTGGTCAACGGTCCCAGCGTGTAGAACGGGGCCTCCTCGCACAGTTCCTCTTCGATGCGCACGTTCTCGGCGATCTTGTGCATCGGGACGTGGCCCGGGCCTTCGATCATCACCTGCACGCCATGAGATTTCGCCACCTTGGTCAGCTCGCCCAGGGTGCGCAGCTCGGCGAACTGGGCCTCGTCGTTGGCATCGGCGATGCAACCCGGCCGCAGCCCGTCGCCCAGCGAGAAGGTGACGTCGTAGCGGGCCAGGATCTCGCAGATCTCCTCGAAGTGGGTGTAGAGGAAGGACTCCTCCTGATGGGTCATGCACCACTTGGCCATGATCGAGCCACCGCGGGAGACGATCCCGGTGATCCGGTTGGTGGTCAACAGGATGTGGTCGAAGCGCACCCCGGCGTGCACGGTCATGTAGTCGACACCCTGCTCGCACTGCTCGATCACGGTGTCGCGGTAGATCTCCCAGGTCAGCTTGCGAGGGTCGCCGTCGACCTCCTTCATCGCCTGGTAGATCGGCACGGTGCCCACCGGGACTGGGGAGTTGCGCAGAATCCAGCCACGGGTCTCGTGGATGTCCTTGCCGGTGGACAGGTCCATGATGGTGTCCGCACCCCATCGGGTGGCCCACACCATCTTGTCCACCTCCTCGGCGATGGTGCTGGTGACCGCCGAGTTGCCGATGTTGGCGTTGACCTTCACCTTGAACGCCTTGCCGATGATCATCGGCTCCAGCTCGGGGTGGTTGTGGTTGGCTGGGATCACCGCCCGGCCGGCCGCCACCTCGTCGCGCACCAGCTCGGCGGGCAGACCCTCGCGGGCGGCGATGAAGGCCATCTCGGCGGTGATCTCCCCGGCGCGGGCCCGCTGCAGCTGGGTGCCGCGGTCGCGCACCACCCCCGGCCGGGCCGGCAGCCCGGCGTTCAGGTCGATCACCGCGTTCTCGTCGGTGTAGGGCCCGGAGGTGTCATAGAGATCGAGGTGCTCGCCGGTGGTCAGGTTCACCCGGCGCCACGGCACCCGGGCTCCCCCGTCCAGTTCCTGGTAATGCTTGCTGCTGTACGGAATCGGCCCGGTGGTGACATCGGGTTGGATGGCCAAATCAGTCATTTCACATCTCCCTACGACGGCATTACCCGGTCAGGTTCGGACGGTCGACGGCCCCAGCCGTCCTCTCAGCGCACTGGATATGCGCTCCCGCGTTCGTTGTCTTACAGCCTCGCAGTGCCCACGCTAGCGCAGGGGAGCGGCCGACCGACAGGGCAACGCGGCGGTGGATTTGCCCGGGTCAGGGTTGCAGTGGATTTTCCCAGCGCAGCTCCTTGAAGCGGGCGAAGTCGGTGTCGGCCGAACAAAGCGTGACGCCATGCTCGATCGCCAGCGCGGCCAGCATCGCGTCCGGGACGAGGTTGCCGCCGACGTCATAGGTAAGGATGAGTTCGCCGAGAATCCGGTTGTACTCGGCCCCGGGCTGCGGAATCCAGGTGACCGGTGCATCGAGCCAGTCGGTGACTCGGGCATAGGCGGTCGCGGGCGCCAGCGGTCGCGGGAAGACGCGGGGGTGAGTGGTGATGCGCAGAAATGCGGCGACACTCTGCCAGGGGAGACCGACTCGGCGCGGGCCGTTGAGCTGATGCGTCAACCACTCCGCCGCCACACGGTGCTGCGTGGCGTGCTCGTCGACCGCATAGATCAAGATGTTGGCGTCGAGCAGCATCAGCGGCTTGCGGGCCCGTCGGCGCTTTCGATCGTCTCCCAGACGTTGGCGTAATCGATGGTCGCTTTACCCATGTCATGGGTCTGCTGGCGAAACGCGGCGCGAACATCCGGTTTGGCGAGGCCGGACCGGATCAGTTCGTTGATCGCGTCGCTCAGGCCCAGCGCACGCTCCCGGCGCAACCGCTCGACGGCGTGGACGACGTCGTCGGCGAGATTGACCGTGGTGCGCATCCGACCAGCATAACGCATCCTGATGCGTCGATAATGACATCGCGATGCGTCGCCAATTCAAGAGCGCAGTGCGGGTCGCTTGCCGCGCAGCCGTTGTTCTTTGCGCCGCCAGGACCAGGCCGCGGTCAGGCAGGTGCCGACGGATGCGCTGCACAGCAGCAGCCAAGTGATGATCCCGTGGCCGAGTGGCTGCCAGCCGGTGAATACCCAGATCATCTGCAGGACGCAGGCCGCCACGCCGCAACTGGCCGCGGCGATGTAGGCGTTGGCGATGGGCCGGGACTGGCGGTCGCGGCGCAGCACCCACAGCGCGCGCAGGCCGGCCAGCCAGATGTAGGTCATCGCGACGCAGACGACCAGCCAGTATCCGGTGAGCCAGCCGTCGGGGGTGGCGTCGAGGATGTTGGGTGTTCCATCGCGCAGCGCTTTGGTCAGGATCATGCAGACGGCCAGCTGCGGCATGGCGACGATGGCGACCGGCTCGATCCAGTAGCGCATCCAGGTCTTGCGGTCCTCATCGGCGAACAGGCTGCCTAACAGCGCGTACAGCGCGCTGATCTGGGAAGACAGCAGACACAGGTCGCCTGCGTAGGTATCCAGGTGCCAAACACCGGTCAGTGCGTGCAGTGGGGTGCCGACAACGGGCACCGCATGCGGGGAGACCAGGGCGATGCCGGCCACGCACAGCAGCACCGACAGGGTCAGTGGCCACTCGATGTGCGAGCCCACGGTGTGTCGGCGCACCCAGATCGCGTACACCATCGACGCGATCGCGGTCGCGATGATCGCGTCGACCGGGTTCACAACGGCCGGATGGTTTGCGCGTCGGCTATCCGCGGTGGGCGGCCACTTTTGGAAGACCCCTTGGATGCTGTCTGCTGGCGGGGTGCCGTTTTGGTTGCGGTTGCGCCGTGCTGGGGTTCGTGGCGCATCGAGGCGATCACGTCGATGGCGTTGCGGTAGGCGGCGTAGCGCTGCTGCAGTTCGTCGTTGAGGTGGGTGATATCAAGGTAGCCGAAGTCGACCAGCAGGGCCGTCTCGTCGACCCCCATCTGGTCGGCGATCCGGCGCAGTTCGTCGAAGGTCGGGAAGTCGGGCTTGTCCTTGCGCTTGCTGTAGGTGCTGACCGGAACCTGCAGGGCTACGGCGATCTCGTGGTCGCGCACCCGCTTGCTGAGGAACCGGCTGAGGCTCAGGACCAGGGACCTGCCGTCACGATCTGTCTTGGGCATGCTGCGACGATACGTGCGCTTCTGTCAGGTGTGCAAGCATCCAGACCTGCGATGCGTCCGTCGCATTTAACGTAGTCAGCGCGAAAGCGTCTTTACGTCAATCGTAAGTCAATTATACGTATCAACACAGAAAGTTAAGTTTCAGAATAGAAACATGACGTGCTAGCGTCTGCGCTCAATGTAACAACCCGGCTACAACGCCCGGCATTGAAGGAGTGCAGATCGATGGCCCGTCACACCCGCAGCAAACGCAACCGTCTTGCCCGTAACAGGGCCGTCGGCACCGGTGCGTCAGCGGCAGCGTTCCTGGCGTTCGGGATGACCCCGCTGGTCACCGCGCCGCGGGCCCAGGCCGACATCCTCGACGTGATCATCGACTCGGCGGTCGACACAGCCACGTCGACGGCGGTCGACGCGGCTACCACGGCCGCTATCGAGGCCGGTTCGACGGCCGCGGAAACGGCCGGCATCACCGCGTTCGAGGCGGCCGTGCCGACGGTCTTCGACGAGACCATCACGCAGGCCGTCGAGGCAGCCGGCACCTGGTCGCTTGCCGACATGTTCAGCCCGAACTTCGACTGGTCCATGCCGTTCAGCGCCGAGGGGTGGAACAACTTCGACTGGGGCTTCGGTGCGGACGCCTTGACCGCGCCGGCTACGGCGGCGGGCGATCCGTTCCAGGCCTTCATGCACGACGTCAACAGCTGGATGGTGACCAACTGGATCAACACCGACTTCGGTCAGCAGATCGACGACCACTTCATCAATCCGCTGGGCGCCCTGGCCGGTTTTGACCAGCCGCTGATGGGCAATGGCGCCGACGGCACGATCGACCATCCCGATGGCGGTGCCGGCGGGTTGTGGTTCGGCAACGGCGGCAACGGCTACAGCTGGACGGCCGACGATGTCCCGAGCGGCGTGGCCCATGCCGGTGGTGCCGGCGGTGCCGCCAACTGGTTCGGCGACGGCGGCAACGGCGGCAACGGGATCTTCGGCGGCGACGGTGGTGCCGGTGGTGCCGGTGGCCTGTTCTACGGCAACGGCGGTAACGGCGGCGACGGTGGCGTCGGGGTGGCCGGTCTCGAGGGCGCGGTCGGTGGTGCCGGCGGTTCCGGCGGTGCCGGTGGCGACGCCGGGGCGTTCAGCTGGTTCAGCCACGGCGGCAACGGCGGCGACGGCGCGCTCGGCGGGGCCGGCGGCGCCGGTGTGACCGGCGATACCGGGGCGGCAGGACAGTCAGGCATTCAGGACGGTCTGGGCGGTAACGGCGGTGACGGCGGCGAAGGCATGCAGGGTGGCCACGGCGGTAACGGCGGCGATGCCGGCAAGGGCGGCATATTCGGCGCCGCGGGCGCCAACGGCGACGGCGGCAACGGCGGTGTCGGTGGCGACGCCGGGGTCGGCGGCACCGGTGGCACCGGCGCGACCGGTGTCTGGGGAGTGGCTGGCAGCAACGGTGTGCTCGGCGCCGGCGGCACCGGCGGCAACGGCGGTGAGGCCGGCACGGTCGCCGGCAACGGCGGTGCCGGTGGTCACGCGGGCACCGGCGGCACCGGCGGCGTGGGTGGTCAGACCGGCGGGGCCGGCAGCGCAACCAACGCCGACGGTGTCGGCGGCACCGGCGGCGTGGGCGCCAAGGGTGACTTCTCGGTGGCTGCCAGCGCCGGCAACGGCGGCGTCGGTGGTGACGGCGGAACTGGTGGCGTGAACGGCGACGGCGGTGCCGGTGGCGCCGGTGGCCAGGGCGCGGACGCCGTCGCCGGGGCGCACGGCAACAACGCCGGCAACGGCGGCCTCGGCGGCAACGGCGGCGACGCGGGCCAGCACGGCGATGGCGGCGTCGGCGGCGCCGGTGGCCAGGGCGGCCAGGGCGCCAACGGCACCAACGGTGTCACCGGCGGCAATTCCGGGGCCGGCACCTACGGCGGCTCCGGCGGCACCGGCGGTAACGGCGGCCACGGCGGTAACGGCGGTGCGGCCGGCACGCTGACCGGTAACTCCGGTGCCGGCGGTAACGGCGGCGTCGGCGGGACGGCCGGCAGCGGCGGCAACGGTGGTGACGGCGTGCAGGGCACTGCGAACCATGCCGACGGCTTTACCGGCGGTCAGGGCGGCAACGCCGGCAGCGGCGGTAAGGGCGGCGACGGCGGTGTGGCCGGCACGCTGGCCAGCACCAACACCACGGGCGCGGTCGGCAACGCCGGTGACGGCGGTGCGGGCGGTTCGGCCGGAACGGCCGGCCACGGTGGTGACGGCGGGGCAGGCTACAGCTGGACCGCCAATGATCTGACGGCAAAGGCGGAAACCGGTCTGGCCGGAGGTAACGGTGGTAGCGGCGGCAGCGGCGGTAACGCCGGGGTGGCCGGTCACGGTGGCAACGCCGGCGGCAACACCGGCAGCGCCGGTGCCGACGGCAGCGGCGGCAGCGGCGGTCAGGGCGGTAACGGCGGCGCTGGCGGCAATGCGCTCGGCCGGGGCGGTGGCGCCGACCACTTGGCCGGCATGGACGGCGGCAAGGGCGGTGACGGTGGTGCCGGTGGCACCGGCGGG
>DASTNJ010000042.1:0-34325 GCA_035721065.1 Mycobacterium sp.
TCACCAACGGCAACGGGCAGGTGGTCATCCTGCACGGGCTCAACGAGGTGTACAAGATTCCGCCCTACGAGCCGTCGGCAAGCGGTTTCGGCGCCGACGACGCGGCGTTCCTGGCCGCCAACGGATTCAACGCGGTCCGACTGGGCGTCATCTGGGCCGGGGTGGAGCCGCAGCCCGGTGTCTTCAACGACGCCTACCTGGCGTCGATCGCGCAGACCGTGCAGACCCTGCAGGCGCACGGCATCCACGTCATCCTGGACATGCACCAGGACCTCTACAGCGCCACGTTCCAGGGCGAGGGCGCGCCGGAGTGGGCGACGCAGACCGGCGGGTTGGCCAACCCGCAGCTGGGTTTCCCGGTCAACTACGCGCTCAATCCCGCGGAGAACCACGCCTGGGATGCGTTCTGGTCCAACGCCGCCGGGCCCGACGGGTCCGGGCTGGAGAACGACTACGCGCAGATGTGGCAGCACGTCGCCAACTACTTCAACAGCGATCCGAGCCTCAAATCCGCCATCGCCGGCTACGAGATCATGAACGAACCGTGGCCGGGGTCGCAGGCCCTGTCGAGTATCTTCGGCAACAGCCAGTTCGACGCCCAGTCACTGACCCCGTTCTACAACCAGGTCGACGCGGCGATCCGGTCCGTCGACCCGAACACGCCGGTGCTGTTCGAGCCCAACACCCTGTTCGACGTCGGGCTGCCGACGCATCTGGGCACGGTGAACGACCCGCAGTCGATCTTCGCGTTCCACTCCGTGTGCGCGCTGGGCACGATCATCAACACCACCGCGACGTGCGGGCCGGAAGCAGACCTGGTGATGGACAACGCCGCGTCGTACGCGGGTTCGCATGGCATTCCCGGATTGATCACCGAGATCGATCCGGGCATGAGCCTGGGCACTGTCACCGACGGGTTGCAGGCCGCCGACGCCCACCGGTTCGGCTGGCTGGACTGGGCATTCACCGGCAAGGACGACATCACCACCAGTGCGCCGGACAACGAGTCGCTGATCATCAACCCGGCGCTGCCACCGACCGGCGGCAACGTGAACACCGCCGACCTGCAGACGCTCGCCCAGCCCTACCCGCAGGTGGTCTCCGGCACCCCGGGCTCCTGGTCATTCGATAACGGCACCTTCCAGCTGAGCTACTCCACCGAGATGGCGTCCGGTCTGCATAGCTTCCCGGCCGGGTCGCAGACCGACATCTCGGTGCCGGCCGTGCAGTACCCGAACGGCTACCAGGTCGAGGTCACCGGCGGGCACGTCGTCTCCGCGGCCAACGCGCCGGTGCTGGTCATCGCCTCGGACAGCGGCGCATCCACCGTCAACGTCACGGTCACCGCACCGGCCGGCAAGGGGTAGCCGGTCAGCCGATGTGCAGCGGGTCGATCTGCACCCGGACCGGATGGTGGGACTGCCGCGCGCTGAGCACGCCGACCCCCCGGCGCAGCGCCGACGCCAGCGCCAGCCCGTGGTCACGACCGACCCGGACCAGCATCCGGATCACGTCCAACTCGGCGGGCACCCCCGCCGGGCGGCGTGCGCCCGCCGGCAGTGGCACCGGGCCGAGCAGGTCGGCGCCGTCGGGCAGCCGCACCTCGTCGAGCAACGCCTGCACCGAGTTCGGGTCGCCGTCGACGGCGGCCAGGTGCACGCTGGGCGGCAGCCCGACCTCGGCGCGGGCGGTGTACTCGGCGTCGGCGTGGCCGACCGGATCCCACCGGATCAGCGACTGCACCGTCGGCACCGCCGATTCGGCGACCACCGCCACCACCCCGCCGTCCCCGCGGGCGCGGACCAGCGCCGCGGCGGTCATCCAGCGCCGCAGGGTGTCCTCGGCGGCGCGCAGATCCTGCCGGCCCAGCAGCGCCCAGCTGTCCAGCAGCAGCGCGGCCCCGTACCCGCCGGGGGCGTGCGGTTCGGCGCCCGGCGTGGCGATCGCCAGCACCGGGCCGCCGTGGATTCGCGGCACGACGGTCTCGCCGGCCGAGGTGACCACGTTGGTGCCGGGGAAGGCGCGGCCGAGTTCCTCGGCGGTGCGCCGGGCGCCGACCACCACCGCCCGGATCGCGTCCGACCCGCAGCTCGCACACCGCGGAGCCGGGTCGGCACGGCCGCACCACCGGCACTCCGGGCTGGCGCGGCCACTCGGCAGCGACAGCGGGCCGGTGCAGTGCCGGCAGCGGGCGATCGCCCGGCACCGCCCGCAGGCCAGCGACGGCAGGTAGCCGCGCCGCGGCACCTGCACCAGCACCGGCGCCCCGGCCTGCAGCGCGGCGCGGGCGGCGCGCAGCGCGACCAGCGGCAACCGGGCGGTGTGCGCCGCCGGGTCGGCACGGTCGGCGTAGCCGGTGTCATCCAGCGCGACCACCCGCGGCGTCGCCGCGCGCACCTCCGTCCGCGCGGCCACCAGGTCGCGCGCCCATCCGCTGCGCACCAGCGCGTGCGCTTCGGCGGTGCGCGCGTATCCGCCGATCAGTGCGGCGCAGCCGGACAGGTGCGCCCGCAGCATCACCACCTCGCGGGCGTGCGGATACGGCGCCCGCGGCTCGGCGAGCGTGTCGTTCCCGTCGTCCCACACCAGCACCAGGCCCAGGTCGGCTATCGGCGCGAACGCCGCGCTGCGGGTGCCGATCACCAGGCGGGCGTTGCCCCGCAGCACCGTCAGCCAGCGCCGGTAGCGTGCCGCCGGCCCCAGTCCGGCTGACAGCGGCACCACGCTCGTCTCGCCGATCCGTTCGGCCGCAACCTGATACAGCTCGTCCACGTCGCCCTGGTCGGGCACGATCGCCAGCGCCGTCCGCCCCGCCTGGATCACCTGCGCGGCAGCGTCGACGAACCGTTCCGTCCACGGATCGCCGGGCAGCACCTGCCAGACCGCTCGGGCCGGCCGCCCGGCAGCCAATGCCGCCAGGTACTGCGCGCCCGCGCCGTACCGCTGCCAAGCCGCCGGATCGACCGGCGGGACGGCAGGCAGGCTTGGTGGCGCCGCCGTATCGCGTTCCACCCGCGCATTGCGTGGCGGTATCGCCAGCCGCAACACATCGGCCCGGCTGCCGGCGTACCGGGCGGCGACCGCCTCGACCAGTTGGCGAACCTCGGCGGTGAGCACCGGCTCGGCCGAGACCACCCGTTCCAGCCGGCCCAGCTTGCCGGCGTGGTCGGTGTCGGCCCGGCGCTCCCAGACGAAGGCGTCGACCAGCCTGCCGTGGAACCGCACCCGCACCCGCACCCCCGGCTGAGCGGCGTCCGCCTGCTCGTCGGTGACCAGGTAGTCGAACTCGCGATCCAGGTGCGGCACCGACAGCATCGGCAGCACCCGGGCGATCGGGGTGGTGGATTTGCCGGGTTCGGGGCCCGACGCAGCGATCACGTACGCAGGTGTAGCAGACAGCACCGACGCCCGGCGCCGGGCGACCCCGGGACGAAGACGGCAGACCGCGTTCGCGAGAGCCGAGGTTGAGCGCTGCAGGCTGAGCGGAGACCGTACTTACGGTGATATCGCTCAGGTTTTATTGCCGCACAGTCCGCTGCGTGAGAGGCCGACCGAAGTACCTCCGCAGGGTTACGGCTGGACACCCGTTTGGCGGTGGGTTTCGACTGGTTTCGACGTGATGCTGCATGAATCGCATGACGACCTGGATATGTATGTTTCTGGTTCGAGACAGATCAACCTCAACCGCACTTTGTCCAGTCTTTTATGCATCCTATGTTCTTCGAAGTAGGGCAAACAGTTGAAAACTGAAAATAATAAATATTCTTGACTTCCTGAACATTAGATCGATATTTTCGAAACCAGCGACCGTGCGTGATCAATATCACATCGATTGCTAACTGCAGAACTGAACAGTCGACAATCTCAGGGGGTTTGATCATGCGTCTTATCAAGTCATCGATCGTCGGCATCGGCATCGGGTTGGCCGGCTTCACCGTAGGCATGGGCCTGGCCAACGCCGACGTCGAATGGTGGGACCCGTTCACCTGGACCGCAGCAACGTCCACGCCCGCGGACAACGCATTCAACAACTTCTTCGACACGTTGCTACCTACGTCCTCAACCCTCGGCTCCGACATCTCGGGTGTGGGCACCCAGGTCGGTGACGGCGTCACCGGCGGCTCGCAGACGCTGGGCGACACCACGAGTTACCTTGGCGACGTGCTGGGCGGTGCAACCTCGACGGCCACCGGCGACATCGTGGGCAACGGCGACGACCTCGGTGCCACCCTGGGCACCCTGGTCCAGGAACTGGGCGCGCTTCTGAACCCGGAGGCCTTGGGGTTCTGAGCTGAAGTTGCCTATCCGATCGGCCACAATGGGGGCTCCGGTATGAAGCCGGAGCCCCCACCTTCATGCGCACCCACCTGCACGCGCGACCGTGGCCGCGGCGAACCGTCAGCGGTCGTCGACGGATCGGCGCCGCTCGTCCTCGTCGAACGCGACGTCACGCCGGGACCGGCCCGCCCGCTTCGCCTCGTCCTTGCGGTCCAGGTAGGTCGTCACCGAGCCGAAAACAGCATCGATACCGACCGCGGATGCGGCGTAGGTCATCGACTTGCCGGGCCGGAAGCCCATCCCCGCGCCGACGTCGACGGCGTCCATGTTGGCGCCCAGGAACACGAAATCCCAGTCGTAGCCGGACTCCTGCTGCTCGATCAGCCGCCGCACACCGTCCTTGGCCCACTCGACGCTGGCGTTTTCGTGGCCGTCGGTCATCACCACCACGGTCACGTCCCCGGGGCGGTCGTCCTCGGGCAGCGCGGCCAACCGGCTGCCGATGTCGGTGATGAAACGGCCGATCGCATCCAACAGCGCCGTGCTGCCACGCGGTTCCAGGACCAGCGGCGGCACCTCGACGATCGGCTTGTTCTCGTACACCTGCTCGTACCTGTTGTCGAACTGCGCCAGCGTGACCACCGTGTCACCGGGCTTCGCGCGCTGGCCGGCGATGAAGGTGTCGAAGCCGCCGCGGGTGTCGTCGGCGACCGTGGTCATCGAGCCGGACCGGTCCAACAGTGCGGCGATCAGCTTCAGATCGGGGTTGGTCATGGCGCCTCCTTGTCGGTGATGCCGCCACCGTAACCGGACCCACCGACAAACCGGCCGAAGAAGAATCCGGCGGTGATCAGCAACTGCGCCGCCGCATACGCCCACCAGATCGGCACCGCCAGCGCCTCGTTGTCCAGCACGAATCGGCCGAGCCCGATCATCGCGTCCGACAGCGCGAAACACACCGCGCCGACCGCGGTCCACCGGGTCGGCAGCCCGGCCAGCAGCGCCGCGGACACCATCGCGGCCAGCACCGCGATGTAGACCACCACCGGAACCGCCAGCCCCTCCCGGCTCAACCCGGGCCAGAACCACTTCAGCAGCGCCACCGAGGCCAGCCACGTCACCGTCACACCGGCGAGCCGACCCCGCGACGGTGCCGCCAGCGGCACCAGCGCCCCCAGAAAACATAAGTGCGCCAACAGGAACGCCGACAGGCCGGCCAGAAACGAGAACTGCCACCACGGGATCGCCAGCAGCCAGTCACCGGCCGCCGACAGCATCAGCGCCGGGATCAGCCAGCGGGCCTCGCGGAGGATCGGATGCGCGACGGCCGCCACGGTCAGCAGCAGCGCCATCGCGGCCTTGAACGCCGGCTGGGCGGCTCCATGCCCGGTCAGCTCGTCACCCGGCTCCGAGCGCAACGCGGTCACCGTCAGGAACAGCCCGTAGCCCGCGCCCACCCACATGGCGGTCATCCATGCGCCCGACACCAGCCGCGGTGCGTACGGTGTCTCTATGTCCGTTTCCGAGCCGGTTGCACCGGACCGCCCCGCTGTCGACTCCATATTGCAGAAAGTACTTGACGCGGTGCCGTTTCGGCTGTCGCTTGACGACGGCGTCGACGCCGCCCGCCGCCGGATGCGTGAGCTGCCCCGCCGTGAGCTCTACCCGGAGTTGCGGGTCGAAGATCGGGTGATCCCCGGCCCGGCCGGCGACCTGCCGGTGCGCGTCTACCGGCCACCGGATGTCACCGCCCCGGCACCGGTGGTGGTGTTCTTCCACGGCGGCGGTTTCGTCGCCGGCGACCTGGACACCCACGACGGCATCGCCCGCCGGCACGCGGCCGGCGCCGACGCGGTGGTGGTGTCGGTGGACTACCGGCTGGCGCCCGAGCACCCGCATCCGGCCGCCGTGCAGGACGCACTGGCCGCCACCGCGTGGGTGTCGGCGCATGCGGCCGAACTGGGCGCCGACCCGGCCCGGCTCGCGGTCGCCGGGGATTCGGCCGGTGGCAACCTGTCGGCGGTGGTGGCCCAGCTGGCCCGCGACAAAGAAGGCCCGTCCATCGCGTTCCAGCTGCTCTGGTATCCGGCCACCACCTACGACACCAGCCTGCCGTCGTTCACCGAGAACGCCGACGCGCCGATCATCGACCGCCGGGCCGTCGCCGAGCTGAGCCGCTGGTACGCCGGCGACGCCGACCTGAGCAACCCGCCGGCGACCATGGCGCCCGCCCGCGCGGCGTCGCTGGCCGGCCTGCCGCCGGCCTACATCGGCGTGGCCGGCCACGACCCGTTGCGCGACGACGGAATCCGCTACGGCGAGCTGCTGGCCGCCGCCGGGGTGCCCGCACAGGTGCACAACGCACAGACGCTGGTGCACGGCTTCCTCGGCTACGCCGGGGTGGTGCCGGCCGCCACCGAGGCGACCGACCGCGGCCTGAGCGCACTGAAGGAGGCTCTCCATGGCTGAACGATCCGGTATCGACCCCATCCTGCAGCGGGTGCTCGACGCGTTTCCGCTGGGGTTCACCGCCGCCGACGGTGTCGAGGTGGCCCGCGAGCAGCTCCGCAAGCTGAAGCCGCCGCCGGAGATGCTGCCCGACCTGCGGATCGAGGAGCGCACCGCCCACTACGGCGACATCACCGGCATCCCGGTACGCATCTACTGGCCGCCGGTCGCGCAGCACACGGACCTGCCGATGGTGGTGTTCTTCCACGGCGGCGGCTGGTGCATCGGCGACCTGGACACCCACGACCCGGTGGCCCGGGCACATGCCGTCGCCGCCGAGGCCATCGTGGTCTCGGTGGACTACCGGCTGGCCCCCGAGCACCCGTTCCCCGCCGGGATCGACGACTGCTGGGCGGCGCTGCGGTGGGTCGGCGCGAACGCCGCGGAACTGGGCGGTGATCCGGCCCGGATCGCGGTGGCCGGAGACTCGGCCGGCGGCAACATCTCGGCGGTGATGGCACAGCTGGCCCGCGATAACGGCGGGCCGAACCTGGTTTTCCAGCTGCTGTGGTACCCGTCGACCACCGGCGACCTATCGCTGCCGTCGTTCACCGAGAACGCCGACGCACCGGTACTCACCCCGGACGTGATCGACGCGTTCATGGGCTGGTACGTGCCCGGCATCGACATTCACGGCGTGGACCCCGCGGCACTGCCGGTCACCCTGGCACCGGCCGGCGCCGCCGACTTCGCCGGGCTGCCGCCGGCCTACATCGCGACCGCCGAGCACGATCCGCTGCGCGACGACGGCGCCCGATACGCCGAGTTGCTGCGCGCCGCCGGGGTGCCGGTGCAGCTGTCCAATGAGCCCACCATGGTGCACGGCTTCGTGAGCTTCGCGCTGGTGATCCCGGCGGCCACCGAGGCCACCGACCGCGGCCTGGCCGCGCTGAAGGCGGCACTGCACCGGTAGCTCCGGCGGGGCGTGCCGGCTACCTGCGGATTCGCGCCGAGATCTGCGTTGGCGCGGTGCTCACTCGACCCTTTCCGCGCTACTGTCGATCTCGGCGCGGCGGGTCTGGGCCTACACCGCCCGCTTGAGGTCGTCGGCCCGGTCCACCTGCTCCCAGGGCAGTTCGATGTCGGTGCGGCCGAAGTGGCCGTAGGCGGCGGTCTGCGCGTAGATCGGGCGCAGCAGGTTCAGGTCCCGGATGATCGCACCGGGCCGCAGGTCGAAGACCTCGCCGATCGCCTTCTCGATCTTGATCGGGTCGACGGTTTCGGTGCCGAACGTCTCGACGAACAGCCCGACCGGGGCGGCCTTGCCGATCGCGTAGGCCACCTGCACCTCGACCCGCTCGGCCAGGCCGGCGGCGACCACGTTCTTGGCCACCCAGCGCATCGCGTAGGCCGCCGAGCGGTCCACCTTGGACGGGTCCTTGCCGGAGAACGCGCCACCGCCGTGTCGTGCCCAGCCGCCGTAGGTGTCGACGATGATCTTGCGGCCGGTCAGCCCCGCGTCGCCCATCGGCCCGCCCAGCACGAACTTGCCGGTCGGGTTGACCAGCAGCCGGACGGCGGAGATGTCCATGGTGTCGTGGTCGAGTTCGCGCAGCACACTGTCGACGACGCCCTGCCGGATATCCGGGGTGAGCTGACCCTCCAGGTCGATCCCGTCCTCGTGCTGGGTGGACACCACCACGGTGTCCAGCCGCACCGGGGTGTTGCCGTCGTATTCGACGGTGACCTGAGTCTTGCCGTCCGGACGCAGGTAGGGCAGCACGCCCTTCTTGCGCACCTCGGTCAGCCGTCGGGCCAGCCGGTGCGCCAGCGCGATCGGCAGCGGCATCAGCTCGGGGGTGTCGGCGATCGCGTAGCCGAACATCAGCCCCTGGTCGCCGGCGCCCTGGGCGTCCAGCTCATCGGAGGCGCCCTCGACCCGGGCCTCGTGGGCGGTGTCGACGCCCTGGGCGATGTCCGGCGACTGCGCGCCGATGCCGATGTTCACCCCGCAGGTGGCCCCGTCGAAGCCCTTCTCCGAGGAGTCGTAGCCGATCTCCAGAATGCGCTCACGAACGGTGCTGGTGATGTCGGCGAACGCTTCCTTGGCGGTGGTGGTCACCTCACCGACGACGTGCACCTGACCGGTCGTGACCAGGGTCTCCACCGCGACCCGGGAACGCGGGTCCCCGGCCAGCAGCGCGTCGAGCACTGAGTCGCTGATCGCGTCGCAGATCTTGTCGGGGTGCCCCTCGGTCACCGACTCACTGGTGAACAGCCGACCCTTTTCGCTCACGATTGTGACCCTTCTACGTTTCTCGGTTACTCGATCTGAAAATTAGCCCGGCGAATCATATCCGCCGCGCGCCGCGGGTGAGCCCGCGCCTAGCTGTGCCCAGTCGTGCCTAGCCGTACTCGGCCATATTTAAGCCTCGCTGCCGTGCAGGAACGCCACGATGGCATCCACGATACGGCTGGCCATCAGCGTCTTGGAGCCGTGCTCCAGGGCGGACTCGGCGCCGTCGGACGTTAGCAACCAGCCGTCGTTGCTGTCCACTTCGAACGCCTTGCCGTCGCCGACGGCGTTGACCACCAACAGGTCGCAGCCCTTGCGCCGCAGTTTCGCGCGGGCGTGGAACAGCACATCGCCCTGGGCGTCTCCGGTCTCGGCCGCGAACCCGACGATCGCGGCCATCCGGGGCAGCTGGCCGTCCGCGCGGGTCCGTACCGCACCGGCCAGCACGTCGTCATTGCGCACCAGTTCGATCAGCGGGGCCTTGGCAGATCCAGCGTCCTCGTCGGCGCTCTTCTTGATCTTGGTGGGCGCCGCCTGCGCCGGCCGGAAGTCGGCGACGGCCGCCGCCATCACCAGCACGTGCGCGTCCGGCGCGTGCTTGGACACCGCCTCGTGCAGTTGCTGGGCCGAGCTGACCCGCACCACGTCGACGCCGGCCGGGTCGATCAGCCCGGCGGTGTGGCCGGCGATCAGCGTGACGTCCGCGCCGCGCTGTGCGGCCACCCGCGCCACCGCGTAACCCTGTTTGCCCGAGCTGCGGTTGCCGATGAAGCGCACCGGGTCGATCGGCTCGCGAGTGCCGCCGGCGGTGACCAGCACTTTGCGGCCGGCCAGGTCGTAGGGCAGGGCGTCCGGCCGCTCCAGGAGCAGCTCGACGAACGTGTTGATCTCCTCGGCCTCGGGCAGCCGGCCCGGCCCGGTGTCGGCGCCGGTGAGCCGGCCCGATGCGGGTTCCAGGACGACGGCGCCACGTTGGCGCAGGGTAGCCACATTGGCGACGGTGGCGGGGTGCTGCCACATCTCGGTGTGCATCGCGGGGGCGAACAGCACCGGACACCGCGCGGTGAGCAGCGTAGCGGTCAGCAGGTCGTCGGCCCGGCCGGCGACCGCACGGGCCAGCAGGTCGGCCGTCGCCGGCGCCACCACGACCAGGTCGGCCTGCTGACCGATCGCCACATGGGGGACGGCCGGAACATCGTCGAAAACGCCGGTGTGCACCGGCTCGCCGGACAGGGCCTCGAACGTGGCCGCGCCGACGAACCGCAGCGCGGAGTCGGTGGGCAGTACCCGAACGTGGTGGCCGGCCTCGGCCAGCTGGCGGACCACGGTGCACGCCTTGTAGGCGGCGATGCCGCCCGAGACGCCGACGACGATCCGCTTGCGGTCCACCGTTACCGACCTGCCCCGGCCCGCTACTCGCCTTCGGTGTATTCGAGCAGGTCCGCGTGGATTTCCCGCAGCGCGATCGACAGCGGCTTCTCCTGCAGTCCGGGCTCGACCAGCGGGCCGACGTATTCGAGGATGCCCTCACCCAGCTGGTTGTAGTAGTCGTTGATCTGCCGCGCCCGCTTGGCCGCGTAGATCACCAGCGCGTACTTGCTCGACGCACGCTGCAACAACTCGTCGATCGGCGGGTTGGTGATGCCCAACGGCGTGTCGTAGCCGCCGATCAGCGCCGGGTCGAACTCGTCGGAGGCGACCGTTGCGGTGTCGGCTTGCGGAGTGCTCACGTGGAAAATCTCCCGGGGGTCGGTGAAAAGTCTGCTGAAGTCTGATCGTTTACGCCGGATCCTGCGCAGTTACCAGCAACGATACCAATTCCGAGCAGGCGATCTCCAATCGGCTGTTCACCACCACCACATCGAAGTCGGGCTGCGCGGCCATCTCTTCGCGCGCGGTGGCCAGCCGGCGGGCCATCACCTCGGGCGACTCGGTGCCACGATGCGTCAGCCTGGCCTCCAGCGTCGCCCAGTCCGGGGGCGCCAGGAACACCGTGGTGGCCTCCGGCAGCGCCGCCTTGACCGCCCGGGCGCCGGCCAGGTCGACCTCGATGAGAACCGGCCGGCCCGCCGAGGTGGCGTCGCGCACCGGCGCCGCCGGCGTACCGGATCGGTGCAGGCCACCGTGGATCTCAGCCCACTCCAGCAGTTCATCCGCGTCGATCAGCCGCTGGAACTCCACCGGTGTCACGAAGCGGTAGTCGACGCCGTCGACTTCGCCGGGCCGGGGCGACCGGGTGGTGGCCGACACGCTGAAATACAGGTCGGGAATGCGGTCCCGCAGGCACCTGACCACGGTCGACTTTCCGACCGCGGACGGCCCGGCGAGTACGACCACCCGGCCGGCCGGCACGTTGCACCGACCGGGCGCGCCGTCCGGTTGCGTCAGGAGAAGTCGAACTTCTCCAGCAGGGCCTTGCGCTGACGATCGCCCAGGCCGCGCAGCCGGCGGGTGGGGGCGATCTCCAGTTCGGTCATGATCTCCTGTGCCTTGACCTTGCCGACCTTCGGCAGCGCCTCCAGCAGGGCGGACACCTTCATCTTGCCCAGAACCTCGTTGCTCTCGGCGTCCTTGAGCACCTGCTTGAGGTTGGTGCCGCCGCGCTTGAGCCGGTCCTTGAGCTCCGCACGGGCTCGGCGGGCGGCAGCCGCCTTCTCCAAAGCGGCCGCACGCTGCTCGTCCGTCAACTTGGGAAGCGCCACGTTTCCTCCGTCTCGTCATCATCGACCTGCGCCGATGTCCGGTTGTCTGGGCCGGGTTGTCCAGCCAGCGACAATGACCGTACCCACGCCGTCCGACGAAATCTAACCCCACCCCCGGGTTCAGGCCGGAAATACCCGGTAGGGAGCGTGCGGGGCGTTCCGGGCGGCCAACCGTCGGGACATTCGCCGACCGCCGCCCTTCACCGCCTCCGACCTCGGAAAGCCATGCCCAACAGGGGTTTTCGTTCCCCGCACCACACCAGCCGGGGCCGTACCAGCCGCCCCTGGCAAACCCTGCCGGCCCGCCGGCGCCCGTGAACACCAATTTCGCACGTCACGGCGTGTCGAGCCGGGTCGCCCGACGCAACTACGCGATGTCGTAGATAGATCGGCTACGCGTTGCCGCGCCACACCCGGTCGAACGGCAGCCGCCAGGCGTGCGGAGCTATCAGCTGGTGGATGGCATTGGGCCCCCAGGAGCCGATGTCGTAGCTGCGTACCGGTGGCGGATCGGCCAGCAGCGGCGCCGACACCTCCCAGAGCCGCTCGATGCCCTCCGAGGCCGTGTAGAGCGTGTGGTCGCCGTTCATCGCGTCCAGGATCAGCCGCTCGTAGGCCTCCAGCACGTCGCCGGCGGCATCGGTCTCGGCCATCCCGAACTGCAGGCTGTGCTTGTCCAGCTTCATCCCGGGCCCGGGACGCTTGCCGTAGAACGACAGCGACACCTTGGACTGGTCGGCCAGGTCGAACGTGAGGTGGTCGGGGCCTTGCGCCCCCACCCCGGAGCCCGCCGGGAACATGCTCTTGGGCGGTTCCCGGAACGCGATCGAGATGATCCGCTGGCCTTCGGCCAGGCATTTGCCGGTTCGCAGGTAGAACGGGACGCCCGCCCACCGCCAGTTGTCGATCTCGCATTTGAGCGCGACGAACGTCTCGGTGTCCGAATCCGGTGCCACGCCCGGCTCGTCGCGGTAGCCGCGATACTGGCCGCGCACCACGTTGCGCGGATCCAGCGGCACCATGGACCGGAACACCTTGTTCTTCTCCACGCTGATCGCCTTCGGAGCCAGGGCGGTCGGGGCCTCCATGGCGACGAAGGCGAGCACCTGGAACAGGTGGGTGACCACCATGTCCTTGAACGCTCCGGTCGGCTCGTAGAACGCCGCCCGGCCCTCCAGGGACAGCTTCTCCGGGATGTCGATCTGGATGTGGTCGATGAAGGTGCGGTTCCAGATCGGCTCGAACAAGCCGTTGGCGAACCGGAACGCCAGGATGTTCTGCGCGGGCTCCTTGCCCAGGAAGTGGTCGATCCGGAAGATCTGCGACTCGTCGAACGTCTGGTGGATCGAGGCGTTGAGCGCCACCGCGCTGTCCAGGTCGGTGCCGAACGGCTTCTCCATCACCACCCCGGCGCCTTCGACCAGGCCCGCCTCCTCCAGCATCCGGATCGCCGGGATCGCCGCCTTCGGCGGCACGCTGAGGTAGTGCAGCAGCCGGGGCTCACCATTGGCGCTGCCCAGTTGCCCGGCCTGCGCCCGCACCGCCGCCGCCAGCGCCTGCGCACCGTCCTTCTGCGCCACGTAGGTCAGGCTCTGCGCCCAGCCGTCCCGGTCCGCGGCGGAGGTGCTGTCGTGCGCGAACTCCTCACACGCGTGCACCGCGACCTTGCGGAACCCGTCGTCGTCCAGGTCGTCGAGCGAGGTGCCGACGATCCGCAGCTCCGGTGCGAAATTGGACATGGACAGGTGGAACAGGCCCGGCAGCAGTTTGCGCCGGGCCAGGTCGCCGGTGGCGCCGAACAGAACCACGACGTGCGGTGCGGCATTGGACTTGGCCTGGCTTCTCCCAGCCATTCGTCATCCCCTCTCGGTTCGAAAAACCATTCACCGATTCACATTGCGCCCGACATCGTTGTCAGTAGGCCGGCTGGAATTCTCCGGCCTCCACGTCTTCCTCGGCCCGGATCACATGTACCACGGCGTTGATCAGCGCCAGGTGGGTGAACGCCTGCGGGAAGTTGCCCAGGTGGCGTCCGGTGCGGGTGTCGATCTCCTCGGCGTAGAGCTTCAGCGGGCTGGCGAACGCCAGCAGCCGCTCACAGAGTTGCTTGGCCCGCTTGAGCTCGCCGATCTCGACCAGCGCCGACACCAGCCAGAACGAGCAGATGGTGAACGTGCCCTCCTCGCCGACCAGGCCGTCGTCGGTCTCCTCCACCCGGTAGCGCAGCACCAGCCCGTCGACGGTGAGTTCGTCGGCGATGGCCAGCACCGTCGCCTTCACCCGCGGGTCGTCGGGCGGCAGGAAGCGCAGCAGCGGGATCATCAGCGCCGAGGCGTCCAGCGCGTCGTCGCCGTAGCGCTGGGTGAACACGCCGCGATGGTCGACGCCGTGCGCCAGGATGTCGGCCCTGATCTCGTCGGCGATGGCGGCCCACTGCCGCGCGTACTGCTTCTCGCCGTGCATCATCGCCAATTTGGCGCCGCGGTCCAGCGCCACCCAGCAGAAGACCTTCGACGACACGAAGTGCTGCGGCTCGCCGCGCACCTCCCAGATTCCGCGGTCGGGCAGCTTCCAGTTCTCGATCGCCTGCTCCACCTGCTTCTTCAGCACCGGCCACAGCTGCTCGGGGACGTGCTCGCGGGAGCGCACATGCAGCCACACCGAATCCAGCATGGTGCCCCAGACATCGTGCTGGCGCTGTGAATACGCCCCGTTGCCGATCCGCACCGGGCGCGCCCCGTCGTAGCCGGACAGGTGGTCCAGCTCGTATTCGGTGAGCGTCTTCTCGCCGCCCACGCTGTACATCACCTGCAGCGTCTGGGCTTCGCCGTCCACATCGGACGCCGCGTCGGAGAGGAAGTGGAAGAAGTTGTTGGCCTCGCGGTCCAGCCCGAGCGTGTGCAGGCCCCACAGGGCGAACGTCGAGTCCCGCACCCACGCGTAGCGGTAGTCCCAGTTACGCACTCCCCCAGGCGTTTCCGGCAATGACGTCGTCGACGCCGCCATCAGCGCACCGGTGGGAGCATAGGTGAGGCCTTTCAGCGCCAGCGCGCTCTGCTGCAGGTAGCCGCGCCATGGATGGTCGGGGAACTTGCCGATGGTGATCCACTGCCGCCAACACTCGGCGGTCTGGTGCCGCTTCTTCAGCGCCTCCTCCTGGGTGCGCGGCGCGGGCAGCGGCGACCAGGACAGCGCGACGAACGCCTCGTCGCCCTCGACCATCCGGGTCCTGGCGTTGACTTCCGGCCCCTCGATGCCCAGCCGCAGGTTGGTGGCCAGCTTCAGGGTGGGGTGGGTGCCGTCCGCACTGCCCGCGCAGGTGGCGGTGGTCTCCTCGTATACCTCGCCGGTGTACTCCCAGTGCGCCTCCTGCCGGTGGTAGTCGAACGCGGGTTCGCAGCTGACCTCCACCTCGACCGTGCCGCTGACGCACCGAATCGTGCGCAGCAGAATGTGCTCGGCGTCCCAGTCGGTGGGCGCGCGACGGTGCGTCCGGGAGCGTTTGTCGGTGTTGTGCCACGCCCCCATCACCAGGCAGTCGTGCACGGTGAGCCAGCCGGTCTCGGTCTGCCAGGTGGTCTCCACGATCAGCCCGCCGGGCTGATAGACCCGTTGCGCCGGCACGCTCTGGCCGTAGGGGCCGACGCGGAAGTGGCCGGCGCCGCGGTCCAGGATCGCCCCGAACACGCTCGGCGAGTCCGGGCGCGGCAGGCACATCCACTCGACTGACCCGTTGGGCGCGATCAGACAGGTGTTCTCGCAGTCGGACAGGAACGCGTATTCGTCGATCGGCGGGAACGGGCTGCGCGCGCCCAGCGGCGTCTCGAACGCGCCGGTATCCGATCCGATGACGCCCGGCTGGCCGTTGCTCATCGGGCTGCCGTTGTCGGCCGCCGGCGTCGGTGCTTCAGCTGCCCCCGCCGGCCTGCCAGCTGATGATTTCTGCGTAGTCGCCATGGGTTCATTCTGTGCCGCCCGGTCCGGTTTGTCCGACTATTCGGCACTATTGACCTGCGCGTTATTCGGCTGCGATGTAGCCCGATTCGATGCTCGGGCCGGCCGGTGATCAGCCGGGCTCAAACCGGCGCCAGATAGGCGACCGCGTCGCGCATCCGCTCGGCGGCGGCCCGCAGTGAGCCGGCGTCGGGGCCGGCGCGCAGCACTTCGCGGGAGACCGCCGGCAGCAGCTGCCCCGGCCGCGCCCCGCCGAGTCCGGCCAGCGCATCGGCGCGCCCACCCTGCGCTCCGACCCCCGGCACCAGCACCGCGCCGTTCAGCGCGCTCAGGTCGGGTGGGTCGGTGACGGTGGCGCCGACCACCACACCAACCGGGCCGGGGTGCGGTCCGACTCGATTCACCTGCGCGGCGGCGTCGACAATCGACTGGGCGATGGTGCGGCCGTCCGCGACGGTGGCGCCCTGTACCCCGGCTCCCTCCGGGTTGGAGGTGGCCGACAGCACGAACACCCCGCGCCCGTTCGCCGTGGCGACGTCCAGCAGCGGCTGCAGGGACCCGAAGCCCAGATACGGCGACGCGGTCACCGCATCCGCCGCCAGCGGCGAGTCGCCGGCCCACGCCGCGGCGTAAGCCGCCATCGTCGATCCGATGTCGCCCCGCTTGGCGTCGGCGAGCACCAGCACCCCGGCGCCCCGCAGCGCCGCGATGGTGTTCTCCAGAACGGCGTAGCCGGCGGAGCCGTACGCCTCGAAGAACGCCACCTGCGGTTTGACCACCGCGAATCCGGCGAACGCCGACACGCAGGTGTCGCAGAACGCCGCCAGGCCGTCCGGTGCGGCCGGCAGACCCCAGGCGGCCAGCAGTTCCGGGTGCGGGTCGATGCCCAGGCACAGCGGCCCGCGCGCGGCCATCGCCGCCGCCAGCCGTGGGCCGAACCCGGTCACGGCTAGTGGCCACCGAGCGTGCTGTGCAGTTCCTGCAGCGACCGCACGCTGATGTCGCCGCGGATCCGGGCCTCGATGCCCTGCACGGCGGCCGCGGCGCCCTGCACCGTGGTGACACACGGGATGTTCTTCGCCACCGCGGCGGAGCGGATCTCATAGCCGTCGACCCGGGGGCCGGAGTTGCCGTACGGGGTGTTGATCACCAGGTCCACCTCGCCGGCGCGAATGGCGTCGACCGCCGAGAGCGCCGGCCGGTCCGCGCTGGGTTCCTCGAAGTGCTTGCGCACCACATCGCAGGGAATACCGTTGCGGTGCAACATCTCCGCGGTTCCCTCGGTGGCCAGCACCTTGAAACCCAGATCGGCGAGCCGCTTGACCGGGAACACCAGCGAACGTTTGTCGTGGTTGGCGACCGACACGAAAACGGTGCCCTCGGCCGGCAGCGATCCATAGGCGGCGGTCTGGCTCTTGGCGAACGCCCGGCCGAAGTCGCGGTCGATGCCCATCACCTCGCCGGTGGATTTCATCTCCGGGCCGAGCAGCGAGTCGATGCTGGCGCCGTCTTGACGGCGGAACCGATGAAAAGGAAGTACGGCCTCCTTCACCGCGATCGGCGCATCCGCGCCGACATTCGCGCCATCGCCCGTGGCCGACAGCAGTCCCTCGCCGCGCAGCGCGGCGATCGAGGCGCCCAGCATGATCCGGGCGCACGCCTTGGCCAGTGGCACCGCGGTCGCCTTGGAGACGAAAGGAACGGTACGGCTCGCTCGTGGATTGGCCTCCAGCACGTAGAGCACGTCGTCCTTGAGCGCGAACTGCACGTTGAGCAGGCCCACCACCCCGACGCCGCGGGCGATCGCCTCGGTGGCCCGCCGCACGTTCTCGATGTCGGTGCGGCCCAGCGTCACCGGCGGCAGCGCGCAGGCCGAGTCGCCGGAGTGGATGCCGGCCTCCTCGATGTGCTCCATGATGCCGCCGATGTAGACCTCGTCGCCGTCGCACAGCGCGTCGACGTCGATCTCGATGGCGTCCTCCAAGAACCGGTCCACCAGCACCGGGTGTTCCGGCGACAGCTGGGTGGCCCGGGTGATGTAGCCGCGCAGCGTCTCCTCGTCGTAGACGATCTCCATGCCGCGACCGCCCAACACATACGACGGCCGCACCAGCACCGGGTAGCCGATCTCCGCGGCGATCCGGCGGGCCTGGTCGAACGTGGTGGCGGTGCCGTAGCGCGGGGCGGGCAGCCCGGCGGCGGCCAGCACGTCACCGAACGCGCCGCGGTCCTCGGCCAGGTCGATCGCCTCCGGCGGGGTGCCCACGATCGGCACCCCGGCGTCGGCCAGCCGGGCGGCCAGCCCGAGCGGCGTCTGCCCGCCGAGTTGCACGATCACTCCCACCACACCAGGTCCGCCGCAACCGGACTGCTGTTCGGCGTAGTACACCTCGAGCACGTCTTCGAACGTCAGCGGCTCGAAGTACAGCCGGTCGGCGGTGTCGTAGTCGGTGGACACCGTCTCCGGGTTGCAGTTGACCATCACGGTCTCGAAGCCGGCCCGGCTCAGTGTCGTCGCGGCGTGCACGCAGCTGTAGTCGAATTCGATGCCCTGCCCGATCCGGTTGGGACCAGAGCCCAGGATGATGACCTTCGGCTTCTCGGTCTGCGGTGCCACCTCGGACTCGGCGGCCGGATCCAGCTCGAAAGTGCTGTAGTGATAAGGTGTTTTCGCTTCGAACTCCGCAGCGCAGGTGTCGACGGTCTTGAACACCGGGTGGATGCCCAGGCGGTCGCGCAGCAGCCGGACACCGCGTTCGCCGGCCAACTCCGGCCGCAGCGCGGCGATCTGGTGATCCGACAGCCCGCTGTACTTGCATCGACGCAGCAGATCCGCGTCCAGCACCGGGGTGTCGACCACCTCGGCGCGCAGCGCCACCAGAGAGTTGATCTGCTCGACGAACCACGGATCCACCCCGGATGCCTCGGCCACCTGCTCGACCGCGGCGCCGAGCCGCAGCGCCAACTCGATGTCGTAGAGCCGGCCCTCGTTCGGGGTGCGCAGCCGGCCCAGCGCCGCTTCGGCGCCACCGTCGGCATCTGGGGCCGTCCAGAACCCGGCGCGGTCGGTCTCCAGCGAGCGCATCACCTTGCCGAGCGCCTCGATGAAGTTGCGGCCCAACGACATCGCCTCGCCCACCGACTTCATCGTGGTGGTCAGGGTCGGGTCGGCGCCGGGGAACTTCTCGAACGCGAACCGCGGCGCCTTGACCACGACGTAGTCCAGGGTCGGCTCGAAGCAGGCCGGGGTCTCCTTGGTGATGTCGTTGAGGATCTCGTCGAGGGTGTACCCGATGGCCAGCTTGGCGGCCATCTTGGCGATCGGGAAGCCGGTCGCCTTGGACGCCAGCGCGCTCGACCGCGACACCCGCGGGTTCATCTCGACCACGATCAGCCGGCCATCAGCCGGGTTCACCGCGAACTGGATGTTGCAGCCGCCGGTGTCCACCCCGACCTCGCGCAGGATCGCGATCGCCAGGTCGCGCATCCGCTGGTACTCCCGGTCGGTCAGCGTCATCGCCGGTGCCACCGTCACCGAGTCGCCGGTGTGCACGCCCATCGGGTCGACGTTCTCGATCGAGCACACCACCACCACGTTGTCTCGGCCGTCGCGCATCAGCTCGAGCTCGAATTCCTTCCAGCCGTAGATCGACTCCTCGATCAGCACGTTGGCGGACGGCGAGGCGGCCAGCCCGTCGCCGGCCATCCTGGTCACGTCGTCGAGGGTGCGCGCCATCCCCGATCCCAGCCCGCCCATGGTGAACGAGGGGCGGACCACCACCGGCAATCCCACCTCGGCCACCGTCTCGTGGACTTCGTCCATGGTGAAACACACCCGCGAGCGCGCGGATTCGCCGCCCACCTTCGCGACGATGTCCTTGAACCGCTGCCGGTCCTCACCCCGCTGGATGGCTTCGAAGTCCGCGCCGATCAGCTCCACCCCGTAGCGGTCCAGCACCCCGTTGTCGTGCAGGGCGACGGCGGTGTTCAGCGCCGTCTGCCCGCCCAGGGTGGCCAGCAGCGCGTCGATCTTGTTGCCGCGCTGCGCTTGCTGGGCGATGACCCGCTCGACGAACTCCCAGGTGATCGGCTCGACGTAGGTGTTGTCGGCGAACTCGGGATCCGTCATGATCGTCGCCGGATTCGAGTTGACCAGGCTGACCTGCAGCCCCTCGGCGCGCAGCACCCGGCAGGCCTGGGTGCCCGAGTAGTCGAATTCGCAGGCCTGGCCGATCACGATCGGGCCGGAGCCGATCACCAGCACGTGTTGCAGATCGGTGCGGCGTGGCATCAGCGGCCCCCTCTCCTGCCGTCGAGATCGCACCCATGCAGGTGGTTACTCGCACTTTCTCTTCCTGGTTGCGATCTCGCGTTATGCCGCCGCGCACTCATCAGCGGCCCCCTGCCATCAGGTCGATGAACTGGTCGAACAGATACTCCGCGTCGTGCGGGCCGGCGGCGGCCTCCGGGTGGTACTGGACCGAGAACGCCCGCCCGCTGGCGAGTTTGACACCCTCAACCACGCCGTCGTTGGCACAGGTGTGGCTGACCGCCGCCGGACCGAAGTCGGTGTCGAACCGCTGGCCCGCCTCACCCTCCAGCGCGAAGCCGTGGTTCTGCGCGGTGATCGCCACCCGGCCGGTGGCGTGGTCGATCACCGGGATGTTGATGCCGCGGTGACCGAACACCATCTTGTAGGTGGACAGCCCCAGCGCCCGTCCGAGGATCTGGTTGCCGAAACAGATTCCGAACAGCGGAATCCCGGCGCCGATCACCTCCCGGGTGAGTTCCACCAGATGGTCGGCCGTGGCCGGGTCGCCGGGGCCGTTGGACAGGAACACGCCGTCCGGCTTGCCCCCGACGACCTCGTCGAACGTCACCGACGACGGCAGCACGTGGCTGCGAATCCCGCGCCGCGCGAAGTTGCGCGGGGTGTTCGTCTTGATGCCCAGGTCCAGCGCCGCCACCGTGAACCGGTGCGCGCCTTCGGGTTCGACCACGTAACCCGTGTCGGTGCTGACCTCACCGGCCAGGTCGGCGCCCAGCATCGGCGGCTGATTGCGGACCCGGCCCAGCAGTTCGTCGGTGTCCACGGGGTCGGCGAGCGCGTCCCCGGAGAAGATTCCGGCTTTCATCGAGCCGCGGCTGCGCAGGTGGCGCACCACCGCCCGGGTATCGACACCGGCCACACCCACGATGTTCTGCCGCGCCAGTTCGTCGTCCAGGGTGCCGGTGGCCCGCCAGTTGGAGGCGCGCGGCGACGGATCGCGGACCACATAGCCGGCCACCCAGATCTTCTCGCCGCGGCTCTCGCCGTCCTCGCCGTTCCACCCGGTGTTGCCGATCTGCGGGGCGGTGGCGACCACGATCTGGCGGTGGTAGCTGGGGTCGGTCAGCGTCTCCTGGTAGCCGGACATGCCAGTGGAGAACACCGCCTCGCCGAGGCTCTCGCCGACGGCACCGAACGGTCGTCCGGTGAAGATCCGGCCGTCCTCCAGGACCAGCACGGCGCGACTGTCGGCCATCATCGGTCATCCTCGTCTATCCAGCGGGCGTAGTCGTCCCGGTCGTCGGCGCGGAATCCGGTGTCGATCTCGGCTCCCGACGGCAGCCGCCACCGGATCGCCAGCACACCGCCCTGCCGGCGGCCGGGGATGGTCTTGCCGGCGATGCCGCGTTCGGTGCGCACCGCCAGGATCGACTGATCGGGAATCCAGATCGGCCGGGCCGTGCTGCGCTGCACCATGATGCCCTCGGGGTAGCGGGTGAGCACCGCTTTGGTCTGGTAGCCCAGGTCGTCGACGACGACCCGATCGTTCCAGCTGGGCGCGAACGTGCAGCCGACGTACAGCCCGCGAGTGGCTGCGACGGTCGGCTCCCCCACCGTGTCGGGCACCTCGGGCAGCGTGCCGACCAATTCGGCCTGCCGCTCCGCGCGGTGCCGCCAGCCGCGCAACGCCAGGAAGATCGTCAGTCCGATCAGCAGCGCCAGCAGTACGGCGAAGATCACCGAACCGATCATCGTGGCGGTGTTCATGGGCGGCACTTCCCGTCCAAGGCGGTGATCCGGCCGCGCAGTAGGGTCGCGGTCACGGTCGCCGGCAGCCGCATCGACTGGTATGGCGTGTTGGCCGACCTGCTGGACAACTCCGCACCGGCCACCACCCAGCTGGCGTCCGGGTCGACCACGGTCAGGTTGGCCGGTTCGCCGACCTCCAGCGGGCGGCCGTGGTCGGGCAGGCCCGCGATGGCCGCCGGGTTCTCGCTCATCACCTTCGCCACACCGCGCCAGCCCAGCAGGCCCGGCTCGACCATGGTCGCCACGACCACCGACAGCGCGGTCTGCAGCCCCAGCATCCCCGGCCTCGCGGCGGCAAATTCGCAGACCTTCTCCTGCTCGGCGTGCGGGGCGTGGTCGGTGGCCACGCAGTCGATCACCCCGTCGGCCAGCGCCTGGCGCAACGCGGCCGTGTCAGACGCCTCGCGCAGCGGCGGGTTCACCCGGTTGACGCCGTCGTAGCTCGTCAGTCGACTGTCATCGAGCAGCAGGTGGTGCGGCGTGACCTCCGCGGTGATCGAAATGCCCTGCGCCTTGGCCCATTCGATGATCGACACGGTGCCTGCAGTGGAGGCGTGGCAGATGTGCAGCCGGGCGCCGGTGTCGCGGGCCAGCAGCGCGTCGCGGGCGACGATCGACTCCTCGGCGGCGCGCGGCCAGCCGGTGAGCCCGAGTCGCGCGGCAGCGGGTCCCTCGTGGGCCACCGCGCCGACCGTCAGTCGCGGTTCCTCGGCGTGCTGGGCGATCAGCACGCCCAGCCCGCCGGCGTACTCCAGCGCCCGGCGCATCACCAGCGGGTCGGCCACGCAGACCCCGTCGTCGGAGAAGATCCGCACCCGCGCGGCGCCGGCGGCCATCAAGCCCATCTCGGTGAGTTCGGCGCCGGCCAGGCCCACGGTGACCGCGCCCACCGGGTGCACGTCGACCAGGCCGACCTGTTGGCCGCGGTGCCAGACGAAGTCGGTGACCACCGGATTGTCCGCGACCGGCGTGGTGTTGGCCATCGCGAACACCGCGGTGTAGCCACCGAGAGCCGCTGCCGCCGAGCCGGTTTCGATGTCTTCGGCGTATTCACGGCCGGGCTCGCGCAGGTGCGTGTGCAGGTCGACCAGGCCGGGCAGCAGCACCTGGCCGGCCGCGTCGATCACCTCTGCATTTTTGGGAGCCTTCAGGCCGTCGCCGATCTCGACGATCTGGCCCGCAAAGCCAGGACCGTCGACCAGCACGTCGACCGGCTCGCCTTCGCCGTACCGCCGCACCCCGCGGATCAAGACGCTCACGCCACTTCGTCCTCTCCGGCCGCCCCGGCCGGCTCGGCGCCCACCAATAGGTGGAACAGCACCGCCATCCGGACATGCACGCCGTTGGAAACCTGTTGCAGCACCGCCGATTGCGGCGAGTCCGCCACCGATGAGGCGATCTCCATGCCGCGCAGCACCGGGCCCGGGTGCAGCACCGCGGCATGATCGGGCAGCAGCGCCCGGCGCTGCTCGGACAGCCCGTAATGTGCCGAGTACTCCCGCGCGGACGGGAAGAAGCCGCCGGTCATCCGCTCGGCCTGCACCCGCAGCATCAGCACCGCGTCGCACGCCGGCAGCTCGGCGTCGAAGTCGTAGGACACCGTCACCGGCCAGTCGGCCACCCCGAACGGCAGCAGCGTCGGCGGCGCCACCAGCACCACCTCGGCGCCCAGCGTGGACAGCAGCGCGACATTCGAGCGGGCGACCCGGCTGTGCAGAATGTCGCCGACGATCACCACCCGACGACCCTCGATCCCGCCGAGTCGCTGCCGGATGGTCAGCGCGTCCAGCAGCGCCTGGGTGGGGTGCTCGTGGGTTCCGTCGCCGGCGTTGATCACCGCGGGGCCGGTGGCGTCGGCAGCAGGATCCCCGCCCGTCCAGTCGGCGAGCAACTGTGCCGCGCCGGACGCCGGGTGGCGCAGGATCAGCGCGTCGGCGCCGGCGGACCGCAGCGTGAGTGCGGTGTCGCGCAGCGACTCCCCCTTGGCCACCGACGATCCGCTGGCGCTGACGTTGATCACGTCGGCGCTCATCCATTTGCCGGCGACTTCGAACGACACCCGGGTGCGGGTCGAGTTCTCGTAGAACATGGTGATCACGGTGCGGCCGCGCAGGGTCGGCAGTTTGCGGACCTCCCGGCCGAGCAGCGCCTGCCGGAACCGGTCGGCGTCGTCCAGGATGGCGGTGGCCTCGTCGCGGCTCAGGTCGCCGGCCGCCAGCAGGTGCCTCCTCATGACGCCGCCTCCCGGGAGATCACCACGCCGTCGCGGCCGTCATCCTCGGCCAGCAGCACATGCACGCTCTCACCCCGCGCGGTCGGCACGTTCTTGCCGACGTAGTCCGCCCGCACCGGGAGCTCCCGATGGCCGCGGTCGACCAGCACGGCCAGCTGCACCACCCTCGGCCGGCCCAGGTCGCGCAGCGCGTCCAGCGCCGAGCGCACCGAGCGCCCGGAGTAGAGCACGTCGTCGACCAGGATCACCAGCGCGTCGTCCACGCCGCCCGCCGGGATCGAGGTGGTCTCCAGCGGCCGCGGCGGCTGGCGCATCAGGTCGTCGCGGTACAGCGTGATGTCCAGCGCGCCGTGCGGCACGTCCACGCCGCAGAATTCGCCGATCTTGGCGGCCAGCCGCTCGGCCAGGGTGACCCCGCGGGTCGGGATGCCCAGCAGCACCACTTTCGCCCGAGTGGACTCGCCGGTCTCGTCCAGCGCCGTCTTCTCGATGATCTGGTGCGCGATGCGGGAAACGGTGCGCGCGACGTCGGCCGCGGACATCAATTGCCGGTCGGTGCCGGATCCACCTGCAGCGCCCATGCGAAACCGCCGGACCTCCTTCTCCGCCTCTCGGGACGGATCGTTAAAGGATGTCGAACTGTCCGGCAGCCTAGCATGCAGGCGTGCGACTCGACGGAAACCAGGCGTCCATCCAGGCGGCGTGCGACGCCGGCCTGCTGTCCGGCGCCGTGACCCTGGCCTGGCAGGACGGGAAGGTTCTGCAGGTCAACGAGATCGGCTACCGGGATGTCGACGCCGCGGCGCCGATGAGCCGCGACACCGTGTTCCGGATCGCCTCGATGACCAAGCCGGTCACCGTGGCGGCCGCGATGGCCCTGGTCGACGAGGGCAGGCTGGCCCTGAGCGATCCGATCAGCCGCTGGGCGCCGGAGTTCGCCGAGCCAGCCGTGCTGGTCAACCCGATCGGGCCGCTGGACAAGACGTGCCCGGCGCAGCGGTCGATCACCGTCGAGGACCTGATGACCCACCGCAGCGGCCTGGGCTACGGGTTCTCGGTCACCGGCCCGATCGCCCGCGAGTACGCGCGGCTGCCGTTCGGCGCCGGCCCGGACGCCTGGCTGGCGGCGCTCGCGGCGCTGCCGCTGGTGCACCAGCCGGGTGACCGGATGACCTACGGGCAGTCGACCGACGTGCTGGGTGTGCTGCTGGCGCGGATCGAGGGCAAACCGCTGGCTCAGGTGCTCGACGAGCGGATCCTGGGGCCGCTGGGCATGACCGACACCGGGTTCTTCGTCTCGCCCGCGGCGCGCGGGCGCACCGCGACCATGTACCGCCTGGACGAGCACAGCACGCTGCGCCACGACGTGATGGGGCCGCCGCCGATCGCTCCCCCGGCGTTCCCCAACGCCGGCGGCGGACTGTTCTCCACCGTGGACGACTACCTGTCGTTCGCCCGAATGCTGTTGGCCGACGGGGAGTTCGACGGCGTGCGGGTGCTGTCCGAGGCTTCAGCCCGGGCGATGCGCACCGACCGGCTCACCGATGAGCAGAAGCGCCACCGGTTTCTGGGTTCGCCGTTCTGGATCGGCCGCGGGTTCGGGCTCAACCTGTCGGTGGTGACCGACCCGGCCGGCTACGGACCGCTGTTCGGGCCGGGAGGCCTGGGCACATTCGGCTGGCCGGGCGCCTACGGCACCTGGTGGCAGGCCGACCCGGCCGCCGGCCTGATCCTGCTGTATTTCGTGCAGAACCACCCGACGCTCTCCCCGGAGGCCGCCGCCGCGGTGGCCGGCAACACCTCGGCGGTGAAACTGCAGGCCGCACAACCGAAATTCGTCAGACGCACCTACCAGGCACTGCAGCGGTAGCCAGCCGACGCCGAGTGCGGCAGTATCGACGCATGTGGAAACGACGACGGCGTCGAGATGACGAGGCCGTGCCCGAGTCGGCGTTCACCGACGCGACCGTCGCCAATATCACCGAACGCAAGCGCTACGAGATCGGCGTCGGCGGCCAAACCGCCGGGTCGGCGCGCTACGTGGATACCGGCAACCAGCGCATCTTCTACCGCACCGAGGTCGACGACAAGTTCGCCAGGCATGGCCTCGGCGGCAGACTGGCCAGCGCGGCGCTGGACGACACCCGAGCCGCGGGGAAACGCGTCGTCGCACTGTGCCCGTTCGTTGCCGCCTATGTCGACCGGCACGAGGACTACGACGACATCCTCGATCCGGTCACCCCGCAAGCACATCTGGCGGTACGCGGCGAGATGGGCTGACCCGACGATCGGCCCAGCCGATTCACCCGTCCAGCCGGGCGAACCGATCCTGGCGATACCGCTCGACACAGGCGGCGCGCCGAATCTTGCCGCTGGTCGTGATGGGAATCGACCCGGGCGACACCAGCACGAGGTCACCGACATGCAAGCCGTGCGCATTGGCGATCGCCGACGTGACGTCGGTTTTCACCCCGTCTAACCAGCTCGCCGAGTCCTGGCCGGAAACTTCGCGGCCCTTCACCTCGGCGATGGTGACCAGTTCCTCGGTGCTGTCGACCGGAAGCGCGATCGCCGCGACCCGGCCGCCGGTGATCTCCCGGACCGTGGCCTCGATGTCCTCGGGGTAGTGGTTGCGTCCACGGATGATCAGCAGATCCTTGATCCGGCCGACGATGAACAGCTTTCCGTCGGAGACGAAACCCAGGTCGCCCGTCTTCAGCCAGGAGCCGTCCGGGGTGCCCGGCGAAGGATCGACCAGCGTTGCGCCGAAGCAACTCTGCTTATCGGCCGTTTTGCCCCAGTAACCCAGCGCGACGTTGTCGCCGTGCACCCAGATCTCGCCGACGAAGTCCGGCGGACATTCGCGGCGGGTGTCACTGTCGACGATCCGCAGCGCCGGCGACTGCGGCACTTCGTATTCGACCAGTGCGGTCCCGGTCCGGTCGGCGCATCGGCGAACGCGCCCCGCGGACAGTTCCGCGGTGTCGAAGCGCGCGGCCGGCGATGCCTCGCTCCACGTGCTGGTGGTCACGAAGAGGGTCGCCTCCGCCAACCCGTATGACGGGCGCAGCATGTGGTCGGCGAAATTGAAGTGGGCGAATCGATCCGCGAAGCGTTGCAACGTGGACGGTTCGACGCGTTCGGCGCCGTTGATGATGTTCAGCACCCCGCCGAGGTCGAGTCCGGCCAGGTCGCTGTCGGTCGTTTTCCGCGCGGCCAGTTCGAAGGCGAAGTTGGGCGCCGCCGACCACGTATGCGGATTGGCCGCCAGCGATCGCATCCACCGGGCCGGCCGTTCCACGAACGAGGCCGGACTGGTCAGCTCGGCGCGATAGCCGCCCAGGATCGGCACACAGACCCCGATGAACAGACCCATGTCGTGGTAGAACGGCAGCCACGACACGATCGTGGTGTCCGCTGGGACTTTGGAATTCGCGAAGATGCCGCCCATCAGCTGCTCGAAGTTCACCGCGAGGTTGCGGTGCGTCATCATGGCTCCGGTCGGCTGTCGGGTCGAGCCCGAGCTGTACTGCAGGTACGCGATAGCGGGTAAATCGGCTGCCGCAACGCCTGTTCCGCCTTCGTCGTCCAACTGCAGCCGGTCGACTTCGATGATCTTCGGCACGGTGTCCATCCGTGACTGATCGACATAGCCGCCCACATCCGCCGCGACCGCGGACGTGGTGAGGACAACCGAGGGCGACGTGTCGGCCAACACGGTGCCCACCCGCTCGTCACTCGCGCCGCGGTTCGGCAACGGCAACGGAACCGCGATGAGGCCCGCCTGCACCGCCCCCAGAAATGCCACGATGTAGTCCAGACCCTGCGGAGCCAGGATTGCCGCCCGGTCGCCGACCGACCCGTGCAGGCTGATCTCCCGCGCCATGTTCAGTGTTCGACGGGACAGCTTCGACCAGGTGAGGCTCTCCGGAACACCCTCCCAGGCTTTCTGGTGGTCGACGAAGGTGAACGCCACGTCATGTGGTCGCAGGCTGGCCCGCCCGTGCAGCAACGCGAGTATCGACGACGCGGGCATGGCTAGTTGTTCGAATCGGCGGGCTCGCGGCCTTGCAGGCCCGCCCCGTTGTTCAGCACCGACATCGCACCGTTGAGAATCTGCGAGAACGGGTCGGCGCCGCCGCCGAAGGTCGCCTGAGTCGCCGGCGCGGTGACGGCCGCCGGGTCGAAGCCGTTCACCGGGTCCACCTGAACCGGGGCGGTCGCCGGGTCGTCGTTTCGGGAGTAGCCCGCGTTCACCCGGGGTATGAGGATCGCGTCGAGCTGGTTCAGGGTGTTCTCGTCGATCCCGATGTACGCCAACGGCATGACCAGCGGAAGGTGTTTTTCCGGGATGAGATACGTCGTGGTGGTCGCACCCCTGGAGTTGACCGTCGTTCTGATGTTCTGCGGCGGCACCATGCTCGGGTTGGTGAATGCCACCGCGGTGTGCCCGGTGGCCAGGCCCAACAGCGTGTTGGCCAGGGCGAACATGTTGTCCGGCCGGTCCGGGAAGTCGGCGATCGAGTCGTAGGCGGAGACGAAGATCTTTGTGTTGTATTGACTTTCGAACGGCGGCGGTATCCGGTAGTCGAGCGCGGGAACCACGCTGCCGACCGGGAACATGGCCGTCAGGAAGCTCTGACCGAACGCATGGCGCGCCACCGGATCGCCGAACGTAGCGAAGCTCAGCCGTTCCGGCGGCGGCGCGGTGGGGTCATCCGCGAGCCGTGCCTGCTCGCCTTCCAGCACCAGCGAGCCCTCCGACAACCCGATCGCGGTACCGGGGCCGCCGTTGCGGATCGCCGCATCGAGGTTGTCCACGCCCTCGTCGACCGACTCGCCGACGCTGGGGCCGTCGACACCCAGGCCCGGGAAGCTGGCGTCGAGTTTGCCGATGCCGGGGAAAAGTCGTTCCAGCACGTGGCCCTGGACCTGCCCGGCCGGGTAGCGGACGATCTGTCGCTTCAGTCCGGGGAACCACTCATCGCCTTCGCGGCGGATGTACTCGTCATAGGGAATACCGAGAACATGGGCACCACCGAGCGCGTACGCCGTCCCGCGGGCCGACGTCCCGGGCGCCGGCGCGTCACCGGTGGGCGTGTCGTCGGCGAACGTGGTCCCGATGCCGAAGTAACCCGCGGCACCGACCGTCGCCAGCGAGGTGACTCCTGCGACTAGCTTCTTCATCCGGCCCCCTGACCGCTCGGATTCGTCTTGTAGTTTCACACACATCATGCGGGCGAGCTAACCTCCGCGGGCTCGTCGTGTCCGGCGCGGCGTCGGGCCGATCGCCATGAGCCCAGCCGGGCCGGCCACCAGTTCGCCCGGCCGAGCAGCGCAGCCATCGCGGGCACCGTGATGGTGCGCACCACGAAGGTGTCCAGCAGGATTCCGACCCCGATCACGAAACCGCCCTGGACCACGGTGCCGATGCTGGAGAACAGCAGGCCGCACATCGACGCGGCGAAGATCAGCCCCGCCGCGGTGATCACCCCACCCGTCGAACCCAGCGTGCGAATAATGCCGTAGCGCATGCTGTGCGCCGACTCCTCGCGCATTCGCGAGACGAGCAGCATGTTGTAGTCGGCTCCCACCGCGACCAACACCACGAACGCCAGTGGCGGCACGCTCCAGTGCAGCTGTTGGCCGAGCAGCTGCTGGAATACCAGCATCCCTACGCCAACGGCTGACAGATACGAAATCACCACGGACGCAACCAGATACAGAGGTGCCACGATCGCGCGCAGCAGTGCGACCAGGGTGAGCAGCACGACGGCGAGAGTGACGATGATGATGAAGCGGATGTCGTGCTGGTAGTAGTCGCGGGTGTCCCGCAGGCTCACCGGGTACCCGCCCATCGACACCGTGGCTTCGGCCAGCGCGGTGTTCGGCTGGGCGGCCCGCGCGGTCGCGGCGATCGTGTCGACCTGATCCATCGCCTTGGTGCTGAACGGGTCGAGTTTGGTTTGCACCAGGTAGCGCACCGAGTGGCCGTCGGGCGAGATGAATATCTTTGCGGCCTTGGTGAACTCCTCCAGCCGCAGCAACTGCGGCGGGATGTTGAATCCCGCCATTGCCGGCCGGGCGGCGTCCTGCCGCAGTGTCAACAGGAACGTCGCCGCCATGTCGAGTTCGACGCCCATCTCCTTGACCTGGTCGACGAGTTGAGTCACCCCGTCGGCGACCTGCCGGCTGCCGCCGGCGAGCCGGTTCGCGCCGTCCTGCAGATTGGACAGGTTGGACTGCAGCCCGCCGGGCCGGTCCATCCCCATCGAGTGCATCGTGGTGGTGAGGTTCGTCAGTGCCCGGCTCACCCGGTCTATCGACGCGTTCAGGCTCTGCTTGTCGGGGAACGTCTGCAGTTGTCCGGCCAGCTCGCCGATCGCGTCGAGGTCTGCTTGCCCGCCGGCGCCGACCAGCCGTTCGAACTCCCAGCGGGTGGCGCTGCAGGACGTGTTGAAGTCGCAGACGGGGTTGCCTTCGAGCGCCGCCAGCACCGGCCCGATCCAGGCGAACATCCCCGGACCGGCGGAGAAGTTCCAGCCCATGGCATTGCTCAGCGAGTTGACGTGGTCGACGAGCTTGGCCGCGGTGTCGACCTCCCTGACCAGGGTGTCGCCGCCGTACTGGCCCTTCATCGACGAGAAGGAGTCGAGCAGGCCCTGGGTGCTGGCGGAGAGTCGCCGCACCTGGCCGCGCACGTCGGCGAGTTTTCCGGCCAGGGTGTCCGCCCCGGCGGCCAGCCGGTTGAGATCGCCGGTGTTCCCGCTGATCTGCCCTGATCCGTCGGCCAGCAGGGCGCCGATGGCGCCGGCCTGATAGGTCGGCCGGAATTCCTCCGGCACGACTCCGGTGGGCCGGGTGATCCCGCTGACCATGGCGATATCGGGCAGCTGACTGACTCGCTGCGCCATCTGCTCCAGATCCGCCAGCGCCTGTGGCGTGCGCAGGTCGTTCGGCGACTGGACCAGGATGTATTCCGGAATCGACTGGTTCACCGAGAAGTGGTGGTCGAGTGTGGCGTAGCCGACGGAACTCGGCGCGGCAGCCGGCAGCGCCTTGCGGTCGTCGTAGTTGTAGCGCACCAGGCCGGCGCAACTGGCCAGCGCGATCAGCACCAGCACGCTGGCGACCAGGTGAACCCTCGGCCGGCGCACGATGCGGATGCCTGATCGCCGCCAGAAGCCCGCGGTGAGTTCGCGCCGCGGCCTGACCCAGCCGCGCGGCCCGGCAACCGTCAGAATCGCCGGCAGCAGCGTCAGCGCGGCAAGGAACGCGACGCCGATCCCGATCGCCGACGACGTCCCGACCGTCTCGAACACGCCCATCCGGGCGAAGCTGATCACCAGAAAGGTGATCCCGACGGTGGCGGCGGACGCCGCGATCACCTTCCCGATCGAGATCATCGCTTTCCGGACCGCCTGATCGGAGTCCGCACCCGACCGCACGTAGTCGTGGTAGCGGCTGATCAGAAACACCGCGTAGTCGGTTCCGGCGCCGGCCATGATCGCGCTCAGGAACACGATGGACTGGTTCGAGACGCCGGTGCCGGTCAGCTGGGAGTACCCGGCCACGATCGCCTGCGCGATCACCAGCGAGATCCCGATCGAGATCAGCGGCAGCAACATGGTGATCGCGCTGCGGTAGACCACCAGCAGCACGATCAGCACCAGACCGCCGATCGCCAGTTCGATCGGCAGCCGATCGTGATCGCCGGCGACCGTCAGGTCGGCGACGGTTGCGGCGGGGCCGGTGAGGTCGGCCGTCAGGGGCGTTCCGGCGACGGTGTTCTTCACGATGTCGGCGATGCGGTTGAAGGCGGCGTATGACTGCGGGGTGCCCAACTCCCCCGCGATGCCGACCGGGAGCACCCAGGCTTTGCTGTCCTCGCTGGTCACGACCGGACGCAGCGGCGGGGTGCTGATGAAATCCTGCAGCATCACCACGTCGTGCGAGTCCCGCCGCAGCGCGTCGACAAGCTTGCGGTAGGTGGCCTCGTCGGCCCGGCGGAGCCCGTCGTCGCGGGTCAGGACCACCAGCAGGAGGTCATCGGAGCCGGACTCGTCGAAAGCCGCGGCCATCTTCCGGGCGGTGACGTTCGACGGCGCGTCGGCGGGCAGGATCGCGAGCGGATGCTTGCTCGCCATCTGGTTGAGCGACGGAACCGCCAGCGGCGACGCGACCGTGATCGCGACCCAGGCCGCTATCACCAGCCAGGGCCACCGCACCACGACTTCGGCTAGTCGCCGCATATCTCCCCCACGCTATGCGACACGTCCCCAGTGTCCGCTGTCCGCGACCCGTGTGCACACCGACCGCATCGCGTCCAGATAACGGGTGACGGATTTCCGGGCGACCGGGTTGTCCGGATGCATGATCGCCATCACCGTGCCCTCCCCGTAGCGGAAGGTGTAGATGGTCAATTGATACGAATACCTGCCGTCGGGGTAGATCCCGATATTGTTCGCCAGGCCCATGTCGGCGGCCGCAAGAATCGCGTTGAGCGGGGCGGCGCCGCCGTGCAAGAAGTTCGACACCGGAAAGTTCGGCTGCGGCCAGTTCAGCCATGGCGCCAACTCCAGCACCCGGTAATACGGCACCTTCGCCATGTCCAGGCCGGAATCGAAAGAATCCTGCGCCGCCCAGGCCGCATCGCCGAAAGAAGCCGCCGCTATCGGAACGGTGATCGGGATCAAACCGGTGAACCAGCCCTGGGTCATGAAGTTGTCCGCGCCGGTTCGCGAGTCTCTCGGGGTCAGCCCGTAATAGGTGAGGGCGCCGGTGAATTCGTGCTCCACCAGTGCCAGGCAGGCGAACAGCCCGCCGACGAACCGTGCGCCCGCCGCCGTGCATGCGGACTCGAATCGGTCGGTCTGCGCGGTGTCCATCAGGAGTTCGGAGGTCATGTCACTGCTGGTCGAGTTCAGCGGATTGCCCAGCGGCAGCGGGAACTCGGGGAAGCCGCCGCCGTTGCTCTCGGCGAACTCGATCCACGCGCGCACCGCGGGCGAGTCCACCGTCAATGCCGACGTGTACTCACGTTCCCGGATGCAGAATTCATCAAAGCTGCCGGCCTCGGGAAGCGCCAGGGCGGAACCGCCGGCACTCAACGCCGAATACATTCCGTTGGCTTCCAGCATCGTGGTGCCGATCAACGTCGCGTCCCCGTGAACGTGATCCATGGCGGCGAAGAATGTGAAGAACCCCTCGCCTTGGATGACACCGAAAGTGAAGCAGCCCCACTCCAGTGGACTCGGTATGGCCACGACGTGCGCGCGTATCTCGTCTGCCGTCATGTAGCCGTGGTCGATGGGCGCGAATTCGATGTCGGCCGGATCGGCGATGGCCCGCCTGATGAAGTCGCCATCTTTCGTTCGTTCGAACCAACTGCGGAATGTGTCATGCCGGCGCAGGTATGCGTTGAGCGCCTGATCCATGGCGGCAATGTCGCACTCCCCGGGCACTTCACAACTGGCGATGATCTGACGAGAAAAATTCAGCCCGGAAGTGGTCCGTTCGTGATAATTCTGAAGATGCTGGCCCTGCATATAACTGACCGGTACCGAACTCACCGGCGCCTGCCGGGCCTTTTCGGTGGCCGCCGGGGTGGGGTGCCAGGAGACGACCGAACCCGGGGTCAAGGTCCATTCGTCGAGTGCGCCGACGGTGATCTTCCCGATGCGCAAAGCGTCTGCCTCCTCGGTTGGAACGGCTGCGACGACGCCGTAGCGACGCCAGAATAACCTGCCCAGCAAGCATTGTCGCGAGCGCGCAGGGGCGAGTCGACCGCTGCCCACAAAGCCGTGTGACCCGCCCTGAACCGACCGCGCAACTCAATGCGGGCGCCGGCTGGCAACTTGACCTGGCGATAGTTCCGCGCTGCGGCGTGTCACTTTGCAATAACGCTCGACGGCGGGGAGTGTGTTGGGCAACCGGGCCGCCGGGGGCCAGATCTGGCCCGGTTGGGCAGGAGACAGCTAAATGAAATCCTTAGAAACTATGAATAACTTATCATCAAGTTTTGCGATTATCGGGTACGCCGCGCGGCTCCCAGGAGCGCCGGATACAGCCGCGTTCTGGGACGTGCTGCGCGACGGCCGGGATGCGGTGTCGGAGGTGCCCGACGACCGCTGGGACGTCGATGAGTTCTTCGACCCGGAGCCCGGTGCGCCCGGCAAGGTGGTCACCCGCCGGGCGGGTTTCGTCGACGACGCGATCGGGTTCGATGCGCCGTTCTTCGGTATGTCCACGCGCGAGGCCCGGTTGGTGGACCCGCAGCATCGGCTCCTGATGGAGACGGCGTGGCGAGCGGTGGAGCATTCCGGCACCGCGCCG
>DASTNJ010000043.1:0-7300 GCA_035721065.1 Mycobacterium sp.
GTGCGGGTGCATCCGGGCCTCAACCGCGTCTTCGTGCGACTGCCCGGCGCCGGTGATGCCATCACCGCGCGAGCCGACACCGCCGCGCTGTCGGTGTGCATCGCGTCAGGGCCGGTGGGTTACGTCGCGCCGTTGTGAGGCCATCCATTCCCGCGAGTGCGTGTTTGTACAGCGACACGCCGGGCGCCGCCGTACAACTGTGCACGCTCGCGGCGAGAAAACGGAACTGGAGCTGGAGCCACCTAGGAGAATCGAACTCCTGACCTGCTCATTACGAGTGAGCCGCTCTACCGACTGAGCTAAGGTGGCGTGCCCCGTGCGCCGGGGCGCAGGTGAGTTTACCGGGCGGTCTGCAGCGCCGAACCGATGGTGGCGACCATGGCGTCGACGGCGAAGCGGGGCTTGACATTGTGGCCCGCCAGCGCCTCGCGGCAGGCCAGCACCGCCTCGATGCACCGCGCCAACCGCTCCGCGGGGACGTGCGCGGCCATCGCCTCCGCCTTCTCGGCCACGTCCGGGTGGTAGGGGCGCACCTCATGCGCCCCGGAAGCCAGCAGCAACGAGTCCCGGAAGTAGGTCGCCAGATCGATCAGCGCCCGGTCCAGCGCGTCCCGCGAGGCCCTGGTCTGCCGCGACTTCTGCCGCCGCTCGAGATCCTTGATGGCACCGGTGACGCCGCGCAGCGCCCCGGCGGTGCCCTTGCCGGTCCCACCGGCGCCGAGGGCGGTGCGCAGTTCCTCGGTTTCGGCCTCGGCGCGGCCGGCCGTCAGGTCGCGAGCCTCGGCCTCGGCGGCGACCACCATTTCCTCGGCCGCCGCATAGGCCCGCGAGGGGGTTGCCGCGTCGCGCGCCAGGCCCAGCGCCCGCAGGCGACGCTGGCGGGCCTCCGGGTCGGTGGCCAGTCGGCGGGCCCGGCCGACATGGCCTCCGCTGACCGACGCCGCCCAGGCGGCGGTCTCGGGGTCCAGACCGTCGGTGTCGATCAGCACCTGCGTGATCGCCGCCGTCGACGGTGTCTGCAGCGCGACGTGCCGGCAGCGCGAGCGCAGCGTGATCGCGATGTCGTCGGGATCCACCGACGGCGCGCACAGCAGGAACACGGTCGACGGCGGCGGTTCCTCGACAACCTTCAGCAACGCGTTCGCCGCCCCCTCGGTGAGCCGGTCGGCATCCTCGATCAGCACGATCTGCCAGCGGCCGGTGCTGGGCCGGCGGGCGGCGATCTGCACGGTGGCGCGCATGTCGTCGACCCCGATGGACAATCCCTCCGGGATGACCCGCCGCACGTCGGCGTGGGTTCCGGCCATCGTCGTGGTGCACCCCCGGCACACCCCGCAACCGGGCGCCCCGTCTTGGGCGGCGTCAGCGGTGCACTGCAAGGCGGCGGCGAAGCACAGCGCGGCGATCGAACGGCCCGAGCCCGGCGGACCGGTGATCAGCCAGGCATGTGACATACCTCCCGCAGCGGCAGCACTGTGAGCCGAGTCATCTCGCGCGGCCCGAGCGGCCGCCAGCAGAGTGGCCTCGACCGCGTGCTGGCCCACCAGACGTGCAAAAACGCCGGACATCACCTGTCGACAGTAGTTGCCTGCGCCGACACCGCCGGAGGCCGGTGGCACCGGCACCGGCCGTCAAATGCATTCATTCCGAATTTGAGCCCGCCCGGCAGATACGGTTACCGGGTGAGCAAGGCGACAGCAGCGGGCGGGCGGATCAACAGATTCGTCCGCTGGCTGGCGCGTACGCCCTGGCCGGTGTTCTCCCTGGGCATGCTGCAGGCCGACATCATCGGGGCGTTGTTCGTGCTCGGGTTCCTGCGGTTCGGCCTGCCGGCCGAGGACCGCCTCGAGATCCAGGACCTGCCGCGCGCCAATGTGGCGATCTTCTGCCTGGTGCTGCTGATCCTGTTCGTGGTGGGATTCTCGATCAGCGTGTCGTTGCTGATGCCGGTGTTCCGGTGGCAACGCCACGACGCCCTGCTGACCGACACCGACCCGGCCGACACTGAGCTGGCGCGGTCGCGCGCACTGCGCATGCCGTTCTACCGCACGCTGATCAGCCTGGGCTACTGGTCGGTGGGCGGCACGGTGTTCATCCTGGCCAGCCGATCGGTGGCCAGCCACCGCGCGCCGGTGATCGCCGTCGCCATCGGGTTGGGCGCGGCCGCCACCGCCATCATCGGCTACCTGCAGTCTGAGCGGGTGCTGCGCCCGGTCGCCGTGGCCGCGCTGCGCGGGGGGGTGCCGGAGAACCTGCGCACCCCCGGGGTGCTGGTGCGCCAGCTGCTGACCTGGGTGCTCGCCACCGGGGTGCCGCTGCTGGCAATCGTGTTGACGGTGGTCGCCGACAAGATTTCGATGCTCACCGCCGCACCGGAGAAGCTGTTCGCCCCGATTCTGCTGATGGCGCTGGCAGCACTGGTCATCGGGTTGATCAGCACCGTGCTGGTGTCCATGTCGATCGCCGACCCGCTGCGCCAGCTGCGCTGGGCGCTGGGGGAAGTGCAGCGCGGCAATTACCACGCGCACATGCAGATTTACGACGCCAGCGAGCTCGGCCTGCTGCAGGCGGGTTTCAACGACATGGTCCGCGACCTGGCCGAGCGGCAGCGGCTGCGCGACCTGTTCGGCCGCTACGTCGGCGAGGACGTCGCCCGGCGCGCACTGGAGCGCGGCACCGAGTTGGGCGGTCAGGAACGCGACGTCGCGGTGCTGTTCGTCGACCTGATCGGCTCCACCGAGCTGGCCGCCACCCGACCGCCCAGCGAGGTGGTCAACCTGCTCAACGAGTTCTTCCGGGTGGTGGTCGACACCGTCGGACGGCACGGCGGCTTCGTCAACAAATTCCAGGGTGACGCCGCGCTGGCGATCTTCGGCGCCCCGATCGAGCACCCCGACGCGTCGAGCGCCGCCCTGGCCGCCGCCCGGGAACTGCACGACGGGCTGTTGGCGGTGCTGGGCTCCGCCGAATTCGGCATCGGGGTGTCGGCCGGGCGCGCCATCGCCGGTCACATCGGCGCACAGGCCCGCTTCGAGTACACGGTGATCGGCGACCCGGTCAATGAGGCCGCCCGCCTTACCGAGCTGGCCAAGGCCGAGGACCGGCACGTGCTGGCCTCGGCGGTCGCCGTCAGCGGTGCGCAGGACGCGGAGGCGTTGAGTTGGGAGGTCGGCGAAATCGTCGAGTTACGCGGGCGGGCCGTGCCCACCCAGCTGGCGCGGCCGCTGAATCTCGCTGCGGCCGAGGGGCAATCCAGCCTGCTGCACTGAGGATCGAAACTATTTTGTCTGCTTCGCGGTTTTCTTCGCCGCCGGCTTCTTGGTCGCTTTGCGGGCCGTCTTCTTCGCCGCCCGCTTGACCGGGCCCCGGGCCCGGCGGTCGGCGAGCAGTTCGGCGGCACGCTCCTCGGTGATCGAGGCCACCTCGTCGCCCTTGCGCAGGCTCGCGTTGGTCTCCCCGTCGGTGACGTACGGACCGAACCGGCCGTCTTTGATCACCATCGGCTTGCCGGTCGACGGGTCGTTGCCCAATTCCCGCAACGGCGGTGCCGAAGCCGCTTGCCGGCCACGACGTTTCGGCTCGGCGTAGATTTTCAGCGCTTCGTCGAGCGTGACGGTGAAAATCTGGTCCTCGGTGGCCAGCGAGCGGGAGTCGGTGCCCCGCTTCAGGTATGGGCCGTATCGGCCGTTCTGCGCGGTGATCTCCTCACCGGAGCCGGGATCGACCCCGACCACCCGCGGCAGCGACAGCAGCCTCAGCGCGTCCTCGAGGGTGATCGTCTGCAGGTCCATGCTGCGCAGCAACGAGCCGGTGCGCGGCTTCGGTCCGGTCGGTTTTTTGCCCTTCTTCGCCGGTGCGCCCGCCTCGTCTGCCGGTGGCTCCGGCAGGATTTCGGTGACGTACGGCCCGTACCGGCCGTCCTTGGCGACGATCTCGTGACCGGTGTCCGGGTCGACGCCAAGCACCCGGCCCTGCTGGGGGGTCGCGAACCGCTCCTCGGCCATCTCCAGGGTCAGCTCGTCGGGCGGGATCGAGTCGTCGAGGTTGGCCCGCTGCGGAGTCGGCTCGCCGTCGTCGCCGGCCACCATGCGTTCCAGGTACGGGCCGTTTTTGCCCACCCGAACATTGACCGGGCGGCCCTCGGCGTCGTCGAACAGCTTGATGGAGTTGACTTCCCGCGCGTCGATGCCCTCCAGGTTGACGCCCACCAGTTTCCGCAGCCCACCGGAGCGGGCTATCGAGTTGGGCACGCCGTGTTCGCCGCCGAAGTAGAAGTTGCGCAGGAATGTGTGGCGGTGTTCCCGGCCCTCGGCGATGGCGTCGAGTTCGTCTTCCAGCGTCGCGGTGAAGCCGTAGTCGACCAGCCGGTGGAAATGCTGTTCCAGCAGCCCGATCACGGCGAACGCGACCCAGGACGGAACCAGTGCGCTGCCCCGCTTGTACACGTAACCGCGGTCCTGGATGGTCTTGATGATCGCCGAGTACGTCGACGGGCGCCCGATGCCCAGCTCCTCGAGAGCTTTGACCAGGGACGCCTCGGTGTAGCGGGCCGGCGGGTTGGTCGCGTGCCCGTCCGGGGTCAGGTCGGTGGCCGCCACCCGCTGCCCCTGGCGCAGGTGCGGCAGCCGGCGCTCGGCGTCGTCGGCTTCGCCGCCGGCCAACTCGTCCACCGTCTCCACGTAGGCCTTGAGGAACCCGGCGAAGGTAATGGTGCGCCCGCTGGCGGCGAAGACCACCTGCCGACCGGCGCCCGAGGCGCCGCTGCTGGTACCGGCGATCCGCAGGCTCAACGTCGTGCCCCGCGCGTCGGCCATCTGCGAGGCGACCGTGCGCTGCCAGATCAACTCGTAGAGCCGGAACTCGTCACTGCCCAGCTCGTTGCGCACCGCGTCCGGGGTGGCGAAGGTCTCGCCGGCCGGCCGGATCGCCTCATGCGCCTCCTGCGCGTTCTTGACCTTGCGGGTGTACTGGCGCGGCGACGGCGACACGTACTCGTCGCCGTACAGCTGACGCGCCTGGGTGCGGGCGGCGTCAAGAGCCGACTGCGACAGCGTGGTCGAGTCGGTGCGCATGTAGGTGATGTAGCCGTTCTCGTAGAGCCGCTGGGCGATGCTCATCGTCCGCTCCGATGAGAACCGGAGCTTGCGGCCGGCCTCCTGCTGCAGCGTCGAGGTCATGAACGGCGCGTAGGGCTTGCGCGTGTAGGGCTTCTCCTCCGCCGACGCCACCGACAGCGCGGCACCGCGCAGGTCCGCGGCCAGCGCCACGGCGCCCGCCTCGTCGAGCACTGTCACTCCTGCGCCTGTAGCGGGCTTGCGCACCGTCCCCAGCGAGTCGAAATCGCGCCCGGTGGCCACCCGCAGGTCGTCGACCGACACCAGCCTGGCGGTGAAGGTCGGCGGCGATGCCGCCGGATCGGACACGCTGGCGTCCAATTGCGCGACCACATCCCAGTACGCCGCGCTGCGGAACGCCATCCGCTCGCGTTCCCGCTCCACGATGATGCGGGTGGCCACCGACTGCACCCGCCCGGCGGACAGCTTGGGCGCCACCTTCTTCCACAGCACCGGGCTGACCTCGTAGCCGTACAGCCGGTCCAGGATGCGGCGGGTCTCCTGCGCGTCGACCAGGTCGTTGTCCAGGTCGCGGGGATGCTCCGCGGCGGCGCGGATCGCCGGTCCGGTGATCTCGTGGAAAACCATCCGCTTGACCGGAATGCGCGGCTTCAGGGTCTCCAGCAGGTGCCAGGCGATCGCTTCGCCCTCGCGGTCGCCGTCGGTGGCCAGGTAAAGCTCGTCGACGTCTTTGAGCAGACTCTTGAGTTCGGTGACGGTGCCCTTCTTGTCGGGGCTGACGATGTAGAGCGGCTCGAAATCCGCGTCGACGTTGACGCCGAGCCGCGCCCACGGCTCGGTCTTGTACTTGGCGGGGACGTCGCCGGCGTTGCGCGGCAGGTCCCGGATGTGTCCGCGCGACGATTCGACGACGTAGTTGGCGCCCAAGTAACCGGCTATTTTCCGGGCCTTGGTAGGCGACTCGACAATGACGAGTCGCCGCACGGATGTGTCACCGTTGGTGCTGCCGCCGTCGCGGCCCGGGTCAGCCACTGCGCTTACACTCCTACTTCTGTCCGCACCTGCAGGTCAGCCGGTCGACGGGGTGCGACCGGCGACTCCCGCCGGTAGACAACTGACAATCTCGCACCCGCGGGTGCGCCGATGCAAACCGGCGTCTGGCGGCCAATCCTGTCAGAAACCGTCCCGGCGGGTCGGTACGGCCGCCTCGACACGCGGCCACTGGGCTAATGCTTCGGCATCCTCGGGCGGATCCCCGACGTTCTCCACCAGTCGCGACAACCGCCGGCGGCCACTGATCCGCAGCGCCGGCCGGGCACCGCGGGTACCGATCAGGGTCGGGGCGATCCCGGCCCGCATCAGCGCCGAGGCCAGCGGGGCGTAGGTGTCCGGAGCGTGCGGGTCCAGGCCCAGCAGATACCGGTCGGCTTCCCGGCTGCCGGCGGCCAGCGTCCAGGCGCGCAGTTCACGCGGCCCGGGCAGCCACTGCGGGGGGACGGTTTTCACGGCCCCGCGCGTCCACTGCGCGGCGATGAGCCGCAACCGGGGGTCGGCGGTGGTCCGCACCAGCGGGGTGTCCTCTTCGGTGCGGGTGACCTCCACCTGCAGGCCGGCCTCGCCGATCAACTCGGCGAGCGCCGAGGCTCGCCAGAGTTGCTCCACCACGATCGAGAGCCGCGCCCCGTCGCCGATCACGACGATCTGACCCGTCGCCGCCAGCACCCCGGTCAGGTCGGTGGCGCTGGGCGGCACCGACTCTGCCGAGAAGAAGGACAGTTGGCTCACGTCACCGACAGTAAGCCAGTCCCGTGATGTTGCACGTGCGGCCGGGCGCAGACGCGCGCTGGGCCGCCAAAACAACACCCCCCGGATCGCTCCCTGTCAGGGGAACCGATGATCGGGGGGTGTCGCTGTAGCCGGTTACTCAGATGGAGCGAACGCCGGTGGCTTGCGGGCCCTTCGGGCTCTGGCCAACCTCGAACTCAACCCGCTGGTTTTCCTCAAGGGTGCGGAAACCACTCCCCTGAATCTCCGTGTAGTGGACGAACACGTCCGCCGACCCGTCTTCGGGCGCGATGAAGCCGAAGCCCTTCTCCGCGTTGAACCACTTCACAGTTCCCTGTGGCATTTGTCGATCTTTCCTAACTCTTGTTGCCCGGTGCGAGCACCGTCGGTCGGGACACCGACTTTCGGCACCCCGGGCCTGTCCCGACCGCTGTACCGTT
>DASTNJ010000044.1:0-4756 GCA_035721065.1 Mycobacterium sp.
TACGCGATCGGGACGATCGCTGCGGCCGCTTTCGGCGCGATCCTGTACACGGTCGTCACCGGGGACTCCGTCGTGTCGGCGCTGAGCCGCGTCATCAGCCGCGCACTGAGCACCAAGGTCTAGCGGGTCTGACCGATGATGCCGGTGCGAGCACCGTGGAGGCGGCGCTGGGCCTGGCCTCGCTGGTGGCCGTCCTGGTGCTCTGCCTGGCCGGTCTCACCGCGATGTCGATGCAGGTGCGCTGCGTCGACGCCGCTCGTGAGGCGGCGCGGCTGGCTGCTCGCGGCGACGAGCGGTCGGCGGTCGCCACCGCCCAGGGGATCGCACCGCCGGGTGCGACCGTGCAGTTGCGCCACGACGGCGAGTACGTCACCGCCGCGGTCAGCGCGAGCTCGCCGCTGCTGCCCGCGCTGGCCATCACGGCCGCGGCGGTGGCCGCCGTGGAGCAGCTGCGGCGATGACCGGGGCGCGGCCACGGTGGCCGCGGTCGCGATGGTCGCCGCGTTGCTGGCCGTCACCGGCGCCGCCGTCTGTCTGGGCTCGGCCGTGGTAGCGCGTCACCGGGCGCAGGCCGCAGCCGACCTGGCGGCGCTGGCCGCCGCGGCCTGGCTGCCGTCCGGCACCGGGGCCGCGTGCCAGCGGGCGGCGACGGTGGTTCGGCGGATGGCGGCAGAATGCGCCGACTGCCGGGTCGACGGGCTGGACGTCGTGGTCACCGTCGAGATCCCGGTGGTGTTCGCAAACTGGCACGTCGGTCCGGCCCGGGCCGCCGCCCGCGCCGGACCCCGGTAGCGGCGAGCCGGGTCCAGCGCCTGCTACGACGACGGGGCGTCGGCCTCCGACAGGCCCGCCTCGGCCAGTTCGTCGTCGGTCGGTGCCCGCAGCCCGACGAGCCCGACGAATTCGTTCTCCGCGAATTCGACCCGGTTGACCATCACCTGCATCGGCACCCACCCGCCGCCGGTCCGGCGCAGCCGCAGCAGCGCGGCGGCGGGGCCCGTGGCGAACTCCGCGGTCAGCTGCGCCAGGGCCGCGGCGTCATCGGGATGCACCGGCGGGGCATCGACGGTGCCTTCCCAGTCCAGCAGCGGGGCCGGCTCGTCCAGCCATTTGAGCAGTTGCCAGTCGTCCAGGCCGACCACGAAGCGGTGCACGCCGGGCTGGGCGAACCCGTGCAGGATTCGCTGCGCGATCACCTCGGGCGGGGCCGCCGTCCCACCCGGTTCGCCGCGCCAGTTCATTCCGCGCGTCACCAGGTGCTCGCGGGCGCCGAACGCCCCCTCCCAGCCGGTGCGCACAACGAAATTGAGCTTGACGGCGTTTCCCTGCCAGTCGGTCAGATCCCAACTGGAGCACAGGGTTTGGCCTGCCTCCGCTCGGATCGCCAACTCCAGCACCTTGTTCTCGTTCGGATTCATCTCGCGCACCGGCAGATCGTCGGCGAACGCCATTCCCTGGGTCGCCGCCTCCTCCGGGTTCCGGCCCGCGTTGACCATCGACTGCGGGGTGTCGGTGGCCACGCCGAGGGTCACGTCGAATTTCAGCGGTCCGGGTAGCGGGCGCTCCGGTGGTTCGGACTTGGTGGGCCCGCACCAGATGTGCACACCGTGCACCCGGCCGTCGGACATCTTGACCGGCTCCGCGCGGATCACCCGGCGGTTGTTGGGCGTGATGCTGGCCAGCGGTTGCCCGGTCTGCACCGATTCGGCGATCGCCATCTGGATGGCCGTCAGATACGGGCTGCGGCGCAGAAACGTGGTGATCGGCACGAGGTTCTGCGGCTCGCGTCCCTGAGCGACCACGGCGGGTTCCTCGCCCAGTGTCTCGACCAGCAGCCAGTCGTAGGCCATGTCTCCGGATTTTACGGCCCGCCGACCCTCGCCGTCGGCAAGCGGTGCGCGATCGGTTCTCGAGTTGCGAGCTCTGCGGCGGCCCGGTAATTTGCGACCGCACGCGGGAGTCGGCTGTTCGAGGGGTTGGCCGAATCCCGTGGCTGGACAAGCCCGAACGAGCCCACCCGGGTTCAGTCAGGCCGGCCAAGCCCCAGTGCTACCGCCCTCGAGTTCGTGCAGCACCAGATGCAGCAACCGCACGGCGCCCGACTTATCCAGCGGGTCGTTGCCGTTGCCGCACTTGGGTGACTGCACACACGACGGGCAGCCGTGCGGGCACTCGCACGACGCGATGGTCGCCGCGGTTGCGGCCAGCCAGGTCCGGGCTGCGCGGAATCCGCGTTCGGCGAAGCCGACACCGCCCGGGTGGCCGTCGTAGACGAAGACACTCGGCAGCCCGCCGAGGACGTCCGGGCCCAGCGCGGTCGACAAGCCGCCGATGTCGCCGCGATCGCAGCTGGCCACCAGCGGGAGTAGGCCGATCGCGGCATGTTCGGCGGCGTGCAGCGACCCGGGTATTCGCGGCTGGTCGATGCCGCAGCGCTCCATCGCCTCGATGGTGACGGTGTAGACCACCGCGATGGTCGGCAGCGTGTAGGGCGGCAGGTCGAGTTCGACGAAGTCGAGCACCTCGCCGGTCGGCCGCCGGCGCAGGTAGCCGACCACCCTGTTGGTGACCGTGACCGGCACCAGACCCAGGCTGACCGGCCCGAACCAGGTGCGTTCACCGTCGCCGGTGACCTCGATGTCGGTGAGCTCGCGGGTGAACGTCGTATACCCGGGATCGTCGGCGTGCACGAACGCGGTGCCGCCGCCGCCAGGCGCCAGGTCCAGCGAATCGACCAGGTAGCTCTCGCCCTGATGCAGATACACCGCACCCGGATGAACCGCGGCCTGCGCCTGACCGGCGCCCACGTTGCCGATCAGCCGGCCGGTGTCGGCCTCGACGATGTTGACCTGGCCGCCCGTCCAGCCGCGGACGTCCACATGTACGTGCGGATCGAGTCCCGGCACCGGGAAGTACTTGCCGAACCGGTGCCGCAGCAGTCCGTCGCAGACCAGCTCGTCGGCAACCTGTTCGGCACCCAGCTGCTGCACCTCGACTTCCGTCAGCGGGAGTTCTGTTGCCGCGCACAACAACTGAGGACCGAGAACATAGGGGTTGGCCGGATCGATGACAACCTGTTCGACAGGTTTGTCCAACAGCGCGGACGGGTGGTGGACCAGGTAGGTGTCCAGCGGGTCGTCGCGGGCGACCAGCACGATCAACGCCGCCTGGCCGCGCCGGCCGGAGCGCCCGGCCTGTTGCCAGAACGAGGTCACCGTCCCGGGGAATCCGGCGATCACCACCGCGTCCAGCCCGGCGATGTCGACCCCCAGCTCCAGGGCGTTGGTGGTGGCCAGACCGCAGAGTTCGCCGTCGAGGAGGGCGCGTTCCAGCTCCCGGCGATCTTCGGCGAGATAACCGGCGCGGTAGGAGGCGACCTTGCCGGCCAGCTGAGGTGCCGTGGCGGCCAGCCGTGCGCGCGCCCCGAGTGCGGTGACCTCGGCGCCGCGCCGCGACCGGACGAAGGTCAGGGTGCGTGCACCCTCGGCGATCAGGTCTGCCATCACCCGGGCCGCTTCGGCGCCGGCCGACCGCCGGACCGGCGCACCGTTCTCACCGGTCAGGTCGGCGCTGAGCGGGGGTTCCCACAGTGCCACCGTGCGCGCGCCGTGCGGTGAGGCATCCCGGGTGACCTCCGCGACGGGCCGACCGATCAGGGCTGTGGCGCTGGCCCCCGGTGCCGCAGTGGTCGCGCTGGCGAAGATCGCCACCGGTTCGCCGGACCCCGGCCCGGCTTGATCCGAGTAGCGCGCGCACAAGCGCAGCAGCCGGTGCAGCACCATTGCCACGTTCGACCCGAAGATTCCCCGGTAATAGTGGCATTCGTCGACGATCAGGAAGCGCAGCCCGCGCAGGAATATCGCCCAGCGCGCGTGGTTGCGCAGCAGCGACAGATGGATCATGTCGGGGTTGGTGAACACCCAGCGGGACCGTTCCCGGGCAAAGCGCCGCACCTCGGCGGGACTGTCGCCGTCGTAGGCGGTGGGCGCAACGCCGGCCAGTCGCGGGCTCGCGGCGGTGAGAGCATGCGCGGTGTGCAGTTGGTCGTGGCCGAGCGCCTTCGTCGGCGCGAGATAGAGCGCCGTGGCCCGCGGGTCGGTGGCCAGCGCGTTGAGGACCGGCAGCTGGTAGGCGAGCGACTTGCCCGACGCGGTTCCGGTGCTGATCACCACGTGACGGCCGGTGTGGGCCAATTCGGCCGCGGCAACCTGGTGAGACCACGGCGTCCGGATCCCGCGTTCGGTGAACACCCGCACCACGTCGGGTTCAGCCCAGTCCGGCCAGCTTGCCGACCGGCCGCTCGACGCCGGCAGATCGGCGACATGACGCAGCGGATGCTCGTCCGACTCGACCCCGGCCAAGGCCGCCGACAGCAGTTCGCGGCCGAAATTCACGGTCATCTCACCCGTCCTTCGGCGGCTTTTGGTCGTATTTCTGTCGCGTTTTCCACCGGCCCGCCGACGGTTTGTGCACCTTAGGGTGTCGTCGGCGCGACGAACGTGATTGACTGTTACGCGGTCGTAGCTTCTGTGGTCGTGTCAAACTTTCGCAGGAACTTTCGTTGCGGCCGCAGTTCCCGCAGGGATCGGGTCGGTGCTAGCACTGACACCACCACAACGGTACAGCGGTCGGGACAGGCCCGGGGTGCCGAAAGTCGGTGTCCCGACCGACGGTGCTCGCACCGGGCAACAAGAGTTAGGAAAGATCGACAAATGCCACAGGGAACTGTGAAGTGGTTCAACGCGGAGAAGGGCTT
>DASTNJ010000045.1:0-5299 GCA_035721065.1 Mycobacterium sp.
CGCCGTTCGCGATGAGCTGGCTGGGGGCGCTGGGGGCCCGCACCGAACGGGTGACGATCGGCACGAGCGTGCTGACGCCGACGTTCCGCTACCACCCGGCGATCGTGGCCCAGGCGTTCGCCACCCTCGGCTGCCTGTACCCGGACCGGGTGGTGCTCGGCCTGGGCACCGGCGAGTCGATGAACGAGGTGCCGCTCGGGCTGCAGTGGCCGGACGGCAAGGAGCGGTTCGCCCGGTTCCGCGAGGCCGTCCGGCTGATCAAGGCCCTGTGGTCCGAGGAGCGGGTCAGCTTCGACGGCGAGTACTACCGCACCGACAAGGCGACCATCTACGACCGGCCCGAACACCCGGTGCCGCTCTACCTGGCCGGGTCCGGCCCGGCCGCGACCCGCTACGCCGGCCGGGTCGGCGACGGGTACATCACCACGTCCGGCAAGGGCGAGTCGCTCTACACCGACACCCTGCTGCCCGCGGTGCGCGAGGGCGCCGGCAAGAGCGGGCGGGAGCTGGCCGCGCTGGACCTGATGATCGAGGTCAAGGTGTCCTTCGACCACGACCGGGACGCCGCGATGGCCGCGACGCACTTCTGGGGGGCGCTCGGCCTGACCCCGGAGCAGAAGTCCGGGGTCGAGGACCCGGTGGAGATGCAGCGGCTGGCCGACGAGCTGTCGGTCGAGCAGACCGCGAAGCGGTTCATCGTCTCGACCGACCCGGACGAGCACGTCGCGCGGATCAAGTCCTACCTGGACCTGGGCTTCACCCACCTGGTCTTCCACGCCCCCGGCCCGGACCAGGAGAAGTTCCTGAAGCTGTACGGCGCCGAGATACTGCCCCGGTTGCGCGCGCTGTGACCGTCCGGGCCGAGGAGCTGGACGCGACCGGGGCCGAGGCCCTGTTCTCGGCGCGGGGCGCGCAGCTGGACGACCTGCTGGCTGCGGCGGCCCGGGTGCGCGATCAGGGGCTGGCGGCGGCCGGTCGGCCGGGCGTGGTGACCTACTCGCGCAAGGTGTTCGTGCCGCTGACCCGGCTGTGCCGCGACCGCTGCCACTACTGCACGTTCGCGACGACGCCGAACCGGCTGTCCGCGATGTACCTGTCGCCGGACGAGGTGCTCGACATCGCCCGGCGGGGCGCGGAACTGGGCTGCAAGGAGGCGCTGTTCACGCTGGGGGACCGGCCCGAGGACCGCTGGCCGCAGGCCCGGCACTGGCTGGACGAGCAGGGTTACGACTCGACGCTGGCCTACGTGCGGGCGATGGCGATCCGGGTGGTGGCCGAGACCGGGCTGCTGCCGCACCTGAACCCGGGCGTCATGTCGCGCGCGGAGCTGGACTGGCTCAAGCCGGTCGCGCCGAGCATGGGGATGATGCTGGAGACGACCTCGCGGGCGCTGTTCACCGACCCGCACGGAGCGCACTTCGGCTCGCCGGACAAGGACCCGGCGGTGCGGCTGCGGGTGCTCGACGAGGCCGGGCAGGCGCAGGTCCCGTTCACGACCGGCATCCTGATCGGCATCGGCGAGACGCCCGCCGACCGGGTCGAGTCGATCCTGGCGATCCGCGACGTGGCCCGGGCCCACGGCGGCGTCCAGGAGGTGATCGTGCAGAACTTCCGGGCCAAGCCGGACACCGCGATGGCCCGGATGCCCGACGCCGAGTTGGCCGAGTTGGCCGCGACCGTGGCGGTGGCCCGGCTGCTGCTCGGCCCGCAGACGCGCATCCAGGCCCCGCCGAACCTGATCGGCGAGGAGTACGAGTTGTTGCTGCGAGCCGGGATCGACGACTGGGGCGGGGTGTCGCCGCTGACGCCCGACCACGTCAACCCGGAACGACCCTGGCCGCAAATCGAGGAACTCGCCGCGCGCAGCGCCGGGGCCGGCTTCCGGCTGGTCGAGCGGCTGACCGTCTACCCCGACTACGTGCGCGCCGGCGAGCCGTGGCTCGACCCGGCGATGATCGCGCCGGTGGCCGCGCTGGCCGACCCGATCACCGGCCTGGCCCGCGAGGACGCCATGCTCGTGGCCGGCGGCGACCGGCCGACCGGCTAGGAGCACCCTGAATAATCCTGTGTGCCGGTCGGCCTGTTGATCTTCTTGATCCGGGATGATCTTGGAGTGCAGGGTCGGTCTGAGAGTCAGCGTGAGTTGCTGGACGTTGAGGCGGTCGCGGGGCATCTGCTCAAGCCGGGCAGTGTGTTCGCGTTTCTGGCCGGGCATCGGCGGCAGTTGTTCCCGGACGAGTTGTTCTCTGACTTGTTCCCGTCCGGGCGGGGCCGGCCGAGCGTGCCGGCCGATGTGATGGCGGCGGTGATCACGCTGCAGTCGCTGCAGGGCCTGTCCGATGCGGAGACCGTGGATGCGGTGGCCTTCGATCTGCGCTGGAAGGCAGCGTGTGGCCTGTCGGTCACGGCGGGGGCGTTTCACGCGACCACGTTGACGTATTGGCGGCGCCGGTTGGCCGCGTCGGATCGGCCGAACCGGATCTTCGAGGCGGTCAAGGCGGTGGTGGCCGAGACTGGCGCGCTGCGCGGCAAATCACGACGCGCGCTGGACTCGACGGTGCTCGATGACGCGGTGGCCACCCAGGACACGGTGACCCAGCTGGTCGGCGCGATCCGTCGGGTCGCCCGGGAGGTTCCCGACGCGGCCGTGGTGATCGCCGAACACTGTCGCGCCCACGACTACCGCAACCCGGGCAAGCCGGCGATCGCCTGGGATGACGAGCAGGCCCGGGCGCAACTGATCGACGCCCTCGTCGGGGACGCGCACCGGCTACTCGGACACCTGCCCGAGGTCGAGCACGGGCCGAAGGCCGCCGAAGCGTTGGCGTTGCTGGCGCTGGTCGCCGGCCAGGACGTCGAACCTGTCGAAGGCTCGGACGGCACCGACGGGCGGTGGCGCATCGCGCAGCGGGTCGCCCCGGACCGGGTGATCTCGACCGTCGATCCCGACGCGCGGCATGCGCACAAGACCGTGCACCGCCGCCAGGACGGGTTCAAAGCCCATATCGCGATCGAGCCGGACACCGGCATCATCACCGAGGCCGCGCTGACCAAGGCCAGCGGCACCGCCGGCGACGGCAGCCCAGTCAGCGAGGCCGCCGTCGGCCTGAGGTTGCTCGACGGCGAACCGGAGCCGGTGACCGTGCTGGCCGATTCGGCCTACGGCTCGGGCGAACTGCGCGCCGAACTCGGCCAGCGACATCACACCGACCGGGTCAAACCCGCCCCCACCCGCTCGGCCGTGCCCGAGGGGTTCACCGTCGATGACTTCACCGTCGATCACGCCGCCGGGACCGCGACCTGCCCCAACGGCATCACGAGGAAGATCAGCCGCACCGGCGTGGCCACGTTCACGGCAGCCTGCACCGGCTGCCCGCTGCGGTCTCGCTGCACCCGCAGCCGCACCGGCAAAAGCCTCAAGATCCGGCCTCACGACGCGCTGCAACGCGCCGCCCGCGCCGCGGCACGAGATCCGGACTGGCTGGCCGAATACCGCCAGCACCGGCCCATGGTCGAACGCTCCATCGCCTGGCTCACCCGCGGCAACCGGCGGGTCCGCTACCGCGGTGTCACCAAGAACGACCACTGGCTGCACCACCGCGCCGCCGCCCTCAACCTGCGCCGCCTGATCGCACTCGGCCTCGGCCACGACGGAACCGCCTGGGCCATCAACTGACCCACACCAGCACCGGTGCCACTTGATGAACATCGCCAACAAGACCAGACTCGACACCGACGCGCCGGGCAAGCTCGTCGCACAACCACCGTTGTGACTCGCGGCCAGACCGCCTTGAGACCCCCGGCGCGTCGCCACACCCTGCGCGCTCCGCGGAACGTGCATTGTTCAGCAGAGTCCTAGGACGGCCCCGCCGAATCGGTGCCGGGCTCGCGGACGAACTCGACGCCACCGGGTTTGCGGATGATGCGCAGCCGGGTCCCGGGCGGCAGCCGCTCGTCCAGGTCGGGGGGCAGCGGAATCGACCGGTCGGCCCCGACGCGCGTCCACTGCTCAACGGCCTGATCGTCGTCGTTCACGCGCCCGTCGCGGATGGTGACGGTTCGTCCGAACGCGGCGGCGACCTCGGGGTCGTGGGTGACCACGACGACGGTCGTGCCGAACTGGCGGCTGATCTCGGTCAGCAGCTCGACGACGCGGTCACGGCTGTGGCGGTCGAGCTGGCTGGTCGGTTCGTCGGCGACCAGCAGGCCCGGTGCGGCGCAGATGCCGATCGCGATCGCGACCCGCTGCTTCTCGCCGCCGGACATCGCCTTGACGTGCCGGTGGGCCAGCTCGCCCAGCCCGAGTTGGTCGAGCAGCTCCGCCGGCTTGGGCAGCTGGTCGCGCCGGTACCCGTGTGCGGCGCGCTGGGCGAAGGCGACGTTCGCGGTGCCGCTGCCGTAGGGCAGCAGGTTGCGCGCCGGGTTCTGCATGACGATGCCGACCCGCTGCCCGCGCAGGTCGAGCAGTTCGCGTTCGGTCATCCCGGCGACGTCGTCGGCGCCGATGTACAGGTGCCCGGACGTCGGCCGCTGGAAGCCGGCCAGCAGCGACACGAACGTCGACTTCCCCGAGCCGGAAGCGCCGAGGACGGCGAGGCTCTCGCCGGCGCGGATCGTCAGGTCGAGTTCGTCGAGGGCCACGGTGCTGGTGCCGTTGCTGGTGTAGACGTGGCCGACCTGCTCGCAGCGCACGCCGAGGCCGGTGTCGAACAGGGGACCGTTCATGTGCCGGCCTCGCGCAGGCGGTTCGGGACGGCGGCGCGGATCAGGGCCAGGGCCGCGGCCAGCGCGGCGGCGGCCAGCACGGCGGCGAGGGCCGCGAACAGGATCACCACCGGCGTGACCGCGGGCAGGTAGCTGGACGGTAGCGGGGTCGCCCGGGAGTACTCGGGTATCGCGGGCATCACCAGCCGGGCGGCGACCCATCCGGCGGGCACGCCGAGCACGAGCGCGGTGCCGAGCAGGGTCAGCTGCTCCAGGAACGAGGCCCGGATCAGGGCCGCCCGCCGCACGCCGACCATCCGTAGCGCGGCCAGCTCGAACGCCCGCCGCCGGCTGCTGCCCAGCACCGCGATCACGGTGGCGGCGACGGCGAGCAGCACCGCCGCGACCGCACAGGCGAGCAGCAGTCTCAGCGCCAGCGCGGGCCCCTCGCGCGCCAGCGCGTCGGCGCGCTGCGCGGTGGTGTGCTGTCCCTGCACGATCAGGCCGTGGCTGGTCAGCCGCTGCACGGCGTCGGCCGGGGCCGCGGGACCGAGCCAGACCTGCCAGGTTGCTTCGGCGGCAAAGCTCGGCAGTT
>DASTNJ010000046.1:0-45339 GCA_035721065.1 Mycobacterium sp.
ACCAGGTGGGGTTGGCCGAGGTCAAACGTGCGGTGGCCGAACTCGAGGACCAGATCGAGGTGCGCGGCCTGCGGCTTGCCGCCGGGCTGCCGGTGACCAATCAGACCAACCACATGCTGCTGGTCGGGCCGCCGGGAACCGGCAAGACGACCACCGCCGAGGCACTGGGAAAGATCTATGCCGGCCTGGGCATCGTCGCCCATCCGGAGATCATCGAGGTCAAGCGGGCCGATTTCTGCGGCGAGCACATCGGTGCGTCCGGACCGAAAACCAATGAGCTGATCGACCGTTCGCTGGGCCGGATCCTTTTCATGGACGAGTTCTATTCGCTGGTGGAACGACACCACGACGGACGGCCAGACATGATCGGCATGGAGGCGGTCAACCAACTGCTGGTGGCGTTGGAGGTGCACCGGTTCGACTTCTGCTTCATCGGTGCGGGATACGAGAAGGAAGTCGACGAGTTCCTCACTGTCAACCCGGGTTTGGCGGGACGGTTCAACCGCAAGCTGCGGTTCGAATCCTATTCGCCGGACGAACTGGTCGAGATCGCCGTCCGCTACGGCCGGCCGCGCGCGACGGTGATCGAGCCGGCCGCCGCCGATGCGCTGCAGGCCGCGTGCGAGACGTTGCGCGGCTACCGATCTGCGGAGGGCAGCCCCGGCGTCGACATCATGCAGAACGGCCGCTTCGCCCGCAACGTGGTCGAGCGCGCCGAACGGCTGCGGGACTCGCGGGTCGCCGCGCAGCATCGCAACGACCGGGGATCGGTGACCGTTGAGGATCTGGAAACGCTACGGGCGCAGGACATCACCGCTGCGGTGGCCGACGCCTGCGCGGAGAAGCACGTGCCGATCTAGAACGGTGGGGGCTTGTTGCGTTCGGCGACGTGGGTGGCGTTGAGGGCGCGTTCCGAGTTGATGCGTTTGGCGCGGTCGTGGGCTCGGGTGTGTTTTCGGGCGGGCATCATCAGGGTGCGTTCACCGCGGGGTTGGTTGGCTGCCGGTGCGGGGGTGGGGGGTCGGCCGGTGGGTTGGCACAGGGCCGGGAAGAGCAGTCGGCTGCCGGGGCGGGTGATGTAGGTCTGCCCGGCCGGGCTGGTCCAGTCGATGGTGCCGTCGGGGTGTTGTTGGTCGCGCCAGTGGTGGAATGTCTTGAGTAAGTGATGCTTTCGGCAAAGGCAGCGCAGGTTGGAGGGGTGGGTAGGGCCGCCGGTGCCGTGCGGGACGCCGTGGTCGATGTCGCAGTACTCGGCTGGAGCGTCGCAGTTGGGGAAGCGGCAGGTTAGGTCGCGGGCCCGGATGAAGTCGGCCAGTGTGGCCGAGGGCCGGTAGCCGGGTTCGGGTGCGGTGTCAGCGGCCGGGACGTGCAGCAGTTTGACGGTGGCGCCGTCGGTGATCAGGTCGGCCAGCAGTGGTGCGGGAAGCTGGGGTCCGCCGGCCAGCAGCGCCGGGGTGCGTTTTGCCGGCGGCGGGTCGGTGGCCGGAGCGGGGGTTTCCGGCGCGGTTTCGGGTGTCTCCGGCGCGGTTTCGGGTGTTTCGGGGGCTTCGGGAGTTTCCGGCGGTGGTTGGTGCGGGTCGCCGTGCTGCTGAGGGTCGGCGGGTGCGGCTAGCGCCGTGTGGTCGGCGAGCACGTGGATGAGCACCTGGCCGCCCGGCCGATCCGGTGCGGTGGCGGCGGCGCAGTCGGGGTCGGTGCATCGACACGTCAACCGGTCGGCTCCGGCGACCAGGGCGCCCAGCGCGTCGGCGCGGCGCTGGGCCACGGTTCGCGGGTCCTCATCGCACACCGAGTGCGCGAGTTGCATGAGGCGCCGGTCGAGCAATTCGGCGTCGGTGGCGTAGAGCTTTCCCCAGAGTGGGGTGATGCCGTTTTCGGTGCGGGTCTTGTCGATCACCAGTTCGCGGCCGCGGGCACTGTCGCGGGTGCGGCGCAGCGCGCCGGGGTCGTAACGGTCGACGATGGCCTCGATGGCCGCGACGGTTTTGGCCGCCGACAGCGGCCCGTAGCCGCCGGCGTCGGCGGCCAGGGCTTTGTCGACCAGGGCGAGGGCGTCCGGATCTTGGATCAGCGTGGTGTGCCAGGCGATCAGTGCCACGATCTGCGTGCTGAGCAGCCCTTCGGCGAACGCCTGGGCGACCTGGGGCAGCCGGTCGCGGAGCGCGGCGGCCAGGTACATCTGCGCGGAGGCCTTGCCGTGGCTGACGTGCAGTGCCGAGCCAACCTCGGCAGCGGTGGCGTCCCAGTCGTCACAAGCCCACCAGCGGGCGTAGTCGGCGTCGCCGTCGGTGCGCCGGGCGACGAGTTCGGCGATCGCGGCCAGCCGACGGGCCGAGGCGGCGGCCTCGATGCGCGCCCAGCCGGTGATCGCCGCGATCACCATCGACTCGTGCGCACCGACCAACTCGTCCAGGTCAGGCACCGATGTATCGAACATGCTTTCGACGATAACGAAGGGGTGTGACATCGCGGCGGTGTGACATCGCGGCTGTGCGGCGGCGCGATGCGGCAGATGGTGCGCGCGCCGACGCTGTCAGCGGCGGGTGTGCTTCCCGCCCGGCGGCCGGGAGGCGAAGTTCTGGGCGACGATCGCGGCGATCTCCAGGAACTTGAGCCTGGTGGCCGGCCCCATCCCCGCGACGTCGATCACCCCGCCCGGACGCAGGTGCGGATCGAACGGCACTTCGACGACGGCCTGCCCATGCCGCTGGAACTGCCCGGCCAGCGTCGACCGGGTCCGCTTGTCGGCGTGGCCGTCGGAGTCGTTGAGCACCACCACGGTGCGGTGCAGCAACTCGTGCTGCCCGCGGGCGGCCAGCCACTCCAGCGTCTGGGCGGCGGCACCCGCCCCGTCCGCCCACGGCGACGACACCACGATCAGCGCGTCCAGATCGCGCAGCGCCTCCTGGGTGACCGGGGTGTCCATCGTCGAACCGCAGTCGATCACCGAGATGGTGAAGTGGCGCTCCAGCCGCAGCGAGGCCTCCCGGTACAGCGCCGGGTCGAGCACCCGCCGGCTGCCGGTGGCCGGCTCGCCGGCCAGCACGTACAGCCCGACGGCGTTGACGCCGATCCGGGTGCTCAGGTCGGCGAAGGACTCCATGTTGCGGGCGCTGGCCAGGTCCCAGTAGGAAGTCGTCGCACGAGGGTCGACACGGCTGGCCAGCCGGCCGAACGCGGTGTCGGCGTCCACCGCGACCACGCCGTCGCCCGGGCGCAGCTTGGCGAGCAACGAGCCGACGCAGGCGGACACGGTGGTCTTCCCGACGCCGCCCTTGCCGAGCACACCGACCTTGTAGCTGGCACGCGGAACCGACCGGATCGCCGCGACGTAATAGGCCTCTTGGCGTTCGGCGGGCGACGGCCCCAGATTGACCATCCCGAATGTGGCCACCAGGATCCGGTGCCGCCAGCCCCGGGTCGGCTGCGGCCGTGGTTGCTGGGCAGGCGGGCCGGCCGGCTGCTGCGGCCAGGCGGCCGGCGGCTGCGGGCCGCGCCGCCGCAGGAAGTCGTCGCCGGAGCTCATGGGTGTCAAGTATCGACCATCGTTCGCCGAGATGAACACACCCGGTTCAGCGGTTAGCATTGATCGCATTGGTATGTCGACGGCACCCAACCGGATCGGGTTGTACAACCCCGCATTCGAGCACGACGCGTGCGGGGTGGCCATGGTGGTGGACATGCACGGTCGCCGCAGCCGCGACATCGTGGACAAGGCGATCACCGCGCTGCTCAATCTCGAGCACCGTGGTGCGGCGGGCGCCGAGCCGCACAGCGGCGACGGCGCCGGAATCCTGATCCAGATACCCGACGGCTTCCTGCGCGCGGTGGTCGACTTCACGCTGCCCGCCGCGGGCAGCTACGCGACCGGTATCGCGTTCCTGCCGCAGTCGGCCAAGGAGGCCGACGCCGCCTGCGCGGCGGTGGACAAGATCGTCGCGGGCGAGGGTCTGCAGGTCCTCGGCTGGCGGGACGTTCCCGTCGACGACGCCTCGCTGGGCGCGCTGGCGCGCGACGCCATGCCGACCTTCCGGCAGCTTTTCGTCGCCGGCGCCGCGGGCATGGAATTGGAGCGGCGCACCTACGTGATCCGCAAACGCGCCGAGCACGAGTTGGGCGACAAGGGGCCGGGCCAGGACGGTCCGGGCAGCACAACCGCTTATTTCCCAAGCCTTTCCGGGCAGACGATCGTCTACAAGGGCATGCTCACCGCCCCGCAGCTCAAGGAGTTCTATCTCGACCTGCAAGACGACCGGCTGAGCAGTGCGCTGGGCATCGTGCATTCGCGGTTCTCCACCAACACCTTCCCGTCCTGGCCGCTGGCGCACCCGTTCCGGCGGATCGCCCACAACGGTGAGATCAACACGATCACCGGCAACGAGAACTGGATGCGGGCCCGCGAGGCATTGATCAGCACCGATGTCTTTGGCACACAGGCGGACACTCAGAAGCTGCTGCCGATCTGCACCCCGCGCGCATCGGACACCGCACGCTTCGACGAAGTGGTGGAACTGCTGCACCTGGGCGGGCGCAGCCTGCCGCACGCGGTGCTGATGATGATCCCGGAGGCGTGGGAGCGCCACGAGAGCATGGACGACGCCAGGCGGGCGTTCTACGCCTACCACGCGTCGCTGATGGAGCCCTGGGACGGACCTGCCTCCATTACCTTCACCGACGGCACCGTGATCGGAGCGGTGCTGGACCGCAACGGGCTGCGGCCGTCCCGGATCCGGGTCACCGCGGACGGGCTGGTGGTGATGGCGTCCGAGGCCGGGGTGCTGAAGCTGGATCCCGCAACGGTGGTGCGCCGGCTGAGGCTGCAGCCCGGCCGGATGTTCCTGGTGGACACCGCGGCGGGCCGGATCGTCGCCGACGAGGAGATCAAGGCCGAGCTCGCCGCCGCGCACCCCTACCGGGAGTGGCTGGACGCCGGCCAGTTCGGTTTGGCCGAGCTGCCGGCGGCGGACTGCCCGCGGATGGACCACCAGCGGATCGTGTTGCGCCAGCTCGAATTCGGCTACACCTATGAAGAGCTGAATCTGCTGGTGACGCCGATGGCGCGCACCGGCGCCGAGCCGATCGGGTCAATGGGCACCGACACCCCGATCGCGGTGTTGTCGGCGCGGCCCCGCATGCTGTTCGACTACTTCCAGCAGATGTTCGCCCAGGTAACCAACCCGCCGCTGGACGCCATTCGCGAAGAGGTGGTGACCAGCCTCCGGCGCTGCCTCGGAACCGAGGGGGACCTGCTCAACCCGGATGCGGACTCGTGTCGGCAAATCGTTCTCGACCAGCCGATCCTGCGCAACGACGAGCTGGCCAAGTTGGTGAATCTGACTCCGGATCAGCAGATCTCGGGCCGGCCGCACGGCATGCGCACCAGCGTCGTCCGCTGCCTGTACCCGGTCGCCGAGGGTGGAGCCGGGCTGCGCGCCGCACTCGACGAGGTGCGGTCGGCGGTGTCGGCGGCCATCGACGCCGGCGCGTGCGTCATCGTCCTGTCCGACCGGGAATCGGATGACCAACTGGCGCCGATCCCGTCGCTGCTGGCGACGTCGGCCGTGCATCACCACCTGGTGGCCGAGCGCACCCGCACCAAGGCCGGGCTGGTGGTGGAGACCGGCGACGCCCGCGAGGTGCATCACCTGGCCGCGCTGCTGGCATTCGGAGCAGCGGCGATCAACCCGTACCTGGCGCTGGAGTCGATCGAGGACCTGGCCGACCGCGATCTGCTCGACGGACTGGACCGCGAGGAGGCGCTGCACAACTACGTGCACGCCGCGGCCAAGGGCGTGCTGAAAGTGATGTCCAAGATGGGCATCTCGACGCTGGCGTCCTACACCGGCGCCCAGCTCTTCCAGCCGGTCGGCATCGCCCAGGGCGTCCTCGACGAGTACTTCACCGGCCTGGTCTGTCCGATCGACGGGATCACCTGCGACGACATCGCCGCCGATGTGGCCGCCCGTCACCAGCTGGCCTACCTGGACCGGGCGAGTGAACGCGCGCACCGCGAACTCGAGGTGGGCGGCGAGTATCAGTGGCGCCGCGAGGGCGAGTACCACCTGTTCAACCCGGAGACGGTGTTCAAGCTGCAGCACTCCACCCGCACCGGCCAGTATGAGGTCTTCAAGGAGTACACCCGCCTGGTCGATGCCCAGAGCGAGCGGCTGGCGACGCTGCGCGGGCTGCTCGCGTTCAACACCGGCGTTCGCCGGCCGGTGCCGATCGACGAGGTGGAGCCGGCCAGGGAGATCGTCAAGCGGTTCGCCACCGGGGCGATGAGTTACGGGTCGATCTCCGCCGAGGCGCATGAGACGCTGGCGATCGCGATGAACCGCCTTGGCGGACGGTCGAATTGCGGCGAGGGCGGCGAGCATGAAGGGCGTTTCGAGCCCGACCCGAACGGCGACTGGCGGCGCAGCGCCATCAAACAGGTCGCCTCGGCGCGGTTCGGGGTCACCAGCCACTACCTGACCAGCTGCACCGACCTGCAGATCAAGATGGCCCAGGGCGCCAAACCGGGTGAGGGCGGCCAGCTTCCGGGGAACAAGGTGTACCCGTGGATAGCCGAGGTGCGCCACGCCACCCCCGGCGTCGGCCTGATCTCGCCGCCGCCGCACCACGACATCTACTCGATCGAGGACCTGGCCCAGCTGATCCACGACCTGAAGAACGCCAACCCGGCCGCCCGCATCCACGTCAAGCTGGTCGCCGAGAGCGGGGTCGGAACGGTGGCGGCCGGCGTGTCCAAGGCACACGCCGACGTGGTGCTGATCTCCGGCCACGACGGCGGCACCGGGGCCGCGCCGCTCACCTCGCTGAAACACGCCGGGGCGCCGTGGGAGCTCGGCCTGGCCGAGACGCAGCAGACATTGCTGCTCAACGGTCTTCGGGACCGGATCGTGGTGCAGGTGGACGGCCAGCTCAAGACCGGGCGGGACGTGATCATCGCCGCGCTGCTGGGCGCCGAGGAGTTCGGCTTCGCCACCGCACCGCTGGTGGTGTCCGGCTGCATCATGATGCGGGTCTGCCACCTGGACACCTGCCCGGTCGGGGTGGCGACACAGAACCCGGTGCTGCGCAAGCGATTCAGCGGTGCCCCCGAATTCGTCGAAAACTTCTTCATGTTCATCGCCGAGGAGGTGCGCGAGTATCTGGCGGCACTGGGGTTCCGCACCCTGCTCGAGGCGGTCGGACAGGTCAGCGCACTGGATCCCACCCTGGCCCGGGCGCACTGGAAGGCGCACAAGCTGGACCTGTCGCCGGTGCTGCTCGAGCCGGAGACGGCCTTCATGAGCCAGCATCTGTACTGCAGCTCCGCCCAGGACCACGGCCTGGACAAGGCGCTGGACCAGCAACTGATCACGGTCTGCCGCGAGGCGCTGGACTCGGGCACGCCGGTCCGATTCGCCACGGCGATCAGCAACGTCAACCGGACCGTGGGCACCATGCTCGGACACGAGGTGACGAAAGCCTATGGCGCCCACGGGCTGCCGGACGGAACCATCGACATCACCTTCACCGGGTCGGCCGGCAACAGCTTCGGCGCGTTCCTACCGAAAGGCATCACACTGCGCATCTACGGCGACGCCAACGACTACGTCGCCAAGGGTCTGTCCGGCGGACGGGTGGTGGTGCGGCCACCCGAGCAGGTGCCGGACGGCTACGTCGCGGAAGACAACATCATCGGCGGCAACGTGATCCTGTTCGGCGCCACCAGCGGGGAGGCGTTCCTGTCCGGGATGGTCGGCGAACGGTTCGCGGTGCGCAACTCCGGTGCGCACGCGGTGGTTGAAGGAGTCGGGGACCACGGCTGCGAGTACATGACCGGCGGCAAGGTGGTGGTGTTGGGCCGCACCGGGCGTAACTTCGCCGCCGGCATGTCCGGCGGGGTGGCCTATGTGTACGACCCGGACGGGCTGCTGCCGGGAAACCTCAACACCGGCTTCGTGGACCTCGACGAGTTCGACGACAACGACGTGACCTGGCTGCACGGCATTCTGGAGGCCCACGCCGAGGCGACTGATTCGGCTCTGGCCCACCGCATTCTGGCCGACTGGCCGGTGCAGCGGGGCCACTTCGTCAAGGTCATGCCGCGCGACTACAAGCGGGTGCTGCAGACGATCGCCGACGCGGAGGCGTCCGGCGCCGACCCGGACGAAGCGGTGATGGCGGTGACCAGTGGCTGATCCCCGCGGCTTCCTGAAACACACCGAGCGCATCCTGCCGCAGCGCCGGCCGGTGGCCCAGCGGGTGCACGACTGGCAGGAGGTGTACCAGCCGTTCGCCGAGGAGGTGTTACGTGAGCAGGCCGGCCGGTGCATGGACTGCGGAATCCCGTTCTGCCACACCGGCTGCCCGCTGGGCAACCTGATCCCGGAGTGGAACGACCTGGTGCGGACCGGCCGCTGGCGGGAGGCGAGCGACCGGTTGCACGCCACCAACAACTTCCCCGACTTCACCGGCCGGCTCTGCCCGGCGCCGTGCGAGCCGGCCTGCGTGCTGGGCATCAACCAGCCGCCGGTCACCATCAAGCAGGTCGAATACGAGATCATCGAACGCGCCTTCAAAGACGGCTGGGTGCAACCGGTTCCGCCGACGACGCTGACCGGCAAGACAGTGGCGATCGTGGGCTCGGGGCCTGCCGGGCTGGCCGCCGCCCAGCAGCTGACCCGGGCCGGGCACGCCGTCACGGTGTTCGAACGCGCCGACCGCATCGGTGGGCTGCTGCGCTACGGCATCCCGGAATTCAAGATGGAGAAGCGGATCGTCGACCGGCGGCTGGCGCAGATGACCGCCGAGGGGACCGTCTTCCGCACCGGCGTCGACGTCGGGGTCGACATCGGCGCCGACGAACTGCGCGCGGAGTTCGACGCGGTGCTGCTGGCCGGCGGCGCCACCGCGTGGCGCGACCTGCCGATCCCGGGGCGCGAATTGGCAGGTATCCACCAGGCGATGGAGTATCTGCCGTGGTCGAACCGGGTGCAGCAGGGTGATCTGGCGGAACCCCCGATCACCGCGCACGGCAAGCAGGTCGTCATCATCGGCGGCGGCGACACCGGAGCGGACTGCCTGGGCACCGTGCACCGCCAAGGGGGCGTGCTCGTGCACCAGTTCGAGATCATGCCCCGCCCACCCGACACCCGCGACGAGTCCACCCCCTGGCCGATGTACCCGCTGCTCATGCGGAGCAGTGCCGCCCACGAGGAGGGCGGCGAGCGGGTGTTCTCGGTGAACACCGAAACATTCCTCGGCCGCGACGGCCACGTCACCGGGCTGCGCGCCCACCAGGTGCGGCGCAGCCATGGCAAGTTCGAGAAGGTGGACGGCACCGACTTCGATCTGGAAGCCGACCTGGTGCTGCTGGCGATGGGTTTCGTCGGCCCGGAGCGGGCCGGGCTGCTGACCGACCTCGGCGTGGAGTTCACCGACCGCGGCGATGTTTCCCTGGTGGCGCGCGACGCCGAATTCGCCACATCGGTGCCAGGTGTCTACGTTGCCGGCGATATGGGCCGGGGACAGTCGCTGATCGTCTGGGCGATCGCTGAGGGCCGCGCGGCCGCGGCAGCGGTGGACAAGTACCTGATGGGAAGCACGGCGCTGCCGTCGCCGATCGAGCCGACCACATCGGCGATGCATTAACCACATGCGGTCGTTAAGAAATAGTCGGGAATTTGACAGCGAGTCGAGATCGATTTGCTATCGGCGCAGGGTCTAATAAAGCTATGTGGACGTCGCGGCAGCGGCGCTCCAGCCCCGTTGGATTGAGCACAGGAGTCTGGACGTGTACGTCAAGCCGATGTATCGGTACCGTGTTGGGCGTATTGCCTGGCTATTGTTCCGCCGCCCAGCCAAGAGCGGCGTGTTCGCCGCCGAGCACGAGCGTTTGATCACCGCCGAGGAGCTATCGCTGCTGGCGACGTAGCGCGCCACCGCCGCGTTGTCACCGAAGCATTAATATTTGCTGGACGTTATCGGCCGTCGTCGCTATCGAGTAATCCGGAATCGCGGATTGCCTCGGCGAGCGGTTCAAGGACCGCAGGGTCGTGCGGTGTCGGCAGGATGACGATCGCCAAATCCAGTCCGGCCGCGCCGAATGCGGCAGCGTCGTCGAGGGCTTTGCGGTAGTCGAGTTCCGGGGTCAACCGCACATGCGCGGACAGTCTGATCTCACTCGGGTCGCGGCCGATGTCGGCGCAGTGGCCGAAGAGCACCTCGCGCTTGTGCGCGTACTGGGTGGGTGTGCCGCCGACGAAATTCCAGTGCTGGGCGTAGCGGGCGGCGATGCGCAGGGTACGTTTCTCCCCGCTGCCGCCGATGCAGATCGGCGGGTGTGGCCGCTGCGGGCCCTTCGGTTCGTTGCGCGCGTCGGTGAGCTGGTAGTAGGTGCCCCGGAAGGTCGTCGTCTCCTGGCTCAGCAGGCCGATCAGCACCTGGCAGGCCTCCTCGAACCGGTCCAGTCGTTGTGTGATGCTGCCCAGCTCGATGCCGTAGTCGCCGGACTCCTGCTCGTTCCAGCCGGCGCCGATGCCCAGCTCGAGCCGGCCACCGGAGATGACGTCGAGTGCGGCGGCCATGTTGGCCAGCACCGCGGGGTGGCGGTAGTGGACGCCGGTGACCAGGTTGCCCAGCCGCAGCCGGGTGGTGGCCTGAGCCAGCGCGGTGAGCGTGGTCCAGCCCTCCAGGCACGGGCCGTGGGCGTCGGCGAAGATCGGGTAGAAGTGGTCGAACGTCCAACCCGACTCGTAGACGTCGATCGCGTCGGCGGCCTGCCAGACTGCCAGCAGCTGGGCCCAGGTGGTGTCCTGTGGGGCGGTTTTGAAAGCGAATCGCATCCCCGACAGCCTAAGCCAGCGTAACCATCGCGCTCAGTGCCGGCGAGCAGACGCAGAATCGCACTGTAGAGCCCGTGGCCGTGCGATTCTGCGTCTGCTCGGCAAGGCAATCGGGCGAGCACAACTACACTTACGGCCGTGACCACACATCTCGCGCACCTGGAGATCGACACCGCGATCACCCTGCTCGCCGCCGGGCTCATCTTCCTGCTGGCGCTGGTGCTGGGGGTCTGGAAATACCAGCAGATCGCCACCTCGGAGAACCACCAGGCGCACATCTACGTCGACATCGCCCACCGGGCCGCGCTGCTGTACTCGTTCGCAACCCTGCTCATCGCGGCGTTCGTCGAGTTCAGCGGCTGGCCGGCCTGGGTCAACCTGACCGCGGCGATGGTGGCGGTGTTCTTCTTCGTGACGGCCATCGGCAGCTACATCCTGCACGGCGCGCTGCGCGACACCACCAACCAGTTCGACGGCGCCGGCTGGTTCCTGCGCGCCAGCATGGTGGCGCTGATCGTCGGCGAGATCGGCGGTTTCGCGGTGGTATTCGCCGGGTTCGTCTCCGCGCAGCTGCTCTGAGCTAGCTTCCCGCGCCGTAGATGCTGGCGATCCAGATGTGCGCCAGCGTGTCCACCACGTGGCCCTCGGCTACCGCGGGTTGCTCGCCGGCCAGGGTGGCCATCATGGTGCGCTCGTTCATCTGGTTCAGCGACGTGGCGAGGTCTATCGCGGGGATGGTGTTCGGCGCGGCGCCGCGGGCACGTTCGGCGGTGATCATCGCTGCCGTGTGGTCGATCCACTTCTGCATGTACCCGTTCCACATGGCCCGGAACTCCGGGCTGGTGGCCAGCGCCTCGGTGCCCGCGCGGGCGATCGCGCGGTGCGAGCGGAACGCGTGGAAGAACGCTTTGATGCCCCCGCGCCACACCCGGCGGGGGTCGGCGGGCAGCCGCTGAACGGCCCCGTCGTACTCGGAGTCGGCGCGCTCGATCATCGGCTCCAGCAGCGACAGCAGCACCGCGTCCTTGGACTTGAAATAGAAGTAGAAGGTGGGCCGGGAGATGCCCGCACCCCTGGCCAGGTCGTCGACCGAGATCTCGGCCAGCGGGCGCTGCTCCAGCAACCGTTCGGCGGTGGCCAGGATCGCCTGCTCGCGATCGTCGCCGGACGGGCGTGGCGAGCGCCGACCATGGTTACGGGTCGAACTGGGGCTGGCCACGACGAAGAGTCTACATGATGTCGAAAAAATCAACAGACTGTTGACCGACTCGACACGGCGTTGATAATGTGGCCGGTATGAGCGAACATCTTGACGTCGTGATCGTCGGCGCCGGCATCTCCGGCATCAGTGCCGCCTGGCACCTGCAGGACCGCTGCCCCGACAAGAGCTACGCGATCCTGGAGCGCCGCGCCGACCTGGGCGGCACCTGGGACCTGTTCAACTACCCGGGCATCCGGTCCGACTCGGACATGTTCACCCTGGGTTTCCGGTTCAAGCCGTGGACCTCGGCCCGGGGCATCGCCGACGGCGGGTCCATCAAGGACTACCTGCACGAGACCACCGCCGAGTCCACCATCGACCAGCACATCCGCTACAACCAGCGGGTGGTCGCCGCGGACTGGTCGGACGCCGACAACCAGTGGGTTCTCACCGTCGAGCGCGACGGTGAGCGGACGCAGCTCAGCTGTTCGTTCCTGTTCTGCTGCACCGGGTACTACAACTACGACGAGGGCTACACCCCCGAGTTCCCCGGCGCGGCGGACTTCCAGGCCGCCGGGGGCACCATCATCCACCCGCAGCACTGGCCGACCGACCTCGACTACGCCGGCAAGCGGGTCGTGGTGATCGGCAGCGGCGCCACCGCCGTCACGCTGATCCCGGCGCTGGCCAACTCCGGCGTCGGCCACGTCACCATGCTGCAGCGGTCGCCGACCTACATCGGCATGCTGCCGGCGGTCGACCCGGTGGCGGCGCGGATCAACAAGGTGCTGCCGGACAAGACCGCGTACCTGGTCAACCGGTGGAAGGCCATCCTGTTCCAGGTGACCCAGTACCAGCTGGCCCGGCGGTTCCCGAAGTACATGCGCAAGACGCTGATGACGCTGGCCGCCCGCAAGCTGCCCAAGGGCTACGACGTGGAGAAGCACTTCGGCCCGCACTACAAGCCGTGGGACGAGCGGCTCTGCCTGGCCCCGGACGGGGACCTGTTCCGCACCATCCGGGAGGGCAAGGCCGACGTCGTCACCGACACCATCGACACGTTCACGCCGACCGGCATCCGGTTGACCTCCGGCGACGAGCTGCCCGCCGACATCATCATCACCGCCACCGGGCTGAACCTGCAGCTGTTCGGCGGCGCCGACATCAAGCGCAACGGCGCGCCGGTGGATCTCCACGAGACCATGTCCTACAAGGGCGCGATGCTGACCGGGCTGCCGAACATGGCGTTCACCATCGGCTACACCAACGCGTCATGGACGCTGAAGGCCGACCTGGTGTCGGAGTTCGTCTGCCGGCTGCTCAACTACATGGACGCCCGCGGGTTCGACAACGTGGTGCCGGGTCCGCCGGCCGCGGACATCGAGGAACGGCCGCTGATGGACTTCACCCCCGGCTACGTGCTGCGCGCGCTGGACCACCTGCCCAAGGCGGGCTCCAAGACGCCGTGGCGGCTCAAGCAGAACTACCTGCTCGACATCGGGATGATCCGGCGCGGCAAGGTTGACGACGAGGGGTTGCACTTCACCAAACATCGTGCGGCGCTGACGGTTTAGTCCGCGTGCCCACTGCGGCCGGCGCTCACTCCGGCCAGTAGTAGGAGTCCGGGTAGGGCCGGGCGCCGAATATCGCGGTGCCGATCCGCACCTCGGTGGCGCCCTCGGCGATGGCCAGCGGGAAATCCGCGCTCATCCCCATCGACAGGCGCGGCAGGTCGTGGCCGTGGCTCTCGGCGGCGTCGCGCAGTTCGCGCAGCCGGCGGAAGCAGCCGCGGACGGCGTCCGGGTCGTGTGCGTTGATCGCGATCGTCATCAGGCCGCGCACCCGCATGGTCGGGTAGCCGCGCAGCTCGTCGAGGAATGCCGGCAGCTGCTCGGGCGCGATCCCGTACTTGCTGGGCTCGTCGGAGGTCTTGACCTGCACCAGTACGTCGATGCGGCGGTTGGCCGCGTGCAGGTGCCGGTCCAGCGACGCGGCCAGCTTCGGCCGGTCCAGTGACTGGACCTCGGCGGCCAGCCGGGCGACCACGCCCGCCTTGTTGGTCTGCAGGTGCCCGATCATCACCCAGTCGATGCCCGGGTCGGCCTCCTGGCCGCCCAGCGCCTCGGCCTTGTCGCGGATCTCCTGCACCTTGTTCTCGCCGAAGCGGCGCATGCCCAGGGCGACCGCCTCGCGGAGGACATCCGGCCCGAAGGTCTTGCTCACCGGAAGGATGGTGACCTCGCCCGGATCGCGCCCCGCCGCGTCGCAGGCGTCGGCGACCCGCTGTCGGATCTTCTCCCAGCGGGCGGCCAGCGTGTCAGCGTCAGCCGGCATGAATGACCACCGTCACCGCACCACTGAGACGACCACCAGGCCGTCGTCGTCGCTGTAGACCGTCTCGCCGGGCACGAAGCGGACCCCGCCGAACTCGACGACCACGTCGCGTTCGCCGGTGCCTGCCTTGCCGCTCTTGCGCGGATTGGTGCCCAGCGCCTTGATGCCGATGTCGAGGGTGCGCAGCGTCGCGGCATCGCGCACCGCGCCGTGCACGATCAGGCCCGCCCAGCCGTTGGTCCGGGCCAACTCGGCGATCACGTCGCCGACCAGCGCGGTGTGCAGCGAAGCGGCGCCGTCGATCACCAGCACCCGCCCGTCACCCGGGCTCGACAGCACCGACTTGAGCAGCGCGTTGTCCTGAAAGCAGCGGACGGTGCCGATCGGCCCGGCGAACTGTGACCGGCCGCCGAACTGCCGGAATTGGGTGTCGCAGCTGCGCACGTCCGGGCCGATGTCGTCGACCAGGTCGGCGGTGGGGCGAAACGGTACGGGCACCGGGGTGCTAGGCGGCGCGCCGCCGCAGCCGGCGAAGCCAGAGCGACACGGTCAGCAGCCCGATCGCCGCCCCGGCCAGCACCAGGACGGGTGACCGGCCGGACGACGGCGCCGGCGCCCCGATCAGGTCCCCGCCCGCGGTGGCTGCGCTCTGCACGGTCGACTTGGCGCGCGCGGCGGCCTCTTTGGCGCCGTCGACGGGTGGCCGAGCGCCGTTGACGTCCGCCGGCGGGGCAACCTTGGCCGGCGCCTTCTTGGCGGGTCCGTTGGCCGCCTTCTTGGCGGGCGCTTTCTTGGCGGCCTTCTTAGCCGGTGCTTTCTTGGCGGGTTTCTTGGCCGGTGTTTTCTTGGCGGGCGCCTTGGCCGGCGGGGCCGGCTGGGCTGCTGAGTCGGGCTGGGCCGGGGTGGCGTCCGGCTGATTGTCGGGCTGATCCTGCGGGTCGGGCATCGGGCTGCTCCTTATCCGGGTTCGGCGGCGTTCCCCATCATGCCAGCCCGGTCACGATTTCGGCCGAGCCAGCCACAGGCCTGCGCCGACCAGAAGGATCGCGCCGACGGCGAACGGCCAGAGCGGCAGGTTCGGTTCGGGGGCCGGGCCGGCCGGACCGGCCTCGCCGGTCGGAGCCACCGGAGGGCCGGGTTGGCCGGTGTCCGGCGTCGTCAGGTCAAACGACCACGACCCGGCGACCACGTGCCCGTCGGCCGAGGTGACCCGGTAGTTCACCGTGTAGGTGCCCGCCGGCCCCAGCGGGCGCACCGCCACGCTGGCCACCGGGCCGTCGACCCGGGTGTCGCCGGTGGACCACAGGTGTCGGTCCGGCCCGACCACCGTCATCGCGGCGAACGTGGTCTGCAGCCGCTCGTTGAAGGTGGCGCTCACCCGGCCCGGGCCGGCCGGCAGCGCGGCACCGGCGGCCGGATCGGTGGACACCAGCACGGCGTGTGCGGCGGCGACACCGGTGCCGGCGAACAGCATCACCGTCAGCAGCATCCCCACCGCGGCGGCGTGCGCCAGCCGGGCCATGCCCGTCACGACAGGCCCAGTCGCGCCATCAGGTCGGCGTCGACGCCGTCGAGTTCGGCGCCGATCTTGGCGTGCGCCGTCCGGCGTTCGGCGACCGGCATGTTGCGGGCGGCCGTCAGCGCGGTGGACAGATCGGTGAGTCGTTCGGTGACGGCGCCGACGAACTGCTTGGTCTCGTTGTCCTTCGGGTTCTTCTCCCGCACCATGCGCAACGTCTTCTCCGCTCCGGCGATCCGGGCCGACAGTTCGGCGTCGTGCCCGGAGAACCGGCCGACCAGCGCCAACGGCACGCCGAGCCGGTCGGCCCGCCGATTGTCGATCAGCCCCCGGGCGGCGATCGCCAGCCGGTAGCCCACCGGCACCAGGACCGGGGCCAGCATCCGGGAGACGGTCAGCGTCCGCTTGATCCGGGCCGGGGACAGCAGTTTTCCCTCGCGGGCGGCGCGCAGTTGCGCTTCGGCGGTTTTGCGTGCGGTGCGGTCGGTGCGGCGCTGGGACTTCAACTGCGCCTTGAGCACTCGCGCGTCCTTGCGGCTGGTGGCCTTGAAGCGGCGCGTCTCGGCCTTGGCGGCCAGCCGCGCCTCGAGCTTGGCGCGGGCCTTCAGCGCGCGTGCCTCGGCCCGGCGGGTCGCGCGGCTCTTCCGCTTCCTGAACAGACCCATCCCGGCTGCCTCCCGGTAACTCGTCGACGGTCGCGGTCGAGCCAACCCTAATCGCCGGGCGGGGGCGGCGCCGGGTCAGGGCACCTCGACCGGCCGGGCCGGGTCAAGCGCTGGAGATGTGCTTCTGCTCTTTGCGGTGCAACTCGGCGATCCGCGCCAGCACGTCTGCCTGGGCGGCGGGCGACAGGCCGACGGCCTCCGTCGCGATCCGGCGCACGCCCTCGTCGTGCAGGCTGGACAGCCAGGACAGTTCGGCATCGAGCTTGGCGTAGTAGGCGTCGTCGGTGAAGTAGGCGGGCTTGATCCGGAAGAAGTTGGCCAGCGCCGCCATCGTCGCCGTCGAGGGGTTGGTCCGGTTGCCGGAGCGCAGCTGAGACAGATACGGGGCGGACATCGTCACGCCCTCCAACTTGAGCGCCGCGATCACCTCGGCCGAAGTGTGCGGGCCGCGTCCGGGCGGGTAGACCGTGTCGAAGAGCCGGTTCAGTCGCGCCGCGAACGTCGTGCTCATCGATGTGACCTCCGCGGGGGTGCAGCGGTGTTCAGCAGTGTTCAGGGGACAGGGCGATATTTGCTGCTGATCGTAGCGATGGCGCCGAGCCCGGCAGGGGCGAATCGTCGAAAAGGTGCGAGTCCGGGCCGCGTCTCAGGCGGCGAGAAGCATCGCGAGGATGGCGGTGTCGGGGTGGCTGAGCGGGTTGACGGCGACCCGGCTGACCATCGAGGTGACCACCCCGTCGGCGTCCACTTCCGCCCAGATGGCGCGGTGCTCGAGGCCGAGGTAGGGGATGCCGGGCAGCAGCACGCACCCGGACGCGGCGCCGCGGCACTCCGGCAGCGACGGCACCGTCTCCGACGGCGGGTGCAGCATGAGCAGTGCGGCCGGCTGGTGGTCGGCGAAGCAGCCCGGCTTAATCGCCGATTCGCCGACGACGGTGCCCTCAGCCAGCAGCAGACCGACGGTACCCGGCCGGGGTGAATCGGAGATGCCTTCGCGAACACCGAATACGGTTGTGGTGGACAGCATTCCGGGCAACGAAGCGGCCCGGACCGCAAAGCTGAGCAGCTGCGCCCATTCCTTGGTGGAGTCCGGCCAGCGGCCGAAGACGGTGAAGCCCTCGAGCCTCCCGCACATGTGGAACGGAGCGACCTCCATAGCGCGCCGCTGACCGGTTTCCACTCTGCCCTCCGCCACACCTGACCGCCCGACGCAGCCCCTGGTGGGTTATCCGTCAGCATGCTCTCACACGGCGGCCACACGCAAGAAGGCACGGCTTCTTCTGGGTGGATTCACGACGTTTCGTGAGGTTCGGTTGTGATGCGCGCCAAATCGGGGCGCCGCGTTGTGAACGCGACGCCCCGATTCGGGTTCAAGCCGTCACCGGGCTAGAAGATCAGCCCACCGGTCTTGCTGGTGGCGGCCGCGAATCGCGACTGCACGTCCGCCCAGTTGACCACGTTCCAGAACGCCTTGACGTAGTCGGCCTTGACGTTCTTGTACTGCAGGTAGAAGGCGTGTTCCCACATGTCGACCTGCAGCAGCGGGATGATCCCGAGCGGGACGTTGGCCTGCTGGTCGTACAGCTGGAAGGTCAGCAGTTTGCCGCCCAGGCTGTCGTAGCCGAGCACCGCCCAGCCCGACCCCTGCAGCCCGTTCGCGGCCGCGGTGAACTGGGCGCGGAACTTGTCGAATGAGCCGAACGCGTCGTCGATGGCGGCGGCCAGGTCGCCGGTCGGCTTATCGCCGCCGTTGGGCGACAAGTTCTTCCACCAGATGGAGTGGTTGACGTGACCGCCGAGGTGGAACGCCAGGTTCTTCTCGTTGAGGAAGATCGCCCCGTGGTCGTCCTTGGCGCGTGCCTCCTCGAGTTTGGCCAGCGCACCGTTCGCGCCGGCGACGTACGCGGCGTGGTGCTTGCTGTGGTGCAACTCGTTGATCTGGCCCGAGATGTGCGGCTCCAGGGCTCCGTAATCCCAGTCCAGATCCGGCAAAGTGTAGTCAGCCACGGGGTTCCTTCCTCCGATCGATAGCGCGCCGTCGGCGCTGTGCTCGTGTCCCACCCGCGGCAGCATTGCCACGAGGCGAGACAAGCTAAACATTGCTCTAAGACCGCGCGCATCGCAAGGACGTGGCGGGAGGGGCAGCGGCAGGGCGGAGCAGCGGGAAGCAGGTGGCCGGTAAAACCCGGTCAGAGCAGAACGATTAGGGTGAGGACGGTAAGCAGCGCCAGTGCGATCACGGCGGCCCGCAGCCCCGCCAGCAGGTTGGAACGATTGCAGGTCGATGAACCGTCGTACCAGCTCGGTGACGGCTGGTGCGCGCCGATCGGTTGTACGGCCATCCGTTTGTCCCTGACTTTCGCGACATTCATAACAACTGGTTTGTGACGACGATCATAACGCGTCGTCCACGGGTGACGAAAACGGGGTCGTTCGTACGTACGGGCGGGCTCGACGATTTGGGTCGTCAGGCGACCGATTTTGCCGGATGACCGGCGCGGCTGTTGATCCACGGCGCGTCGCCGCCGTCGTGTTGTCCACAGTGAACCACCGGTCAGGATGCAGACGGCACGCTCACCGTACCGGCCAGTAAACCGGCGGGTTGTGGATAGACCTGTGGAAAGTGTGGATATCTTTGGAACTTCGAGTTAGCTGCGGTGGGTATTTTCGTACCGCCGACGCGTGTCCCGGCCCCCGGGGATGTGACCGGGCGCAGCCCGGCCGACTCGCTACGCTGGTCGGCGTGATCCAGGTGTGCTCGTCGTGCGGCACCCGGTGGGACGTGCGCGACCAGCGGCGGGACCGGTGCCCGCGCTGCAACGGTGCGCTGTGGGCGCCGCTGACCGCCGAACAGGAAGCCGACCTGCAGCGCAACCCGGCGCAGGGCGCGCCGCCGCCGGCCGGTGGATACCGCTGGATCGCGGTGCGCCCGGGTGCGCCGCCGCCGCGCCGGCGTCGCCGCCGGGAGCTGGGCCCGACGCCGCGCTACACGTCGATACCCCGGTGGACCCTGATGGATCGGGTCGCCCCGCCGGTGGCGCCGCCGAAACCGGTCCGCCCGGGGCCGTCGGCGCCCGCGGTGCACCGCAGGCTGGTCACCACGATGCGCGTGCTGGCGGTGGCCGCCCTGATGCAGGCGGTGGTCTACCTGCTGCTGATCATCAATCGCAGCACCCTGCTGCATCCGGCGGTGGCCGCGGCGGCGGTGTGGCTGAGCAGGCTGGCCAGCGTGGCGGCGATCGTGGCGGTGGTCAGCTGCGCGGTGCTGCTGACCCGGTGGCTGATCGCCCGGCGGGTGGCGGCCTTCGCGGCGGCGGGGCTGCCGGAGACCCGGTCCCGCTCGGCGCTGTGGGCGGGCTGCCTGGTGCCGGTGGTCAACCTGGCGTGGGCCCCGGTGTACGTCATCGAACTGGCCGGCCGGGAAGGCCGGCTCGCCCGGTTGCGCAAGCCGATCACGGTGTGGTGGCTGGTGTGGGTGTTCGCGACGGCGGTGTCACTGCTGGCCACCGTCAACAGCGGGGCGAGCGAAGCACAGGGCATCGCCGACAACACGGTGACGTTCCTCTTCGCCTACCTGGCGGGAATCGCCGCCCTGGCGGCCACCGCGAAGGTGTTCGAGTCGTTCGAGCGGCGCCCGGTGGATCGGCCGGCGCACCACTGGGTGGTGGTGGCCGCGGACAGCCCCGCTCCGCCTCTTGAGTCCGACGGTCGGGAACCGGCAGCATAGAGCCATGACGGCGGCGGACAAGGTGCTGGCCCGGCACCCCTTCGTCGTCGCGCACCGCGGGGCGTCGGTGCAGCGCCCGGAGCACACGCTGGCGGCCTACGAGCTGGCCCTGCGGGAGGGCGCCGACGGCGTCGAGTGCGATGTGCGGCTGACCAGCGACGGACACCTGGTCTGCGTGCACGACCGGCGGGTGGACCGCACCTCGACCGGATCCGGTGTGGTCAGCGAGATGACCCTGGCGGAGTTGGCCGAACTGGACTACGGCGCCGGGCACACCGGCGGCGCCGACGGCGACACCGGGCTGCTGACGCTCGAGCGACTCGTGTCGCTGGTCCTGGACTGGCACCGGCCGGTGAAGATCTTCATCGAAACCAAACACCCGGTCCGCTACGGCGCACTGGTGGAGCGCAAGGTGCTGGCGGTGCTGCACCGGTTCGGCATCGCCGCGCCGGCCTCGGCGACCCGGTCCCGCGCGGTGGTGATGTCGTTCTCGGCGGCGGCGGTCTGGCGGATTCGGCGGGCCGCGCCGCTGTTGCCGACGGTCCTGCTCGGGGCGGCCTCGCGGTATCTGCACGGCAGCGCCGCCACCACCGTCGGCGCCACCGCGATCGGGCCGTCGATCGAAACGCTGCGGCAGCACCCGGAGCTGGTCGATCTGGCCGCCGCCCAGGGCCGGGCGCTGTACTGCTGGACGGTGGACCGCTACGAGGACGTCGACTTCTGCCGCAGCATCGGGGTGCCGTGGATCGCCACCAACCACCCCGGCCGCACCAAGGCGTGGCTGCGGGACGGCCCGGCGGCCGGCGGCTAGAGCGCGACGGGGGTTAGCACGCGACGGCGGTTAGAGCGCGACGGCGGTTAGAGCGCACCGCCGGCGATCCGCGGCGCCGCCGGGTCCGCCGCCGCCCCGGTGGCGATCTCCCGGGCGACGTAGTTCTCCAGGTCGAACATGTTGTGCCCGGCGCGATCCGCGACCCGCAGCAGGGTCGTCATCACCGCCACCTCTTCGACCTGCTCGCGCAGGAACCAGCCGATGAACTGCTCGCCGAGGTAGTCGCCCTCGTCGCGGGCGACGTTCGCCAGTCGGGTGATCTGGTCGGTGACGGTGCGTTCCTGATCGAGCATCAGCACCACCGCGTCGCGCGGCGCGTCGAATTGGTTGCGCACCGCAGCCACCCCGGGGATCTCGACGTGAATGTCGCGGTCCAGCAGATACTGCACCAGCATCATGGCGTGGTCGCGCTCCTCGACCGCCTTGCGGTAAAAGAATTTGGCCAATTGCGGCAGATCGGAACCGTCGAAATAGACGGCTACCGCGAGGTATTGTTGCGCGCCGTTGAATTCGTTGTAAACCTGTTCTTGCAGCAGCGCGTGGAATTTGCTTTCGGGAGCGTCGTTTTTAGCCATGTCGACCAGACTACCCCAGGTCAGACCGGTTAGCATCCAAGGTTACACTTACTCAGGCGAGCTTTGCCTAACTGAGGTGAGGAAGTGCTGAAATTCGCGGTCGGCCGGCCGATAAGACGGTCCGGCTAAATCATTCTCCCGGTTATTCGAGGAGGGCCGGTGGTACCGGGGCGTCGGCGGCCAGCGCCGCGAACAGCCGGTCGGCGGCGTGGTGGTCCCACACCACCACCTCGCCGGCGGCGGTGTCGGTCAGCTCACCGATCGGCACGGTGAGCCGGGTGGTGGAGCCGCGCAGCGCCCAGGTCAGTCCGGCCAGATCCCAGACATGGGTGTCGCTGTCGACGGTGAGGGCGCCGGCGATCGCGTGCGGGGCGGTGTACCAGCGCCACGGGTTGAGCCAGACCGCCGGGCCGGTGATGCGGCGCAGCAGCGCCGACAGGAACAGCCGCTGGTGCACCATCCGGTCCAGATCGGCCCGTGGCGTGGCGCGGCTGCGCACGTAGCCCAGCGCCGCGGGGCCGTCCAGCCGCTGGCACCCGGCCGGCAGATCGACGCCGGCCAGCGGGTCGGCGATCGGCGCGTCCAGGCAGACGGTGATGCCGCCGAGCGCGTCCACCACGTCGGCCAGGCCGCCGAACCCGAGTTCGGCATAGTGGTCCAGCCGCAGCCCGGTCGCCTGCTCGACGGTGCGGGCGGTCAGCGCCGCGCCGCCCAGCGGGTACGCCGCGTTGATCTTGTCCATGCCGTGGCCGGGGATGGGCACATACGAGTCGCGCGGGATCGACACCACGGTGGCGGTGGTGGCGGACCCGAGCGCCGGCAGGTGGACCAGCAGCAGGGTGTCGCCGCGGCCCGGCCCGGAGTCGTCGCCGGTGGTGAGGCGCTGCCGCTGCGCGGTGGTCAGGTCGTCGCGGCGATCCGAGCCGACCAGCAGCCACGTCGTGCCGCGGCCGGCGGGCGGCCGGTCCGGGTAGCCGGCCAGCACCGCAACCCGGTGCAGCGCGGTGTCGAACCGGACGGCGTCGCTGACGATGCCGACGGCGGCGATCAGCACGGCGACCAGCAGCCAGGCGACGATACGGCGCAGTCGCCGGGCGCCCCGGCGGCGTCCGGGGCGACGGGATCGGGGCCGACGCGGCGCCGGGCGGCGGAGTGTCGGGCGGGGTGCCGGCCGGTGGGCCGGCCGGGGTGTCGGGCGGGTGCGGCGCAGCACCGGCGGCGGTTCCCGCTCGTCGGTCACTTCAGCCAGTGCAGGTGGTCGGCGAACAGGGCATACCCGACGAACGCCACGGTGTCGATCAGCCCGTGGGCGACGATCAGCGGCCACAGCCGGCCGCTGCGGGTGCTGCGGGCCCAGACCCAGCCGAACACCAGACCCATCGCCACGTTGCCCAGCCCGGCGCCGAATCCCTGGTAGAGGTGGTAGGCGCCGCGCAGCAGGGCCGAGCAGCCCAGCGCCACCGCCGGCCGCACCCGCAGCTGCCGCAGCCGGGTGATCAGATAGCCGACCACGATCACCTCCTCGGCCCAGCCGTTGGCGAACGCGATCACCACCAGCATCGGGGCGCGCCACCAGGTGTCGTTCAGTGCGGCGGGGACCACGGCGGCGTTCAGGCCCATCGCCCGGGCGAGCAGGTACAGGCCGAGTCCGGGGATGCCGATCAGCGCCGCCAGGCCGACCCCGCCGGGCAGGTCGGTGCGCCAGCCGAACCGGCCCAGGCCGATCCGGGCGGGGCCGATGCCGCTGCGCCACAGCAGATACACCGCCAGCGCGCCCCAGCCGATCAGCTGCACCGCCCAGGTGGCGTTGAGGCCCAGGTCGATCAGGTCGAAGTACGACCGGCGCGGGTTCAGCGGAATCCGCTGGGCGCTCAGGTCGCGCAGCACCGCGTCGGTCAGATCCAGGATCGCGCTGACCGCGCTGAGCCCGTAGGTGACCACCAGCACGATCGCCAGCTCCAGGCGCAGCGAACGCTGCGGCCCCACGCCCAGCCCGGCGTCCGGTGCGGTCACCCGGACACGGTAACCGCAGCCGGCCGGGCGGCTACCGGCGCCGCGCCTGCAAGCCGTTCAGGAACGGGCAGCCCATCAGCACCCGGACCGCGCGGTTGAGGCCGGCCAGATCCTCGACCGGCCGGGTGAACGCCAGCCGGGCGTCGTGGTCGCCGTCCGGGTGCTCGACCCGCAGCCACACCCCACCCCGGTCGATCCCGAGCGGGCGGATCGCGCCGCGCCGCAGCGACGCCGGCAACCGGGCGGCCAGCCGCGCGACGACCTCCGGGTGCTTGGCGTCCAGATGCCGCAGCCAGTCCGCCTCGACCGCGCAGAACGGGTCCGGCCGGGCGGCCAGCAGGTCGTCGACGGCCACCGCCTCCGCACCGGTGGTGTCGGCCAGCACCGCCGACTCCACCGTCAGCCGCAGCAGGGTGGACCGGGCTTCACCGGCCGGGGCGGGGTGCCGCGTCCGGGGCGAGCGCACCTGCAGCAACACCGGGCTGGGATGCTCGGCGGCGATCCGGTCCAGCAGGCCGCAGACCTCCGCCGCCGGCACCTTCGCCAGGCGTCCGCGGATCCACACCAGCGCGCGCACCCGCTCGCGCAGCCGCAGCGGCGCGTGGTCGGTCAGCTCCAGCAGGGCCTGCCCGGCCGGCTGGCCGGCGACGGTATCGGCCGCGGGGTCTGAGCCGGCCAGGACGAGCGCCACGGTCCCGTCGTCCAGCAGGTGGCACAGCCGTGCGGGCACCGGTTCGGCCGCCGCGGCGTTCTCGACGGCCACCAGCGCGTGGCCGCGGACGCAGGCGCTGCGGATCCGCTCGGCGGCGGTCGGGGTCGTCGGGACAGTGCCTGCTGAGGCCGCCATGCCGGGGTCCTTCCGTGAGCGTGCGGGGGATGCCGTCGTTGCTAAGGCAAGCCTAACTTAACTAGTTGGTGGGGAGGATGCAACCGATAGGGTTGGGCGCGTGCCCCGCATCACCTACCTCGGTCCGGCGGGAACCTTCACCGAAGCGGCGCTGATCCAGCTGACCACGGCAGGTATGGTTCCCGGCTGCGATCCCGCCGCCGTGCAGCCGGTGGCCAGCGACGACACCCCGGGTGCACTGGCGGCCGTGCGGTCCGGCGCGGCGGACTACGCGTGCGTGCCGATCGAGAACTCGATCGAGGGGGGCGTGTCCCCGACGCTGGACAGCCTCGCGACGGGGTCGCCGTTGCAGGTGTTCGCCGAGACCAGCCTGCCGGTGGCGTTCTCGATCGTGGTCGCGCCCGGCCGCGAGGCCGCCGCCGGTGTGCGCACGGTTGCGGCCCACCCGGTCGCGGCGGCCCAGGTTCGGCGCTGGCTGGCCGACCACCTGCCCGGCGCGCAGCTGGTGCCGGCCAACTCGAATGCGGCGGCCGCGCAGCAGGTCGCCGACGGCACCGTGGACGCCGGGGTGAGCACCGCGCTGGCGGCCGGCCACCACCGACTGGTGAGCCTGGCCGACGGCGTCGTCGACGAACCCAGCGCGCGTACCCGCTTCGTCCTGGTCGGCCCGCCGGGACCGCCGCCGCCGCGCACCGGCGCCGACCGCACGTCGGTGGTGCTGCGGATCGCCAACGCGCCCGGTTCGCTGGTGGCCGCGCTGACCGAATTCGGCAGCCGCGGCATCGATCTCACCCGGATCGAGTCCCGGCCGACCCGGACCGGGCTGGGCACCTACATGTTCTTCCTGGACTGCGTCGGCCACATCGACGACGGCGCCGTCGCCGCGGCGTTGCAGGCGCTGGAAGCGCGCTGCGTGGACGTGCGCAACCTGGGCTCCTGGCCGGTGGCCTCATGAGCGGGCGGCTGATGCTGCTGCGACACGGCCAGACCTACGGCAATGTCGAGCGCCGGCTGGACACCCGCCCGCCCGGCTCGGAGCTGACCCCGCTCGGCCGCGACCAGGCTCGGCAGTTCGCCCGGTCCGGGATGTTCCGGCCCGGTCTGCTGGTGCACTCGGCGGCGCTGCGGGCGGCGCAGACCGCCGCGGAGATCGGCGCGCTGGCCGGCCTGCCGGTCCACCAGGTCGCCGGCGTGCACGAGGTCCAGGTCGGCGCGCTGGAGAACCGCAGCGACGAGGAGGCGCTCGCCGAGTTCGACGCGATCTACCAGCGCTGGCAGCGCGGCGAGCGCGACCTGGGGATGCCGGACGGGGAGACCGCCGACCAGGTGCTGGACCGCTACCTGCCGGTCGTCAACGACCTGCGGATGCGCTACCTCGACGACGACGGGTGGACCGGCGACGTGGTCGTCGTCAGCCACGGCGCGGCGATCCGGCTGGTGGCGGCGGCGCTGGCCGGGGTGGACGCCGAGTTCGTCGTCGAGCATCACCTCGGCAACGTCGAGTCGGTGGTGCTGGCGCCGATCACCGACGGACGGTGGAGCTGTGTGCAGTGGGGGACGCTGACGCCGCCGTTCCGCCCCGGTGCGGGCGGACCGCCGGCCGATGCTCTCGACGCCAGCCCGATGGGCTGACCGGCTGGGTCATCCCCAGCCCAGTTCGTGCAGCCGGTCTTCACCGATGCCGAAGTGGTGGGCGATCTCGTGGATGACGGTGATCGCCACCTCGTCGACGACTTCGGCGTCCGAGTCGCACATGTCCAGCAGCGCGTCGCGGTAGATCGTGATGGTGTCCGGCAGCGAACCGGCGTAGTTGGAGTCGCGTTCGGTCAGCGACACCCCCTGGTAGAGGCCGAGCAGTTCGGGATCCTCCGGGTCGCGGTCGGCGACCAGGACGACGACGTTGTCCATCGCCTCGGCAAGGGGAGCCGGGATCAGATCCAGTGCGTCGGAGACCAATTCGTCGAACCGCCGCGGATTCATCCGCACACTCACCGGCGTCAGCCGGGTGGTGGTGGCGGCTCCGCCTGCGGCACGGCATCCGCCGGGGGAGGAGCCGGAGGCGGGGGTGCCGGCGGCTGCTGCGGCATGTGCTGGTTGCCCGGCGGCGCGGCCGGCGCATTGCCCGCCCCGGCCGTCTGCGGCGGGTTGAGCCGCTCGGCCGGGATCTCCGGCGGGGGAATCGGCGGCTGGCCGTTGATCAGCAGCGGGCCGCGGGCGCTGTTCAACAGCGCCGCCCAACCGCCGTTGCCCAGGGTGGCGCCGACGCTGCAGGCCACCTCGCGACTGCCGGCCGACCAGCTCGGCAGCGAGATGGTGGCGTAGGTGAGCGTGAGCGTGGTGTCGCGCAATTGGACCGGCGCCAGGTAGGCGTCGGTCATCCGGGTGCACGTCTCCTTGATGAAGGCGTCCTGTTCGGCCTCCGGGGGCAGTCCCGCGGGGAATCGCTCGGCCAGGTTGACCGTCCCGGTGACCTCCTTGGTGTGCGGCGTCGCGCAGTCGACCGGGACGTCGGTCGGCTCGTTGGTGGTGGGGTCGATGCCCAGGCAGGTGCCGGCCGGCCAGACCTTGGACTGGTCGATCTCGGCCACCTTGCCGATGAACGACAGCTGCTCGCCGTCGGTGCCGGGAAGTTGCAGGCCGCACAGCATCCGGCGCTCGCCGTACTGGCGCCACGCCCGGTCGCCGGACCACAGCAGGCTGGCGACGAACCTGCTGTTCGGGTCGAACTTCGCGCCGAGGTAGCGGCGCACCGCGGACTCGCACTGCTCCTGGGTGATCTGCTCGATGCGGGCCGCCGACGGCGGCGGGGCGTCCGGGCCGTATTCGACACCCGGGAAGGTGCGCATGTCGATGGACTCGGCGACCTCGAACTTGTGCTCGTCGGCGCAGCTGACGACGGTCGCGGCGTCCAGCGTGGTCTCCGGCCAGGTCAGGCAGTCGCCGCTGGCCGCGTGGTCGATCGCCGCGGTGCTCTTGCGGGCCATCGGCGCCGGCGCGGCGCCCGGCCGGCCGAACAGCCCGCCGAGCCTGCCGTCGGCCGGACTCAGGATCACCAGCCCGGCGATCAGCAGCCCGCCGAGTGCGGTCAGCAGCAGGGCCCGCCGCATCGGCGTGGCACGCAGCCAGGACACCCGCGGGGGCGGCGAATCGTCCTGGTCGGCTGCCTGCAACATGGCGTCCATTGTGACAGCAGGCCAGGCCGCGGTGCCGACTGATGCAAAAGTCGTGTGGTGCCGCGCGCCGGTGGCAGTAGGGTTGCGGCCGTGATCGACCTGAACCTGCTGCGCGACGACCCGGACCGGGTGCGCCGCTCCCAGACCAGCCGCGGCGAGGATCCGGCGCTCGTCGACGCGTTGCTGACCGCCGACGCGGCCCGGCGGTCGGCGATCGCGGCGGCGGACGGGTTGCGCGCCGAGCAGAAGGCGGCCAGCCGGTCGGTGGGCGCCGCGTCGGCCGAGGACCGGCCGGCGGTGCTGGCGCGGGCCAGGGAGCTGGCCGAGCAGGTCAAGGCCGCCGAAGCCGCCCAATCCGACGCCGAGGCGGCGTTGACCGCCGCGCACTTGGCGGTCGCCAACGTGGTCATCGACGGGGTGCCCGCCGGTGGCGCCGACGACTACGCCGTCCTCGACGTCGTCGGTGAGCCGGCCGGTATCGACGGCCCGCGCGATCACCTGGAACTCGGCGAGGCGCTGGGGCTGATCGACATGGCCCGCGGCGCCAAGGTGTCCGGCTCGCGGTTCTACTTCCTGACCGGCCGGGGCGCGCTGCTGCAGCTGGGTCTGCTGCAGCTGGCGCTGCGGGTGGCGGTCGAGGGCGGTTTCACGCCGATGGTGCCGCCGGTGCTGGTGCGCCCGGAGATCATGTCCGGCACCGGGTTTCTCGGCGCGCACGCGGAGGAGGTGTACCGGGTCGAGTCCGACGACCTGTACCTCGTCGGCACCTCCGAGGTTCCGCTGGCCGGCTATCACGCCGACGAGATTCTGGACCTGTCCGCCGGCCCGCTGCGCTACGCCGGATGGTCGTCGTGTTTCCGCCGCGAGGCCGGCAGCTACGGCAAGGACACCCGCGGCATCATCCGGGTGCACCAGTTCGACAAGGTGGAGGCGTTCGTCTACTGCCGGCCGGACGACGCCGAGTCCGAGCATGAGCGCCTGCTCGGCTGGCAGCGGGAGATGCTGGCGCGCATCGAGGTTCCCTACCGGGTGATCGACGTGGCGGCCGGCGACCTCGGATCGTCGGCGGCCCGCAAGTTCGACTGCGAGGCGTGGCTGCCCACCCAGAGCTGCTACCGGGAGCTGACGTCGACGTCGAACTGCACCACCTTCCAGGCCCGGCGGCTGGCCACCCGCTACCGCGACGAGGGGGGAAAGCCGCGCACGGCGGCAACCCTCAACGGCACCCTGGGCACCACCCGCTGGCTGGCCGCGATCCTGGAGAACCACCAGCGGCCCGACGGCAGCGTGGCCGTTCCCGCCGCGCTGGTGCCGTACGTGGGTGTCGAGGTGCTGGAGCCCAATTAACTAACCCTGTGGCTCGGCGGGTTCGGGCCGGCCGTCCAGCGCGGCTGCGGCCAGCTCGCGGCCGAGTTGGATCAGTTCGGCGGCCCGGTGGAAGTCCAGGGCGCGGCAGGCGGTGCGCGGCACGTCGATGGTGATGTCCGGCGGGTACATCGCCAGCTGATGCCGGGCCAGCGCGGCCTGGGCGATGTCGATGGCCCGGTTCATCACGGCCAGGGTGCCCAGCTTCGGCAGGCCGTCATCCGGGTCGTCGGGCTCGGGCGCTGAGTCGGGATCCGAGTCGGGTTCGGCGCCGGGCTCGGTGTCGGGCTCGGCGCCGGGCTCCTGCTCGGCTTCGGCGCCGGGCTCCGAATCGGCGTCGGAGACACCGAACCTGCTCAGCACCGCCCGTGCCGTAGGCCGGTCCAGCAGGGAGCGGATCGCCTGGGTATCGAACAGATCCGACGCGCCCTGCACCATCCGGTTGAGCCATTCGGTGGTCCGGCCCGGCCCGTCGTCGACGTCGTCGGCCCCGTCGTCACCGGCGAGGCCGATACCGTCGGCGGCGCCCAGATCCACCGCGATCATCAGGTCGGCGTTGACCCCGGCGATCGGGGCCATCGGCAGCGGGTTCAGCAGTCCACCGTCGGCCAGCAGCCGGCCGTCGACCACATGCGGCGAGATCAGTCCGGGGATGGCGATCGAGGCGCGGATCGCGTCGTCGACGGGCCCGTGCTGCAACCAGACCGAGCGGCCGGCGATCAGATCGGTGGCCACCGCGGTGTAGGGGATCGGCAGGCTCTCGATGGTGGCGCCGCCCAGCATGTCGCGGACCGTGTCGAGAATCTTGCCCGCTCGCAGCACACCGGACGCGGTGAACGACGGATCGAGCAGCCGCAGCACCCCTCCCTGCGTCAATGATGTTGCCCAGTCGGCGAATTCGTCCAGCTTCCCGGCCGCGTACAGCCCGCCGACCAGCGCGCCCATCGAGGATCCGGCCACCCCGACGATCTGGTAGCCGCGTTCCTGCAGCACGTCGATCACCCCGATGTGCGCGTAGCCGCGCGCGCTGCCGCTGCCCAGCACCAGTCCAACCCGAGGCATGGCGTTCATCGCATCGCTCCCCCGTCGAATCCCGGCTAGCCGAGCAGTTCGTCGAGCAGCCCGAGGAAGTCCTCCGGACGCTCCGGGGTGAACGCCGGACTCGGCCAGGTGCCGGGAAGGTTCAGCGTGATCAGGGTGCTCCGCAGCGGGCGGCTGATGTCCAGCGGCAGCCAGCGCCGCAGATCAGAACTGCCCCAGATGCGGAACCGCTGGGTGAACAGCCCCAGCGGCTCGGCACGGTAACCGCGAATCGCGCTGAGCGGGATGACCTTCGAGGTTCCGGACGGAAAATGGTAGCGGCGCAGCGTGATCGCCTCGCGGTCCAACTGGACCAGACCGTCATCGTAGGAGCCGTAGCCCCCGCCGGCGTTCACGACCGGGAGCACCGCAACTCGTGGCCGCGCGCGGTCAGGCAGCGGCCGGTCTCCAGATCCCACTGCCAGCCGTGCTGGTTGCAGGTCAGGGTGGTGCCCTGCACCACGCCGAACTTCGACAGGTCGGCCTTCATGTGCGGGCAGCGGCGCTGAATCTGCCAGTCGCCCAGGGTGATCGTCGCCGTGTCGTCATGCGACTCGCCGAACCAGCCGTCGGCGTAGACGATCCGGTCGGTGGTCAGGCACTTGAAGAACGTGTACAGGTACTCGTTGTACCCGCCGACCCGCCAGGCGCGGAACCGGGTGGACAGGAAGATCGTGTTGACCCAGTCCGGTTCGTCGTCGCGCAGCACGGTGCGCACCAGCTCCGGCGGGATCGCGAAGCCGTAGCGGAATTTCTCCTCCGGGATCGGCTGGCGGACAATACGTTTGGGAAAATCCAGGACGACGGCCTCCGGGCCCAGTACTAGCTGCACCGGATAGCCGATGCCGTCGCTGATCTCGTTGCTGGCGCTCATGATCGGCTCGAGCCTGGCCCGCAGCGGTTCCAGCAGCGGATCCCCCGCCGCCGGCGCCCAGGATGCCTTCTCGGCGGCCAGCACCGGGGCCATCCGGGCGGCGTAGTCGGCGAGATAGTCGGCCTTGCCGGTGGTGAAGATCGCCTCGACTTGCTCGGTGGACAGCGGGTGGGTGAGCGAGTTCAACTGTGTGCCGGTGAATTCCGCCGTGGATCCGGGCATCATCAGCAGGCCGCCGTCGTGACCGTGGCGGTGCAGCTGGTCGAGGAACACCATCTGGTCGGGGAAGATGTTGGCCGGGTCGCCGTGGTCATCGTTGAGGTGGCGCAGCTCCGGGTCCAGGAAGCACGGCGGGCCGGCCGATGGGACGACCCAGCGGGCGCCGACGTGTGCGACGTACTGCCGGGCGCGGTCCATCTGCCGCTGCCGTTTCTGGATGCCGAATGCCTCCTTGGCCCGCGCGGGCATGTCATAGACCATCGGGTACCAGATCGCCCCGGAGTACTGCAGCAGGTGCACGTCGATCGCATCGAAGGCCGCCAGCACATCCAGATCCACCGGCCGCGAGTCGTTCATGTTGAACAAGGTGGTGACGCCGTCAGACACCACCAGCCCCGAATCGCCGATCGGCCCGTCGGCCGGTGCACTCAGCGCGACGATCATCACGTCCAGGTCGCCCCTGGGTCCGCTGACGGTCTGCCGGACCGAGTCAGTGGTTTCGAAGAACCGGTGAAAGCCCAGCCTTTCCAGCTCGCCGCGCAGATCGGGCACCGGGTAGTCGGGCAGCAGTACCACCGCGTCGGGGTTGACGTGCGCCGCCAGGTGCCGCGGGTCGAAGTGGTCGTGGTGCAGGTGCGAGATGTACAGGTAGTCGCAGTCGCCGAGCGCATCCCAGTCCAGGGTGCTGTTGTCCGGGAACGGGAACCACGACCCGAAGTAGGCCGGATTGACCCAGGGGTCGCACAGGATGCTGCCCGCGGCCGTCTCGATCCGGAAGCCGGCGTGGCCGACGCTGATGACCTGCACGAGTACCTTTCCGCCGGTGCCGAGGCGTTTACCCGAAGCTTAACCGCAGCCGGGTCCCCGACCGTTCCCGAGCAGCCGGTCGATCGCATAGGCTGGGCACTCGTGGAGCCGGTGTACGGGACGATCATCCGTTTTGCGCGACTGACGTGGCGCCTGCAGGGGCTGAAAATAACCGTCGACGGAGTGGAGAACCTGCCCACCACCGGTGGGGCGGTCGTCGCGATCAACCACACCGGCTATCTGGACTTCCCCTTCGCGGGTCTGCCGGCCTTCAAGCAGGGCTTGGGACGCAAGGTGCGCTTCATGGCCAAGCAGGAGGTCTTCGACAACCGGTTCACCGGCCCGCTCATGCGTGGCTGCCGGCACATCCCGGTCGATCGCAGCAACGGCGCCGCCTCGTTCGACGCCGCCGTGGACTACCTCAAGGCCGGCGAGTGGGTGGGCGTCTACCCGGAGGCGACCATCAGTCGCAGTTTCGAGCTCAAGGAGTTCAAGAGCGGCGCTGCCCGGATGGCGCTGGCGGCGCAGGTGCCGATCATCCCGCACATCGTCTGGGGCGCCCAGCGGATCTGGACCAAGGACCACCCGAAGAGGCTGGGGCGCACCAAGGTGCCGATCACGGTCGCGGTGGGCGAACCGATTCCGCCGACACTGCCGATCGACGACCTGGGGGTGCTGTTACGCGCCCGCATGCAACAGCTGCTCGAACGGGTTCAAGACGCCTATGGGCCGTATCCGGCCGAGGAGTTCTGGGTGCCGCACCGGCTCGGCGGCGGCGCTCCGACCATGGCCGAGGCGGCCCGGCTGGACGCCGAGGAGAAGGCGGTGAAGGCGGCCCGCCGCGCGCAGCGCGCCAACCCGGCGGGCGCGCCCGACTAGCGGAGCCGGTCAGCAGATGCAGCCGGTCTTTCGCGCATTGGAGATCGTGGCCACGATGCTGGTCAAGATCACCGGCACCAGGATCAGCTACGGCGGGCTGGACCACATCCCGCAGTCGGGCGGCGCGGTGATCGCGATCAACCACACCAGCTACGTCGACTTCATGCCCGCCGCGCTGGGCGTGCACCGGCGCGGCCGTCGGATGCGGTTCATGATCAAAGCCGAGATGCAGCAGGTCAAGGTGGTCAACTTCCTGATCAAGCACACCGGCACCATCCCGGTCGACCGCAGCGCCGGTGGCGATGCCTACCAGCACGCGGTGGAGGCGCTGCGTGCCGGTGAGGTGGTCGGCGTCTACCCCGAGGCCACCATCAGCCGCAGTTTCGAGCTCAAGGAGTTCAAATCCGGCGCTGCCCGGATGGCGGTGGCGGCGCAGGTGCCGATAGTGCCGCTGATCGTGTGGGGTGCGCAGCGGCTGTGGACCAAGGATCACCCGCGGGCGCGGTTCTTGGGCAGCAGGCTGCCGATCACCGTGGCGGTCGGCCCGCCGCTGGCCCCGGATGGCGACTTGGCCGTGTTAGAGACGGCGCTACGGGCGGAGATGCTCTCGCTGCTGCAGCGGGTGCAGCAGGACTATCCGCATCCGACCGGTGCCTACTGGGTTCCCAGGCGACTGGGCGGCAGCGCACCCACCCCGGCCGAGGCTAAGATTCTTGATCAGAAGGAACTGGCCGAACGGGCGCGCCGACGGCAGTTGTGAAACGGAGTGGCAAGCATGGCTGAGCCGTTTTTCCGGATGTTGGAGATAGTGGTCCCGCCGCTGGTCAAAGCCAACGGGACGCACCTGGTATTCCACGGGCTGGAGCACATTCCAGAGCACGGTGGCGCGGTGGTCGCGGTCAACCACACCAGCCACGTCGACTGGTACCCGGCGTCGATCGCCGCCCTGAAACGCGGGCGCCGGCTGCGGTTCATGCTCAAGGCAGAATTGCAGGGCGTGCCATCGGTCAACTTCGTCATCAAGCACACCAAACTCATCCCGGTGGACCGCAGTGCCGGAGGTGACGCCTACACCGTTGCGGTGCAGCGACTTCAGGAAGGTGAGCTGGTAGGGCTGCACCCCGAGGCGACCATCAGCCGCAGCTTCGAGCTGATGGAGTTCAAGACCGGTGCCGCCCGGATGGCGCGGATCGCCGAGGTGCCGATCATTCCGCTGATCGTCTGGGGAGCCCAACGTATCTCCACCAAGGATCATCCGAGCAAGTTGTGGCGCAACAAGATCCCCGTCCTGACGGTGATCGGCCCGCCGATGCAGGCCACCGACGACGTCGAGCAGACCACCGCGGCCCTGCACCAGGCGATGGCCGGACTGCTGGAACAGGCACAGCTGGACTACCCGCATCCGGCCGGTGCGTACTGGGTGCCGAGGCGGCTCGGCGGCAGCGCGCCCACGATGGCCGAGGCATCGGCGATGCGAGAGACCGAGCTGGCCGAACGGGCCCGGCAATACGCGGAGGGCACCGCCCAGGGGGCAGACCGGCCCCGGTGGCGCCGGGTGCTGCCCGCGGCGAGCCGTCATCAATGAGGCCGCCGGCGCTGATCGCCACCGATGTGGACGGCACTCTGCTGGACGGCAACGACAACGTCACCGCGCGCACTCGCGCCGCCGTACATGCCGCGGTGGCCGCCGGAGCGCGGTTCATCCTGGCCACCGGGCGCCCGCCGCGCTGGATTCGGCCGATCGTCGACGAGCTGGGATTCGCCCCGATGGCGGTGTGCGCCAACGGTGCTGTCATCTACGACCCGGAAACCGACCAGGTGTTCTCGGCGCACACGCTGCCGGCCGACCTGCTGGCCGAACTGACGGAGGTCATCGAGCGCGTCATCCCCGGCGCAGGCCTGGCCGTCGAGCGGATCGGGGAGCGCGCGCACGACGCGGCGACTCCCCAGTTCGTCAGCCTGCCAGGCTACGAGCACGCCTGGCTCAGCCCGGACAACACCGAGGTGTCGATGGACGACCTGCTCAGCGCGCCGGCGATCAAGCTGCTGGTGCGCAAGGTCGGGGCGGCCAGCGCTGACCTGGCCAAGGAGCTGACCGCCCAGATCGGTGCCGCCGCGGAGGTCACGTTCTCCACCGACAACGGCCTGGTCGAGATCGTGCCGGCGGGGATCGACAAGGCCGCCGGCGTCGAGCAGGTGATCCGGCCGCTGGGGATCAGCTACGACGAGGTGGTGGCCTTCGGGGACATGCCCAACGACCTGTCGATGCTGCTGCGGGCCGGCCACGGGGTGGCGATGGGCAACGCGCACCCGGACGTGCTGGCCGTCGCCACGGAGGTCACGGCGCCCAACACCGACGACGGGCTGGCGCGGGTGCTGGAACGGTGGTGGCGCTAGCCGGGTCGCCGTGGTGGGACAGGCGATCGCGAGCGCGGCGCAGCCGGGCGCGGCGGGTCGCCGTGGTGGCATAGGCCCCGGTCAGCTCACTGGGGCTTCTTGGATCCCGATCGGCGAGAACCGTTCCAGCTGCACCGGCGGACGCTCCGGCAGAGCCGGTGGCAGCCGTTCGGCGACCCCGTCGACGACCCGGGTGATCACGCCGCTGGCCCGGTTGACGTTCAAGGTGCCGTGCTGGAAGTTCTGCTCCACCCACTCAGGCTCGTTGATCTCGCCGCTGGTCGGCATGCCCAACGCGCCGCGCTCGTAGCCCAGCGAGGCCCAGGCGTCGTAGATGGCCCCGCGGACCGGCTGGGCGCCCGTCCTGGGCGACCAGTACATCGCACCGTGTTCGAAGGTGACGTAGCGCGCCAGGTCGGCCCCGCCGGCCTCCGGTGATGTCGGCCAGCCCAGCGCGCTGTTCATTGCGCCGAGGTTCTCCCAGCGCCGGTGGATAGCCGTGCCCGCCATCGACCTGGCCAACTCTTCGGGCCCCTGCGGCGCGTTGAATCTGGCTGCGATGGCGCGGATCTCAGCCAGGGCGGCGTGGCCGGCATCACCCGGGCACTCAGTGGCGTCGACGTCGCGGTGCCCCATGATCGCCGGCATCTGCAGCACGGTGCCGCGGCCGAACGACGTGGAGGAGCCGCCGTTGGAGGTCAGCTCCACCGTTCCGAGTGGATTGGTCTGATCCAGGCCCAGCCGCCAGCCAACAAGCCGGCCGACGGTGCCCAGCTGCACGTCCGGCGGCGGCGAGTCGTCGAAGCTGCCGATCATCGACACGCCCCAGGTGCCGTAGTTGAAGCCGCCGGCGTGGGTGCCCCGAATCCCCTTGGTGATGCCGCCGGCCCGCCCTTCGAATACCTGACCGTACTTGTCCACCAGGGCGTTGTAGCCGATGTCGCACCAGCCCAGCGTCCGGGTGTGGTAGGCGTAGATGGCCCGGACGATCCTCGCCGAGTCCTCCGGTGCGTAGTCGTTGCTGCCGGCGGTGTGGTGAATGACCGCGGCGCGGACCCGGAAGTCGGTCGGCTCGCCGCAACGGTTTTGTTCCGGTCCGCCCCAGCGCTCGCGGGGAATGATCTGCGGTGGCTGCCCGGGCGCGGTGATGCCGGCCGGCGGCTTGAACCGCAGGTTGGCCGGACCCTGCGGCGGCGAGATCAGCACCGCCGAAACGCCTTGGCCCAGCGGCCGTTCGGCGGTGGCGAGCTTGTATCCCGGGTGATCCTTGGCCGGTTTACGGACGGCGTCCCTCGGTGCCGGGGTGGCGGGCGCGTCAGCCGGCCGGGTGACCGCGATCTGCACGGTCGTGGTGTTGCCGACGAACACCGGATCGGTGCCGCTGGCCACCGGTGCGGCTCCGCCGGGGCGCGGTGCCGCGGTCCCGTGCTCCGCCTCGTACCGAGTTCGGTACCACGGGCCCCACGACCCGTCGGCGTGCTTGGCGCGCACCCGGGCCGAGGTACCGGTCAGGTAGGCACCGGTCAGCGCGACCATCGAGAACGGTTCGGCCTGGCTGACCTCGCGAATGCTGACGCCGGCTCCGAGGCCGGACAGCGGCTGCTGGCTGAGCCGGGTCGCGGCAGCGTCGGGCGGTGGTTCGTCGACCGCGGAATCGATCGCCCAGGGCAGCATCACCACCGTTGCGAGGGTGGCGGTCAACAGGACCGTCGGCGCTGAGCGACGGAAGGGCACGGGACCGATGTTACGGATGAGCCCACTGATGCCGATGATGCGACACGCAACTACCCGTCCATATAGCGAGGGCACTAATTAGCAACGGCACCGCAGAGTCTGTAGGAGCGGTCGAACCACGGTTCGCGCCGGCTCTGCGGTGCCGTCGGGTGACAGGTTTTCCTCTTGCGGCTAGCCCGCCGCCCCGGCTGCGGCCGCCGGCGCGGCCGCCGCTGCCTCAGCGGCCGGTGCCGCCGCCGCGGCCGCGGGTGCCGCCGCACCTTGTGCGGCCTGCGTCATCGACGGAATCAGCGTGCTCTTGAGCAGGTCGATCGCCTGGCTGGCGCCCAACTGGTTGGCGGCGCTCATCAGATCGCTGACCAGGCCGCCGCTTTGGCCGGAGGTGGCCGGCATGGCACCCAGTGACGGGTCCCCGAGGATCGGGTAGGTGCCGTCCAGGCCCGGGTCCAGGCCGCCATCCAGGCCGGTCGGCCCGAGTGGCATGTCACCGCCGCCGAGCAAGCCGGTACCCGGCAGATTGCCTGCACCCAGCCCGGGACTGGTGAGCCCGGGACTGGTGAGCCCGGGGCTGGTGAGCCCGGGGCTGGTCAGAGCTGGGCTGGTGAGGCCGGGTGTCAAGCCGGGGCTGGTGAGCCCGGGCGCCGGGGGCACATTGACCCCGAACTGGGACAGGCCCTGCGACAGCGCGCCGATCAGCTCGCCGGGCAGGTCCGTCCCGTACGCGGCCGGTACGAACTCACGGTGCTGAAGACCACTGTGGTCCACGGCCACCTGGGAAACAGCGGCAATTGCAAACGGACTCGCGACCGCCAGGGCGGCGACTGCGCTCATAGTGGTCGAGAGCCGGTGTCGACGTCGGTTCGGCACGGAAGTCTCCTCAATATTTCGTCGGTCGGATGCGGCCGGAAGGCCACAGGGTGCTACCTGATCGATGGTACGGATGTGATTGGTGTGATTGGAGTGACGAGATCGAATCGTGAGAAAACTGCTACCCCATCGGCATCTGGGGAGATTCGGGGGTGCGGCGTCGGACCGCCTGGGTTGCTGCCTCGGGCCGCGCGGGTTGCCGCCTCGGACCACTGGGGTTGCCGCGAGATCGCACTCACGCAGGCCGTCACTCGAACTTTTCCTGCCCCAGTGCAATCTCGCGGCCGAGGGCTCGGCCTAGGGCGCGGCCAGGCGACCACTACCCGCCGGTCGGATACCCTAGGCGCCGATGACATCCCCTTTTGGCCCTTCCGGACCTGCTGACAGCTACGACCTCTTCGTCGTCGGCTCCGGTTTCTTCGGCCTGACGATCGCCGAGCGCGTGGCCAGCCAGCTGGGCAGGCGGGTGCTGGTCGTGGAGCGGCGTCCGCACATCGGCGGCAACGCCTACTCGGAGGCCGAACCGCAGACCGGCATCGAAGTGCACAAGTACGGCGCGCACCTGTTCCACACCTCCAACAAGCGGGTGTGGGACTACGTGCGTCAGTTCACCGAGTTCACCGGCTACCAGCACCGCGTCTTCGCGCTGCACAACGGGCAGGCCTACCAGTTCCCGCTGGGGCTGGGCCTGGTGTCGCAGTTCTTCGGCCGGTATTTCACCCCCGATGAGGCACGGGCGCTGATCGCCGAGCAGGCGGCCGAGATCGCGACCGCCGACGCCCAGAACCTCGAAGAGAAGGCGATCTCGCTGATCGGCCGCCCGTTGTATGAGGCGTTCGTCAAGGGCTACACCGCCAAGCAGTGGCAGACCGACCCCGCTGAACTTCCGGCTGCCGTCATTAATCGGCTGCCGATGCGCTACACCTTCGACAACCGCTACTTCAATGACACCTACGAGGGCCTGCCGGTCGACGGCTACACCGCCTGGCTGACCAAGATGGCCGCTGACGAGCGGATCGAGGTGCGCACTCACACCGACTGGTTCGACGTGCGGGACGAACTGCGTGCGGCCAACCCGGACGCGCCAGTGGTGTACACCGGACCGCTGGACCGTTACTTCGACTACGACGAGGGCCGGCTGGGTTGGCGCACGCTGGATTTCGAGGTCGAGGTGTTGGGCACCGGGGATTTTCAAGGGACGCCGGTGATGAACTACAACGACCCGGAAGTGCCGTACACCCGCATCCACGAGTTCCGCCACTTCCACCCGGAACGCGACTACCCGAGCGACAAGACCGTGATCATGCGCGAGTACGCGCGGTTCGCCGACGCCGACGACGAGCCCTACTACCCGATCAACACCGAGGCCGACCGCACTCTGCTGGCCACCTACCGGGCCCGGGCCAAGAACGAGACGGTGTCGGCGGGGGTGCTGTTCGGCGGCCGGTTGGGCACCTACCAGTATCTGGATATGCACATGGCGATCGCCAGTGCGTTGAACATGTACGACAACACCCTCGTGCCGCACCTTTGCGACGGCGTGCCGCTGGGGAGGAGTGACGCAGATGACGATGCCTGACAACCCCACTTCCGCCGTCAGCCCGCTGGCGCGGGTCATCCTGCCGCGGCCGGGTGAGCCGCTGGACGTGCGCAAGCTCTACATCGAAGAGGCGAAGACCAACACCCGCCGCGCCCACTCGGCCGGCCGCACCAGCCTGGAGATCGGCCCGGACTCGGAGGTGTCGTTCGCGACGTACTTCAACGCCTTCCCGGCCTCCTACTGGCGGCGCTGGTCGACGCTGGAGTCGGTGGTGCTGCAAGTGGAGCTGAGCGGTACCGCGCGGGTGGACGTGTATCGCTCCAAAGCGACCGGCGCGCGTATCGCGGTCGACGGCAAGCCGGTGAGCAGCGGTGGTGGGGACGGGTCCGGGGAATCCGCAGTGGTCGAGTTCGAGATCGCGCTGGCGCCTTTCGAGGACGGCGGCTGGATCTGGTTCGACATCGCCACCGACACCGCCGTCACCGTGCACGCCGCCGGCTGGTACGCGCCGTGCTTGCCCCCCGGCCCGGCCAACGTCGCGGTCGGCATCCCGACATTCAACCGGCCGGACGACTGCGTCAACGCGCTGGCCGAGCTGACCTCGGATCCGCTGGTGGACGAGGTGATCAGCGCGGTGATCGTGCCCGATCAGGGCACCCGGAAGGTTCGTGACCACCCCGGGTTCGCCGCGGCGGCCGCGCGGCTGGGCAACCGGCTTTCCATGCACGACCAACCCAACCTCGGCGGGTCGGGCGGCTACAGCCGGGTGATGTACGAGGCGCTGAAGAACACCGACTGCGCGCAGATCCTGTTCATGGACGACGACATTCGCATCGAGTGCGACTCGATTCTGCGGGCGCTGGCCCTGAGCCGGTTCGCCAAGGCGCCGACCCTGATCGGCGGGCAGATGCTCAACCTGCAGGAGCCGGCGCACCTGCACATCATGGGTGAGGTCGTGGACCCCGAGGCGTTCATGTGGACCAACGCCCCGCACACCGAGTACGACCACAACTTTGCCAGGGACTCGCTGGCCGACACCGCCGACCTGCACCGTCGGATCGACGTCGATTTCAACGGCTGGTGGATGTGCATGATCCCGCGCACGGTCGCCGAGGAGATCGGCCAGCCGGTGCCGTCGTTCATCAAGTGGGACGACGCCGAGTACGGGCTGCGCGCCGCCGATCACGGCTATCCGACGGTCACCCTGCCCGGGGCCGCAATCTGGCACATGGCCTGGAGCGACAAGGACGACGCGATCGACTGGCAGGCCTACTTCCACCTGCGTAACCGGCTGGTGGTAGCCGCGCTGCACTGGGACGGCAACATCGCCGGCCTGCTACGGAGCCATTTCAGGGCGACCCTGAAACACCTTGCCTGCCTGGAGTATTCGACGGTCGCCATCCAGAACAAGGCCATCGACGACTTTCTGGCCGGCCCCGAGCACATCTTCTCGATCCTGGAGTCGGCACTGCCGGACATCCACGCGATGCGCAAGGCCTACCCCGACGCCGTGGTGCTTCCGTCGGCCAGCGAACTGCCCGCCGCCTCGAAGCGCAACAAGCCGATGAAACCGCCGGTGCACCCGCTGGCGATCGGCTACCGGCTGGCCCGCGGCATCCTGCACAACCTGACCCGCGCCGACCCCGAGCACTACCGGCGGCCGCAACTCAACGTGGCCACCCAGGACGCGCGCTGGTTCCTTTTGTGCACGCTGGACGGCGCCACCGTCACCACCGCCGACGGCCGGGGTGTGGTCTACCGGCAGCGGGACCGGGCCACGATGTTCGCGCTGCTGCGCCAGTCACTGCGCCGGCTGCGGCAACTGGCCCGCCGGTTCGACAGGTTGCGCCGGACCTACCGCGCCGCGCTGCCGATGCTGTCCAGTGCCCAGCAGTGGGAGAAAGTGCTGTTGGCGGATGGTGACGCGGGTGGCCGTGGCTGAATTCGGGCCTGAATCCTGGGTCGAGGTGACGCGGCCACACGGCGAGGTGGCGGCGCTGCTGGCGGTGCAGTCGGCGCTGGCCGACCGGCCGGGCGTGCTGCCGGCAGCTCGGGCGATGTCGCACTTCGGCGAGCACAGCATCGGCTGGCTGGCGGTCTCGGCGGCCGGCGCCCTGGCCCAGCCGCGCCGGCTGCGGCCCTGGCTGCTGGCCGGGGCCGGGACGCTGGCCGCACACGCGGTCGCGGTGGCCATCAAACGGGTGGTGCGGCGGGAGCGGCCGCAGCATCCGGCGGTCGCGGTCGGCGTGGGAACTCCGAGCCGGCTGAGCTTTCCGTCGGCGCACGCCACCTCGACCACCGCGGCGGCGATCCTGATCGGACGGGCTGCGGGTTTGACAGGGCCGGCCCTGCTGGCCCTGCCGGCGTTGCTGGTGCCGCCGATGGCGCTGTCGCGGATGGTGCTCGGGGTGCACTACCCCAGCGACGTGTTGACCGGTATCGCGGTGGGCGCCGCGGTGGCGGGCGCCGTGATCCGGTTGGATAGCGGCGGGGGCGCCGATGAGTGAGATGAGTAAAGCGGTGACTGCAACTCCGGGACCACCGGCCAACCTGCCTGTCGGGGTGGTCAAGGCGCTGCGGCCGCGGCAATGGGTGAAACAAGTCCTCGTACTGGCTGCGCCGCTGGCCGCACTCGGTGGCGGCGTTCACTACGACTACGCCGATGTGGGCCGCAAGGCGCTGGTCGCGTTCGTGGTGTTCAGCCTGGCGGCCTCGTCGGGGTACCTGGTCAACGACGCCCGCGACGTCGACGCCGACCGGGCGCACCCGACCAAGCGGTTCCGCCCGATCGCCGCCGGAGTGGTGCCCGAGTGGCTGGCCTACACGCTGGCGGTGGTGCTCGCCGCCGTCTCGCTGGCGGTGTCCTGGTGGCTGACACCGAACCTGGCCCTGGTGATAGCGATCTACCTGGCCATCCAACTGGCGTACTGCTTCGGTCTCAAACATCTGGCGGTGGTCGACATCTCCATCGTGGCCGCGCAGTACCTGCTGCGCGCCATCGCCGGGGGCGTGGCCACCGGCATTCCGCTGTCGCAGTGGTTCCTGCTGGTGATGGCGTTCGGGTCGCTGTTCATGGTGACCGGCAAGCGCTACGCCGAGCTGCAGCTGGCCGAGCAGACCGGGGCGAAGATCCGCAAGTCGCTGGAGAGCTACACCAGCACCTACCTGCGGTTCGTCTGGACGCTGGCGGCAACCGCGATGGTGGTCTGCTACGGGCTGTTCGCCTTCGAGCGCGACCACGGCTCCGGCTCCTGGTACGCGGTGTCGATCATCCCGATCACCATCGCGATCCTGCGTTATGCAGTCGACGTCGACGGCGGAATGGCCGGCGAACCCGAGGACGTGCTGCGCCGCGACCGGGTGCTGCAGCTACTGGCGCTGGGCTGGATCGGAACCATCGGTGCTGCCGTCGCCTTCGGCTAGCCCGCGGGTGCGGGCCGCGCTGCGCGATCGCGAGGTGGCGCGGGTCAGCCTGTGGGTGGGCGTGCTGGTGACCGCGGTGCTGTTCGGCTGGGGCGCCTGGCAGCGGCGCTGGATGTCCGATGACGGGCTGATCGTGTTGCGCACCGTGCGCAACATGCTGGCCGGCAACGGGCCGGTGTTCAACGCCGGTGAACGGGTGGAGGCCAACACGTCGGCGGTATGGACCTATCTGATGTATCTGGGCTGCTGGCTGGGCGGGCCGATGCGGATGGAGTACGTTGCGCTGGCCGCCGCGCTGGCGCTCAGCGTGCTCGGCATCGTGCTGGTCATGCTGGGGACCGCCCGGCTGTACGCGCCCGGCCTTTGGGGTCGCCGCGCATTGCTGCTGCCGGCCGGGGCGCTGGTCTACATCGCGGTGGGGCCGGCGCGCGACTTCGCGACGTCCGGACTGGAAAACGGTCTGGTCTGCAGCTACCTGGGGCTGCTCTGGCTGATGCTGGTGTACTGGGCCCAGACGCCGGTGCGGATCACGCCGGCCCGGACGATCCCGGCCCGACGGTGGGTGTTCATCGGTTCGCTGGCCTTCGTCGCCGGACTCAGCGTGCTGGTGCGGCCCGAGCTGGCGCTGATCGGCGGGGGAGCGCTGATCATGCTGCTGCTCGCGGTCCGGGGCTGGCGGGCCCGGGGACTGATCCTGGTCGCCGGGGGGCTGCTCCCGGTCGCCTACCAGGTCTTCCGGATGGGCTACTACGCACTGCTGGTTCCCGGCACCGCGCTGGCCAAGGACGCGGCCGGCGACAAGTGGTCGCAGGGGATGATCTACCTGGCCAACTTCAACGCCCCCTACTCGCTCTGGGTGCCGGCCGTGCTGCTGACAGTGCTCGGGCTGCTGCTGGCGGCTGTGGTGGGCCGTGGCGGGCAGCACCGGCCGCCGGACGGTTTCCGCCGCGTCGGCCGGGGGGTGCAGCGCCCGGCGGTGGTGGTGTGCTTCATGGTGGCCAGCGGTCTGTTGCAGGCCGCCTACTGGGTTCGGCAGGGCGGCGACTTCATGCACGGGCGGGTGCTGCTGGTGCCGCTGTTCTGTGTGCTGGCCCCGGTGGCCGTCATCCCGGTGCTGTTACCCAGCGGCGACCGGCTCTCCCGGGACGCCCAGTACTGGCTGGCCGGAACGGTCGGCGCGCTGTGGCTCGGGACCGCCGGCTGGGCGCTGTGGGCGGCGAACTCGGCCGGGATGGGTTACGACGCCACCCGGGTCACCTACTCGGGCATCGTCGACGAACGCCGGTTCTACTCGCAGGCCACCGGCAAGGCGCACCCGCTGACCGCCGCCGACTACCTCGGCTATCCGCGGATGCGCGCGGTGCTGGCCACGATCGACGACACCCCCGAGGGCGCGCTGCTGCTGCCGTCGGGCAACTACGACCAGTGGGACCTGGTGCCGGTCATCCTGCCGGTGCCGCCCATGCCGGGCACACCGCCGGGCCCGGACGGAACCGGTCCGCACACGGTGTTCTTCACCAACCTGGGCATGCTCGGCATGAACACCGGCCTCGACGTGCGGCTGCTCGACCAGATCGGGCTGGTCAACCCGCTCGCGGCGCACACCGACCGGTTGCAGTACGCCCGGATCGGGCACGACAAGGACATCTTCCGGGACTGGGTGATCGCCGATGGCCCGTGGGTGAAGTGGTATCCGGGCATTCCGGGCTATCTGGATCAGCAGTGGGTGGCCGAGGCTCAGGCGGCGCTGGGCTGCCCGGGAACCGACGCGGTGCTCAACTCCGTCCGCGCGCCGATGGGCCTGCACCGGTTCGTCTCGAACTTCCTGCACTCCGTCGCCTTCACCCGGTACCGGATCGACCGGGTGCCGCGCCAGGAGCTGATCCGGTGCGGGCTCGACGTGCCCGAACTGCCGCCGGCACCCGAGTCCGGGTCCGATTCGAGCCACGCGCCTTACACCGGACTGCCGGCCGAAGGCCCCTGAGCAGCGGTGGTTGGCGCCGTCGGGGACTGCGTCTGGAACAGATGCCGGCGCCGCGGATGAGATGGGCACTGGGGCACCCCAGCCTAAATGTGACGCACACCGCAAGTGACGCGCATGGCGACGTCGTGAATCAGTCTGACCTGCGACAACGTACACGGGTGCTGTCCAGATCACTGCTGAATCCGCTGACCGGGGCTGCCGGAAAACCGTTTATGGCAGATCGGTAAGAGAATTTTCGTGGGTTGGTGTGGTTAACTACACGTCGTCGCGGTGCCGCGGGCGCCCGAGATCTGGTCGAGGACGACCGAAACATCACGTTTCTGAACATCACCACCAACATTGAGGATGAGGTACGTGCGTATGAAGCTGGTTGACAGAGTCTCCGGTTCGGCGAAGACAATGCCGCGCCGGTTCACGATCGTGGCCGCAGGTGCAGCTGTGCTGTCCGG
>DASTNJ010000047.1:0-11478 GCA_035721065.1 Mycobacterium sp.
CCTTCTTCGGTGGCATGGGTTACCTGGCCTTCTTCTTACCGGCGATGGTGCGCTTGGGACCCTTGCGGGTGCGCGCGTTGGTCTTGGTCCGCTGGCCGCGCACCGGCAGGCCGCGGCGGTGCCGCAGACCCTGGTAGCAGCCGATCTCGATCTTCCGGCGGATGTCGGCCTGCACCTCGCGGCGCAGATCACCCTCGACCTTCAGGTTGCCCTCGATGTAGTCGCGCAACTTGGTCAGCTGGTCGTCGGTGAGGTCCTTGCTGCGCTGGTCCCGGTCGATGCCGGTGGCGGACAGGATCTCCTTGGAGCGGGTACGGCCGATGCCGTAGATGTAGGTCAGCGCGATCTCCATGCGCTTGTCGCGCGGGAGATCGACGCCCACAAGTCGTGCCATGGGGGGCGTGCCCCTTTCCTCTTCGTCACGAAGGTGTCGGTCCCAGCCCGTCCCGGCGCAAGTTGCTCCGGGGCCCGGCCTTCGTTCCGGGCGTAGCCGAGTGGCCTATCCACTCGGTGGTACTGGGAGGTCTGCATTCAGTTGTATGGGCCGAAAAGAGCCGAAGCCCCGGCTGCGCCCACGGCGGCTACTCGCTGTTATCCCTGCCGCTGCTTGTGGCGCGGGTCCGAGCAGATCACCATGACCCGCCCATGCCGACGGATCACCCTGCATTTGTCGCAGATCGGCTTGACGCTCGGGTTCACCTTCACGGCTGTGGAGTCCTGTTCTATCGATGGTTGACGGGGTGGGTCACTTGTACCGGTAGACGATGCGGCCGCGGGACAGGTCGTAGGGAGACAACTCCACCACGACGCGGTCCTCGGGCAGGATGCGGATGTAGTGCTGCCGCATCTTGCCGCTGATGTGGGCGAGAACCTTGTGGCCGTTCTCCAGCTCAATGCGAAACATCGCATTGGGCAGTGGCTCTACCACTCGACCCTCGACCTCGATGGCACCGTCTTTTTTGGCCATTACCCTTCCGGCCGTCCTCCATAGTTGGCGAAATTCAGTTGCGCTGCAGTTTCGGCGCAGCGTCAACCGCGACTGCAAGACGTGAGCCGGTGGCAGGAAATTCCGTGAAAATCCGCATACAGAGCACGTAAGAGCCGACGCGAACGCCGCACCGTTGTCCCAGGATACTCGTATCGCGGTCGGGCGCCAAAATCGCCCGCCACAAGCCCCGACGACGACCGGTTCGAGCCCGGGGCAAGCCCGGTGCAAGCCCGGTAGAAGCCCGGTCCGGCCACCCGCCGGCCGATCAGTGACCGGTGAACTTCGGCGCCCGGCGCTCGGCGGTGGCGGCGACGCCCTCACGGAAGTCGGCGGTCGCCTGCAGCCGGGTCTGCTCGGCGAGTTCGTGGGCGGTGGCCGCTTCGACGGCCTCGGCCAGCCCGGCGCGCATCGTGGCGCGGATGCTGGTCAGCGCCAGCGGAGCCGAGGCGGCGATGCGCTCGGCGAACCGCAGCGCGGCCGGCCGAACGTCCTCGTCGGCCGCCAGTTCGTCCACCAGCCCGGCCCGGTGGGCCGCTTCGCCGCCGAACCGCTCGCCGGTCAGCATCCACTCGAGCGCCCGCTGCGGCCCGACCACCCGGGGCAACGTCGCGGTGATCCCGAAGCCGGGGTGGAAGCCGAGCCGGCTGAAGTTCGCGGCGAATCTGGACGACGGCGAGGCCACCCGGAAGTCGGCGCTGAGCACCAGCCCCAGCCCGCCGCCGATGGCGGCGCCGTGCACGGCCGCGACGACGACGGTCCGGGCCCGGAACAACCGGATGGCCTGCGCATAGAGGTCGGCGGCGGAGACGCCCGGGCCGGAGAAGTCCGCGCCGGCGCAGAAGTGCTTGCCTTCCGCGCAGAGCACGATCACCCGGCACCGCGGGTCGTCGTCGAGCTGCTGGTAGGCGTCGGCGATACCGCGGATCAGCGCGGTGTCGAAGAAGTTGTTCGGCGGCCGGTGCATCTCCACGCACGCCACGTGCCCGGTCAGCGCGACGGTGACGTCGGGCGCGCTCACAGCTGCTCCAGCAATTCCCGGACGGCGGTGTTGAACTTCTCCGGCTGGTCCATGTTCGCGGCGTGGCCGGCGTGCGGGAGCACGGCCTTGCGGGCGCCGGGGATGCGCTGGTGCAGGTAGTCGGCCGCGGCCAGGAAGTCGGTGTCGTCGGCGCCGACCACCACCAGGGTGGGCACCGCGACGGTGCCGACCGAGTCGATCACCCGGGCGTCGTGCTGCGCCATGATGCCGCGGGCCGCCCGCGGCAGTCCCTCGGGATGTTCGTGATGGGCCCGCGCCGCCTCCGGGGAGGCCGCGGCCCGCGACCGGCCGGACTCCAGTCGCCGCGCCTGCCGTTCGACCCACTCGTTCCACTTGGCGCGGGCCGCATCGCTGCGGTAGCCGGGGCCGGTGTCGACCAGCAGCAGGCCGGCCACCCGCTGCGGGTGGGCCAGGTGGAACGCCAGCGACAGGTAGCCGCCCAGCGACATCCCGCCGACCACCGCCCGCTCGGCGCCCGCGGCGTCCAGGATCGCGGCCATGTCGGCGACGCTGATCTGTTCGCTGTAGGCGCCGGCGTCGGCCGGTGCGTCGCTGGCGCCGTGCCCGCGCAGGTCCCAGGTGATCACCGGCCGGTCGGCCGACAGCGGGCCCACGTTGTCGTCCCACATGGCGGCGGTGGCGCCGAAGCCGTGGGTCAGCAGCACCGGGACGCCCGAGGCCTGCGGGTTGTGCACCCGATAGGCCAGGGTGGCGCCGTCGGGCCGGGTCAGCCGGTTCACCTGGCCACCTCCGGCAGCACCGCGGAGCCGGACTGGATCGCCGGGTAGAGGGCGTCGGGGCCCGCGGCCACCAGGCGTTCGCCGAGCAGGTCCGCCCAGCGGTGATGGCCACCGCCTTCGTCGCGCCAGGCCCACAGCCGGCGGGTGAGGTGATGCAACGGATACTCCTTCGTCATGCCGATCGCGCCGTGCGCCTGGTGCGCGGCCCGGGTGGCCAGCGCGGCGGCCTCGTCGGCGAGCAGTTTGGCGCAGGCGATCTCGAAGCCGGCCGAGCCGCGCTGCACGGCCGCCACCGCGCCGTCGACCGCGGCCGAGACCAGCGCCGCCTGCTGGTGGATGGTGACCAGATGTGCCTGCACGGCCTGAAACCGGCCGATCGGCCGGCCGAACTGCTCGCGTTCGCCGGTGTAGCGCAGCGTCATCGTGGCGACGGCGTGCAGCGCGCCGGCCATCAGCGCCGCACGGGCCAGCGCGGCCCGCTCCCACAGCGCCTGTTCGGTGACACCCGCCGGCGCGTCGGCCCGCGCGGCCACCGGCACACCGTCGAAGCGCAGGGTGTCGCGGGGCTCGTCGGCCAGGTTGACCGCGCGCACAGCGGTAGGGCGCTCGCCGGTTGCCGCCGGGCCGGGCGCCAGCACCACCGCGCCGTCGACCAGCCCGACCACCTGCTCGGCCCGGTGGCCCCAGGCCACCCCGCGAACCTCCCCGGTCAGCCGGTCGCCATCGAGTCGCAACCGGCCGGTCGGCGCCAGGACGGTCCGCACCCCGCCGGGCAGTGGCAGGCCGGCCGACGCCAGCAGCCAGCCGCCGATCAGCCCCGCCTCCGCCAGTGGCACCGGCGCCGCGGCCGCCCCGGCGGCCCGTAGCAGTTCGGCCGCGTCGTCAACGGTGCCGCCCGCCCCGCCCAACTCCTCCGGCACCGGCACATCGCTGAATCCGGTGCGCCGCAACGCCTCCCAGAGGACCGCCGACCAGCCGGCGGTGGCGGCGGCGTCGACCGCCAGCCAGTCGCTGTACTCGGCGAACAGCTTGGCCGCCGCGTCGTGCAGTTCGGTGCTCAGGCTCATGTCAGCCCCTTGGCGGCGACCGATCGCAGCACCTCGGTGGTGCCGCCGCGGATGGTGAACGACGGCGCCTCCAGCACGGCGCGGCGCAGCAGCCGCTCGAACAGCGGCGCCGGCTGCCCGGACGCCAGCACCAGTTCGCGGTCCAGCAACTCCCGCAGCTCGCTCACCACGTCCTGCTCGAAGCGGGTGCCCATCTCCTTGATCAGCGCCGCCTCCGCGGCGGGGGTCTGGCCGGTGTCGATCATCCTGGCCACGGCCAGCGACAGCCGGCGCAGCACCCAGTAGCGGGCCGCGAGCTCGCCGATCAGCCGCCGCCCCGCCGGGCTGGCGGCCGGCTCCGGGTGCGCCCGGATGAACTCCTGAACCAGCAGAAACGTGGAGATCCACCGGTCCGGCCCGCTGCGTTCGAAGGCGAGCTCGCTGGTGTTCTGCGCCCAGCCCTGGCCGATCTCGCCGATCACCATGTCGTCGGCGACCGCCACGTCGTCGAGCACCACCTCGCCGAAATGGTCGGTGCTGCCGTCCAGGAACGGGATCGGGTTGACCGTGACACCGGGGCTGTGCATGTCGATGAGCAACCGGCTGAGCCCCTCGTGCCGGGCGCCGTCGCCGGTGCGGCACAGCACGATCATGAAGTCGGCGTACACCGAATTGGTGGTCCACACCTTGGTGCCGGTCACCCGCCAGCCGCCGTCGGCGCGCACCGCCCGGGTCCGCACCGACGCCAGGTCGCTGCCGGCGTCCGGCTCGCTCATGCCGATGCAGAAACACAGCTCGCCGCGGCAGATCCGGGGCAACAGCCACCGCTTCTGCTGTTCGGTGCCGTAGCGCAGCAGCACCGGGGCGATCTGCCGGTCGGCTACCCAGTGGTGCCCGACCGGGGCGCCGCGGCGCAGCAGTTCCTCGACGACGACGAAGCGGTCGACGGCGCCGGCGCCGGGCCCGCCGTAGTCCGCCGGCACCGACATGCCGACCCAGCCGTGGGCGGCCAGCGCGGCGGAGAAGGCCGGGTCCACCGCCGCACCCATGCCCAGCCCCGGTTCGCCCGCGGGCAGGTTGTCGTCCAGGAAGACGCGAACCCGGTCGCGCAGCTCCAGTTCCACCGCGGTGAGTTCGGCGGAGGTGGGGAACACACCGAGAAATCTAGCCGCCGGCGGGTGGCCGGACATGGTGAACGGTGGCCGGACATGGTGAACGGTGGCCGCAGTGTCAAGCTGGACCCGACCGGAATCCACCCAGACCCGATGGGACACCGCGAATGACCGATGCCATGTCTGCTACGTCGCCGAAACCCGACCTGGGCCCCTACGGGGTGTGGACGGGCGGGGCGCCCACCCCCGAGCAGGCCGCCGAGATCGAGCGCCTCGGCTACGGCGCGGTCTGGGTGGGCGGATCGCCGGCCGCCGAGCTGGCGTTCGTCGAGCCGCTCCTGGCGGCGACCTCGCGGTTGCAGGTGGCCACCGGGATCGTCAACATCTGGTCGGCACCGGCCGCGCCGGTGGCCGAGTCGTTTCACCGCATCGACGCGGCGTATCCGAACCGGTTCCTGCTCGGCATCGGCGTCGGCCACCCGGAAGCCACCAGCGAGTACCGCACGCCCTACGAGGCGCTGGTGGACTACCTCGACGCGCTCGACGCCGCCGGGGTGCCGGCCGGCCGGCGCGTGGTGGCGGCCCTGGGCCCGCGGGTGCTGCGGCTGGCGGCCGAGCGCAGCGCCGGGGCGCATCCGTACCTGACCACCCCCGAGCACACCGCGCACGCCCGTGAGCTGATCGGCCCGCAGCCGCTGCTGGCGCCGGAGCACAAGGTGGTGCTGGGCACCGACGCCGGGGCCGCGCGCGCGGCGGGCCGGGAGGCGGTCGGCATGTACCTGCGGCTGTCCAACTACGTGAACAACTGGCGGCGGCTTGGCTTCGGCGACGAGGACGTGCACCCGCCCGGCAGCGACCGGCTGATCGACGCCGTCGTCGCGCACGGCACCCCGGACGCGGTCGCGGCTCGGCTGGCCGAACACCTGTCCGCCGGGGCCGACCACGTGACGATCCAGGTGCTGGGCGGCTGGAAGCGGCTGCTGCCGGTGCTGACCGAGTTGGCCGGGCCGCTGGGGCTGACCCCGCAACGAGGCTGATCGGGCGACCCGGACCCACCCTGGGCACTAGTGTTTGCGCCTATGCGGCTGCTGGTCACCGGTGGTGCCGGGTTCATCGGCGCCAACTTCGTGCGCAGCACGCTGCGGCAGCGCCCCGACGTGGCGCTGACTGTGCTGGACGCGCTGACCTATGCCGGCAGCCGCGAGTCGCTGGCCGATCTCGCCGGCGACATCCGGCTGGTTCAGGGCGACATCACCGACGCCGAACTGGTCGGCCGGTTGGTGCGGGAGGCCGACGCGGTGGTGCACTTCGCCGCCGAAACGCACGTCGACAACTCGCTGGCCGACCCCGCACCGTTCCTGCGCTCCAATGTGGTCGGCACCTTCACCGTGCTGGAGGCGGTGCGCCGGCACGGTGTCCGGCTGCATCACGTCTCCACCGACGAGGTCTACGGCGAGCTGGAACTCGACGAGCCGCGTCGGTTCACCGAGGCCAGCCCCTACCACCCGTCGAGCCCCTACTCGTCGACCAAGGCGGCCGCCGATCTGCTGGTGCGAGCCTGGGTGCGCTCGTACGGGGTGCGCGCGACGATCTCCAACTGCTCCAACAACTACGGGCCCTACCAGCATGTGGAGAAGTTCATCCCCCGCCAGATCACCAACCTGCTGACCGGGCGACGGGCCAAGCTGTACGGCGGCGGCCGCAACGTCCGCGACTGGATCCACGTCGACGACCACAACGCCGCGGTCTGGCAGATCCTCGACCGCGGCCACGTCGGCCGCACCTACCTGATCGGCGCCGACGGCGAGCAGGACAATCTGACTGTGCTGCGGATGATTCTGCGATTGATGGGCCACGGCGAAGACGACTTCGACTCTGTCACCGACCGGGCCGGCCATGACCTGCGGTACGCGATCGACCCGTCGGCGTTGCGCGACGAACTGGGCTGGAAACCGCGGCACACCAACTTCGAGGCGGGCCTGCGGGACACCATCGCGTGGTATCGCGACCACGAATCCTGGTGGGCGCCACTCAAAGACGCCGTCGAGGACCGCTACCGAGAACGAGAGCAGTGACATGGACTTCCGGCAACTCAACATTCCCGGCGCCTGGGAGATCACCCCGCGGGTGCACGCCGACTCGCGCGGATTGTTCTTCGAATGGTTCACCGACCACGAGTTCGCGGCGGCCGCCGGGCACCGCTTCGATCTGCGGCAGGCCAACTGCTCGGTGTCGTCGGCCGGCGTGCTGCGCGGCCTGCACTTCGCGCAGATGCCGCCCGGCCAGGCCAAGTACGTCACCTGCCTGCAGGGCCGGGTGTTCGACGTGGTGGTCGACATCAGAGTCGGGTCGCCGACGTTCGGCCAGTGGGACTCGGTGCTGCTCGACGCCACTGAACGCCGGTCGGTCTATCTCTCCGCCGGGCTGGCGCACGGATTCGTTGCCCTGCAAGATGATTCGACAGTGATGTATCTGTGTTCGGCCGAATACGATCCGCGGCGCGAGCACACCATCGCCGCCACCGACCCGGCGATCGGCATCGCCTGGCCGGACGACCACCCGCTGGTGCCGTCCGAGCGCGACGCCACCGCACCCACTTTGGCCGAGGTGCGCGCGGCCGGTCTGCTGCCGGTGTGGGGTGACACCGGGCCCTGAGCTCAGCGCCCGGGCAGCCGCAGCCGCCAGCGCACCAGCCCGGTCCACGCCGCGCCGAGAATGAGCAGGATGGTCATGTCGGCCACCCACCACCGGGCCGCATGGGTCCACAGCTGGTCGTGCGGGGCGATCGGGTCGACAGCGGCCAGGTCGACGGTCGAGGCGGCGGCGGCGAAACCCCACCGCGACGGCAGATACCAGGAGATCTGGTCCAGTCCGGCGCGGCCGTTGATCGGGAACATCCCGCCGGAGAACACCAGCGAAACCATGATCACCACGACCAGCATCGGCAGGATCTGCTCGTTGGACTTCGCCAGCGACGACAGTGCCAGCCCGACCAGCGCCGAGACGATGGCCAGGACCGCGAGCGCCAGATACAGCTCGATGGCCGCACCGCCGGCGCTGTCGGCACCGCCGAGCAGCGCGGCACCTTTTTTCGGCGTGCCCTTGCCGGCGACGACGATCGCGGTCAGCACCCCGGTCTGGATGAGCGCAGCAAGGCTGTAGACGACGACCTTGGCGGCCAGGTACGCCGACGCCGACAGGCCCACCGCCTGCTCACGGCGGAAGATCGACCGCTCCCCGACCAGGTCGCGAATCGTCAGCGCGGTGCCCATGAAGACCACCGAGACCACCAGCACCAGCAGGATCTCGGACGCCTCGTCGGGCGAGTCGCCACGCGGGTCGGCCGGCCCGAAACCGGTGTCGCCGGGCACCACCAGCGTCAGCGCCCCGAGGATGAACGGCAGCAGCGCCAGGAAGACGAAGTAGCCCCGGTCGGCGACGATCAGCCGCACCTGCCGGCGGGCGACGCTGAAGATCTGCCGCAGGAAGCTGGTGCGCGCCGGACGGCCGCGCGGCAACGGCGGTTCGGCGCGCCGGGCCACCGATGGCACCGGCCGGGACGGCGCCGGGCGGCGCGGCGCCGGCCGGCGGGCCAGGAACCGCCGGTGGGCGCCTTCCGGATCAGCGCTGACGAACGCGAAGATGTCCGCCCAGTCGGTGCTGCCCATCGCCGAGCTGATCGCGCGCGGCGGGCCGACGAAGGCGGTGTTGCCGCCGGACGTCAGCAGCAGCACCTGGTCGCACATGTCCAGGTAGGTCAGCGAGTGGGTGACCACCACGACCACCCGGTCGGCGTCGGCCAGCCGGCGCAACATCGTCATCACCTGGCGATCCAGTGCGGGGTCCAGCCCGGAGGTCGGCTCGTCGAGGATCAGCAGCGACGGACCGGTGAGCAACTCCATGGCCACCGACGCCCGTTTGCGTTGTCCGCCGGAGAGTTTGTCGACGCGGGTCGTGCGGTGCGCGGTCAACTCCAGCTCGTCGAGCACCCGGTCCACCACCCGGTGCCGGTCGGCGGCCGACGAGTCGGGCGGCAGCCGCAGTTCGGCGGCGTACCCCAGCGCCTGCTCAACGGTGAGCTGTCGGTGCACGACGTCGTCCTGCGGCACCACCCCGATGCGGGACCGCATCGATGCGTACTCGGCGTGCACGTCGTGGTCGTCGAACGTGACCCGGCCGTGGCTGGGCGGCGTCGCGCCGCTGAGCAGCTTGATCAACGTCGACTTGCCCGCACCGGAGGGTCCGATGACCGCGGTCAGGGTGCCCGGCCGGGCGGTGAAGGAGACGTCGGTGACCAGTGCACGGCCGTCGATGCGCAGGCTCAGTTCACGCGCTTCCATCCCACCGGTGCGGCCGGTGGCCTGGCGGGGAACCAGCGCGGTGCCCGAGACGGTGAAGTCGGTGTTGCCGACGGTGACGACATCGCCGTCGTGAACCAGGGCGTGGGTGATGCGCTCACCGTTGACGAAGGTGCCGTTGATGCTGACGTTGTCGGCGATCTGCAGGCCGGCCGCGGTCGGCGTCAGGGTCGCGTGCACCCGGGAGACCAGCGGGTCGTCCAGGACGATGTCGCAGTCCTCGCGCCGGCCGATCGTCTGCCGCCCGCGCGGATGCGCCACCGGGATGGTCAGCGTGGGCGGCTCGTCGCCCCGCAGTGAAGGCAGCATGCTCTTCCCGCCTGCTCGTTGGCTATCCCCCGACACCCGGTGCTGCCACCTTAATGATCGGGGTTGTGTACCAGCTGTGAGCGCTCCGGCATGTCCGGCCGACGGTACCGAATCGTTATGTCTCCTTATGTCTGAGGCCGGGACGATGGTGTCGACCGCTGGCTACAGGCTTCGGGCGATCAGGACTTTCATGATCTCGTTGGTGCCGCCGTAGATCTTCTGCACTCGGGCGGCCGCATACATCTGCGCGATCGGGTACTCCATCATGTAGCCGTACCCGCCGAACAGCTGCAGGCATTTGTCGATGACCTGCACCTGTTTGTCCGAGCCCCACATCTTGGCCATCGAGGCCGTTGCGGCGTCGAGTTCTCCGTCCAGGTAACGGCCGATGCAGTAGTCGATCAGCGTCTTGCCGGCCAGCACCTCTGCTTTGCACTCGGCCAACACGAATTTCGTGTTCTGGAAGTCGAGAAGGGGCTTGCCGAACGCGGTGCGCTCCTTGACGTAGCGGACCGTTTCGACTACTGCGGCCTCGGCCATCGCGACCGCCTCGACGCCGATGGTCAGCCGCTCACGGGGAAGTTGTTCCAGCAGTTGGGCGAAGCCGTTGCCTTCGACGCCGCCGAGCAGGTTGACGGCCGGCACCCGCACGTCGGTGAACGAAAGTTCCCGGGTGTCCTGGCCGTGCTGGCCGATCTTCTCCAGCACCCGGCCGCGCTCGAAACCCGCCAGCCCATTCGTTTCGGCGACGACCAGCGACAGCCCGGGCCCGGTCTTGACCACGATCACCACCAGATCGCAGTGGGATCCGTTGGAGATGAACGTCTTCGACCCGTTGATGACGTACTCGTCACCGTCTCGGACCGCGGTGGTGCGAATCGACTGCAGATCCGAGCCGGTGCCCGGTTCGGTCATCGCGACCGCGATCACCATCTCCCCGCTGACCATCTTGGGAATCCAGCGGTGCTTCTGCTCCTCGGTGGCGTAGGCGGCGATGTAGTGTGCGGCCAACGTGGAGTGCACGGAGTACCCGAACGCGGTGTCGTGGGCGAACGAGCGTTCCTGCATGACGACCACCTCGTCGCCGAAATTGCCGCCGCCACCGCCGTATTGCTCGGGAAGGTTGCGGCCGAGCAGTCCCGCGGCGCCGGCCTTTTTCCAGAACTCCCGGTCGACCTGCTGTTGTTTGGCCCACCTGGCCTGGTTGGGGGTGGCTTCCCTGCGGAAGAACTCGGCGGCGTGCTTGCGCAGCAGTCGCTGATCTTCGGTCTCCCATGGCACGACGTAGTCGGGGAACAGCTCAGACATTTTTCTCCTACTCTCCGGTGAACTTCGGGGCGCGCTTGGCCAGGAACGCCGCCTGCCCCTCGTGGCTGTCCGCGGAGTGCACCGCCACGTAGAAATTCCGCTTCTCGTGTTCGAGCCCTTGGGCCAGCGCGGTCTCGAACGCGTGCACGGCGGCGTCCTTGGCCAGCGCGACCGCCAGCGGAGAGTTCTTCGCGATGCGTCCGGCCATCTCCAGAGCGCACGACACCGCTTCACCGTCGGCGACCACCTCGCTCACCAGTCCGGCGGCGCAGGCCTGCTCGGCGCTGATGAAATCACCGGTCAGCAGCATCGCCATCGCCTTGGCTTTGCCGATCGACCGGATCAGCCGCTGAGTGCCGCCGGCGCCGGGGATCACCCCGATCTTCACCTCCGGAACCCCGAACTGCGCGGAGGCACCGGCGATGACGATGTCGCAGGCCACCGCCAGCTCACAGCCCCCGCCTAGCGCGAACGTCTCGACCGCCGCGATCACCGGCTTGGGAAACGCGGCCAGAGTCGACCAGAAGTCGCCGGTATCCCCGGTCATCAGCGGCCGGGCTCGGATCTCGTCGAACGCG
>DASTNJ010000048.1:0-5143 GCA_035721065.1 Mycobacterium sp.
AGCGCGATCGCGTCCAGACCGGAAAGGCAGACCTTGTTGATGGTCAGCGCGGGGACGTCCCAGCCGATCCCCGCCTTCACCGCCGCCTGCCGTGCCGGAATCTGCCCCGCGCCGGCCGTCAGCACCTGGCCCATGATCACGTACTGCACCAGCGCGGCCGGCACGTGCGCCTTCTCCAGGGCCCCGGCGATGGCGACCGCGCCCAGGTCGCTACCGGAGAAATCCTTCAGCGAACCCATCAGTTTGCCGATCGGGGTGCGGGCCCCAGCAACGATCACCGATGTCGTCATGAACTACCTCCCGGGTGGCTGAGGCCCGCTACGGACCGGCTGATCCGCCCATCGCGTGGGCACAATCTTTCCCGTCAGGTTACCGTTGCGTTATGACCACCGACCATGTCGATGCCCGCCCCGCCCTGGCTACCGCGCTGGTAACCGCGATCGACCATGTGGGCGTCGCGGTGCCGGACCTGGAAGCGGCCAAGAAGTGGTACCACGACAAGCTCGGCATGATCGTGCTGCACGAAGAGGTCAACGACGACCAGGGCATCGTCGAGGCGATGCTGGCGGTGCGCGGCGCGCCGGTCGGCAGTGCCCAGCTTCAGCTGATGGCCCCGATCGATGAGTCCTCGACGATCGCCAAGTTCCTGGACAAGCGCGGACCCGGCCTGCAGCAGTTGGCCTACCGGGTCAGCGACCTCGACGCGTTGTCCGACCGGTTGTCCGAGCAGGGTGTCCGGCTGATCTACGACGCGCCCCGGCGCGGCGCGGCCAACTCCCGGATCAACTTCATCCACCCGAAGGACGCCGGTGGGGTGCTGATCGAGCTGGTCGAGCCGGCCCGCGAAGACTGAGAAAGCCGACTTCTAGGACCATTTCCGGGTTGGCCCCCGGGTAGCCCTACTGTCCCAGCACGACGTATGCCAGTGCCGCCGATCGTCCAATCCAGCTTGGCCCAGGTCGGTTGCCCAGACCACCACATGCGGTGTGCCGGAACGAATTTCGTTATCGCAACCGGGGCAGCGGTACACCTTGACGGCTCGGGAGCCGATAACCGGACGCACTTCGTACGGATGGCCGTCCGGGCCGGTTTCCACCCGGCCCGGCTCGGACAGCGGGGATGCGCGCCGATGTGGCGGTCGTGGGCGCCGGGCCATCCGGTCAGTGTAGGCGCGTCGCTTCAGAACAGCCGGTATTCCTTGCTCTCCATGCCGCGCATGCTGTCGTAATCGAGTGTCAGGCAACGGATGCCGCGATCGGTGGCCAGGGTGCGGGCCTGGGGCTTGATCTGCTGGGCGGCGAACACACCGCTGACCGGCGCGAGCACGCTGTCGCGGTTCAGTAACTCCAGGTAACGGGTGAGTTGCTCGACGCCGTCGATCTCGCCGCGGCGCTTGATCTCGACGGCGACCGAGCGGCCCTGCTCGTCGCGGCAGAGCAGGTCCACCGGGCCGATCGCGGTCATGTACTCCCGCCGGACCAGCGAGTACCCCTCGCCGAGCAGTTCGACGTGCTCGGCGAGCAGCGCCTGCAGGTGCGCCTCCACGCCGTCTTTGACCAGGCCCGGATCGACGCCGAGATCGTGGCTGGAATCGTGCTCGATCTGCTCGACGGTGATCCGCAACTGGTCGCCGGTCTTGTTCTCCACCACCCAGACCGGGTGCTCGCCGCCGGATTCCTCGGTGAACCGGCACGGCGGGCTCATCCAGTTCAGCGGCTTGTAGGCGCGGTCGTCGGCGTGCACGCTGACCGACCCGTCGGCCTTGATCAGCACCAGCCGCTTGGCCGACGGCAGGTGCGCGTTGAGCCGTCCGGTGTAGTCGACGGTGCACTGGGCGATAACGAGTCGCACCCGATCCACCCTAGGCCCAGCACTGAACGAATTAGGCTGACGCCACCATGAAAGCCAAGAAGGCCGGCCCGCAACGGCTGGGCGGGGTTCTCGAGGCGGTGAGCCGGCAGAGCAGCCGTCTGCGCGAGATACCGGCCTACGGCTCGTGGCTGCTGGGCCAGGTCTCGGAGAGTCCCCAGCGCAGGCGGGTGCGCATTCAAACGATCCTCTTCGTGGTCATCGTGGTCGCGAACCTGCTCGGGGTGACGGTCGCCCTGCTGCTGATCGGGGTTGCGATCCCGGTACCGAATATCTTCACCGACGCACCGGCGTGGATCACCTTCGGAGTCGTGCCCGGCTACATCGTGCTGGCATTCCTGGTGGGCACGGTCCGGATCACCCGGCGGACCGTGCGGCTGACGCGGTGGGCCATCGAGGAGCGGCCGCCCGATCAGACCGACCAGCGCAACACGTTCAGCGCGCCGTTGTGGGTGGCGGGGGCCCACCTGGTGCTGTGGTGGATCGGCGCGTTGTTGCTGACGACGTGCTACGGCTTGGTGAACACCCTGTTCATCCCGCAGGTCCTGTTGTCCATCGCTTTCAGCGGCGTTCTGGTGGCAACCAGTTGCTACCTGTTAGCCGAATTCGCGTTACGGCCGGTCGCCGCCCTCGCGCTCGAGGCAGGACGGCCGCCGCGGCGGTCCGTGCCGGGCATCATGGGCCGAACCATGACGGTTTGGTTGCTCGGGTCCGGCGTTCCCGTCCTCGGCATCGCGCTGGTCGCGTTCTTCGCCGCCGTCCTGCAGAAACTCACCGTGACCCAGTTCGCGGTCGCGGTGCTGATGTTGTCGGCCTTCACACTGATCTTCGGCTTCCTGCTGATGTGGATCCTGTCCTGGCTGATCGCGACCCCGGTGCGGGTGGTGCGCGCCGCGCTCCAGCGCGTCGAACAGGGTGACCTGAGCGGAGATCTCGTCGTCTTCGACGGCACCGAACTCGGCGAACTGCAAAGCGGTTTCAACGCGATGGTGGACGGCCTGCGGGAGCGGGAGCGGGTGCGTGATCTGTTCGGCCGGCACGTCGGACGTGAGGTCGCCGAGGCGGCCGAACGCGAACGGCCACAGCTCGGCGGTGAGGAACGCCGGGTCGCGGTGATCTTCGTCGACATCATCGGGTCGACACAGCTGGTGACCAGCCGGCCCGCCGCAGAGGTCGTAACGCTGCTCAACCGGTTCTTCGCGGTGATCGTCGACGAGGTCGACCGCCACCACGGGCTGGTCAACAAGTTCGAGGGCGACGCCGTGCTGGCGATATTCGGAGCCCCGAATCACCTCGACCGGTCGGCGGATGCGGCCCTGGCCGCTGCCCGCGCCATCGCCGGCCGGCTGAGCGCCGAAGTACCGGAGTGCCGGGCCGCGATCGGGGTGGCGGCGGGTCAGGCGGTGGCCGGCAATGTGGGGGCCAAGGAGCGCTTCGAGTACACGGTGATCGGCGAACCCGTCAACGAGGCGGCCCGGCTGTGCGAGCTCGCCAAATCCCAGCCCGGTCGGCTGCTGGCATCATCGACCACCGTCGAGCCGGCCGACGAAAGCGAGCGGGCGCGTTGGTCATTCGGCGACACCGTCACGTTGCGCGGGCTCGACCGGCCAACCGTACTGGCCACCCCGCGTTAGCCGGACCGGCTGTCGGGTAACCAGCCTTCGGCCGCCGCGAGAGCATCTTCGACGGTGCCAAACGCCGGGCCGTCGTCGGATCGCGGCGCCGGGATCACCGCCCCGTCGGGGTCAACTAGCAAGCCGCGCTTGCCGGAGGTCTGCAACTCATCACCCAGACCGGCGAGCATCCTGCGCGCCGGGTCGTCGATCTCGTCCAGCCGGGAAACGTCGAGGATCGCCACGTCGAATTCCGCACTGTCACGGGTGACGGTGCGGATCACCTGCTCGGCGCCGGAGAAGTGCAGATCGCCGTGCACCTCGTAAACCCGGATTCCGGGACGCGGAGAATACACCGCCCGGATCGCCGCATGCGACTCGGACGTCACCGTGAGGAAGTGCAGCCCGAGTCGCTGAGAAAGGCTGCGACACACCAGGACCCCGCGCACGCTGTTGCCCTTGGCGTCCACCCGCGGAGAGTAGACGCCGATGCCGAGCTGCCCCGGCAGCACCGCCACGATGCCACCGGCCACCCCGCTCTTGGCCGGCATGCCGACCGCGCTGACCCAATCCCCCGCCGCGTCGTACATGCCGCAGGTCACCATCACCGACAGCGTCCGCTGCACCACCGCTGCGTCGGTCACCTGTCGCCCGGTCATCGGGTTGAAACCGCCACGCGCCAGCGTCGCCGCCATCCGGGCCAGATCCGTGCTGGTGACCTTCAGCGAGCACTGCCGAAAATAGAGATCCAGCACTTCCTCGGGGTCGGTGTCGAGGATGCCGAAACTGTCCAGCATGTAGGCGATGCCGCGATTCCGGCTGCCGCTGGCCTTCTCCGAGCGGTAGACGTCCTGGTCGAGTTCCAGCACCCGACCGGCAAACTCGGAGTAGAACTCGTGGATAAGCTTGAAGCGGTCGTCCGTCGTCGTCCCCGGGATCAGCGAAGCCGCCATGATCGCGCCCGCGTTGATCATCGGGTTCTTCGGAGCGTTGGTGGCGTGGTCGACGCTGATCTTGTTGAACGCCTCCCCGGACGGCTCGACGCCGATTTTGACGTCAACCGCGGCCTGCCCCAGTTGGTCGAGCGCCAGCGCATAGGTGAACGGCTTGGATATCGACTGGATGGTGAATTCGCGCCCGGCATCCCCGGATTCGTAGACGTAGCCGTCGGATGACGACAGCGACAGCGCGAAACCCCCCGGATCGACGCCGGCCAGTTCGGGGATGTATGTCGCCAGTGCGCCTTCGGTCACCGGAGCATGCTCAGCCAGGATCTGGTCCAGATACCGCTGCACCAGTTGACCCACGGCTCGATCGTAGCCCGACCGGCCGCAGACCGACCGGGCCCGAGGCCGGCAGCACCGTGTCGGATTCCCGCTAGTCTTGCCGGGCGCCGCATGCCATCGTTACAAGTGATGCACGAAGACTTCGACCGGTGCTACCGGGCCGTCCAATCCAAGGACGCCCGGTTCGATGGCTGGTTCGTCACCGCGGTTGCCAGCACGGGCATCTACTGCCGGCCCAGCTGCCCGGTACGCCCACCACTGCGGCGCAACGTCCGTTTCTTTCCGACCGCCGCGGCAGCACAGCTCGCCGGCTTCCGCGCCTGCAAACGGTGCCGTCCGGACGCCGCCTCCGGATCCCCGGAGTGGAACAGCCGT
>DASTNJ010000049.1:0-3777 GCA_035721065.1 Mycobacterium sp.
ATCGCGGCGGCCTGAGCGGCGCCATGAGCAGACCGTCACCGAACATGTCGCAACATGTCCGCCAAACCGGTGGCACGCGCCCGCCGGAACGGGCTACGGTCGGGTCAAGCACCCGGGTACGCCCGAACACGTGCGACGCAACCAAGAAACGAGTGGTGATCATGGCAAATCAATTCGTGGACACCAGTGAGGTGCCGGCCGCCGCCGAGGGCCAGGCCGGATCGGACCCGACGGCCGAGGCCGCGGAGGTGGTGGTCAAGGGCCGCAACGTCGACATCCCCGACCACTTCCGGACCTACGTTTCACAGAAGCTGGCCCGGGTGGAGCGGCTGGACCGCTCGATTCGGCTCTTCGACGTCGAACTCAAACACGCCCCGAACCGGCGCCAGCGCAAGTTCTGTCAACGGATCGAGATCACCGCCCACGGCAGGGGCCCGGCGATTCGCGGCGAGGCCCGCGCGGACAGCTTCTACGCCGCGTTCGAGGCGGCGATAGACCGGTTGGAGGAACGGCTGCGGCGCAGCAAGGACCGGCGCAACGTCTCCTACGGCGACAAGACGCCGACATCACTGGCGCGGGCGACGTCGACCACCACGGTGGACCCGGAACTCCTGGCGGCGGCGTTCAGCCGGGACGGTTCGGCGGAACCGGAAGCCCGCGGGGGTGCCGACGGGCACGTCGGCCCCGATCACGAGCCGGGCCAGGTCGTCCGCACCAAGGAGCACCCGGCCAAGCCGATGAGCGTCGACGAGGCGCTCTATGAGATGGAGCTGGTCGGTCATGACTTCTTCTTGTTCTACGACCGGGAGACCGAGCACCCGTCGGTCGTCTACCGCCGGCACGGCTACGACTACGGGCTGATCCGGCTGGTCTGATCCACACCGGCCGGGAGCCGGGGGTGCCGGTCGGCAGGTGCGGGTCGCCTACCATGGTGGCACCTGTGATGACGAAGACTGACACCCGACGGGGGATTTAGCTGTGCTGTCGAAGTTGCTGCGCCTCGGTGAAGGCCGCATGGTCAAACGGCTCACGCGGGTCGCCGACTATGTCAGCACACTCTCCGCGGACGTCGAAGACCTCACCGACGCCGAGCTGCGGGCCAAGACGGATGAATTCCGCAAGCGGATCGCCGACGGCGAGTCGCTGGACAATCTGCTGCCGGAGGCGTTCGCGGTGGCCCGCGAAGCGGCGTGGCGGGTGTTGAGCCAGCGCCCGTTCGACGTGCAGGTGATGGGCGGGGCGGCGCTGCACTTCGGCAACGTCGCGGAGATGAAGACCGGTGAGGGCAAGACCCTGACCTGTGTGCTGCCGGCCTACCTCAACGCGCTGGGCGGCGACGGCGTGCACATCGTCACCGTCAACGACTACCTGGCCAAACGCGACAGCGAGTGGATGGGCCGGGTGCACCGTTTCCTCGGGCTGGACGTCGGGGTGATCTTGAGCGGGCTGACCCCCGACGAGCGGCGGACCGCCTACAACGCCGACGTCACCTACGGCACCAACAACGAGTTCGGCTTCGACTACCTGCGCGACAACATGGCGCACTCACTCGACGACCTGGTGCAGCGCGGCCACAACTTCGCGATCGTCGACGAGGTCGACTCCATCCTGATCGACGAGGCTCGCACCCCGCTGATCATCTCCGGGCCCGCCGAGGGCGGCTCGAACTGGTACACCGAGTTCGCCCGGATCGTGCCGCTGATGACCAAGGACACCCATTACGAGGTCGACCTGCGCAAGCGCACCATCGGTGTGCACGAGGTGGGCGTCGAGTTCGTCGAGGACCAGCTCGGCATCGACAACCTCTACGAGGCCGCGAACTCACCGCTGGTCAGCTACCTGAACAACGCGCTGAAGGCCAAGGAACTGTTCAACCGCGACAAGGACTACATCGTCCGCAACGGCGAGGTGTTCATCGTCGACGAGTTCACCGGCCGGGTCCTGGTCGGCCGCCGCTACAACGAGGGCATGCACCAGGCCATCGAGGCCAAAGAGCAGGTGGAGATCAAGGCCGAGAACCAGACGCTGGCCACCATCACGCTGCAGAACTACTTCCGCCTCTACGACAAGCTGGCCGGCATGACCGGCACCGCCCAGACCGAGGCGGCCGAGCTGCACGAGATCTACAAGCTGGGCGTGGTTTCCATTCCCACCAACCGGCCGATGGTCCGCACCGACCAGACCGACCTCATCTACAAGACCGAGGAAGCCAAGTACGTCGCCGTCGTCGACGATGTCGCCGAGCGCTACGAGAAGGGCCAGCCGGTGTTGATCGGCACCACCAGCGTGGAACGCTCGGAGTATCTGTCGCGGCAATTCCAGAAGCGGCGCATCCCGCACAACGTGCTCAACGCCAAGAACCACGAGCACGAGGCGGCCTTCGTCGCGGCCGCCGGCCGCCGTGGCGCGATCACCGTGGCCACCAACATGGCCGGCCGCGGCACCGACATCGTGCTTGGCGGCAACCCGGACTTCCTGGCCGACCAGCGGCTGCGCGCCCAGGGGCTGGACCCGGTGGAGACCCCCGACGAGTACGAGACGGCCTGGCACGAGGTGCTGCCGGAGGTCAAGGCCGAGGCGGCCGCGGAGGCCGAGGAGGTGCTCGCCGCCGGCGGGCTGTACGTCCTGGGCACCGAACGGCACGAGTCCCGGCGCATCGACAACCAGCTGCGCGGGCGGTCGGGGCGGCAGGGCGATCCGGGCGAGTCGCGGTTCTACCTGTCGCTGGGCGACGAGCTGATGCGCCGGTTCAACGGCGCGGCGCTGGAGTCACTGCTGACCCGGCTCAATCTGCCCGACGATGTGCCGATCGAGGCCAAGATGGTGACCCGGGCGATCAAGAGCGCGCAGACCCAGGTCGAGCAGCAGAACTTCGAGATCCGCAAGAACGTCCTCAAGTACGACGAGGTGATGAACCAGCAGCGCAAGGTGATCTACGCCGAACGCAAGCGCATCCTGGAGGGCGAGAACCTGGCCGAGCAGGCGCACGACATGCTTGGCGATGTCATCACCGCCTACGTCGACGGCGCCACCGCCGAGGGGTACGCCGAGGACTGGGACTTCGAGACGCTGTGGACCGCGCTGAAAACCCTGTACCCGGTCGGGATCGACTATCACGAGCTGCTGCACACCGATGCCGTCGGCGAGGCCGACGAGCTGACCCGCGACGAGCTGCTGGAGGCGCTGACCGCGGATGCCAAGCGTGCCTACGCGGAGCGGGAGGCGCAGCTGGACGCCCTCGCCGGGCCCGGTTCCATGCGTCAGCTGGAACGCAGCGTGCTGCTGAGCGTCATCGACCGCAAGTGGCGTGAGCACCTCTACGAGATGGACTACCTCAAGGAGGGCATCGGGCTGCGCGCGATGGCCCAGCGCGACCCGCTGGTGGAATATCAGCGGGAGGGCTTCGACATGTTCACCGCCATGCTCGACGGGATGAAGGAGGAGTCGGTCGGATTCCTGTTCAACGTCGCCGTGGAAGCAGGACCCGCCCAGGCGGCCGCGCCGGTGGCGCCGATGGCCGAGCCGGAGGGCCTGGCCGAGTTCGCCGCCCAGGCGGGTGGAACGGCCGGGGGCGCCGGCGCCCCGGGTGCTCCGGGCGCACCGGGTGCACCGGGAGAGCCCGGGGAATCCGATCGGCGGGGTCGGAATGCGATCCGCGCCAGGGGTATTGACCGCCGCGACGACTCCGGCCGGGCGCTGACCTATTCCGGTCCGGCCGAAGACGGCTCGGCCCGGGTGCAGCGCGGCAACGGCGAGCCGCGCGAGGCGGTCGAGGCC
>DASTNJ010000050.1:0-2220 GCA_035721065.1 Mycobacterium sp.
GCTGACCAGCCGGCGCCCGCCCGGCGACGCCGCGCAACGGCGCATCGATGAGCTTGGCGAGCAGCACGGCTGTGCGGTCCGGGTCGTCTCCGCCGACGTCGCCGACGCGGACGACGTCGCCCGCCTACTGGCCACCGTGCAGGCCGACCTGGCTCCGCTGGCCGGCATCGTGCATGCCGCCGGCGAGATCGGGACCACTCCGCTGAGCGCGCTGGAAGACACCGAAGTGGATCGCGTCTTCGCCGGGAAGGTGTGGGGCGCCTGGCATTTGAGCGAGGCGGCGGCCGGCCTCGGGCTGGACTTCTTCGTCTGCACCTCCTCGATCGCCTCGGTATGGGGCGGATTCGGCCAGACCGCCTACGGCGCGGCCAACGCCTTCCTGGACGGGCTGTGCTGGCGACTGCGCGAGCAGGGCGTGCCCGGTGTCAGCGTCAACTTCGGTCCCTGGTCGGCGGGGTCGTCGGGCATGGCCGACGACGACGCCCGCGAGCAGCTCGCCAAGCGCGGAATCCGGGCGTTGACCCCCGCGGAAGCGCTGGCCGGCATGGCCGATGTGATCGCCGCGTCTTCCGGGTCGGGTCCGGTCCGGGGCGCGGCTCAAGGAGTGGTGGCGCGGGTCGACTGGGCCCGCTTCCTGCCGCTGTACCAGCAGGCCGGCCGGCGCCCGTTCCTGGCGGAGCTGGAGCCGCAGGCGCCCGATGCGCCGGCCGAACCGGCCGACCCGGGGAAGACCGGGAACACCCAACTGGTCGAGCGACTGACCAGCGCGCCGGTGCAGCAGCGCCGCCGGCTGCTGGCGGATTACCTGCGCGACGCGGTGGCCGAGGTGACGCGGGTCGATCCCGCGGAGATCCGCGAGGACGCGGGTTTCTTCGATCTCGGCATGGATTCGCTGATGGCCGTGGAGCTGCGGCGGCGCATCGAGCAGGGGGTCGGCAAGGAGATACCGGCAACGCTGGCGATGGACTACCCACGGCTTTCCGACGTGGTGGAATACCTGCTCGTCGACGTGCTCGAGCTCAGCGACCAGACGTCGGCCGCGTCGCCGTCCCGTGCGGCGCCGGCGGCGGCCACCCGCGCGGACGACCCGATCGCGATCATCGCGGTGTCCTGCCGTTTCCCCGGCGCACCCGATCCGGAAGCCTTCTGGGAGGTGCTGGCCGGCGGCGTGGACGCGATCCGGGAAGTCCCGGACGACCGCTTCGAGATCGACGAGTTCTACGATCCCGACCCGGAGACGCCGGGCAAGATCTACACCCGCTTCGGCGGGTTCCTCGACGGCATCGACGGCTTCGACCCGGAATTCTTCGGTATCTCCCCGCGTGAAGCGCTGTGGATCGAGCCGCAGCAGCGGCTGGTGCTGGAGACGGCGTGGGAAGCTCTGGAAAGAGCCGGTTACGGGCCGACCACCCTGCGCGGCAGCCGGACCGGGGTCTTCACCGGCGTGGCTGCCAACGAGTACGCGCATCTGCTGTCCGCCGGGTCAGTCGAGAAGATCGAGCCGTACTTCATCACCGGCAACGCGCTCAACGCCATCTCCGGCCGGGTCGCGTTTGCGCTGGGGTTGGAGGGGCCGGCGGTTGCGGTCGACACCGCGTGCAGCTCGTCGTTGGTGGCCGTCCATCAGGCCTGCCAGGCATTGCACTCCGGCGACTGCGATCTGGCGCTGGCCGGCGGGGTGAACGTCCTACTGAACCCGGTGACCAGCATCGCCGCGTCACGCGCCAGGATGCTCTCCCCCGTCGGGCGGTGCAAGACCTTCGACGCCTCCGCCGACGGCTACGTCCGCAGTGAGGGCTGCGGGATTCTGGTGCTCAAGCGGCTGAGCGATGCGCTGCGCGACGGCGATCGGGTCGCCGCGGTCATTCCGGCCAGCTCGGTCAACCAGGACGGCGCCTCCAGCGGCCTGACGGTGCCGAACGGCGGCGCCCAGCAACGGCTGATCGGCGCAACGCTGGCCCGCGCCGGCCTGGTCGGCGCCGATGTCGACTATCTCGAGGCGCACGGAACCGGTACCCCGCTGGGTGATCCGATCGAGGTGCAGGCCGCCGGGGCGGTCTACGGCGCCGGCCGCGACGCGGACCGGCCGCTGCTGCTCGGTTCGGTGAAGACCAACATCGGCCACCTCGAGTCCGCCTCCGGCGCCGCCGGGCTGATCAAGGTCGTGTTGTCGCTGCAACACGGTGTGCTGCCGCGGAGTCTGCACTTCGACACCCCGTC
>DASTNJ010000051.1:0-11703 GCA_035721065.1 Mycobacterium sp.
GATCATCCATGATGTGTTGGCTGCCGGTGATTTCTGGGGCGGGTCGGGTTCGGTGGCCTGCCAGGAGTTCATCACCCAGCTCGGGCGGAACTTCCAGGTGATCTACGAGCAGGCCAATGCTCACGGTCAGAAGGTGCAGACCGCGGGCAACAACATGGCCAGCACCGACTCGGCCGTCGGCTCCAGCTGGGCTTGACCAGGCCGACAAACCGGCCGTAACCGGGCCGGATCGTTCGCGACCGTAACGCCACGGCGAGATCCCACCGCGATCCTGGCCGTGGCGTTACCCGCGTCGGCGCTCATCGACTGACCATCCGACCCCTCACGCGGCGGCACACCGGGCGACCGGGGTGCCGCCACTTGGCGTTCGGCATCAAGAAACCGTAAAAAATTCCGGCTGTCCACGTACGTCCAGCCGTTTGGACGAGACTTCACCCATCACAGCCCCTAGCCTTACCTCACCCCACAGCGGCCGACCCGAAACCGGGTCGGCCCGTTTTCGTAAGGAGTAGTCCATGTCGTTCGTCACCACCGACCCGGAAGCGCTGACGGTCGCGGCCAACAACCTTGCCGCTATCGGCTCATCGATGGCGGCCGAGAACAGCGCCGCTTCAGCCCCGACCACGGGCGTGGTCCCCGCGGCCGCCGACCCGGTCTCCGCACTGCAGGCGACCCAGTTCGCCGCCTACGGCCAGCTGTACCAACAGGTCAGCGCGCAGGCCACGGCGATCTACAACCTGTTCGTGCACACCATGCGGGTCAGCGCCGACTCCTACGGCGCCACCGAGGCGGCCAACTCGGTGGCCGCCGCGCCGGCGGCGGGCGGACTCGGCGGTGGGGGGCTTGCCAGCACCGGCCTTGCCGGTGCGGGGCTCGCCAGCACCGGGATCGGCGGTGTCGCCGCCAGCACGGCCGCGGACCCGTCGTACGGGCTGGCCGGCGCGCTGAGCAACGGCGCCGTCCTCTCCACCATGAACGCGACGAATATCGGATCCGCTGCCTCGGAATTCACCGGCCTCGGCAAGGGCTACATCACCGCGCCGTCAGGCGTGACCGCACACAGCGGGGGCGGCTCAGGTTCGACCGCGGCAGCGCTAGTCGGAGAGGCCGCACCGGCAGCACCGGCAAGTACCGCGCTGCCCGAGGGGGTGCTGGCAAGCTCCCCACCGGCTGCGGCCGCACCGGTGTCCCCGGGCGTGGGCCAGGCACCCACGACGCAGGCATCGGCGCCGCCGAGCTGGGCCGGCCAGGCCGCGCCGGTGTCGGGCACCGCCCCCGCGGCGCCGGCCGGCGCCGGCTGGACCGCCGCCGCCCCGGAGACCACGTCGGCGACGGCCGTCCCGGCCGGCGTGCCGGCAATGGCATCGGCAGGTCGCGGAGGCTCCGGGTTCGGCAAGCCCCGCTACGGCGTCAAACCCAAAGTGACGCCGCACCCGGAGGGCGTTTGAGAGACCGGACCCAATCGACCAGAAGCGAAATCGACGACACAGAAACGGATTTAAAAAATGGACTTTGCCGCACTGCCCCCCGAAGTCAACTCCGCGATGATCTATGCCGGCCCGGGCTCGGCACCGATGATGGCGGCTGCGGCCGCCTATAACAGACTCGGCGCCGAGCTCACGACGACGTCGACCAACCTGGAGTCGGTGATCTCCATGTTGTCCGACGAGGAGTGGCGAGGCACGGCATCGGCGGCGATGGCCGCCGCCGCGCAGCCCTTTGTCACCTGGTTGAACACCACCGCCGAGGCGATGCAGCAAGCGGCCAGCCAGGCGACGGCATCGGCCGGCGCTTACGAGACCGCGCACGCGACCGTCGTGCCCCCGGCGGCGGTCGCCGCCAACCGCGTTCAACTCGCCACGCTGGTGGCAACGAACTTCCTGGGCCAGAACACTGCGGCGATCGCCGCCAACGAAGCCCTCTACGGCGAGATGTGGGTGCAGGACGCCACGGCGATGTACGCCTATGCCGCTGCCTCGGCGAGCGCCGCGGTATTGCAGCCGCTAACCGCGCCGACACCCAACACCAACCCGGCCGGCCTGGCCGGGCAGGCCGCCGCGGTCGGCCAGGCTTCGGCCGCCGGTGCGCAAAGTCAACTGTCCCAGGCGGTCGCCGGCCTGCCCGGCGCCATGCAGACCCTGGCCTCACCGCTGGCCGCAACCGCACCCTCCACCCAGGCGGGCCTGGGTGATTTCCTGTCGAACTTCATCAACTCGACACAGAACATCGGAATCTGGAACGCACTCCAGACCTACAGCGCGTACCTGGTGAACGCCGGCATCTGGCACATATTCGCCGGTGCCGCGAGTGCGATCGCCATCGCATCACCGGGCATCGGTCAAGCGGCCGGCGGCATCGCCCTGGTCGACGCGCCCGCGCCTGCCCCGGGAATACCTACAGCACCGGCGACCCTCGGCAGCGCCCCGGTGCTGGCCAGCGCCGGCCAGGCGTCGGCGGTCGGCGGGCTGTCGGTGCCAGGCACCTGGTCCGCGGCCACCCCGGAGGCCGCCGCTCCAGCTACCCTGACCGGTGCGGGCTGGACCGCCGGAGCCGACGAGGGCGGCTCGATGACCGCGATGCCGGCCGGAATGCCCGCGGTCGCCTCGGCCAACCGCGGCAGCTTCGGCTTCGGCACGCCGCGCTACGGCTTCAAGCCGACCGTCATGACCCGCCCCGTCGCGGCCGGCTGATCAGCACGCCGCGAACACAACATGCTCGCGCACGGTCGGTTCCCCGCCACCCGCAAGCGCGCCTGTGATGATGGTCAGGTGAGCGTTGCCGGCCCTCCGGGCCGCCGAAAGAGCACGGGATTTGCCATCAGACCGGTCTCGTCGCGGCAGCGGCGCGCCGCTTCGTGGCTGGCGGCGGTCGTTGTCCCCGTTGCGATCTGCAGCGCGATCGTGCGCTGGCTGGACGGCATTCTCAGCACCAGCGGCAAAAGCGCGCTGTTCCTCGTCGGGGTGCTGCTGGTCGCCCTGCTCGGCGGCGTTGCCCCGGCGGTGCTTTCGGCTGCGCTGTCCGGAGCGCTGCTGAACCATTTCCTGATCGACCCCCGGCTCAGTTTCAGCATCGCCGAACGCGATGCCGCCGTCACCGAGGTGGTGCTGCTGCTGGTGGCGGTTGCCGTCGCGGCCCTCGTCGACAGGGCCGCGAAACGGGCCCGCGAGGCGGAGCTGCTGACACTGTTCGCCGGGTCGGTGTTACGCGGCGCGAATCTGGAGGCGTTGCTGGAGCGGGTCCGCCTGACGTACTCACAACGCGCCGTCAGCTTCCTGCGTGAACGCAGGGGCGACACGAACGGTGACACCCGGGAGGTGCTGGGCTCTGCTGGCGCAGACCCTTGCACCACAGTGGATTCCGCCGATACCGCGATCGGCGTCGGCAACGACGAGTTCTGGATGCTGCTGGCCGGCCAGCGGCTGGCCGCTCGCGACCGCCACGTCCTCTCCGCGGTGGCCCAGCAGGCGGCGGGCCTGGTCAAGCAGCGGGAGTTGGCAGTCGAGGCGAGTCGGGCCGACGCGGTGATGCAGGCCGACGCGCTGCGCCGCGCACTGCTGTCGGCAGTCAGCCACGACCTGCGCACCCCGCTGGCGGGCGCCAAGGCGGCAGTGTCCAGCCTGCGTGCCCAAGACGTCGCCTTCTCCCCGGAAGACACCGCCGAATTGCTGACCACCGTCGAGGACTCGATCGACCAGCTGACCGGGCTGGTGAGCAACCTGCTCGACTCCTCCCGGCTGGCCGCCGGCGTCGTCCGGCCGAACCTGGTCAACGTGTACCTGGAGGAGGCGGTGCAGCGTGCCGTCGTCGGCATCGGCAGGCGCACCACCGGTTTCGGTCGCGGCGGCCTCGACCAGGTCAGTGTGGACGTCGGTTTCACCGTCGTGATCGCCGACGCGGGCCTGCTGGAGCGGGTGCTGGCGAACGTGATCGACAATGCGCTGCGCTACGCGCCCAACAGCGAGGTGCGGGTGACCGCGGACCGGGCCGGCGACCGGGTGCTGATCAATGTCGCCGACCGGGGTCGCGGGTTGCCGCCCGGCGGTGGCGAGCACCTGTTCGAGCCGTTCCAGCGGGCCGGTGACAGCGACAACACCAGCGGCGTGGGCCTGGGACTGTCGGTGGCACGGGGTTTTGTCGAGGCGATGGGCGGCAGCATCCGGGCCACCGGTACTCCCGGCGGCGGGCTGACCATCGTGGTCGATCTGGCCGCGCCGGCGCCGGCGGCGCAGCCCGCATCGGAAGGCCCGTGCCGGTGAGCCGGGTTCTGGTGGTCGACGACGAGCCGCACATCCTGCGGGCGCTCAAGATCAGCCTGTCCGCGCGTGGCTACGAGGTCATCACCGCCTCCACCGGTGCTGGTGCGCTGCGCGCGGCCGCCGAGCGCAGTCCGGACGTGGTGATCCTCGATCTGGGCCTGCCGGATATCTCCGGCATCGAGGTGCTGGGCGGGCTGCGCGGTTGGCTCGGCGCGCCGGTGATCGTGCTGTCGGCGCGCACCGATTCCGCCGACAAAGTCGAAGCACTGGATGCCGGCGCCGACGACTACGTGACCAAACCGTTCGGCATGGACGAGTTCCTGGCCCGGCTGCGCGCCGCGGTTCGCCGCGCCACGGCATCCGAGGCAGATCAGCCGGTCATCGAAACATCGTCGTTCACCGTGGATCTGGCCGCCAAGAAGGTGATCAGGAACGGCGCCGAGGTGCATCTGACGCCGACCGAGTGGGGCATGCTGGAGATGCTTGCCCGCAACCACGGCAAGCTGGTCCTGCGCGACGAACTGCTCGCCCAGGTCTGGGGGCCGGCCTATGCGAAGGAAACCCATTACCTGCGGGTCTATCTCGCGCAGCTGCGGCGAAAACTCGAAGACGACCCGTCCCGCCCCCAGCACCTGCTGACCGAAGCGGGCATGGGCTATCGCTTCGAGCTCTAACACGCCTGGCGCACCCGGGTACCGACAGCGCATCCTGGTGGCATGGCCCCAAAGCGACCTCATCCACCGGTTTCTCGCGCTGTCCGGCGTCGGGACGGGAGTTCGACGGCTTTCGACGTCGGGCGTATCGAGGCGGCGATCGACCGCGCGGCAAGGGAATCCGGGCATTCCGATCCTGCTCTGGCGGCCGGCGTAGCCCGGGCGGTCGTCGACCGGCTGGCGCGGCATCCGGATCGCGCAGACCTGACCGTCGAAGCGATTCAGGACGTCGTGGAGCTACAGCTGACCGCCGCCGGTTTCGACGACGTCGCCCGTTCCTACATCACGTTCCGCCAGCGGCGCGCTGAACTGCGGGCGGCGAAGAAGCTTCTGGGCGTGCGCGACGATCTCAAACTCAGTCTGGCTGCCGTCACCGTGCTGCGCGAGCGCTACCTTCTCCGCGACGATCAGGGGCGCACCACCGAGTCGACCGGCGAGATGATGGACCGGGTCGCTTCCTTCGTCGCATCGGCCGAAGACGATTACCGCACAGGATCATCCGCCGGCTGGGCGACTCGCTTCAGTGAGCTGTTGCGAAGCCTGGAGTTCCTGCCGAACTCGCCGACGCTGATGAATGCGGGAACGCCACTGGGTCTGCTGTCGGCCTGCGTGGTGCTGCCACTGGAGGATTCGCTGCAATCGATCTTCACCACCCTGGGCCAGGCCGCCCAGATCCATCAGGCCGGCGGCGGGACCGGCTACGCCTTCGGTCGACTGCGGCCGGCGGGCGACCACGTGACCGGAACCGGCGGCCGGGCCAGCGGCCCGATGTCGTTCCTGCGCCTGTTCGACGCCGCTGCGGGGGTGGTGCACCTGGGCGGTCGGCGGCGAGCCGCCTGCATGGCGGTGCTCGATGTCTCACACCCCGATGTCTACGACTTCGTCAAGACCAAAGCCGCTGCGCCCGAAGACCTTCAGAATTTCAACCTGTCTGTCGGCGTCACCGACACCTTCATGCGCGCAGTGCAACGCGGGGGCACGCACCGGCTGGTCAATCCGCGGACCGGCAAGACGGCCGCCAGAGTTCCGGCGGCCGAATTGTTCACCGCCATCTGCGAAGCCGCGCACGCGTGCGGTGATCCCGGGCTGCTGTTCCTCGATGCGATCAACCGGGCCAACCCGATGCCGGCCGCGGGACGGATCGAAGCGACCAACCCGTGCGGCGAGGTGCCGTTGCTGCCTTTCGAGTCGTGCAACCTGGGGTCGGTCAACCTGGCCCGGATGAGTCGCAACGGCACCGTCGACTGGGACCGGCTGACCCGGGTCGTCGAACTGGCGGTCAGGTTCCTCGATGACGTCATCGACGTCAACGTGTACCCGTTTCCGGAACTCGGCGACGGGAGCAGACAAACCCGCAAGATAGGCGTGGGCATGATGGGCCTGGCCGAATTGCTGGCCACCCTGGGCATTCCGTACGACAGCGAGCAAGCCGTCCGGCTTGCCGGGCGCATCGCCGGGCACATCCAGCGTGCGGCACACGCCGCGTCGGCGCAGTTGGCCGAGACCCGCGGATCCTTCCCGGCCTTCCCACGCAGCCGGTTCGCCGGGTCGACTCCGATGCGCCACGCCCAGGTCACGTCGGTGGCGCCGACCGGCACCATCTCGCTGATCGCCGGGACCACCGCCGGCATCGAGCCGATGTTCGCGATCGCCTACACCCGGGCGATCGTCGGCCGGCACCTCCTGGAGGTCAATCCCTACTTCGACCGGCTGGCACGCGATCGCGGCTTCTACAACGACGAATTGATCCACGAGATCGCCCGGCGCGGCGGGGTGCGCGGATGCGCCGGCGTTCCGGCCGAGATCCGGGCGGCGTTCCCGACCGCCGGGGAGATAGCGCCCGAGTGGCACCTGCGGATGCAGGCGGCCGTGCAGCGGCACGTCGACGCCGCGGTGTCCAAGACGGTGAACCTGCCCACCACGTCCAGCGTCGACGACATCCGCGCCACCTATCTGGCCGCCTGGCGCGCCCGGGTGAAGGGCATCACCGTGTACCGCTACGGCAGCCGCGCCGGTCAGGTGTTGACGTTCGCCACCCCCGACCAGGCGGTTCCCTCGGTCGACACCGCCTTCAGCGGCGGGTGTGTCGGCCGGGTGTGCGAATTCTGATCGGTCGGGCGCAGAACTTCTGCCAGGTATTTCAGGTCCAATGGCGGGCCGGCACAGGACCAACGGCCCTGCTGGAATCTCCGTTGCCGGGGCAGGCTGGCAGACAACCGAACGGAGGTCGAGATGCCTACCACGATCGTGGGAACCGAAACCATCAGAAGCGCTGTGCAATCGGCGTGCCGGGCGCCCTCACTGCACAACAGCCAGCCGTGGCGGTGGGTGCTCGATCGCGATGGCCGGCTGCAGTTGTTCCTCGATTCGGGTCGGGTGTTGCACTACGACCGATCCCGACGCCAGGCGGTCATCGGTTGCGGCGCTGCGCTTGACCATCTGCGGGTGGCGGCGGCCGCGGCCGGATGGCGAGCCCTCATCGATCGGTTCCCCAACCCCAGCCAGCCGGATCATTTGGCGTCGATCCACTTCACCCCGATGGACTATGTGACCGACGGACATCGCCGGCGCGCCAGCGCAATCTGGGAACGCCGCACCGACCGGCTGCCGTTCGCGGCACCGGCCGATTGGGGCAATTTCGAAGCTCTGCTGCGCAACGCCATTGACGACGACGTCGTACGCCTGGACGTACTCCCGCGGTATGCCCGCCCGCGGCTGGTGCAGGCATCCCAACTCGCCGAGTCGCTGCGGCTCTACGATTCGCTTTATCATGCCGAACTGGCCAGGTGGACAGCACCATTCACGCTGCACGAGGGTATTCCGCAGAGCTCACTGGTGACAGCCGCCGAGAGTGACCGCGTCGACGTGGGCCGGGTGTTTCCGATCATCCATCAAGATGAGCGACGGGTCGCGATTCCCGAGGACGACTCGATGATTCTGGTGCTGTCCACCGACACCGACAACCGCAGCGACGCATTGGCGGCCGGCGAGGCGCTGTCGGCGGTATTGCTCGAATGCACGATGGCCGGCCTGGCCACCTGTCCGCTGACGCATCTCACCGAGGTACGGGTCACCCGGGAGTTGGTTTCCGCGGTCGTGGGTGGCGGCGTCCTGCCGCAAATCCTGGTCCGTGTCGGGGTGGCCCCCACCCTCGAAGACGTCCCGCCGCCCACGCCGCGGCGACGGCTCGGTGAGGTCTTGTCCATACCGGGCGAATAAGACAGATAGGAACTGCGATGAGCAATCCATACCCCTCGTCCCCGTGTGTTGTGGTCGGCATCGACGGTTCGCGTGCAGCCGAGCATGCCGCGCTATGGGCCGTCGACGAAGCCGTCGACCGCGATGTTCCGGTGCTGCTGCTGTATGCGGTCGATGCCAACAACAACGATCCCGACGCCGCCGCTGCCGAGATCGCGACTGCCGACAACGCGATCCGCAACGTCATCACCAAGATCGAATCGACGGGAAAGCCGGTCAAATTGGAGTCGGAGGTCGTGCATTCCGGCGCGGCCGCAGCATTGCTGGAAGCCTCGCGGTCGGCAACCGTCCTCTGCGTCGGCTCGACCGGCTTCAAGCACGCCGTTCGGGGCCGCATCGGCTCGACCGCATCGACGTTGGCGACCGCGGCGCATTGCCCGGTGGCGATCGTTTCGCGAACCGCGACGCCGCCGGGTCGTGGTCTGGTTCTCGCGGTGGTGGACGCATCCCCGGCCAGCGACACCGTGCTGGATCGGGCTGTTGCCGAAGCGCGGCTTCGCGACGGTGCCCTGCGCGTTTTGACCAGGCGACAGCAGAACCCTGCGACAGCCTGTGGCCCGGCGGCCGACGACCGGCGCGTGCAGGCCGAGATCGAGCATCGTCTCGCCCACCGCCGTCGAAACCACCCGGACCTCGACATCGAGTCGGTGCCCAGCCATGGCGGCCTGCTCAATTATTTGGAACAGACGGACCGAAGTGCGACGCCGGTCCAGCTCGTGGTGGTCGACCCGGTGCAGCCGGGCCCGGTGGATACCCTGTTGAGCCCCCAGGGGCGAGCCGCGCTGGACGCCGCCCGGTGCACCTTGCTGATCTGTGATCGGCGGTGGTGGTTGTGAGCCGGCCGCCCGGTCAGGTTTGAAATTCGCGAGTTTGGATAACCCTGAACAGTCGGGCAAGCGACCACCGCCGCTTGCTCACGAAACAGAGGGGAAGGGGTTAGACGTCATGTCTGCCAAAATGGCCATGAAGACGGCGGCGACCGCCGCCGGTATCGCAACGGCAGGAATCCTGACGGCCACACCGGCGCTTGCCGACCAGCAAGTCGTGTCGTTCGGCGACTCGGCGGAGGTCTCCAGCAAGGGCGGCACCGAGGTCGTCGACTACACGGTGGGCAAGTTGCAGCCCAGCGGCCACAACGACGGCATCTGGTACTCCGATGTGACGGCCAAGGCCGTCAAGGGTCCGGCCACCCCGGTCATCGCCGACTTCAACGCGCGGGCCGTCAACAGTTCGACCTACTGGGTGATGAAGGGAAACGAGATCGACGGTCTTCCGAACGCACCGATCGCCACGGGTAACGAGACAACCGGACGTCTTTACTTCGACGTTCGGTCGGGCACGGCACCCGACAGCGTTGTCTACCGGGGCAGCGCGGGCAACGACGAGGTCGTCTGGAAGGGCAACTGAGTGCTCACGCGATCGACAGCGTGATCCCGTCCAGGATGTCGTGCTCGCTGACCACCAGTTCGGTGATGCCGGCCTGCTGACGTAGGGTCTGCGCCAGTTCCTGCACCACGATCGCCCCGCCGCCGATGACATCGGCGCGTCCCGGGTGCATCGGGCCCAGTGCTATCCGCTGCTCCCGCGTCATGGTGATCAGTTGCTGGCAGACCGTCACCAACGCATCGCAGTCGACCCGGGACAGGTGAATGGCCGCAGCGTCGTAGACGGTCATGTGGTGCGCCAGGGCGGACAGCGTCGTCATCGTCCCGGCGACCCCCACCCAGGTGTGTGCCCGCTGCACCGGCACCACCTGCAGCGCGGCGTCGAGACGCTCACGGACCACGGCCCGGGCGTCGGCCACCTCGGCCCGGCTCGGCGGATCGGAATGCAGGCAGCGTTCGGTCAGCCGGACGCAGCCGATGTCGGCCGAGAAGCTTGCCGTGACCGCGCCGGAGGAGTCGCCGAGCACGATCTCGGTGGAGCCGCCGCCGAGGTCGACAACGACGAATGGTTCGCCGGCGGAATCTAATTCGCCGACCGCACCACGAAACGACAGCGCCGCCTCATCTTGCCCGGTGATCACCTGGGCGACCGCGCCGGGGATGACCGCACCCAGCACTTCGGCGGTCATCGCGAAGAACTCGTCGCGGTTGGCCGCGTCGCGGGCCGCCGAGGTGGCCACCATCCGTAGCCGGTTGACCTGGTGAGCGGCAAGCAGTTCCGCGTAGTCGACCAGCGCGGCCCGGGTGCGCGCTATCGCCTCCGGCGCGAACGCGCCGGTCTCGTCGACCCCCTGCCCCAGCCGGACGATCCGCATCTCGCGGTGCACGTCGCGCAGCCGGCCGGTCCCGGGGTCCGGGTCGGCGATCAGCAGGCGAATCGAGTTGGTGCCGCAGTCGATCCCGGCAACACGGTTGTCGGCGCGGGTCATGTCCACTCCTGGCGGATCAGGATTCCGGCCATCTGCGGGTCGGCGGCCAGCACCGCCAGCGTCTCGTCGCCGAGCGGGTTCAGCCCGCGGCCCTTGGCCAGCGAGTGCGCGATCAGTACGTGCAGGCATTTGACCCGATCCGGCATCCCGCCGGCCGACACCGCGGTGTCCAGCGGCGCTATCGCGTCCCGGTCGGCCAGGTAGGACAGGTGAGCCCGGCGGTAGCCGGCGGCCAGGTCGGGATCATGGCGCAGTCGCTCCGACATCTCCGCCATCAGCCCGGCCGACTCCAGCCTGCTTGCCGCCGCGGTCAGCGCCGGATGGGTCAGGTAGTACAGCGTCGGAAACGGCGTGCCGTCGGGAAGTTTGGGCGCCGTCTTCACCACGGCGGGTTCACCATTGGGACAGCGGTAGGCGATTTCGAGCACACCGCGCGGCTCCCGGGCCAGCTGCCGCCGCACCGCGTCGAGATCGGCCGGGTCAACCACCGGGCGCAACCGGGGGCACTGTACCGGGCAAGACCGCCGGAATCTCCGGCTCCGGCTCCGGCACCGGGGCTTCGTGCGGGGTGTCGGCGATGGTGTGCCACAGCGCCGCATACCAGGGCCCCGGGATCGATGCGATCACCGACTGACCACCCGGCTCGTCGGGCAGTTCCGCCGTCGGCGGCAGCTGAACCTGGTAGGGCACCTCACCGGGCATGACAAACCCGAGTCGCTGCCGGGCCTGCGCCTTGATGTGCGCCGGGTCGGCCAGGTTGGTCTTGCGCTGCTGAAGGTCGGCGATCTGAGACCGCAGGGCGGCCTCGATTCTCGCCTGCTGCTTCATCTCGGCGTGCTGCGCGAAGAACGTGCGGACCGGCCCGGCGACGGTCAGAGTCAGCACGCAGACCACCGCCGCCAGGATCACCGCCCGTCGCGCGGTGAAGCCGACCCGCAACTCGGAGCGTCGCTCCGCCGCGATCGCGATGGCCCGTTTGATCGGCTGGACCACCGACACGTTCTCCGGCCGGGAACCGTTCGACCCACGGCGGGCGGCCGCCGCCCAGCCGGCGCGGCGCGGGCGCGCCCGTGCCGCCCAGCCGGCGCGGCCCGGCCGGGAA
>DASTNJ010000052.1:0-21443 GCA_035721065.1 Mycobacterium sp.
CGGGATCGTCACCCAGGAGGCGCCCATCCACGTCTCCAACGTGATGATCGTCGACTCCGACGGCAAGCCCACCCGGGTCGGTTACCGGGTGGACGAAGAGACCGGCAAGAAGGTCCGTATCTCCAAGCGCAACGGCAAGGATATCTAGGCGATGACCACTGCAGAGAAGATTCAGCCCCGGCTGAAGGTCAAGTACCGCCAGGAGATTCGCGACTCGCTGCATCAGGAGTTCAAGTACGCCAACGTGATGCAGATCCCGACCGTGGTGAAGGTCGTCGTCAACATGGGCGTCGGCGAGGCGGCCCGGGACGCGAAGCTGATCAACGGCGCCGTCAACGACCTGGCGCTGATCACCGGCCAGCGGCCGGAGATCCGCAAGGCCCGCCAGTCGATCGCGCAGTTCAAGCTGCGCGAGGGCATGCCGATCGGCGCCCGGGTGACGCTGCGCGGCGACCGGATGTGGGAGTTCCTGGACCGGCTGACCTCGATCGCGCTGCCGCGAATCCGCGACTTCCGCGGGTTGTCGCCCAAGCAGTTCGACGGCTCCGGCAACTACACCTTCGGGCTGGCCGAGCAGTCGGTTTTCCACGAGATCGACGTGGACTCCATCGACCGCCCGCGCGGCATGAATATCAGCGTCGTCACCTCGGCGACGACCGACGACGAAGGTCGGGCGCTGTTGCGGGCCCTCGGCTTTCCGTTCAAGGAGAACTGACCCAGATGGCGAAAAAGGCTTTGGTCAACAAGGCGGCGCGCAAGCCCAAGTTCGCGGTGCGCGCTTACACCCGCTGCAACAAGTGCGGCCGTCCGCGTGCGGTGCTCCGCAAGTTCGGACTGTGCCGCATCTGCCTGCGCGAGATGGCGCACGCCGGCGAGCTGCCGGGCGTGCAGAAGAGCAGCTGGTGAGGGTGGAGGAGTAGCGCCAGATGACTATGACGGACCCGATCGCAGACTTCCTGACCCGTCTGCGCAACGCCAATTCGGCGTACCACGACGAGGTGACGCTGCCGCACTCGAAGATCAAGGCCAACATCGCCGAGATCCTCAAGCGGGAGGGCTACATCAGCGACTACCACGTCGAGGACGCCCGGGTGGGCAAGGCGCTGGTCGTGCAGCTCAAGTACGGCCCGAACCGCGAGCGCAGCCTGGCCGGCCTGCGCCGGGTGTCCAAGCCGGGCCTGCGGGTGTACGCGAAGTCGAGCAATCTTCCGCGGGTGCTGGGCGGCCTGGGCGTGGCGATCATCTCCACCTCGTCCGGTCTGCTCACCGATCGTCAGGCGGCGCGCCAGGGCGTGGGCGGCGAAGTCCTCGCGTACGTGTGGTGAGGGAGTAGTAGACATGTCTCGTATTGGTAAGCAGCCGATCCCGGTTCCGGCCGGGGTCGACGTGAGCATCGACGGGCAGCAGGTGTCGGTCAAGGGGCCCAAGGGCACCCTGGAGCTCCAGGTCGCCGACCCGATCCGCGTCGCGCGGGATGACGACGGCGCGCTGGTGGTGACCCGGCCCGACGACGAACGCCGCAACCGGTCGCTGCACGGCCTGAGCCGCACTCTGGTGGCCAACCTGATCACCGGGGTCTCCGAAGGCTACGTCCGCAAGATGGAGATCTTCGGGGTCGGCTACCGGGTGCAGCTCAAGGGTTCCAACCTGGAGTTCGCGCTCGGCTACAGCCACCCGGTGGTGGTCGAGGCGCCGGAGGGCATCACCTTCGCGGTGGAGACGCCCACCAAGTTCTCGGTCTCGGGTATCGACAAGCAGAAGGTCGGCCAGATCTCGGCGAACATCCGCCGTCTGCGCCGCCCCGACCCGTACAAGGGCAAGGGCGTGCGTTACGAGGGCGAGCAGGTCCGCCGCAAGGTCGGAAAGACAGGTAAGTAGTCATGGCTGAAACCAAGACACCGAAAACGCTGGGGCAGAGCGCGTCCGCGGCCCGCCGGGTCGCCCGGCTGCGCCGGCACGCGCGGCTGCGCAAGAAGATCTCGGGTACCGCCGAGCGTCCCCGGCTGGTGGTGAACCGGTCCTCGCGGCACATTCACGTGCAGCTGGTCAACGACCTGACCGGCACCACGGTGGCGGCGGCCTCCTCGATCGAGGCCGACGTGCGGGGCGTGCAGGGCGACAAGAAGGCGCACAGCGTGCGGGTCGGCCAGCTCATCGCCGAGCGGGCCAAGGCCGCCGGTGTCGAAGCCGTGGTGTTCGACCGCGGTGGCTACAGCTACGGAGGCCGGATCGCGGCGCTGGCCGATGCCGCGCGCGAGGGCGGATTGAGGTTCTAGAGCATGACTCACCAGATGGAAGGACGCCGATGATGGCGGAGCAGCCGACGACGGGGGCCCCGGACACCGGTGCCCCGGCCCGCGGTGACGCGCGCGATAACCGGGACAACCGCGACAACCGCGGCCGTCGGGACGGTGGTCGGGGTGGCCGCGACGGCCGTGACGGTGACAAGAGCAATTACCTGGAGCGTGTCGTCGCGATCAACCGGGTGTCCAAGGTGGTCAAGGGTGGCCGCCGGTTCAGCTTCACCGCGCTGGTGATCGTCGGTGACGGCAAGGGCATGGTCGGTGTCGGTTACGGCAAGGCCAAAGAGGTTCCGGCCGCGATCGCCAAGGGCGTCGAGGAGGCCCGCAAGGGCTTCTTCCGGGTGCCGCTCATCGGCGGCACCATCACCCACCCGGTGCAGGGCGAGGCTGCCGCCGGGGTGGTGCTGCTGCGCCCGGCCAGCCCCGGTACCGGTGTCATCGCCGGCGGCGCCGTGCGTGCCGTGCTGGAATGCGCTGGGGTGCATGACATCCTGTCGAAGTCGCTGGGCAGCGACAACGCGATCAACGTGGTGCACGCCACGGTGACCGCGCTGAAGATGCTGCAGCGTCCCGAGGAGGTGGCGGCCCGACGTGGCCTGCCGATCGAGGACGTGGCGCCGGCCGCCATGCTCAAGGCACGCCGGGAGAGTGAGGCGCTGGCCGCCAGCACCGCCCGTGAGGGGACCGCATAACCATGGCAGACGTGAAGATCACCCAGGTGCGCAGCACCATCGGCGCCCGCTGGAAGCAGCGGGAGAGCCTGCGCACCCTGGGACTGCGCAAGATCCGTCAGTCGGTGGTGCGTGAGGACAACGCCCAGACCCGTGGGCTGATCAGGGCGGTGCACCACCTCGTGACCGTCGAGGAGGTCTGATGACCATCAAGTTGCACGACCTGCGCCCGGCGCCAGGCTCGAAGACCAAGCGCACCCGCGTCGGCCGCGGTGAGGGCTCCAAGGGCAAGACCGCCGGCCGCGGCACCAAGGGCACCAAGGCCCGCAAGAACGTCCCGGTGACGTTCGAGGGCGGGCAGATGCCGATCCACATGCGGCTGCCCAAGCTCAAGGGCTTCCGGAACCGCTTCCGCACCGAGTACGAGGTCGTCAACGTCGGCGACATCAACCGGCTGTTCCCGGCCGGCGGCACCGTCGGCGTCGACGAGCTGGTGGCCAAGGGCGCGGTGCGCAAGAAGTCACTGGTGAAGGTGCTCGGCGACGGCAAGATCACCGTCAAGGCCGACGTCACCGCGCACAAGTTCAGCGGCAGCGCGCGGGAGAAGATCACCGCCGCCGGAGGGTCGGCCACCGAGCTGTAGTCTCGGCCTTTCCGCACCTCCGCTACGCGATCGGTAGGCTGCGGCTATGCCCGCATTCCTGCCCGGCCTGCCCGGCATCAAAGATGCGCAGAAACTGGCCCGCCACGTCGACACCGCCCGCCACCATGGCGTGCCCGACGGGTGCGTGCTCGAACTCGACCTGCAGGCGGTTCCGCACGAAACCGGCGGCTTCGACCCGCTGGCGGTGATCGCCGGCCGTCGCGCACCGGTGCTGCACGACGTCGTCGACGCGATCCACCGCGCGGCCGAGGACAAGCGGGTGGCCGGACTGATTGCCCGGGTTCAGCTTTCGGCGGCATCCGTCGGCCCGGTGCAGGAGCTGCGCGACGCGATCGCGGCGTTCACCGCGCTGAAGCCGTCGCTGGCCTGGGCGGAGACCTATCCGGGAACCCTGTCCTACTATCTGGCGTCGGCGTTCGGCGAGGTGTGGATGCAGCCGTCCGGAACGGTAGGGCTGATCGGATTCGCCACCCACGCGATGTTCCTGCGCGGCGCGCTGGAGAAGGCCGGCATCGAGGCCCAGTTCGTCGCTCGCGGCGAATACAAGTCGGCGGCAAATCTTTTCACCGAGGACAGCTACACCGACGCGCATCGCGAGGCTGACACCGCGCTGGTGCAAAGCCTCTACGCCCAGGTGCGCCGGGGCGTCGCGGAGTCCCGCGGCATCAAGCCCGCCGCCGTCGACAAGCTGGCCGACCGCGCTCCGCTGCTGCGCGACGACGCCGTCGAATCCCGGCTGGTCGACCGGATCGGCTTTCGTGACGAGGCCTACGAGCGCATCGCAGAACTCGTTGGCGGGCAGCCGATATCCACAGCGATACCGGATCACGAAGAGCCGCCCCGGCTGTACCTGTCCCGGTACGCGCACGCAACCGCTCCCGGCTCCTCAGGCTATGGGCTGCCGCTGCCGGGCATCCCGGGCCGCAAACCCAAACCCGGTATCGCGGTGGTGACCGTCGCCGGCGCCATCGTCAGCGGCCGCGGCGGGCCGCAGTTCCCGCTGTTCGGCAACTCCAGCGCCGGCGGTGACACGATCGCCGCGGCACTACGCGAAGCCGCCGCCGACGACGACGTGGCCGCCATCGTGCTGCGGATCAACAGTCCCGGTGGGTCGGTCACCGGCTCCGAGACGATCTGGCGCGCCGCGAGCAAGGCCCGCGAGGCCGGCAAGCCGGTGGTGGCGTCGATGGGCGCGGTGGCGGCCTCCGGCGGCTACTACATCGCGACCGCGGCCGACCACATCGTCGCCAACCCGGGCACCATCACCGGATCGATCGGGGTGGTGACCGGCAAGCTGGTCGCCCGCGAGCTCAAAGACCGGCTGGGGGTCGGCTCGGATGCGGTGCGCACCAACGCGAATGCCGACGCCTGGTCGGTGAACACGCCGTTCACCAAGAAGCAGCAGGCACAGGTGGAGGCCGAAGCCGACCTGTTCTACGCCGACTTCGTGGCCCGGGTCGCCGAGGGGCGCAAGCTGTCGGTCGACGCCGTTGACGCCGTGGCCCGCGGGCGGGTGTGGACGGGAGCCGATGCGGCCGAGCGCGGCCTGGTCGACGAACTCGGCGGGCTGCTCGCCGCGATCCGGCGGGCCAAGCTGCTGGCCGGGCTGGCCCCCGACGCCGAGGTGCGGATGTCGCGCTATCCGGGATCGTCGCTGTGGGAGCTCCTGCGCCCGCGGCCGTCCTCGCAGCCGGCCGCGGCGTCGCTGCCCGACGCGGCGGCAGCGCTGCTCGGCCGATCGGTGGCCGGGATCGCGGACCAGCTGCAGCAGTCGGTGAACGGCACCAGCCTGCTCTGGCTGGGTGACGGGCGGTTTTAGTACCTGCTGCTCCATGGAAAAGCCTGGCGGTCGCGCGAGTAGCCTGCATGCTTGCGCACAACTGTGGAAATAACCGACGAACAGCACCGTGCGCTTACTGCGATTGCGCGGCGCCGCGGCATGCGCAGCTTGTCAACGCCCGTGCAAGAAGCGCTGGATGGTTACCTCGCGAACTTGAACACCGACGAGGTGGACATCCCGTTGGCGCTCGAGGGCGTGCTCAGCGAGTCCGACTCGGACGAAGTGCGTTCCTGCATCGACGACGTGCGAAAGACTTGGCGGGCTGCGCAGTCATCGACATCTTGAGGCGATTCCGGAGTGCGATTGTGAACTTTCCGACGGTCTTTCGGCGTGTCACGTCGTGTGGTTCACACTCGGTGGGTGGCGCAGCGCTTCAGCTCTTGATCGCCGTCACCGCGACGACATTGCGGAACGGCGCCGTCGCGTCGTCCTCGGGGACCGTCACGCCGTACTCCTCGAACAGTTCGCGGCGCGGCCGCGCGGTCACCTGCCAGCCTCGCGCGCTGAGGTAGTCGACGACGTTGCTGCGTTCTCCGCTGTAGAACAGCTCGGTCATGTTCAGGTCGAAACCGTAGGCCTGCCACTGGTCGGTCAGCTTCTGCGCCCGGTCGGTCATGTGTGCACCGACGTCGGGATGGAACTCGGTGGCCAGTCGGCTGCCGGGAGCGGACAGCGCGGTGATCTCGTCGAACAGCCGGTCCTGGGCGTCCGGCGGCAGGTACATCAGCAGCCCCTCGGCGCTCCACGCCGCCGGCGCACCGTCGTCGAAGCCGCTGTGGCGCAGCGCATTCGGCCAATCATCGCGCAGGTCGACGCTGACCGTGCGCCGCAGCGCGGTCGGTTCGGCGCCGAGGGCGGCCATGGTGGCCGTCTTGAAGTCGATGACCTGCGGCTGGTCTACCTCGTAGACGGTGCTGCCCGCCGGCCATGCCAGCCGGTAGGCCCGCGAGTCGAGTCCGGAGGCCAGGATCACCGCCTGCCGGACACCGGCTTCGGCCGAATCGACGAAGAAGTCGTCGAAGAACTTGGTGCGAACCGCCAGCGACGTCGTCATCATCCGCACCTGGGTGATCCGGTCTTCGGGCACGCCCGGCCGGACGATGCCGCCGTCGACCAGGCGGGTGAAGAAGTCGATGCCCACCGCGCGCACCAGCGGTGCGGCGAACGGGTCGCTGATGATCGCGTTCGGCCGGGCGGTGGCCAGCGCGCGGGCGGCGGCGACCATCGTCGCGGTGGCGCCCACGCTGGAGGCCAGGTCCCAGCTGTCGGTGTCGGTGCGCGCCATGGCGGTCAGCCCAGAATGCCGACGGCGTAGCACATCTTGGCGAAGCCGGTGTCGGTGTCGATCGGCGGCAGGCCGGCGGCGGTGAGCAACTCGTTGACGCCGCGGCTGCTGACCCGCCAGCCATGGCCGGCCAGATAGTCGATCGCCTCGTTGCGGTCGCCGAAATAGATCAGATCGGCCATGTCGAGGTCGAGGCCGTGCTGACGGGCGGAATCGGCGCTGCGCTGCATCTGCTCGCGCGCCTGCTTTTCGTCGGCGGCGTCGAGGTTGGGTGTGCTCTCGACGGCGCACCGGCTGCCCGGCGCGCTCAACGCGGTGATGGTGTCCAGCAGCCGGTCCTGGGCGTCCGGCGGCAGGTAGCCGAGCAGCCCCTCGGCGCTCCACGCGGTGGGCTGACCCGGATCGAAACCGGCCGCCCGCAGCGCCGCCGGCCAGTCGTCGCGCAGATCGGTCGCCACCGTGCGGCGCTCGGCGGTGGGGTGGGCACCATGATCGGCCAGGGTGCGGGTCTTGAATTCGATGACCGCCGGCTGGTCGATCTCGTAAACAGTGGTGCCGGGGGGCCAGGCGAGCCGGTAGGCGCGGGCGTCCAGCCCGGATGCCAGGATGACCGCCTGCCGGATGCCGGCGTCGGCCGCGTCCAGAAAGAACTCGTCGAAGAACCGGGTGCGCACCGCCATGTTGTCGGCCATCCGGGCCATGCCCGTCGAACCGTCGGGATCGAAGACGGCCGGGTCGAGCTCGCCGGTGGCCAGTTGGGTGAAGAACTCCACTCCCACCGCCCGGACCAGTGTCTCGGCGAACGGGTCGGAGATCAGCTGCGCGTCGCCGCGACTGGCCCTCGCCCGCGCGGCGGCGACCGCGGTGGCGGTGGCGCCGACGCTGGAGGCCAGATCCCAGGTGTCGTTATCGGTGCGTGCCATTGACGGACCCCCTATCGGCGATGACGGCCGGGTGCCGCCAGATCGTTAGACGATATAACAATATTGTCGACTATACCTGCGCTCGCCGCATCGTGTCCCGGCCGCGGCCCGCCGGTGGACCGGACCCGAAGGGGTAGCTGTTAGTCTCATAGACTGCTGGACACGCCTGAGACCGGCCCGCGGGTCGACGTGTAAACACGACGTGTAAACACAAAGGCTAAAGACGCTGGCCACGCCAGCCTATCGGCACGCCGCGACGAGAACTCTCGGCTGCGCAGGAGGAAGAGTGTTCTCGGCTTTCATCTCGTCACTGCGGACGGTGGACCTGAGACGGAAGATCCTGTTCACGCTCGGCATCATCGTGCTGTACCGGCTCGGCGCGTCGATTCCGTCGCCCGGTGTCGACTACCAGAACGTGCAGCAGTGCATCAAGCAGGTCAGCGGCAGTGACGCCGCCCAGGTCTACTCGCTGATCAACCTGTTCTCCGGGGGCGCGCTGCTGCAGCTGACGGTGTTCGCCATCGGGGTGATGCCCTACATCACCGCCAGCATCATCGTGCAGCTGCTCACCGTCGTCATCCCGCGGTTCGAAGAACTGCGCAAGGAAGGCCAATCCGGCCAGAACAAGATGACGCAGTACACCCGCTACCTGACGGTGGCGCTGGCCGTCCTGCAGGCCACCTCCATCGTGGCGCTGGCCGCCAACGGCGGGCTGCTGCAGACCTGCACGCTCAGCCACGACATCATCGCCGACCAGAGCATCTTCACCCTGATCGTGATCGTGCTGGTGATGACCACCGGCGCCATCCTGGTGATGTGGATGGGTGAGCTGGTCACCGAGCGCGGCATCGGCAACGGGATGTCGCTGCTGATCTTCGTCGGCATCGCGGCCCGCATCCCGGTTGAGGGCAAGTCGATCATGGACAGCCGCGGCGGCCTCATCTTCACCGCCGTGTGTGCGGCCGGGCTGGTGATCGTCGTCGGGGTGACCTTCGTCGAGCAGGGGCAGCGCCGCGTCCCGGTGCAGTACGCCAAGCGGATGGTCGGCCGGCGGATGTACGGCGGCACGTCGACGTATCTGCCGCTGAAGGTCAACCAGGCCGGCGTCATCCCGGTGATCTTCGCGTCGTCGCTGATCTACATCCCGCAGCTGATCACCACCCTGGTGCAAAGCGGCCGCGGCGGCCCGGGCAGCGGCTGGTGGAACAAGGTGGTCAGCACCTACCTGTCCAACCCCAGCAGCATGGTCTACATCGGCCTGTACTTCAGCCTGATCATCTTCTTCACCTACTTCTACGTGTCGATCACGTTCAACCCCGACGAGCGGGCCGACGAGATGAAGAAGTTCGGCGGCTTCATCCCGGGCATCCGGCCCGGCCGGCCGACCGCCGACTACCTGCGGTACGTGCTGAACCGGATCACCCTGCCCGGCTCGATCTACCTGGGTGTGATCTCGGTGCTGCCGAACCTGTTCCTGCAGATGGGCAACTCCGGCACGGTGCAGAACCTGCCGTTCGGCGGAACCGCCCTGCTGATCGCGATCGGCGTCGGACTGGACACCGTCAAACAGATCGAAAGCCAGCTGATGCAGCGCAACTACGAAGGGTTCCTGAAGTGAGAGTTGTGCTGCTGGGCGCGCCCGGCTCGGGGAAGGGCACACAGGCCGTCAAGCTCAGCGAGACGCTGGGCGTGCCGCAGATCTCCACCGGAGACCTGTTCCGCAGCAACATCGCCGAGGGCACCGAACTGGGCCGGCAGGCCAAGCAGTACCTGGACGCCGGTGACCTGGTGCCCGCCGAACTGACCAACGCGCTGGTCGACGACCGGCTCAACGACGAGGACGCCCAGAAGGGCTTCATCCTGGACGGCTACCCGCGGTCGGTGGAGCAGGCGCAGGCACTGCACGACATGCTGGTGGCCCGCAACACCCACCTGGACGCGGTGCTGTCGCTGCGGGTCAGCGAGAGTGAGCTGATGGACCGGCTGATGGCGCGCGGCCGGGCCGACGACACCGCCGAGGTCATCCACAACCGCTTGGTCGTCTACCGCGAGGAGACCGCGCCGCTGCTGGACTACTACCAGGGCGAGCACGAGCTGAAGGTGATCGACGCGCTGGGCGCCGTCGACGAGGTTTTCGCCCGCGCGCTGCAGGCGCTGGGACGGTAGGTGATCGGCCTGCCTAAGCGGCTCGGCCGCAAGGTGGTGCCGTATCGCAGTGCCGGGGAGCTCGACGCGATGGCCGCGGCCGGCGCCGTGGTGGCCGCCGCGCTGCAGGCGGTGCGCCGGGCCGCGGTCGCCGGGACGTCCACCGTGAGCCTGGACCAGGTCGCCGAATCGGTGATCCGCAACGCCGGCGCGACGCCGTCGTTCCTGGGCTACCACGGTTTCCCGGCGTCGATCTGCGCCTCGGTCAACGACCGAGTGGTGCACGGAATCCCGTCGGCGGCAGAAGTGCTGGCCGACGGTGACCTGGTCTCCATCGACTGCGGGGCGATCCTGGACGGGTGGCACGGCGACTCGGCGATCACCTTCGGCGTCGGGACGTTGACGCCGAGCGATGAGATCTTGTCGACGGCGACCCGGCAGGCGATGGAGGCCGGGATCGCGGCGATGCTGCCGGACAACCGGCTCGGCGACGTGTCGCACGCCATCGAGTCCAGTGCCCGGGCGGCCGCGGCAGCCCAGGGCCGCACATTCGGCCTGGTGGCCGGGTACGGCGGGCACGGCATCGGCCGGGAGATGCACATGGACCCGTTCCTGCCCAACGAGGGTCCGCCCGGACGCGGCCCGCTGCTGGTCGCCGGATCGGTGCTGGCGATCGAGCCGATGCTGACCCTGGGCACCACCAGGACCGTCGTCGCGGACGACGGGTGGACGGTGACCACCGCCGACGGGTCGCGGGCCGCGCACTGGGAGCACACCGTGGCGGTCACCGAGGACGGGCCGCGAATATTGACGAGCCCCTGACGGCCGGCTAGCGGATGAGTCGGACGGTGATCGGCAGGCTCAGTTTCGACCATTGCCGGTCGGCGGTGAGCACCTCGGCGGGCTGACTGCGGACCGCCAGGGCCAGACAGCACCGGTCGCCGAGCGACAAGGCCCGCCCGCCTGTTAGTGACCGCAGGGCGCCGGCCAGTTCGGCGTCCTGGGCGGTGAGCGGCTCTATTGTCGCGCCGGCGGTGACAAGCAGGTCACGCACGCGGCGGGCATCGATGTCGGCGTCCACAAGCTTGCCGACCACCTCGGCCAGATTGGGTGTCCCGATGATTCCGCCGGCCATCGAGCGGGCGACCACGTCCCCGCCGGGCTCGTCATGGATGAGTGCTAACAACGCGGACGCATCGAGAACCGTCACTCCGCCTCTGCTTCAACACGCCGCTGGGCAAGCAACTCTTCTACCAACGAGCGGCTTCGGCTCACTTTGCTCCCCAGGTGTCGAAGTTCGGCAACAGCATCTTCGGGACGCGCGACGACCAATTTGGAGCCCTCGACATGAAGGTGAACCAGGTCGCCTACCGCGAGGCCGAGCGCGGCTCGAATCCTGGCGGGTATGACCATCCTGCCCTGCCGCCCGATCGTCACTGTGGCATCCATGGCTACACAGTGACACAAATAGCGAAATAGTGTCCACACGTCCAACCGGCGGGCGGCAAGGTGAACTCAGACCCCCGGGATCAGGTCGATCAGGTTGTTGACCAGGGTTCCGCCGAGCGTCTCCACGGCGGGAGCGATCGTGCCGTAGAAGAACGCGGAGTTTAACGTCAGCTGCCATGGTGCGCGGTGGTTTCGCGGTATGGCCGGTGCGCCCGGCACCGGCACCCGGCGCGCCGAGGATGCGGTAGGAAGAAGCGTGGCCGATTCCCCTTCCGACCCTTCCGGCCGTCTCGGCGACCGCGACCCGATCGCCGAAGCCAGGGCGAACTGGGAGCGTGCCGGCTGGGGAGATGTGGCCGACGGGATGGTGGCGGTGACGTCGGTGATGCGGGCCCACCAGATTCTGCTGGCGCGCGTTGAAGCGGCGTTACGCCCCTTCGACTTGAGTTTCTCCCGCTTCGAGTTGCTGCGGCTGCTGGCGTTCAGCCGCAGCGGCGCGATGCCGATCGGCAAGGCGTCCGACCTGCTGCAGGTGCATGTCACCAGCGTCACGCACGCGATCCGCCGGCTGGAAGCCGCCGGCCTGGTGGACCGGTTGCCGCACCCGACCGACGGGCGAACCACCCTGGTGGCCATCACCGGCCTTGGCCGCTCGACGGTCGAGGACGCCACCGGCACTCTCAACCGGCAGGTTTTCGCCGACATCGGGATGTCGGCGCGCGAATCGCGGGCGCTGTCGGCAGCGATTCAGACGTTACGGCACCACGCCGGCGACTTCTGAGAGCCAGATCACTCCTACGTCGCTCTAGGCAACGGGGCGCGCGTCAGCGTAAAATCTGACTACAAGCGTTGTCAAAATTGACGCGCCCGAGGGGAGCTACCGATGACTTCAACCATCCCGACCCGCCACCCGGAGACCATCCCGACCCGCCACCCTGACCAACCCCGCCCCGTCCCGAGCCAGATCCTGGGCAGCGCGCGACTGCTGGGCATCGGCAAACCCACCCCCGAGCAGTGGAGCAGGCTCGGTCAGCGGCTGATGGTGGGTGACGAGCCGATGGACGACCTACTGGCCTGGATGTCGAAGGCCGGGACGAAGCAGATGCGGCCGCTGTTCGAGCGCGCGGTTTCCGAGGGCATCGCAAGCGTGCCGGAGGCGCCCGGGCCGTTGCGCGAATTCTTCGAGCGCTTCGAGCCGTTCCCGGACTGGGTCGACCGCGACAAGCTGCGCCGGGGGCAGCGTGCGCTGCGCCGGGGCGGCGCCGACGGCATGTACATCGCCCGCGACGTATCGCTGATGGGCGGCTACCAGTTCTCCGGCTTCAACCAGACCCTGTTGCGCACCGGCGCCCTGAAGAAGGGCTCCAACAAGCGGTTCGCCGAGACGATGCAGTGGGCGCTGGACATCACCGCCGAGGGCGGCCTGGAGCCGCTGGGTTCCGGCTACCAGTCCACCATCCGGGTGCGGATGGTGCACTCGCTGGTGCGCCGGCACGTATTAGCGATGCCGGACTGGGACAACGACGTGTGGGGCCTGCCGGTCAACCAGACCGACATGGCCGCCACCATGATCGGCGCGCTGGTCGCCCCGGCCATCGGTGCGCTCGGGATGGGAATCATCACCACGCCAGCCGATTTCGACGCGATCGCGCACCTGACCCGCTACGTCGGCTGGCTGATGGGCGTCGAGGACGAGTGGCTGCCGCGCAGCTTCCGCGACGCGGTGCGCATCCTCTATCACACGCTGACCTCGCTGTCCTTCTCCGATGAGACCAGCAGACAGCTGGCGATGCCGATGGCCGACGACCCGCTGGGCTGGCAGTACGACCGGCTGGCGGGCCTGCGCCGACGCGTCGCGCGGGCCCAGCACCTATCGGTGGCCAGCGGCTTCCTCGGCCCGCGAACCATGCGCTCGCTCGGCCTGCCCGCCTACATGCCGCCGTGGTATCCGCTGCTGCGGATGCCGGTGAACCTGGCCCGCAGCGCCGCCGCGCTGGTGCTGCCCGGCGGCATGGACCGCGCCGCCGCCGGGCGGCGGGAGCAGGAGGCCTTCATGTACACCGTCACCGGCGACGAACAGGCTGTCATCGGCGACTCGGCCGCCGCGATCAAATACGCCCCGACCGCAGCAGCCCGATGATCGCGCTGAAATCCTCGGCGGCGTGCTCGGCGGCGAAGTCGTCGTAGATCGCGGCGGCGTGGCTGCCCAGCGGGGCCGATGAGCCGGTCGAGGTCACCGCATCCATCGCCAGGTGCAGATCCTTGTTCATCAGCGCGGTGGCGAAGCCGGGGGCGAAATCATGGTTGGCCGGCGAGGTCGGCACCGGTCCGGGCACCGGGCAGTTGGTGTGCAGCGCCCAGCAGTTGCCGGTGGCCCCGGTCATCACGTCGTAGAGCGCCTGCGCGGACAAGCCCAGCTTCTCGGCGAGCACGAACGCCTCGCCGACGGCGATCTGCTCGACGGCCAGCACCATGTTGTTGCAGACCTTGGCCGCCTGCCCGGCGCCGGCGTCTCCGCAATGAATGACCTTGGCCGCCATCGGTTCCAGCACCGGCATCGCCCGTTGTAGGGACGCCGCCTCGCCGCCGACCATGAACGCCAGGGTGCCGGCGGCCGCGCCCGGCTGCCCGCCGGAGACCGGCGCGTCCAGCTGTGCGAAACCGTGCGATAAGGCCAGTGCGTGCACCTCGCGGGCGTCGGTGACGGAGATGGTCGAGCTGTCGATGAACAGCGTGTCCGGCCGCGCGACCGGCAGGATCTCGGCGTAGCAGGCCTTGACCGCATCGCCGTGGGGCAGCATGGTGACCACCACGTCTGCGCCGGCCACCGCGTCGGGGGCGCTGGCGCACACCACCGCACCGTGCTCGCCGGCGGCCGCGGCGGCGGCCGGTGCGGGATCGAAGCCGCGGACGGTGTGCCCGGCGCCGATCAGGTTGGCCGCCATCGGCCCGCCCATGTGGCCCAGCCCCAGGAACGCGACGGTAACCGGCTGCGACGTCATGGGTTGCTCCTATCGTTGCGTCCTTGCCCGCGCCGCCTCGGCCCGGCCGACGGCCATCCGGATGATCTCTGCCTTCCGGGCGTGGTGCACCCGCGGATCGGATTGCCCCGGGTTGGGCGCGGAGGCTGAGTGGATTGCGACTCGGGCTTGGCGGCTCGCATGCCAGCGTAGAACGCGGACTTCAACCCGGACGGCGGGGTGCCGTCGAGGTAGCCGGGCGGACGGGCCGCGCTGCGCCTCGGGGCCGGGCCCGTCTTCGCCGCAAAAATTATCTGGACACGACGCTGAGCGAGACCTAAGATAATCACACTTTAATCCAATCTGGGGATGAGGAAATTGAGATGAAACTCGGAAAGGTTACCGCCGCGATCGGCGGGATCGGGGTGGGACTGGTTTTCGCGCTGGCCGGCGGTGGGATGGCGCAGGCAGACGACGGCTTCGGGATACCGCCGGACATGTCCGGCACCAGTGGCGGGCTGTCGGATCTGGCCATCGGGATCGGGCTGGCAAGCAACAACTATGACGGCGTCCCCCCTGCTTTCGCCCAGCTTGCCGCCGAACTGCATCAGGTGGACGCGACCATGCCGTACTCGGTCGAGTACCAGGCCGAGGACCTGTCGCTGGGCCAGTGGGCGGGATTCGGCGGCCTCAACCCGACGGATCCTTCGAGTGCCATTCCGGTGCCCGGATTCGACAGCGGGCTGGCCGTGGGAAGTGGCTTCTCCGGCAGCCCCGGTGACACGCTGCTCTTCGAGGTGGACAAGTCGGTCGGCTCCCTCCTGTCAGCGGGGGACGACTACGACGCCGCCACCGGAACCGCCACGATCGACGGTCACGACGGAATCCCGGCGCTGGCGGCGCTGATTGACGGCAGCAACGACAGCTTCTGGGCAGACCCCAGCGTCGGCAACGACATCGGTTTGGCCGCCAGCGCGTTCGTGGTGGACCTCGGCGACCTCTGACCCACCGGCCTGCGCCACCTAGCGTTGCGCGCGGACCCGCGCGGCCTCGGCCCGGCCGACGACCATCCGCATGATCTCGTTGGCGCCCTCCAGGATGCGGTGCACCCGCAGGTCGCGGACGATCTTCTCCAGACCGTACTCGCGCAGATATCCGTAGCCGCCGTGCAACTGCAGCGCTTTGTCGGCCACGTCGAAGCACTCGTCGGTGACGTAGCGCTTGGCCATCGCGCACAGCTCCACCTTGTCGGCCGCGTCCTCGTCGAGCGCCGTCGCCGCCCGCCACAGCAGCAGCCGCGAGGTCTCCAGCGCGGTGGCCATGTCGGCCAGGGTGAACCGGATGGTGGGCTCATCCAGCAGCGATCCGCCGAACGCCTGCCGGTCGGCCAGGTAGGCGCCGGTCTTGTCGAAGGCGGACTGCGCGCCGCCCAGCGAGCACGCCGCGATGTTGATCCGGCCGCCGTTGAGCCCGTTCATGGCGATGGAAAAGCCCTGGCCGACACCGCCCTCGCCGGCCTGCTCTCCTGGACCGCCCAGCATTGCGTCGGCGGGAACCCGCACGCCCTCGAAGATCACCTGGGCGGTGGGCTGGGCGTGCCAGCCCATCTTCTGCTCCGGGGCGCCGAAACCGATTCCGGGCGTGTCCTTTTCGATGATGAACGCCGAGATGCCCCGCGGCCCCCCATCGCCGGTACGCGCCATCACCACGTAGACGTCCGAGACACCGGCGCCGGAGATGAACTGCTTGACGCCGTCGAGCACGTAGTCGTCACCGGAGCGCACCGCCCGGGTGCTCAGGGCGGCGGCATCCGAGCCGGCGCCCGGCTCGGTGAGGCAGTAGCTGGCGATCTTCTCCATCGACGCCAGCTGGTGTACCCAGGATTTGCGCTGCTCCTCGGTGCCGTAGCTGTCGATCATCCAGGCGCACATGTTGTGGATCGACAGGTAGGACGCGATCACCGGATCGGCGATCGAGAGCTGCTCGAAAATCCGCACCCCGTCCAGCCGGCGCAGGCCGCTGCCGCCGACGTCGTCCCGGCAGTAGATCGCCGCCATCCCCAGCTCGGCCGCCTCCCGCAGCACGTCGACCGGAAAGTGGTGGGTTTCATCCCATTCCAGTGCATACGGCGCGAGGCGCTTCTCGGCGAATCCGGCAGCGGTTTCGACGATCACCCGCTCCTCGTCGTCCAGGCCGTCGAGCCCGATGCGGTTGTTCATGGTGGCCATCCCTATTTCATTGTGGGCATGTGGAATTCGGCGCCGTCCTTAATTCCCGACGGCCAGCGCTGGGTGACGGTCTTGACCTTGGTGTAGAACTGGATCGCCGCGGTGCCGTGCTGGTTGAGGTCGCCGAAGCCGGACCGCTTCCAGCCGCCGAACGTGTGGTAAGCCACCGGGACCGGGATCGGCACGTTGACCCCGACCATGCCCACCTGAACCCGGGAGGCGAAGTCGCGGGCGGTGTCGCCGTCGCGGGTGAAGATCGCCACCCCGTTGCCGTACTCGTGCTCGGAGGGCAGCCGCAGCGCCTCTTCGTAATCGTGCGCTCGGACGATGCACAGCACCGGCCCGAAGATCTCGTCGGTGTAGATCGACATGTCGGGGGTGACGTGGTCGAACAGCGTCGGCCCGGCGAAGAAGCCGCCGGTCAGATCGGCGTCGCCGAACTGGGTTTCGCTGCTGGCGCGGGTGCGGCCGTCCACCACCAGCTCGGCGCCGGCAGCCACCCCCTGGGCGATGTAGTCGTCGACCCGGGCCTTGGCCGCCGCGGTCACCAGCGGCCCGTAGTCGGACTTGGGGTCCAGGCTGTGGCCCACCCGCAGCTCGTTGACCCGCTCGACCAGCCGGGCGCGCAGCCGGTCGGCGGTCTGCTCGCCGACCGGCACCGCCACCGAAATCGCCATGCAGCGCTCACCGGCACTGCCGTAGCCGGCGCCGATCAGCGCGTCGACAACCTGGGTCATGTCGGCATCGGGCATCACGATCATGTGGTTCTTCGCACCGCCGAAGCACTGCGCGCGTTTACCGTTGGCGGTCGCCGTGGTGTAGATGTACTCCGCGATATCGGTGCTGCCGACGAACCCGACGGCGGCGATGTCGGGGTGATGCAGGATGGCGTCCACCGCTTCTTTGTCGCCCTGGACCACCTGCAGCGTGCCCGGCGGCAGGCCCGCCTCGACGAACAGCTCAGCCAGCCGCACCGGCACCGACGGGTCGCGCTCGGAAGGCTTGAGGATGAACGCGTTGCCGCACGCCAGCGCCGGGCCGGCCTGCCACAGCGGGATCATCGCCGGGAAGTTGAACGGGGTGATGCCGGCGACCACGCCCAACGGCTGGCGCAGCGAGTACACGTCGATGCCCGTCCCGGCGCCCTCGGTGTGCTCGCCCTTGAGCAGGTGCGGGATGCCGACGCAGAACTCGATCACCTCGATGCCGCGCTGGATGTCGCCGTGGCTGTCGACCACCGTCTTGCCGTGCTCGCGGGAGAGCAGCTCGGCCAGCTCGTCGGCGTGGGCGTTCACCAACTCGATGAACCGCATCATCACCCGGCCGCGGCGCTGCGGGTTGAACGCCGCCCACTCGCGCTGGGCGGCGAGCGCCCCGGCCACCGCGGCGTCCACGTCGGCCTGACCGGCCAACGACAGCTTCGCCTGCACCGCGCCGGTATTCGGGTCGAAAACGTCCGCGGTCCGCTGCGAGCGGCCGGCGGTGCGCTGCCCGTCGATGAAGTGGGGAATCTGTGTGGTCATGACTGTCTCGCGAATCTCTGAAGAGGGTGAACTACCGGAATTACCAGGACGGCTGTGGCCTGCCGTCCAGATTACTAGGATGTCCTAGTAAATGCCAGTCGAGTGGCGGCGCGGAATCTGCGCCGGGCGCGCGCTCAGAGCCCGACGTCGGCGAGGGCCTGCGCCACCGCACTCGCGAGAACCAGGAACTCGACACCGCCGGCCAGCGTGACCAGACCCAGGGTGGCCGCGGTCGGCAGGCCGATCGCCTGCAGCGGTTCGCTGAGGTTGTCCAGAAAAAGGCTGGTGGCATATGCCGGGAGACTGGTCACCAGGGCATTGGCGATATCCGCCGTCGGCAGCAGGCTGGAATACAGTGACGACGCCGCCGCGGACAGCGAGTTGACGAAGTCGGTGAACGACGACAGCGGAGTCGCCGAGGAACTTGCGGTGTCCGAGAACGCCGCCAGCAGGTCGGTCGATCCGGGGTCGATCAGACTCGACGGGTTCGACAGATCATCGATGAAATGCTGGATTCCCTGCTGTGTTCCGGTGGCCAGGAGTCCGGGGAGCTTGTCGAAGTCGCTGGCGCTGGGGAACAGCCCGAACGGGGTGGGCACGTTGGCGGGCGCGGTGGAGTAGCCGAAGTCCGGATCCCCGTAGCCAAGGTTCACCAGCGCGGTCAGATCCGGTTGGAGCAAGTCGGCCAGTGGCTTCCCCACGATCGGGATCGCCCGCAGCGGGTCGAGCAGCGGCAGGTTCTCGGTGGGAATCACGTAGTAGCTGGTGTCGGTGGGGCCCTCCGTCGGCAACGGAATGGCCTGACCACCGTCGGCTACCGGCGTCACCTGACCGGCGGTGAACTTTGCGTAATTGGGATGAACGAAGACGATGCCCAACACGGCATTGAGGTCGGACAGCACATTGATGGGGTAGCGCGGGAAGTCGGCGAAGCCGTCGTATTCGGCCGTGTACATCGTGGTCGGGAAGTCGTCGGCCGGGGTGGCGCCGTAGAAGTTCAGGCCCAGGCTCGGCAGCTGCAAACCCGCGAAGCGCTCGAGGGCGCCGCCGTTGGGATTCATCTCGTCGCCCATCAGCACGAACCGCAGCGGGATGTCACTCGGCGTACCGGTCGGGTCGAGCTGCTGCATCTCCAGTGACGAAATGATGGCGCTCTGCGAGTAGCCGGACACCCCGACCGGGATTCCGGCTTGGACGTACGGCTGGAGCGTGTCGTCGAGAATCGTGACGCCCTGCGCCACCGACGGATCCAGCGGCAGGCTCTTGACACCGGTGATCGGGTACAGCCCCTCGGGAGTGAACACGACCGCCGGTGTGCTCCCCGGCAGATTGGGCTGGATGTACAAGCTGTTGACCGCGTCGATGTACGACGTGTCCGGTATCGGCACGCCGCTGGGACCCATGACCAGCGTCGTGTCCGGAACTGGCGGCGGGAGCGGGGGCGACACGGTCGCCGGTGCCCCGTAGGCGAAAGCCGAATGCATGATCGCGGTCAGTGCCAGCAGGCCGGCACCACCGCTCGCCACCAGCCCGACGGACAACCACCGGAACCTTCCGCCTGTCATCACGACCTCCTGACCCCCGGGTGGAACCTGAAGCGGTTCTCATGGCCAAAACAGTCGTCCGACGAGCGACGGCACTTAATCTTGTACACCCACGAAGGGTTGTCCGTCTAGACTTTTCATAGACGCTAATTTGTGATTACTCAGTTAATCTGAGCAACCGGCGGTGCGGGTGACCGCGAAAGTTGATCGCCGTCACCCGTGCGAGCGGCTATTTCAACGTGGCAGATTCCGCGGCGCGCACCGCGACGATCAGTTCCGGCTTGCCGCCGTCGGACTCATCGGGTCCGGCGACGTGGCCCCACATGGTGTCGATCATCGGCTGCAGGAAGAGTCGCCCGAGTTGACGGACCATGATGTCGATGATCTGGGTGGATTCGCTTCGCCGCCCGGATGCGATGCCGGTGGTACGGGCTTTGACCAGTTCGGTTCGGGTCAGCTCGGTCAACCGCTGCAACAGTTCGCCCCGCAGCCCCGCGGGATCGAGTAGTGCGCGGCGCAGATAGTCAACGACGGCCGGGTTCGATTCGAGCATCTTCGTGACGCTCGCGTCACGCGCCAGGGCGACTTGTCGAGGCGTTCCGTCAACGGGCGCCTGTGCGATCGCGTGTGCAAAGTAGTCGACCACCAGTTCTTCGACGGCGCTGCGGATTCCGTCTTTCGTCTTGAAGTGGTGGACGACCAGGCCGACTGTGACGCCGGCCCGTGCGGCGATATCGCGCATCGACGTGCCGTCCTCCCCGAACTCCGCGTACAGGTCCATGGCGGCATTGCGAATGCGCGCCTTCGCGGTCAGGTCGTCAGCGCTTGCGCGTGGGCTGGCGATCGGTGCCATGCGTCTCCCTCGGTCAGGCTGAGCATACACGCAGGATTTTGCACAGGCAATCAACATACTGTACATTCGTACAATATCGAACGAGAGGGGACCGGTGGTGCGGGACGTACTGGACGGTGTTCGCGTCGTGTCGCTTGCGGTGAACATCCCCGGGCCGCTCGCCGCGGCGCGGTTGGCCGGCTTGGGAGCCATGGTGACCAAGGTCGAACCTCCGGGGGGAGACCCGCTGGCTGCGGTGGCTCCGGACTGGTACGTCGACCTGGTGCGCAATCAGACGGTCCTGGTGCTGGATCTCAAGGATTCGGGCGATCGCGCGAAGTTGGACGTCGAGCTGGCCGGTGCCGACCTGTTCTTGACTTCGACGCGCCCGGCAGCGCTGCGCAGGCTCGGGCTGGACGGCGCGAACCAGCGGTTCCTCGGGCTCTCCCACGTCGAGATCGTCGGTTACGACGGCGACCTCGAGGATCGTCCCGGCCATGACCTGACCTACCAAGCCGCACACGGCACCTTGCAGCCCCCGCTGATGCCGACCGTTCCGGTGGTGGATCTGCTCGGCGCCGAACGGGCCGTATCTGCGGCACTGCTGGCCCTGCTTGCCAAGGCGGGTTCTGGTGCCGGCCAGACCCATCGGGTGGTGTTGGCGGATGCGGCGGCCGATGCCGGCGCGGCGGTGCGGTATGGCATCTCCGGACCGGGGGATCCGCTCGGTGGTGCGACGCCGACCTACGGCATCTACCCCAGCGCTGACGGCTACTTGGCGGTCGGCGCAATCGAGCCGCATTTCCGCGAGCGGACCCTGACGGCCCTCGGTGCCGCGGACACCCGCGAAGACCTGGCGCGGATCTTCGCCGGACACTCCACCCGGCATTGGGAAGAACTCGCCGCCAAGGTCGACATTCCCCTGACCGGAATCGCCGGCACACCCGTCACCTGCGAACAAGGAGCGAAGAGTTGAACATGCGTGAAGCGGTGATCGCCGGGGCCGTCCGCACCCCGGTGGGCAAGCGCGGCGGTGCGCTGAGCAAGTGGCATCCTGCCGACCTGCTCGGCCACAC
>DASTNJ010000053.1:0-23299 GCA_035721065.1 Mycobacterium sp.
AGCGTTCCGACGATCTCGGCCAGGTAACCCAGCCTGGCCACCTCCGGGGGCCGGAATGCCGGTCCGCCCGGCCGGCCCAGCAGCACGGCGGTGTGCGGATCGCCGAGTGGCGCCGCGGCTAATGCAGTATCGAGGTCCCGCCACACCGTCGGCACCCAGTCGGCGGTGCCGTCCAACTCGGTGGCGTGCTCGATCGGCAACCACGGGACCGAACTCAACTCGGTCTCCGGCGCGCCCGCACTGCCGGCCAGCCGCCGGAAGCCGAAGCCGGGCTCCCCGGTGTCGTGCACCACGGTGCACCAGCTCACCCGCAGCGCCCGGGGCGCCTCCTCGGCAAGCACGTCCAGCTTGGCGCTCCGGCCCCGCTCCGCCGCGACGTGGCCGATGAGCTCGAGTTCGCGGTGCGCCTCCAACAGGCCGGTGTGCGGGCGCAGGCTGTCCACCCGCACCCCGTCGAGCCGCTCGGCCGCAGTGATCAGCACGTCGGGCATCGACCCCAGCGGGAGGTCGACCACCAGATCGTCGACCGCGTATCCGGTCCCCCGGTCGATCACGTCGAGAGACAAGATGTCGGCGCCGACCGACCCGAGCGCCACCGCCAGCGAGCCGAGGCTGCCCGGCCGGTCTTCGAGTTGCACGCGCAGCAGATAGGAAGGCACGAGGAACACTGTTGCACAGCGCGGGTGCGATTGCTCCAACGTGACGCCGGTCTCACGTTCCGCGGCGGTGGTCCTCGGCCAACCGGTGTGATTGCTTCAGCCAGGTGATCGTGCTGTAATTGCGGACGCATCTTTGCCCGCCGGCAGCGAGGCCCCGGGCGTGGGAGGGGAGTCCCAATGCTGTGCCTGCACAACATGTTCGGCGTAGAAGCCGGGACGTGACCCCCATGACAGCGCCAGAGGAAGAGTCAGACGAAGATGTGACCGGCGTGACAGGGCCGGAGGAATTGGACACGCGAGGGCTCAAGCCCTACAAGACGATGACCGCAGTTATGTTCGTGATCGGCACGCTCATTCTGGCTCTGGTGTACATGCAGTTCCGGGGGAGCTTTTCGCCCAAGACCCGATTGACGATGCTGGCTGATCGGGCGGGGTTGGTGATGTACGCCGGGTCGCCGGTGACCTACAACGGCGTGCACGTCGGCCGGGTGGGCAACATCTCCGAGGTAACCCGCGACGGGGCGCCGGCCGCCAGGTTCGTCTTGGACATGGACCCGAAGTACATCCAGTACATCCCAGCGAATGTGGTTGCCAACATCACCGCGACCACGATCTTCGGCAGCAAGTATGTCGCGTTGACGCCGCCGGAACACCCAGTGCCGCAGCGAATCACATCGCACGATGAGATCGATGCGAGGTCGGTGACGACGGAGATCAACACGCTGTTCCAGACGATCACCGAGATTTCGCACCAGCTGGATCCGATCAAGCTCAATTTGACACTGACCGCGGCGGCCGACGCGCTGACCGGCCTCGGCGACAAGTTCGGCCGGTCGATCATCAACGCCAACACCATCCTCGACGACGTGAATCCGCGGATGCCGCAGTTCCGTCGTGACATTCAACAGTTGGCCGCCGTCAACGACGTCTACACCAGCGCTGCGCCGGATCTCTTCGATTTCCTTGACAATTCGGTCACCACCGCGAAGACGGTGCGCCGTCAGGAGAAAGAGTTGGACCAGGCATTGTTGGCGGCAACCGGCCTGGCCAACACCGGCGAAGACATCTTCCGCCGGGGCGGACCGTATTTCCAGCGACTGACCGCGGACCTGGTGCCGACCGCCGAACTGCTCGATACGTACAGCCCGGAGATCTACTGCATGATCCGCAACTACCACGACATCGGACCGCAGGCCTACACCGCGTTGGGTGGCGGCAACGGGTACTCACTGGCGGCACACACCGAAGCGTTGTCGATGGCCGGACTCGCCCTGTCTCCGTTCGCGCTGCCGCTCCTCGGCGGCACGATGGGTGCCGGAGGGCTGGCCGGGCTTTTGGGCGGGGCACCGAATCCGTATACCTACCCGGAGAACCTGCCGCGGATCAACGCCCACGGCGGTCCGGGTGGCGCGCCTGGCTGCTGGCAGCCGATCACCCGGGATCTTTGGCCGGCACCCACCCTGCTGATGGACACCGGCGCCACCCTGGCGCCGTACAACCACCTGGAAGTCGGCTCACCGTACGCCATCGAGTACGTGTGGGGCCGCCAGGTGGGGGAGAACACCATCAACCCATGAACATCACCAAGACGATCGTCAAACTCGCCATCACCTCCCTGGTGCTGGCGTTTTTCACCGCCGCGATCATCGTGGTGTTCGCTCAGATGCGCTTCGACCGGACCTACGGCTACACCGCGGAGTTCAGCAGCGGAAGCGGGTTGCGCGCCGGTCAGTTCGTGCGCGCTTCCGGGATCGAGGTGGGCAAGGTCACAAGGGTGCACCTGGCCGACCGGGGCCGGCGCGTGCAGGTGGACTTCGAGGTCCAGCGTTCGCTGCCGCTGTATCAGTCGACGACCGCGGCGATCCGCTACCTCAATCTGATCGGTGACCGCTACCTCGAACTCGAACGCGGCGAGGGTCCCGACGCGGACCGGGTGCTGGCACCGGGCGGGTTGATCCCGTTGTCTCGCACCCAGCCGGCACTGAACCTGGACGCGCTGATCGGGGGTTTCAAGCCGCTGTTCCGCGCGCTGGACCCGGACAAGGTCAACACCATCGCTTCGACGATCGTCACCGTGTTCCAGGGGCAGGGCGGAACCATCAACGACATCCTCGACCAGACCGCGCAGCTGACGGCGCACATCGCCGAGCGGGATGAGGCGATCGGGGAGGTTGTCAAGAATCTGAACACCGTGCTGGACACCACGGTGCGGCGCCGCAAGGAGTTCGACCAGACCGTCGACAAATTCGAGAAGCTGATCGCCGGCCTGAACGACCATGCCGACCCGCTGGCCGCCGCCACCGCCCACATCAGCAACGTCGCCGGCACGGTGGCCGACCTGCTGGCCGACAATCGTCCGTTGCTGCACAACACCTTCGACTACCTGGGAACCATCGCGCAACCGATCGCCGATCAGCGTGATCAGTACAGCGACCTGCTGCAGCGGTTTCCCTCCGCGCTGTCCGCGCTGGGACGCGCCATCGGTATCTACGGCGACTTCGTGAATTTCTACGTGTGCGACATCACGGTCCTGGAGAACGGACTCCAGCCCGGCGGCCCGGTGCGCTCGATCAGGCTCTTCCAGCAGCCGACGGGACGGTGCACGCCGCAATGAGGACGCTGGAACCACCCAACCGCGGGCGCATCGGGCTGATGGGCATCATCGTGGTCGTGCTGGTCGTCGGCGTCGGCCTGAACATCACCAACCTTCCGCTGCTGTCCGCCCGGCCCAGCTACTACGGGCAGTTCACCGACACCGGTCAGCTGAGCGTCGGCGACCAGGTGCGCATCACCGGCGTGGAAGCCGGCCACGTGCAGGGAATCGAGATCGACGGCGACCGCATCGTGATGAAATTCTCGATCGGCACCAACACCATCGGCACCGACAGCCGGCTGGCGATCCGCACCGACACCATCCTCGGCAAGAAGATTCTGGAGGTCGAGCCGCTGGGTGCCGAACAACTGCGGCCCGGGGGAACGTTGCCGCTGAGCCAGAGCACCACCCCGTACCAGATCTACGACGCGTTCTTCGACGCCACCAAAGCCGCCGCCGGGTGGAACATCGAGACCGTCAAACAGTCGCTGAACGTGTTGTCGCAGACCATCGATCAGACCGCCCCGCACCTCAGTGCGACGCTCGACGGGGTCGCCAGGTTCGCCGACACCATCGGCAAACGCGACGACCAGATCACTCACCTGCTCGCTCAGGCCAACCAGGTGGCCAGGGTGCTGGGGGATCGCAGCAAGCAGATCGACACACTGCTGGTCGACTCGAAGACGCTGCTGGCCGCGTTCAACCAGCGCGGCCGGGCCATGGACGCGCTGCTGGGCAGGATCGCCGCGTTCTCGACCCAGCTGCAGGGCCTGATCGACGACAACCCCAATCTCAACAATGTGCTCGAGCAATTGCGCAGCGTCAGCGACCTCCTGCGGGAAAGAAAAGACGATGTGGCCCAATCGTTTTCCAACGTGGCCAATTTCGCGGCCGGTCTCAATGAGGCTGTCGCGTCCGGACCGTACTTCAAAGTGCAGCTGGCCAATCTGATCCCGTACCAGGTTCTGCAGCCGTGGGTGGATGCGGCGTTCAAGAAGCGGGGGATCGAGCCGGAGGAGTTTTGGCGCAATGCGGGGTTGCCGGCATTTCGGTACCCCGATCCCAATGGGACGCGGTTCGCCAATGGTGCGCCGCCGCCGGCGCCGCCGGTGTTGGAGGGCACTCCGGAGCATCCGGGGCCGGCGGTGGTGCCGGGTACGCCGTGTTCGTATGCCCCGGCGGTGGGGATGTTTCCGACGCCGGCCAATCCGCTGCCGTGTGCGGGTCTGGATCAAGATGCCGGGCCGTTCGGGGCGCACGGCGGGCTGGGCCCCTATCCGGGGAGTTTGCCGGAGGTGTTGACCTCGCCGCCGAATCCGGATGGTCTGGTGTCGTCGCCGGGGATCGCGGTGGGTGGCCGGCCGGGTGAGGTCCCGCCGTCGGTGCCGGGCACTCCGGTGCCGTTGCCGCCGCAGGTGCCGCCGGGGGCGCGGGCCGAGCCGCCGGGACCGGTGTCGGGTCCGGAGCCGGCCAACCCGTCCAGCCCGAACTGGGGTACGCCCGGAGACAAGACGCTGCCGGCGCCCACCGGCCCGTTGGGCACCGGTCCGGGTGACGGGTTGCCGGTCCCGTTCATTCCGCCGGGCCAGGGCGGCAACAGCCAGCCCGGCGGCGGCGGCGGAAGCCTGGGGAGGTAGCCCGACGTGAGCACCGTGTTCGACATTCGAAACCTGCGACTGTCGGCCATGTCGCGGGCCTCGGTGATCCTCGGATCGCTGGCGGTGGTGGCGGCGCTGGTGGCCGGTTTCGTCGGCTGGCAGGTGTTTCGTGGCCTGACCAACAACACCGTGGTCGCGTACTTCCCCAACGCCAACGCGCTCTATCCGGGGGACCGGGTTGAGATCATGGGTGCACGGGTTGGCGCGGTGGACAAGATCGAACCGGCCGGCGGCAAGATGAAGGTCACCTTCCACTACGCCAACAAATACAAGGTGCCGGCCGACGCCGCCGCGGTGATCCTCAACCCCACGCTGGTGTCGGCACGCGTCATCCAGTTGGAGCCGCCCTACCGCGGCGGCCCGGCGATGGCCGACAATGCGGTGATCCCCATCGAACGCACTCAGGTGCCGACGGAGTGGGACACGCTGCGAAACAGCGTCACCAACGTCATCAACAAACTGGGGCCCACTCCTGCGCAGCCCAAAGGCCCGTTCGGCGACGTCATCGAGTCGTTCGCCGACGGACTGGCCGGCAAGGGAGACGAGATCAACACGACCCTGAACAACTTGTCGACCGCGCTGACCGCGCTCAACAAGGGGCGCGGTGACTTTTTCGCGGTGCTGCGCAGTCTGGCGCTGTTCGTCAACGCGCTGCACCAGGATGAACAGCAGTTCGTCGCGTTGAACAAGAATCTCGCGCAGTTCACCGACAGCCTGACCAGCTCGGATCGGGCGCTGGCGACGGCGATGGAGAGTACCGACCATCTGCTGTCGGTCGCGCGTCCGTTCTTCGCCAAGAACCGTGAGGTACTGACCCACGATGTCAACAACCTCGCCGACGTGACGAACGCGCTGATGCAGCCCGAACCGCGGAACGGCTTGGAAACCACACTGCATGTACTTCCGGCCCTGTGGGGCAACCTTTCCCAGATTTATTACCCCGCCCACGGCGCCGTCGTCGGGATCCCGGCGATAGCCAGCTTCGCCAACCCGATGGAGTTCATCTGCAGCACGATCCAGGCCGGCAGCCGGCTCGGCTACCAAGACTCGGCCGAACTGTGTGCGCAGTACCTGGCGCCGGTCCTCGACGCGATCAAGTTCAACTACCTGCCGTTCGGCGTCAACCCGTTCACCACCGGTCATGTACTTCCGAAGGAGGTCGCCTACTCCGAGCCGCGGCTGCAGCCGCCGCCGGGTTACAAGGACACCACCGTTCCCGGGATCTGGGTGCCCGACACCCCGTTGTCGCACCGCAACACTCAGCCGGGCTGGATCGTCGCGCCCGGGATGCAGGGCGTTCGGGTGGGCCCGAACACGGCGCGCCTGCTGACGCCGGAGTCGCTGGCCGAGCTGATGGGCGGCCCGGATATCGAACCCATCCAATCGCAGTACCAGACCCCGCCGGGACCGCCGAACGCATACAACGAGGAACCGGGCCCCCTGCCGTACATCGGCCAACCGGGTAACCCGATGCCGATACCGCCGCCCCCGCCGGGACCCGGCGTGATCCCCGGCCCGGTTCCGCCCACGCCGGCGCCGGCGCTGCCCGCCGAGGCGGCCGGATCGTGAGGCGCGCGATGAGCGTCGCTGACGCGAACAGCAGGGCGAACCGACGGGCACCGAGGCGCGCGGTGAAGTTGGCCCGGCACAAGGGTTTCCAAAGTCTGGCATTGCTGGCGGTTGCATTGATGCTCAGTTCGTGCGGGGCATGGCGCGGGATCTCCAACGTGCCGATGCCCGGCAGCCCCGGCACCGGGCCTGGTTCCTACACCGTCTATGTGCAGGTGCCGAACACGCTGGCGATCAACGGCAACAGCAAAGTCATGGTGGCCGACGTCTACGTCGGCACGGTCCGCGCGATGAGCATCAAGAACTGGGTGGCGACGCTGACGCTGGGGTTGGACAAGGGCGTCAAGCTGGCCAAGAACGCCACCGCCAAAATCGGGCAGACGAATCTGCTGGGTTCGCAGCACTTGGAGCTGAGGAATCCGCCGGATCCTTCGCCGGTGCTGTTGCGGAACGGCGACACCATCCCGCTGGAACATTCCTCGGCGTACCCCACCGTCGAGCAGACCCTGGCCAGTCTCGCGATGGTCCTGCGTGGCGGCGGCATCGCCAATCTCGAAGTGCTGCAGAACGAGGTCTACAACATCGTTGCCGGCCGGGCCGATCAGATCCGGGATTTCCTCGGCAAGCTGGACACCTTCACCGACCGACTCGATCAGCAGCGCTATGACATCGACCGCGCCATCGATTCCACCGACCGGCTGCTGAGCTACGTCAGTGCCCATGCGGGCGTTTTGGACCGGGTGCTGACCGAGGTCCCGCCGCTGCTCCAGCACTTCGTGGAGAAAAAGGACCTGTTCGTGGGCGCCGTCGAATCGGCGGGCCGGTTCGGTCAGGTCACCGACCAATACCTGGCGCCTGCGCGCGACGATCTGCACCGAAATCTGCAGTCGCTGCAGTGCCCGCTCAAGGAACTCGGCCGTGGCGCACCCGATCTGTATCAGGCGCTGACGTTCATGTTCACCCAGCCGTTCTCCGTCACGGCGGTGCCGAAGGCATTCCGCGGCGACTACTTCAATCTGTCGTTGACACTCGACTTGACCTACAGCGCCATCGACAACGCCGCCCTCACCGGAACCGGTCTCTCCGGTGTGTTGCGTGCGCTCGAGCAATCGTTCGGCCGCAACCCCGAATCGATGATCCCGGACATCCGGTACACACCGAACCCCAACGACGTGCCCGGCGGGCCGCTGGTCGAAAGGGGGGACCGGAATTGCTGAACCGCTTCATCAAGGGCCAGTTGATCGTGTTCGGGATACTGGCCGCGGTCGTGCTGGTCGTGTTGGGCTGGTATTACCTGCGCCTGCCGACTTTGCTGGGTATCGGCCAGTACCGGCTGACCGCCGAACTGCCCGCGTCGGGTGGACTGTATCCGACCGCCAACGTGACCTATCAGGGCATCACGATCGGCAAGGTCACCGAACTGCGACCCACCGAGCGGGGCGCTCTGGCGACACTGAGCATCGACCATCGGTACAAAATCCCGACCGACGCCTCAGCCAATGTGCATTCGGTGTCGGCGGTCGGCGAGCAGTATCTGGACCTGGTGTCGACAGGCAACCCCAGCACGTACTTCTCGCCCGGACAGACGATCACCAAGGGCACGGTGCCCGCCGAACTCGGGCCGGCGCTGGACGCCGCCTACCGCGGGTTGCAAGCGCTCCCCAGGGAGAAGATCGGCGCGCTGCTCGACGAGACGGCCCGGGCGGTAGGCGGTCTGGGTCCGGCCCTGCAGCGTCTGGTCGACTCCACCCAGGCGATCGCCGGTGACTTCAAAACCAACATCGGCGATGTCGACGACATCATCGCCAACTCTGCACCGATCATCGACAGTCAGGTGAATTCCGGTGACGACATCGAGCGCTGGGCACGCAACCTGAACGCGTTGGGCGCACAGGCGGCCGAAAAAGATCAGAACCTGAAAAACATTCTGGCCCAAGCGGCGCCGACCGCCGATCAGGTCAACGCGACGCTCGGCGATGTGCGCGAATCGCTGCCGCAGACGCTGGCGAATCTGGAGGTCGTCACCGACCTGCTCAAGCGCTATCGCAGCGGGGTTGAGCAGATGCTGGTGTATCTGCCGCAGGGTGCCTCGGCCGCGCAGACGGTGTTCGCCCCGTTCCCGGGCGAGGCTATCCAGGATCTGGGGTTGGCGATAAACCAACCGCCGCCGTGCCTGACCGGCTTCCTGCCGGCATCCCAGTGGCGGTCTCCCGCCGATACCAGCCCGCTGCCGGTGCCGCCCGGCCTGTACTGCAAGATCCCGAAGGATACGGCGGCCAATGATGTGCGGGGAGCGCGCAACATCCCGTGTGCCGACGTCCCCGGCAAACGCGCCGCGTCGCCACGCGAGTGCCGCAGCGACAAGCCGTACGTCCCGCTGGGCACCAACCCGTGGTACGGCGACCCGAACCAGATTCGCAACTGTCCGGCCCCGGGCGCGCGCTGCGACCAGCCGATCGAGCCAGGGCATGTCATTCAGGCCCCGACGATCAACAACGGACTCAACCCGGCGCCCGCGGACCAGGTACCCGGGACACCGCCTCCCATCAGTGACCCGGTGCAACGGCCGGGTTCGGGCACCGTGGAATGCAACGGGCAACAACCCAACCCGTGCATCTACACCCCGAGCGCGCCGGCCACCGCCGGCTACAGCGCGCAGAGCGGCGAAGTCGTGGGGCCGGAGGGTGTCAACTTCACCGTCGAGGACTCGAACAACACCGGAGACAACGGGTGGCAGGATATGTTGGCGCCGGTCGACAAGGCGTAAGTCTCGCCCGACTAGGCTTTCCGCTCGTGCCCCAGATCTCCCGCGACGAGGTGGCCCACCTGGCCCGGCTGGCCCGGCTGGCGTTGACCGACGCCGAACTGGATCACTACGCCGGCCAGTTGGACGCCATCCTGACCCACGTCAGCGCCATCCAGGCCGTCGACGTCGCCGGCGTCGAAGCCACCGACAACCCGCTGAAGGACGTCAACGTGACCCGCCCGGACCAGGTCACCCCCGGCCTGACCCAGCAGCAGGCGCTGGCCGCCGCGCCGCGAGCCGCCGAGGACCGCTTCGCCGTCCCGCAGATCCTCGGGGAGAGCCAGTGAGCGAGCTGATCCGCCAGAGCGCCGCGAACCTGGCGGCCCGGATCGCGGCCAAAGAGGTGTCGTCGGTCGAGGTCACCCGGGCATGCCTGGACCAGATCGCGGCCACCGACGACCGCTACGGCGCATTCCTGCACGTCGGCGACGAGGAGGCGCTGGCCGCCGCGGCGGCGGTGGACAAGGCACTGGCCGCCGGCGAGCAGCCGCCGTCGGCGCTGGCCGGGGTGCCGCTGGCGCTCAAGGACGTCTTCACCACCGCCGACGCGCCCACCACCTGCGGCTCGAAGATTCTCGAAGGCTGGCGGGCGCCGTATGACGCCACGGTGACGGCGCGGCTGCGCGCGGCCGGAATCCCGATCCTGGGCAAGACCAACATGGACGAGTTCGCGATGGGCTCGTCGACGGAGAACTCCGCCTACCAGGTGACCCGCAACCCGTGGGATCCCGAGCGGGTGCCCGGCGGCTCCGGGGGTGGCAGCGCCGCGGCGCTGGCGGCGTTCCAGGCGCCGCTGGCCATCGGCACCGACACCGGCGGCTCGATTCGTCAGCCGGCCGCGCTGACCGCCACCGTCGGCGTCAAGCCCACTTACGGCACGGTGTCCCGGTTCGGGCTGGTGGCGTGCGCGTCGTCGCTGGACCAGGGTGGCCCGTGCGCGCGCACCGTGGAAGACACCGCGCTGCTGCATGCCGTGATCGCCGGGCACGACGCCCGCGACTCCACGTCGATCGACGCGCCGGTGCCCGACGTCGTGGGCGCCGCGCGGGCCGGGGCAGCCGGTGACCTGCGTGAGGTTCGGATCGGTGTGGTTCGCCAGCTGCACAGCGGCGAGGGATACCAGGCCGGCGTGCTGGCCTCGTTCAACGCCGCCGTCGACAAGCTCACCGAGCTCGGTGCGCAGGTCAGCGAGGTGGACTGCCCGCACTTCGACTATTCGCTGTCGGCCTACTACCTGATCCTGCCGTCGGAGGTGTCGAGCAACCTGGCCCGCTTCGACGCGATGCGGTACGGGCTGCGGGTCGGCGACGACGGCAGCCACAGCGCCGAGGAGGTGATGGCGCTGACCCGGGCGGCCGGGTTCGGCCCGGAGGTCAAGCGCCGCATCATGCTCGGCACCTACGCGCTGTCGGCCGGCTACTACGACGCCTACTACAACCAGGCGCAGAAGGTGCGCACGCTGATCGCCCGCGACCTGGATCGCGCGTATGAGTCCGTCGACGTGCTGGTCTCGCCCACCACGCCGACGACGGCGTTCCGGCTGGGGGAGAAGGTCGACGACCCGCTGGCCATGTACCTGTTCGACCTGTGCACGCTGCCGCTGAACCTGGCCGGCCACTGCGGCATGTCGGTGCCGTCCGGGCTGTCGGAAGACGACGGGCTGCCGGTCGGCCTGCAGATCATGGCGCCGGCGCTGGCCGACGACCGGCTGTACCGGGTGGGCGCGGCCTACGAGGCGGCCCGCGGCGAGCTGCCGTCGGCGATCTGAGCCGCCTATCCTCTCGCCGAGCAGACACAGAATCGCATTCGCGAGGCGCTTTTCACGCGATTCTGTGTCTGCTCGCGGTGACCGGGTGGCACCCGGCAAGATAGGGGCCATGCGAATCGGAGTCCTCACCGGTGGCGGTGACTGTCCTGGCCTGAACGCCGTCATCCGCGCGGTGGTGCGCACCTGCGATGCTCGCTACGGCTCGTCGGTGGTCGGCTTTCAGGACGGCTTCCGCGGCCTGCTGGAGAACCGGCGCATCCAGCTGTTCAACGACGACCGCAACGACCGGCTGCTGGCCAAGGGCGGCACCATGCTGGGCACCGCCCGCACCGCACCGGAGAAACTGCGCGCCGGCCTGCCGCAGATCAAGCAGACGCTGGACGACAACGGCATCGACGTGCTGATCCCGATCGGCGGCGAGGGCACGCTGACCGCGGCGCATTGGCTGGCGCAGGAGAACGTCCCGGTGGTCGGGGTGCCGAAAACCATCGACAACGACATCGACTGCACCGACATCACGTTCGGCCACGACACCGCGCTGCAGGTGGCCACCGATGCCATCGACCGGTTGCATTCCACCGCCGAGTCCCATCAGCGGGTGATGCTGGTCGAGGTGATGGGCCGACACGCCGGATGGATCGCGCTCAACGCCGGGCTGGCCAGCGGCGCGCACATGACGCTGATCCCCGAGCAGCCGTTCGACGTCGACGAGGTGTGCCGGCTGGTCAAGCAACGGTTCCAGCACGGCGCGTCGCACTTCATCTGCGTGGTCGCCGAAGGGGCCAAACCGGCTCCCGGGTCGATGGAACTGGCGACCGGCGGAATCGACGAGTTCGGCCACGAGCGGTTCACCGGGGTGGCCGCCCAGCTCGCGGTGGAGATCGAGCGGCGGGTCAAAAAGGATGTGCGCACCACGGTGCTGGGTCACGTGCAGCGCGGCGGCACGCCGACCGCCTACGACCGGGTGCTGGCCACCCGGTTCGGGGTCAACGCCGCCGATGCCGCGCACGCCGGCGAGTACGGGATGATGGTGTCGCTGCGCGGCCAGGACATCGACCGGGTGCCGCTGGCCGACGCGGTGCGCCAACTCAAGCTGGTGCCGCAGTCCCGCTACGACGACGCCGCCGCGTTTTTCGGCTAGGGCCGACGCCTCACCCGATGGGCTCAGTGGGCGTGCGATCCGCGAGGGATTCGCGGTGTCGCGATTTGTCGACGTGGTACCGGACGATCACGCCGCCGATGTTTCCGATCAGCATTCCGGCCGACCCGATGACGAAAAGCCAGGTCCCGGCTCTCTTCCAGTTCTCGTCGTAGAGGAAGAAAATGCTTCCGACGAAGAACGTGAAACCGCCGACCACGCCGATCGTCTGGTGGAACCACTGGTAACGGTCCAACAGGCTCTTCACCCGGCGCGCGGACAGTCGTGCGGCGACCTTCCGCTCGAGTTCATGCGGATTCATTCGGTGGTGTCGACTACCTGCTGGCTGACCGGTTCCACGAGCTGAGCGCGTTGGCCGCCGGGTCACAGGTCGCCCGGGTCGTCGGGCACGTCGACCGCGTAGCGCTGCAACACTTCCAGGCTCACCACCTGCAGGGTGCGCTCGTGGGTGGCGGCCAGCACCACCGGCGCGGCATAGCCGTCGTGGTGGGCCCGCAGCCAGTTGAGCGCGGTAACGCACCAGCGGTCGCCGGGGCGCAGGCCGGGAAACCGGTACTCCGGCATCGGGGTCGACAGGTCGTTGCCGATCGAGCGCTGGTGCGCCAGGAACTCACCGGTCACCACCGCGCAGATGGTGTGCAGCCCCAGATCCTCCGGCCCGCTGGAGCAGCAGCCGTCGCGGTAGAAGCCGGTGACCGGGTCGCTGCCGCACGGTTGCAGCGGGCTGCCGAGCACGTTGCGATCAGGCTCGTCGGGCATTGGGTCAGTCTAAGTCGACCGGTTACCGTGGGGCATGGCCGAGCGCACCCGTGACGTGCTGTGGGCCGACATCGCCGAGATCTACCAGCGAATCTGCGCGCACCCGTTCGTCACCGGGCTGACCGAGGGGTCGCTGGGCCGCGACCGGTTCGGCTACTACATCGTGCAGGACGCGCACTATCTGCGCGGCTACGCGCGCGCACTGGCCGTCTGCGGGGTGAAGTCGCGCTCCGAGACCGAGTTGGCGATGTTCCTCGACCACGCCGGCGGCGCGATCACCGCCGAGCGGGAGTTGCATGCCGCGCTGCTCGGCGAGCTCGGGCTGACCACCGACGCGGCGGCGGCGCTGCCGGTGGGCCCGGCCACCCAGGCCTACACCAGCTACCTGCTGGCCACCTGCTACGGCGGCTCGTATGCCGAGGCGCTGGCCGCCGTGCTGCCCTGTTACTGGATCTACGCGCGGGTGGGGGAGCATCTGCAACGGGCCGGCTCGCCCGACCCGCTGTACCAGCGGTGGATCGACACCTACGCGGGCGAGGAGTTCCGGGCCGTCGTCGACGAGGTGCTCGAGGTCGTCGACGATGTCGGCGCGCAGGCGTCGCCGGCCGAGCTGGGCCTGATGCGACGGCACTTTCACACCACCGCGCGCTACGAGTGGATGTTCTGGGATGCGGCCCACCGGATGGCGGACTGGCCGATCTGAGTGACCGCCTGGCCGATAGCGGCGACCCGCTGCGCGCGGCTGCCCCGCGCTTGCGATCACCGCCTAAACTCTCCGGCATGACCGCGCTGACCACCGACCTGATGGACTACGACGACGTCGTCGCACGCTTCGATCCGGTGCTGGGGCTGGAGGTGCACGTCGAGTTGTCGACGGCCACCAAGATGTTCTGCGGCTGTGCCACCACGTTCGGCGCCGAACCCAACACCCAGGTGTGCCCGGTCTGCCTGGGGCTGCCCGGCTCGCTTCCGGTGGTCAACGCCGTCGCGGTTGAGTCGGCCATCCGGATCGGCCTGGCGCTGAACTGCGAGATCGCGTCGTGGTGCCGGTTCGCCCGGAAGAACTACTTCTACCCCGACCAGCCGAAGAACTACCAGATCTCCCAGTACGACGAGCCGATCGCGTTCAACGGCCACCTCGACGTGCCGCTCGACGACGGCACCACCTGGCGGGTCGACATCGAACGCGCCCACATGGAGGAGGACACCGGCAAGCTCACCCACGTGGGCAGCGACACCGGCCGGATCGAGGGCGCCACCGAATCGCTGGTCGACTACAACCGGGCCGGGGTGCCGCTGATCGAGATCGTCACCAAACCCATCGAAAACACCGGGGCGCAGGCGCCCCAGGTGGCCCGGGCTTACGTCACCGCGCTGCGCGATCTGCTGCGCGGGCTGGACGTATCGGATGTGCGGATGGACCAGGGGTCGATGCGCTGCGATGCCAACGTGTCTCTGAAGCCAACCGGCGCAACCGAATTCGGTACCCGCACCGAAACCAAGAACGTCAACTCGCTGAAAAGTGTCGAGGTGGCGGTCGGCTACGAGATGCGCCGCCAGGGTGCGGTGCTGGCCTCCGGGCGCCAGGTCCACCAGGAGACCCGGCACTTTCACGAGGCCGGCTACACCAGTGCCGGACGCACCAAGGAGACCGCGGAGGACTACCGCTACTTCCCGGAACCCGACCTGGAGCCGGTGGCGCCCAGCCGCGAGTTGGTGGAGCAATTGCGCACCACCATTCCCGAGCTGCCGTGGTTGGCGCGCAAGCGAATCCAGGACGACTGGGGCATCTCCGACGAGGTGATGCGTGACCTGGTCAACGCCGGGGCGGTCGAGTTGGTGGCCGCCACCGTCTCGCACGGCGCGTCCAGCGGAGAGGCCCGTGCCTGGTGGGGAAACTTCCTGGTGCAGAAGGCCAACGAGGCCGGCGTCGAACTCGACGCGTTGCCGATCACCCCGAAGCAGGTCGCCGAGGTGGTGGCGCTGGTCGACGCGGGCAAGCTCTCCAACAAGCTGGCCCGTCAGGTGGTCGAAGGAGTTCTGGCCGGTGAGGGTGAGCCGGAGCAGGTGATGGCCGCGCGCGGTCTGGCCGTGGTCCGCGACGATTCGGTGATCCAGGCTGCCGTCGACGAGGCGCTTGCCGCCAACCCCGATGTGGCCGAGAAGATTCGCGGCGGCAAGGTGCAAGCGGTCGGCGCGATCGTCGGCGCGGTGATGAAGGCCACCAGGGGCCAGGCGGATGCGGCCAGGGTGCGTGAGCTGGTGCTGGCCGCCTGCGGCCAGGCCTAGCTGAACGGATTGCTTACCTGTACCCCTTCGATGACCTGGCCATCGTTAAGGTCTTCTGTCCACAAAGTGTCGCAACGTAATTCGGCCGCGCTGCGGACGATCATCGCATCCCAGAACGAAAGCCGATGACGACTCGACAACGTTGCTGCGGCGATGACGTCGTCGGGTAATGGCGAGTGGACACGCCATTGCGCCAAGTTCTTCAGCGTGTCGACCGCAATGTCGGGATCCATCGTCTTTGTGATTTTGCGCGTTGCGTTGACGTAAAACTCCTGCAGAACCTGCACGCTCAGTGCTCCACGGCGTTCACGCCAGAGGCGATCGACGAGCGTGCCGGCCACTTCTTGCTTTTCACCGGCCGCCGCATCATATGCATAGAGCAGGATGTTCGCGTCTACGAAATCCACGGTCAGCGTTCGTGCAGCTCGTCACGGGACCAGGTGATCGGTCCGACCTCCAATAGGCCTGCGGTCATCTTCTGACGCTCGAGTTCCCAGGCCTCGTCGTAATCGCGCACCTCACCCACGAGTTGCTCCAGCAACCGCGCGACCAGGCTCGATACGGACATATCGCGTTCGGCGGCCAGCACCTTCGCGCGGCGCACCAGCTCCGCGGGCATCGAGAGGGTGATGTTTTTCGTGACGATGTGAATCAGTGTAACACTGAAACACAGATGCTGCCCGCCTCAGCCGGTCGCGCCGTCCGCCGGCATCCGGTCCGCGCCCCAGCTGCGCTGGATGTAGCCCGTCACCCGATCGAGTTCGGCCTGGGTCACCGCGGCCCGCTCGCCCGGCTCGAGCGGGTCGAAATGGAAGATGTAGAGCCGCGATGCGAACTGTTCGAACGGCAGCGACGCCTCGCCGAAACGCTCACCGTTGCCGGAGGTGCTGACCACGACCCCGTCGCCCCAGTCCTGGCCGCTGTCGTTGTTCGGGTTGTAGAAGTACACCCGCATGGTTTCCTCCGGGTCGAGGGTGACACGCAGCACCGTGATCGCATGCCAGCCGATGAAGCGGGCGGCGCTGTCGGTCACCGCCACACCGGCCGGCTGCGGGTGGATCAGCGGCTGGTTGCCGTTGTAGAACGGGTGGTAGGCGGCGTAGAAGTGGCGCAGAAACCCGTCCAGGTCGACGAGGTGGCCGGTCGCCACATCGACGTTGATCCGGAATCCGCGGCCGGACCACCAGCCGTGGAATTCCGGGTTCACCCAGCGGTGCGGGTCGCCGTCCCGGCCGACGCAACGCCGTCCCATCTCCGCGTAGATCCGGTCCAGGTGCGGGACCACCAGCAGCGACACGGGATCCAGGTCGATCGGCAGCTTCGCCGATGTCGCCGAATTGAACGCCACCCCTTCGTGCACCTCCTGCGATGAGATCGGCTGGCCTTCGAAGTGCATGACGACCTCGTCGTCGCGCGCCGCCCAGGCGATCGTCTGCAGCAGGTAGTCGGGATCGTTGTACGACCACATCGACAAGGCCCGCGCGGACTGGCAGGTCGGATTGTCGCCCTGCCCGACCCCCAGTGGCAGGCCGAGCATCGACAGCGTCCCGGCCAACAGCCAGGTGTGCGGGTCCTGCCCCGGGCCGAACGCCAGCGTCAGCCGCTCGCGTGACTGCTTCGAGATCGGCAGGGCCAGTTGCCGCCACAGCGACGGCGCCACCGGCGGCTGGTAGAGGATGCCCCGCTCCAGCAGCAGCGCCAGGCCGTAGATGCACTGGGCGGTCTCGGTGTGCACCGCGGCCGTGATCAGGCTGTGCACCAGGCCGTGATAGCAGAGCAGACAGTCGCGTCCGGTGCTCGACAAACCGAGCGCCTCGCCGATCAGGTAGTCGCTGCGCTCCAGCAGGAAGCGCAGCAGGACCGCGTGGTACGGCGACACCAGCCCGGTGTCGTGCATCGAGCGGGCGAAGCCGGCCGCCTCGTAAACCAGCGTGGGTTCGTCCATCGACTCCAACCGGGATCGGTACACCTCGACGCCCGGGTCCTCGCGGCACGCGTCGGTGGTCCCGTACAGGCTGGTGATCAGCCGGTCGATCCCCACGCCGCCCTTGCCGAGGTCGATGGTGGGGTCGCTGCGCGCGATCGAGATCTGGGTGATCATCGCCTTGATCTGGTCGACCTGGATCGGCCGCTGCCGCAGCACCCGCCAGATCTCCTCGACCAGACGGTCGAGGACGCCTTCGTACCCGATCTCGTCGACGACATGACGGAACAGGTCGCGAGTCAGCGCCGTCATCCTGCCCTGCTGTTCGCGTTCGGCCTCGGTGGGCGGCGTGAACAGCAACGAAAGATTGATCGCCAGCACCTGCGCCAAATGGTGGCGAGCCTGCTCCGCGGAGATCAGGGGGTGCCGGTAATCGCCGCTGGCGACCGCGAGCAGGCGCAATTCGCTGACCGCTTCGAGGACCACCGTGTCGGGGTTTTCGCTGCGCAACGACCCGGTGCTCAGCGCCGGAAGCAGGGTCTGCGGAGACGCCCAATCCGTTCCGCTGAACAGCCCCGCCGCCTCCAGCTGCACCGCACGAGACTGCACCGCCGCGCAGCCGCCCGGTTGCAGCAGCACCAGCCGCAGCCCGTCGATCACCCGCTGGAGCCTGCCGGGCTTGCCGATCTCACCCGCTTCGGCCAGCGCGCGCGTGGCGTCGTCGAGTTTCGCCAGCCGCTTGTCCAATGCGGTGCTCCCGCTGATCGCGTCGCTTTTCACCGAAGTCAACGGTGTTCCTCACGTCCCTGCAGTCGCAGCCGCCGCCTCAGACGTAGAAATCGAGTTCCTCTTGCCGCTGAAGCGTCCGCCGCATCTCGTCGGGGTCTTCTCCGAAAAAGTAGACCAGACCCCAGTGTGTACCGAAGGCGGTTCGCTTGGTGACCATCTCTTCGAGCGGTGCGGTGAGTTCGTGCGATTCGAAGTAGTCGTGGTCCTCGGTCTCTTCGGGCATTTCGAGCTTGCTGACGACGCGCCGGCGCGGATAGACGCCGAAGCAACCCGCGCAGCCTTTGGCGTCCACCACCTCCCGCGGGAAGAAGTCGGCGAGTTCCTGCTCGGTCGTCTTCGGATCGAACGCCAACACCAGGCCCTGGTAGGCGTTGAACCCGTACGCGCGTTCCAGCAGTTCGAAAACCTTGAACCCGGGCGGGCGATAGGCGACTTCGCCGAAGTACATCTCCCCGTCGCTGGTGACGAAGTATTCGGGATGCACGAAGCCGAAGTCGATGTCGAACGTCTTGATCAGCTTCTCGACCTGCCGGGTGATCTCCGGGCGGTACCGCTCCAACTCGGGCGAGGCCGGAACGAACACCGAATACCCCAGCCGCACGTACTCGGAGATGTTGAGGAACCAGATCTTTCCGTTGTGCACCCAGGCCTCGACCGCGAACTCCCAGCCGTCAAGGTGCGACTCCATCAGCGCCGGGAACTCCTCATCCGGAATCATGTCGATCTCGTCGGGCGTGCTGATCACCCGGTGGCCCAGGCAGCCGGCCTTGTCGAACGCCTTGAGATGGATCGGGTCGTTGGGGTCACCGTCCAGCTTCAGCAGCGTCTGATTGACACGCTTGAGGAACCGCATGACGTCGCTGCGCTCGTGGGCTTCTTCGAAGATGCCGACCCGGATTCCGCCGAGCTGCGCCCGGCGCTTCATCAACGATTTGTCCCGCAGCAGCATGGCCTGACCCAGCAGTCGCGGATTGTCTTGCAGCACCGAATTGATCGCGCCCGCCCACTCGACGGTCTCTTCGAAGAGGGGTATCGCGACGTCCACGCCACGTTCTTTGAGCGTCTCGGCGATCTCCACGGACCGCTCGTTCAGCCGCTCGAAGTTCCACGGAATGTACGGGATGCCGTGCTGGTGACAGTATTCCTCGGCCCAGTCCGGCGCGACGACAACATATCGGCGATCGAAGCGATCGAGAGCGTCGACGGCGTTGGGGCTCCAGCCCAACAGCGCGACATAGCCCTTCTCGGAATTGCGGGCAGTGGTGGTCCGGGCGGTTGGCTCGGTGGCGAAATCGGGCAAGTGTCAACCTTTCTCCGATTATCCGGGCAGGCACGGTCTCCCTTTGACGGTACCGGCAATCGACGGTCGGCCGCCGCCCGAGCGGATCGCCCCGGCGGACCGAACCAGGCTTGTCGCGGGTTCGTCGTTGGGTATACGGTAGTCATGTCGCATCGATTATTCGAAAGATAAAGCTGCGCAAGCACCTTCACATCAGTAGGCGGGTCAGTAGGCGGGTCGAAGCCGCGCTGCGGACGCGACCGGGAGAAAGGCCGATTACCAAGATGACGATCATCCCCACCTCCATCTCGCACGTCCGGCTGACGGTCACCGACATCGACCGGTCGCGAAGGTTCTACGAGAGCGTGTTCGGCTGGCCGGTCGCCATGGAACTTCCCGACGGGGTGCTTTACGCCGCGGGTGATTCGCTGGTCGGGCTGCGGCCGGCCGCCAGTGACGTCTTCGACGAAAACCGGGTCGGCCTGGACCACCTGGCCATGAACGTCGCGTCCAAGTCGGAGCTGGATGCCGCAGCTGCCCACCTGGACTCGCTCGGCGTCGGCCACGAGCCCGTCAAGGACATCGGCATCATCTACATCCTCGAATTCCGCGACCCGGACAACATCGCATTGGAACTCTGCGCGCCGAAGTAGCCGGCCGCTAAGGCGGCGAAAGCGGCTAAAACGTTTAGGTCTTCTCTTCGTTGGTGCGCGGGAAACCGCCGCCGGACGGGAACAGTGGGAAGACCACGTCGTCAAGCTTCGCGGCGTCGCCCGCGGTTTTGTTGACCGTCGCACCCCAGGCGTTGCCGTCCGGCGCGATCTGCAGCGCCCACACATGCCCGTGGGTGTCTTTGCGCAGCACCTCGGGCTCGCTGGTGACCGCGCCGGTCCCCGTCGCGAGCCGCACCGCCACCGTCTCCATGGTGTTGACCAGATTCACCAGCACGGTCCCGTCCAGCGCCGCGCAGCCGGCCACGCCCGGCTTATCCGGCCAGGTCCACACCGTCGACACCCGGGAGTCCTTGGTGATGCGCTGCAGCCGGTCGGCGGTCGGAGTCCGGTCGGCGACGTAGAGCGAGCCGTCGGCCGGGTCGATGCACAGGCCGCCCGCCGACCCCACGCCGGTCAGTGCGGTGGTGGGCGGAGCCTGGCCGACGGTGGTCGGCTGTTCGATGCGCAGCAGCTTCCCGGCCCGCGACTCCGGGTCGGCGGCCGCGGCGGCGTTGCCGGCATCGCCGGTGAGCACGACCAGCGTGGTGCGGCTGGTGAAGATCAGCGCGCCGGTGTTGCCCACCGGGCCCTTGGGGATGCCGGTCAGGATGTCCTTGGGCACGTCGCCGTCGGCGATGCGCACCACCCGGTTGTCGGTGGGGGTGCTGATGTAGGCGTACATCAGCCGGTCCTCGGCGTAACTGGGTGACAGCACGATGTCGAGCAGTCCGCCGTCGCCGGACGGGTCGACGCCGATGACGGTCTTGACCTTGGGCTCGGCGCTGACCGACACCTCCTTGACGACGCCGGTGGTGCGCTCGGCGACCAGCGCCGACTTGCTGTCCGGGCCCATGATCAGCCCGCTGGTGCTTTCCAGGCAGCCCTGCATCACGCCGGGGGCGGGACACGCCTTGGGGAACGGTTTGGCCGGCAGCGGCGGAGGTGGCGGTGGTGTCGTCGTCGGCTTGAGTCTGCGGTGCGGCACGGTGGTGAACGGTTCCGACAGCGAGTCGTTGAACTGCACGCAGCCGGTCAGGACCAACAGCGCAGCGGACAGCACGGCCAATAGCCGCCGAACCGAGCCGCGTGTCCGCATGCCCGTCAGGTTACGGATGCCGCGGTCCGGTCCGCCAGGATGGTGCCCGGCCAGTCCTGCGCGGCGGAAATTGAATCGGCCAATCGGCCGTGCCAATCCGGCATCCGGCCGCGGTTGCCCTTACCCTGGCAAAGGTGACCAGTCAATCTGCGGACTCGGGCTGGAGGCGTTCGGACGGTTCAGGCGGGGTCGACCAGGGCCAGACCAGGTCGGCGCACCTGGTGGATCCAGCGGATGACCTGCCGTCGGTCGACTACACCGGTGATTTCGAGACCACCAGAATCCCCTCCTATGACGTGGCGAGCTCCAGCATTGTCGGTGCCGACAACGGCGCCAGCGGCGGCGAGCACCCGCTGCCCTACGCGCAGCAGGGCATGGCGGGGCGGGGTGCCGGCGACCCGGCGGTCGGCTACGACACCAGCGGCACCGGCGGCTCAGCCACGTCCAGCGCCGATCGTCGCGGCACCCAGGACCTGGGCCTGTTCGTCCTGCGGTTGGGCCTGGGCGCGGTGCTGATCGCGCACGGGTTGCAGAAGGCGTTCGGGTGGTGGGGCGGACAGGGGCTGGCGCACTTCCGGAGCTCGCTGACCGAGGCCGGCTACCAGCACGCGGACATCCTCACCTATGCCGGTGCCGGCGGGCAGATCGCCGCCGGTGCGCTGCTGGTGCTCGGCCTGTTCACACCGGTGGCCGCCGCGGGCGCGCTGGCTTACCTGATCAACGGCGTGCTGACGGGTGTGTCGGAGCAGTCCGGCGACCGGCTCTCGTACTTCCTGCCCGGCGGCCACGAATACCAGATCATGATGGTTGTCGTCGCCGTCGCGATCGTGCTGGCCGGCCCGGGCCGGTATGCGCTGGACGGTGACCGGGGCTGGGCGCGGCGGCCGTTCATCGGCTCATTCGTGGCGCTGCTGCTGGGAATCGGCGGCGGGGTCGCCATGTGGGTGTTCCTCAACGGCGCCAACCCGCTGGGCTGATCAGGTCGGCGGGTCACCGCCATCAGGCTGCGGTGATCGCAAGCTCGGTGAAGCCGGGCGCAGCGGGTCACCGCCATCAGGCTGCGTACGGGTTGGGCACCTTGCCGCCGCTGGCCTCGGTGAGCAGCGGCAAGGTGGCAAAAGTGACCGCCGGCAGCCGCAGCTGACCACCATCGACCAGGTGAGCACGGGCCCACGATCCCTTGGTGAACCGCAGCCCGTCGATATCGGCCCAGCTCACCGACCGGCTGCCCAGCAGTGTCCGCACTGTCACGGTCTGCGTGTCGGCCGTGGTGCGCAACCGGACGATCAGCGCCGACAACACGACCGGAATCACCAGCAACGGGGCGGTCGGCGGCCAGGTCAGCACCGGTATCAGCAGGCCCAGCGCCAGGAAGCCGACCGCGAAGTGCGCCATCGGCGAGATGCTGATCACCACCGGCGGCGGTGTCTCCGTCGAACTGGAAGCCATCCACGGATGATGTCACCATGCCCGTCGCGGTCCGGGTTGGCCGTCGAGATCGCGGTCGGCGCTGCGGTCGCGATACGCAATCCGAACGGAGGGGGTGGACACCGAAATTTGACGGCTGACCTGTGCGGGGACTACCGTCGAGCACCATGAACAACAGCGGGATGCTCGTAGTAAGTCAGCGCGTTGGCAGCTGACTAACCCGTCGAGCACCAACGCGCAACCCTCGTGCAGCAGCTGAGCTGACGGGGGTTTTTTGTTGTCAGACGAACGCAGGCCCGAACAGACGAAGAGGACACCGTGAGCGCACCTACCACGCGACCATCGGAGCCACCGGCCGCGGCGCCGGAGGCACACCCGAAGGCCAACGGCGGGCCGGCCACCGGCGACAAGCCGCAGCCGAACCGGGTTCCGCCGCAGCAACTCACCGGCGCCCAATCGGTCATCCGGTCCCTCGAAGAGCTCGACGTCGAGGTGATCTTCGGCATCCCCGGCGGCGCCGTGCTGCCGGTGTATGACCCGCTGTTCGACTCGCAGAAGCTGCGCCACGTGCTGGTCCGCCACGAACAGGGCGCCGGCCACGCGGCCAGCGGCTACGCGCACGCCACCGGCAAGGTCGGGGTGTGCATGGCCACCTCCGGCCCCGGCGCGACCAACCTGGTCACCCCGCTGGCCGACGCGCAGATGGACTCGATCCCGGTGGTGGCCATCACCGGGCAGGTCGGCCGGGCGCTGATCGGCACCGACGCGTTCCAGGAGGCCGACATCTCCGGCATCACCATGCCGATCACC
>DASTNJ010000054.1:0-23780 GCA_035721065.1 Mycobacterium sp.
CACCGTCGATGACCCGTGGGGCTACGGCAACTCGCTGGAGTGGGCGACCAGCTGCCCGCCGCCGCGGCACAACTTCACCGAGCTGCCGCGAATCCGTTCGGAGCGGCCGGCATTCGAGCTGCACCACCCGCACATGGTCGAGCGGGTCCGGTCCGAGATCAACATGAGACACAAAGATGTCTCAGTCGCCCGGTGATGTGAGCGAGCAGTCGGGCGACGCGGCTCCCGACGGACAAGCCGCAATCAACATCCGAGTCGCGTCGTCGTTGATCAGGGTGTCGCATCTGCTCCGGTCGGTGACGTTCTACTGCGACGTGTTCGGGTTCCACGTCGCGCTTCGCGAACAGGACATGGCGTTGCTGGTGTCGCCGAGCGGGTTTCAGCTCTACCTCAATGCGATCGACCCATCTCGCCGGCACGACCGGGGCACGATCGGTGTTGAGTTCCTGATGTGGGCCACCGACAGCAGGTATGAACTCGACACGATCGTCAGGCGCCTGCGCGCCCATGACCCCGCCGTGTTCACCCGCACCGAGAACGACGTGACGTTCGTGGAAGGTTGTGACCCGGACAAGATTCGGGTCGTGGTGGCCTATCCCAGTCCGGATCAGCTGCCGCGGCAGGTCATCGCTTCCATTCTGCGCGGCTGAGCGCCTCCCTGTTCGGCCGGCCCGTCAGCGATGCGTCCGGACGAGTCCGTCCGGACGCTCAGTCGTCGGCCGCGACTTTGGCCACACACATTTCGGGTTCGACGAACGGGTCCAGCTGGACGCGCATCGTCGCCCCGGCTTCGGCATCCGACGCGCAGTCGGCCAGCCCGTTCAACAGGCCCCGGTGCAGCTCACAGATTTCCGGACGGGAACCGGCCAGCTCGCGCACCGGGCACCCGTAGAAGCGCATCGTCCGGTCCCGGCGGCCGTCGATGGCCACGTCGACCGCGGGTTCGAAGCCCATCCGATCGAAGATTTTGGCGATCTTCGCAGCCTTTGCGTCGATGCTGTGGTCCGTGTCGCCCGCGGCGGCGGGGTGGGACGTGTCATTCGCGGCGATCCGGTCGGCCCAGCGTCGGCCTGCGTGTTCGGCGCGCTGGCTCCGCTCTTCAGGCGTGTCGCCGAGTTCGGTCACCAGAATTTCGGCGAGGGTCCGGTAGTCCATCCGGTCGCGGACCGCGATGTAGCCGATGCGGGGACGGCCGACGCCGGCCGGCTTCATCCGGGTGCGGATCACCGAGCCCTCCTGTGCCAGCGCGTCCAGATGGAACCGCACGGTGGTCACGTGCAACCCCATCCGCCCGGCCAGCTCGGCCGCGTCGGCCGGGCCGTCGTTTTCGCGAATCAGCCGAAGGACCCGGTCGCGCTGGTGGTTGCGGGGTAGCCGCTGTAGCCGACTCGGGCGCCGTCGAGTTACCGACTTCTCGTGCATCCGTCCAAAACCTTCCGCCCCCGGTTTTCGGATTTAACGAATAGTTGTTGGTGATATTAACAGGTGTTCGTCATTACAGGTACCCCGGAAATTCCCGTGCAAAAGGTAGCGTCGCTAACATGTTGCTCTCTTCCCTGGCTACGGATTTCGCTGGTCACGACATCGCCGACGCTGTTCGCATCGGCGGCACAACGCTCAGCCGCGGCGACCTGGCCGGTGCGGCCGACGCGGTGGTCGAAGATGCCGGTGGTGTGCGGCGGGTCGCGGTCCTGGCCACGCCCAGCGTGTCGACCGTGCTGGCCGTCACCGGTTGCCTGATCGCGGGCGTCGTCGTGGTGCCGGTGCCCGCCGACATCGGGGTGGCCGAGCGCGCCCACATCCTGGCCGACTCGGCGGCGCAGGCCTGGCTGGGGGAGCGGCCGGATGACCTGGCCGGCCTGCCGCACATCCCGGCCAGGACGCGGACGGGATCCGGCCCGGCTGTCGCCGGCCCCGCCGCGGCGGCCGAAGACACCGCGCTGGTCATCTACACCTCGGGCACCACCGGACCGCCGAAGGGCGTCCAGTTGAGCGGGCGTGCGCTGGCCGCGGACCTGGACGCCCTGGCGCAGGCCTGGCAGTGGACCGCCGACGACGTGCTGGTGCACGGGTTGCCGATGTATCACGTGCACGGCCTGGTGCTCGGTTTGCTGGGGTCGCTGCGGGTGGGCAACCGGTTTGTGCACACCGGGAAACCGACGCCGGCCGCGTACGCGGGCGCGGGCGGGTCGCTGTACTTCGGGGTGCCGACGGTGTGGTCGCGGCTGGTGGCCGACCGCGCGGCGGCCGAGGCGCTGACCGGCGCCCGGCTGCTGGTGTCCGGCAGCGCGGCGCTGCCGGTTCCGGTGTTCTCGCAGCTGGCGGAGCTCACCGGCCACCCGCCGGTAGAACGGTACGGAAGTACCGAATCGCTGATCACGGTGAGCACCCGCGCCGACGGTGAGCGTCGGCCCGGTTGGGTGGGACTGCCGCTGGAAGGTGTGCAGACCCGGCTGGTAGGCGACGACGGCGGTCCGGTCCCGCATGACGGCGAGAACATCGGGCGGCTGGAGGTCCGCGGGCCGACGCTGTTCAACGGATACCTGAACCGTCCGGAGGCCACCGCCGAGGCGCTCGGCGCCGACGGCTGGTACCGGACGGGTGACGTCGCGGTGATCGACGGCGGCGGCATGCACCGCATCGTCGGCCGCGAGTCGGTCGACCTGATCAAGTCGGGTGGATTCCGGGTCGGCGCCGGTGAGATCGAGACGGCGCTGCTCGGGCATCCGGGCGTCGCCGAGGCGGCCGTCGTCGGGCTTCCCGACGACGACCTGGGCCAGCGGATCGTGGCGTTCGTGGTCCGCTCAGAAGGCGCAGTGGAGCCGCAAACCCTGATCGACTATGTGGCCCAACAGCTCTCGGTGCACAAGCGGCCACGCGAGGTGCGGATCGTCGACGCGCTGCCGCGCAACGCGATGGGCAAGGTGCTCAAGAAGGAGCTGATGTCGTAGGCCCGCATCCGCAAAGCCAAACCAGAACGGTGGCAATAGTCTTCCACGGATTCCAGCCAACCGCAGCTATCGACACGGGTGGCCAGTATCGTCGCCAACGTGGATGCTCCATCGGCTCATCCGTGCGGGCCCGCCCCAGGGCTCGTCAGTCGTCGCCGGATTCTCCAGTTCGCCGGCAGCGCCGGCCTGGCGGTCGCCGTCGGCGCCTGTTCGAAGAGCCAGGCGGAGCCCGTTGCTCAGCCGGGTCCACAACCCCCCGTTTCCGGTGCCGCCGAACTGACGACGCCGCTTGGCGAGCCGAGCGGCACCGCTGCTGTCCTGCTGTGTCGGGACGCCTGGGGTGCCCGCCCCGCCCGCCCGGGTGGCCGGCCCCACACCATCACCCGAATGACCCTGCACCACACCGGTGTGGTGCTCGGCGACAACCGCAATGCACCCGGTCGTCTTCGCCAGCACCAGCGGTACCACCAGGACCAGCACGGATGGATCGATATCGCCTATCACGTCGGCGTCGACCGCAACGGAAACATCTTCGAACTGCGGTCCCCTGAACTCGTCGGCGACACCGCCACCGAGTACGACCCGACCGGCCACTTCCTGGTCCTGTGCGAAGGTGACTTTGATCGGGAGATCGTGACCGATGCCCAGCTCCACGGTGCCGCCGCCGCGTTCGCCTGGGCGGTCCAGACCTTTCACATCAGCCCCGAGACGCTGGCAGGCCATCGGGACTTTGCGGCGACCTCATGCCCTGGGGCCGGCCTCGACGCCGAGGTGGCTTCCGGAAGACTCAGGCAGCGCATCGACGACCTGCTGGCCGACGGCGTCGTGGACCTTCAGCGCCTGTGCGGGCCGGGTGCCGACGCGGCCGTGGCGGCCATCGAAGAAGGTCGCTGATACCTCAGTTGGCGTGCAGGTCCTCGTTGAGGGCGATGCCGGTGCCGTCGCGGGTGACCACCTCGACGGCGCCGCTGACCGAGTTGCGCCGGAACAGCAGGTTGTCGCGGCCGGAAAGGTTGCGCGCCTTGACCGTTGAGCCGTCGGGCATGCTCACCTTGGTGCCGGCGGTGACGTAGAGGCCCGCCTCGACGACGCAGTCGTCGCCCAGCGAGATGCCCACCCCGGAGTTGGCGCCCAGCAGGCACCGCTTGCCCACCGAGATCACCTGGGTGCCACCGCCGGACAGGGTGCCCATGATCGACGCGCCGCCGCCGACGTCGGAACCGTCGTCGACCACCACGCCGGCCGACACCCGGCCCTCGATCATCGACGCGCCCAGCGTGCCGGCATTGAAGTTCACGAACCCCTCGTGCATCACGGTGGTCCCGGTCGCCAGGTGCGCGCCCAGCCGGACCCGGCCGGCGTCGGCGATCCGCACCCCGGCGGGAACCACGTAGTCCACCATGCGCGGGAACTTGTCCACCCCGTAGACGGTCACCGGGCCGCGGCGGCGCAGCCGGGTTCGCGTCACCTCGAACCCGTCGACCGGGCACGGCCCGTGGTTGGTCCACACCACGTTGGTCAGCACACCGAACAGCCCGTCGGCGTTGAGCCCGTGCGGGGCGACCAGCCGGTGCGACAGTAAATGCAGCCGCAGGTAGGCGTCGTAGGCGTCGGCCGCCTGCGCGTCCAGCGCGCCGATCACGGTACGGACCGCGACCGTCTCGGTGCCGCGGTCCTCGTCACTCCCGACCAGTGCGGCCAGTTCCCCGGGCGTCTCACCGGCGGACAACACGGTCGTGCTGCTACGTCCGCCGTCGGCGCCGTCGATCAGTTGCGGCGCCGGAAACCAGGTGTCGAGCACCGACCCGTCGGCGGCCAGCGTCGCCACCCCAATACCCGAAGCTCCAGTCACGGTGCTCCACGCTACTTCCCCCGCCGAGCAGACACAGAATCGCATCTCGGAGGCCCTGCGCGCGCGATTCTGTGTCTGCTCGGCGGTTAGGCTGCCGGTGTGCTGGATCTAGGCGGGGACCCGATCGAGCTGGCGGCGGCGCTGGTCGACATCCCCAGCGAATCGAGACACGAGGCGCGGATCGCCGACGAGGTGGAAGCCGCGCTGCGGGCCCAGCTGCCGGGCTTCGAGATCATCCGCAACGGCAATGCGGTGCTGGCCCGCACCAGTGCAGGCCGGCGGAGCCGGGTGCTGCTGGCCGGGCATCTGGACACGGTGCCGGCGGCCGGCAATCTGCCCAGCCGGCGTTCGACGACCGACGACGGTGACCTGCTGCACGGGTGCGGCACCGTCGACATGAAATCGGGCGTCGCGGTCTTCCTGCACCTGGCCGCCACCGTCGCCGAGCCGGTGCACGACATCACCTGCGTGTTCTACGACTGCGAGGAGATCGACGCGGCGGCAAACGGCTTGGGCCGCATCGAAGCCGAGCTTCCGGACTGGCTGGACGCCGACGTGGCTGTTCTCGGCGAACCCACCGGCGGCTACATCGAAGCCGGCTGTCAGGGCACCCTGCGGGTGCTGGTGCACACCGCCGGCAGCCGTGCACATTCCGCACGATCCTGGCTGGGCGACAACGCAATTCACCGGCTCGCTCCGGTGCTCGAAAGGCTTGCGACCTATCGGGCGCGCAGCGTCGACATCGACGGCTGCACCTATCGGGAGGGCCTGTCGGCGGTCCGCGTCGACGGCGGGGTGGCCGGCAACGTGGTGCCGGACGCCGCGTCGGTGACGGTCAATTACCGGTTCGCCCCGGACCGGTCGGTGGACGTTGCGCTGCAGCATGTGCGGGAGGTTTTCGACGGGCTCGACGTGCGCGTCGAGCAGACCGACGCCGCCGCCGGCGCGCTTCCCGGGCTGGCCAAGCCGGCCGCCAAAGCGCTCATCGACGCGGCCGGCGGACGGGTCCGCGCCAAATACGGCTGGACGGACGTGGCGCGCTTCGCCGCCCGCGGCGTCCCGGCGGTCAACTACGGGCCGGGGGATCCGAACCTGGCGCACCGGGTCGACGAGCGGGTGCCGGTCAGCCAGATCACCGACGCCACCGGACTGCTGCGGCGGTTTCTGCAGGGCGCCGGTTAGCCCCCGGCTAGCCCCCGGTGCCGTCGCACCGCTGCGCCTGCGCGGCGGCGTCGGCAGCCGCCGCCCGCATGCCGATCGCCGCGAATTCCTCGGACACGGCCCGCAGCGCGGCGGCGTCGGCGGCGGTGAGCGCGCGGGCGTGGGCCAGCGCCAGGCGACCGACGGCGCAGTCGACCTCGTCGCAGAGCCGGGCCAGCGGGTCGGCAGCGCGGATGTCGCCGAGTCGGACGGCTTCATGCCAGGCGCGCAGCGCGACTGCCGACTGGCCGCCGCGCTCGGCCATCCGGGCGGCGTCGCGGGCAGCGGCCACCGCGCCGTGCGGATCGCGCATGCTGGCCCGCTGCCACGCCCGTGCCACACCCAATTCCGGAGTGAACAGCGCGGACTTGGTTCCGTGCCGAGATTCGGCGCGGCTCAACGCTTTCGCCGCCGGCGCTATCTCGCCCTGTTGGGCGAGTGCGGTGGCCAGCAGCGTCAACGACAGCGGACCCCACGAGTAGCCGGTGCGATCCAGCGTGGCCGATGCCGGTTCCAGCAGCGCGGCGGCGGCGCCGAAGTCGCCGGCGGCGATCAGCACCTGCGCCACCAGCACCTCGCCGATCGCGCGGCCCGGCTGCTGCAGTTCGGCGAAGTCGGTGAACTCCCTTGCCAGCTCGGCCGCCGCGGCCAGTCGGCCCGCCATCAGCAGCACGGTGACCTGGCCCAGCCCGACGGTGAACCGCAGCAAGCCGGGGTGCTCGGCGCCCAGCGCCCGTCGCGCCAGCGCGTCGACGTCGGCGAAGCGGCCCTGCCGCGCCGCGCACAGTGCCGCGGCGCTGCCCGCCCAGGACACCGCGGTGTCGTCGGCGTCCGGGTCGGCCAGCACGGCGGCGGCGGCGTCCGTCGCGTAGCGGACGTTGCCCGCGTTCATCGCGAACGTGGCGCTGAGCGCGTCCAGGGTGGTGCGTGCCGCCGACCCCTCAACCCGGTTGCGGGTGGTCTGCAGGAACGCGGTCGCCTGCTCCGGCTGACTCAGCATGAAGAACTGGTTGGCGGCCCGCAGCAGTGCCCACGACATCAGCGCCGGTTCGGTCAGGCCGGCCGGGTCGACCGCCGACAGCACCGCGTCCGCGTCGCGGCCGCGGCCCTGCCAGGCCAGGGCGTGTGCCAGCGGCAGCCGGGCGGTCAGCCCGCCGGACCGGTCCAGCGCGCCGCGCGCCAGACGCTCACCGAGTGCGAGGTCGCCCAGCCGCAACGCCTCTTCAGCGGCGGCCACCGCCTCGTCGACCGGCTGCGGGGTGTCGCTTCCGGCCGCCAGGGACGCCAGTCGCAGCCGGTCGCTGACGTGTTCGGCCGGCCGCGCCGACAGCAGCGCGACCAGTTCGGTCCGCAGCCGCCGCGCGTTTTCGCTGCCCAGCGCCGCCAGTGCCCGCTCGGCGAACAGCGGGTGCGCGGTGTACACCACCGGGTCCGGGCCGTGCCCGCCACGGGTCCGAACCTCCACCACGCCGAGGTCCTCGGCCTGTCGGACGGCTTCGCCGGTCGGGTCGCCGGTGAGGGCGACCAGGTCGGCCAGCGACAGCGGTTCCTGCACGGCCAGCCGGTCCAGCACCGATCGGGCCGGTGTCGGCAGGTCGGCCAGAAAGCCGTCGACCGCGGCCGGCGGTGTCGGCTCGACGGCTTCGATGTCAACCTGCTGCAGCAGGCCGTCTCCCCACAGCGCCGCCACTGCTTCCGGCACCGCCGGCTTGGCGGCGGCGCGGGCGGTGACGATCATCCGGACCGTCCCGGCCAGCGCCAGCTGATACACCAGCGTCGCGGACAGCACGTCCAGGTGGTGTGCGTCGTCGACGACGAGCAGCAGGTCGGCCTCCGCGGCTTCGCCGGCTTGGCCGCTCAGTGACGCCCGGGCCGCGCGTAGCAGGGCGGCCGGCTTGCCGACGTCGGCGACCCGCACCAGATGGCTGAAGGCGCCGAACGGGACGACCTGTTCGGCGGGGGTGCCGATCACCCAGCGGAGCACGGCGGCCGGGTGTCCCGGCAGGTAATGCTCGGCGGCGAGCCTGGCCAGGGTGGATTTGCCGCCCCCGTCGGGTCCGAGCACCACCACGCCCGGTGACGAGGCGGGACGCGCGCGTCCCGCGGGGGAGACGGGCGCATCAGCGCCGTCAGCACGTGTCGCGTCAGCGCCCAGGGCACGGTTGATCTGCTCCAGGGCGGCCGCGTGTTGCGGGACGTTCCAGCGCATCGGCATCGCGCCGGATTTTACGGTGCCCGCACCGCGGCCGGATAGCCTTTCGGTGTGCGGTCGACGAACTGGGCGGTTTGCGTGTACTGCGCGTCCGGCCCGACGGATCCGGACTTGCTGGCGCTGGCTGGCCGGGTCGGTGCGGCGATCGCCGACCGGGGCTGGACGCTGGTCTGGGGCGGCGGCCACGTGTCGGCGATGGGTGCGGTGGCCGAGGCGGCGCGTGCGCACGGCGGCCGGACCGTCGGCGTCATCCCCAAGATCCTCGTACACCGCGAACTGGCCGACGTGCAGGCCGACGAGCTGGTGGTGACCGACACGATGCGGGAGCGCAAACAGGTGATGGAGGACCGTGCCGACGCGTTCCTGGCGCTGCCCGGCGGCATCGGCACGCTCGAGGAGCTGTTCGAGGCGTGGACCGGCGGGCACCTCGGCGTGCACGACAAGCCGGTGGTGCTGCTCGACCCGCACGGGCACTACGACGGGCTGCGCGCCTGGCTGTCCGGGCTGGTCGACAGACACTACGTTCCGGCCGCGGCGATGGACCGGCTGACGGTGACCGACGAGGTCGACGTCGCGCTGGCTGCCTGCGCGCCGCCGGATTCCCCGTCGAGAATGCGGTGACGGCGGGTTTCGCCGAAAAGTGCGCCGCCAGCGCCGGCTCGATGCCCTCGAGGCGGACTCGACCACAGCCTCGACCACAGCGGAGTTAGGCTGACCGCCAAAATGAAGCGAATCGAGGGACAACGTGTCTGACCACGACTCATCCCCCCGCACCCGGGTCGGGCTGGCCGACATCGCGGCCGCGCTGCCGGGGGTGCTGGCCGACGCGCCGGTGATCCTGCGCGGCATCCAGACCGGGTTTCTGGCCAGACCGACATCCAAGGCGTCGATCGGCAAGGTCTTCCAGGACCGGGCGGCCCGGTTCGGTGACCGGGTCTTCATCCGCTTCGGCGACGAGCGGCTGACCTATCGCGAAGCGAACGCGACGGTCAACCGCTACGCCGCGGTGCTGGCCGCGCGCGGTGTCGGCCACGGCGACGTCGTCGGGATCATGCTGCGCAACTCGCCCAACGCGGTGCTGATGATGCTGGCGGTGGCCAAATGCGGCGCGATCGCCGGCATGGTCAACTACCACCAGCGCGGCGACGTGCTCGCGCACAGCCTGGCCATTCTGGACGCGAAGTTGCTGGTGGCGGAGGCGGACCTGGTCGCCGCCGTCACCGAGTGCGGCGCATCGATCGACCCGATGCCGATCGAGGAGATGGAGCGGCTGGCCGGCACCGCACCCACCGGCAACCCGGCGTCGGTGTCGGCGGTGCTGGCCAAGGACGTCGCGTTCTACATCTTCACCTCCGGCACCACCGGCTACCCCAAGGCCAGCGTGATGACCCACTTCCGGTGGCTGCGGGCGCTGGCCGGCTTCGGCGGGCTGGGGCTGCGGCTGCGCAGCAGCGACACGCTGTACTGCGCGCTGCCGCTGTACCACAACAATGCGCTGACGGTCGCGGTGGCGTCGGTGCTCAACGTCGGTGCGACGCTGGCGCTCGGCAAGTCGTTCTCGGCGTCGAAATTCTGGGACGAGGTGATCGGCTACGACGCGACGGCGTTCGTCTACATCGGCGAGGTCTGCCGCTACCTGCTCAACCAGCCGCCCAAGCCGACCGACCGGGCGCACCGGGTGCGGGCGATCTGCGGCAACGGGCTGCGGCCGGAGATCTGGGACGAGTTCAGCCGCCGTTTCGGCATCAAGCGGATCTGCGAGTTCTACGCCGCCAGCGAGGGCAACTCCGCGTTCCTCAACGTCTTCAACGTGTCCGGCAGCGCCGGGATCTGCCCGCTGCCGGTGGCGTACGTGGCATACGACCCGGACAGCGGCCAACCGCTGCGCGGGCCGGACGGCTGGGTGCGGCGGGTGCCGAAGGGCCGGCCCGGGCTGCTGCTCAGCCGGGTGAACCGGCTGTCGCCGTTCGACGGCTACACCGATCCGGAGGCCACCGAGAAGAAACTGGTGCGCAACGCTTTCCGCGCCGGCGACTGCTGGTTCAACACCGGCGACCTGATGAGTCCGCAGGGCATGGCGCACGCCGCGTTCGTCGACCGGCTCGGCGACACCTTCCGGTGGAAGGGCGAGAACGTCGCCACCACACAGGTCGAGGCGGCGGTCTCGGCTGCCGGTTGTGTCGAGGAGTGCGCCGTGTACGGCGTCGAGGTGCCAAACACCGGCGGCCGGGCCGGAATGGCCGCGGTGAAGCTGCGCGACGGCGCGCCGTTCGACGGTTCGACGCTGGCCGACGCCGTCTACCAGCGGCTGCCGGTGTATGCGCTGCCACTGTTCGTCCGGGTGGTGGATTCCATGGCGCACACCACGACGTTCAAGAGCCGCAAGGTCGAACTGCGCGAGCAGGGCTATGGCGGCGACGGCTCGGCCAGCTGTGCCATCGAGGACCCGCTGTACGTGCTGGCCGGCAGGGCCGACGGATATGTGCCCTACTACGCCGGCTACCCCGGCGAGGTCGCCTCGGGCAAGCGGCCGCAGCCCTGACCCCGTCGCTCACCGGCGACCAGGCACCATAGAGGCGTGCAGTCATCCCTGTGCGGTCGCCCGGTGGCCGGCGACCGCGCGCTGATCATGGCGATCATCAACCGCACCCCGGACTCCTTCTACGACGCGGGTGCCACCTTCGGCGACCAGGCGGCCAAAGCGGCGGTCGGCCGGGCGGTGGACGACGGCGCCGACGTGATCGACGTCGGCGGTGTCAAAGCCGGGCCGGGCGAGACCGTCGACGCCGACGCCGAGACGGCACGGGTGGTGCCGTTCATCGAGTGGCTGCGCGCCGCCCACCCGGACCAGCTGATCAGCGTCGACACTTGGCGCTCGGAGGTGGCAAAACGTGCCTGCGCGGCCGGCGCCGACCTGATCAACGACACCTGGGCCGGCGTCGACCCCGGCCTGCCGGCGGTGGCCGCGGAGTTCGGGGCCGGGCTGGTCTGCTCGCACACCGGCGGCGCCGCGCCACGGACCCGGCCGTTCCGGGTGAGCTACGGGACCACCGTGCGCGGGGTGGTTGACCAGGCGATCGCCGAGGTCACCGCCGCGGCCGAGCGGGCTGTCGCCGCCGGCGTGCGCCGCGACCGGGTTTTGATCGACCCGACCCACGATTTCGGCAAGAACACGTTCCACGGGCTAGCGTTGTTGCGGCACACGAAGGATTTTGTCGATACCGGTTGGCCGGTGTTGATGGCGCTCTCCAACAAGGACTTCATCGGGGAGACTCTGGGTGTCGGTTTGACCGAGCGCCTGGAGGGAACCCTGGCGGCCACCGCGCTGGCGGCCGCCGCCGGAGTCCGGATGTTCCGGGTGCACGAGGTCGGGCCGACCCGGCGCGTGCTGGAGATGGTGGCGTCGATCCAGGGTGAGCGCGCACCAACGCGCACGGTAAGGGGACTTGCATGACCGACCTGGTGGACCAGACGCTGGCCGCGGGTGACACCCGGCTGGCCGGCCGCACCTGGACCCGTCCGGCCTGGACGGTTGCCGAACTCGTCGCCGCCAAGACCGAGACCGGACGGACGATCTCGGTGGTGCTGCCGGCGCTGGACGAAGAAGCGACCATCGGGTCGGTCATCGACAGCATCACCCCGCTGGTCGGCGAGCTGGTCGATGAACTGATCGTGCTCGACTCCGGCTCCTCCGACGACACCGAGATCCGCTCCATCGCCGCCGGTGCGCGCGTGGTCAGCCGTGAGCAGGCGGTGCCGGGTGTCGCCCCGCAGCCGGGCAAGGGCGAAGCGCTGTGGCGCTCGCTGGCGGCGACCACCGGCGACCTGGTGGTCTTCATCGACTCCGACCTGATCGACCCGGACCCGATGTTCGTCCCGAACCTGGTCGCCCCGCTGCTCACCGGCGACGGCATCCACCTGGTCAAGGGCTTCTACCGCCGGCCGCTGAAGGTCGATGGAACCGAGGACGCCAACGGCGGCGGGCGGGTCACCGAACTGCTGGCGCGCCCGCTGCTGGCCGCGCTGCGGCCCGAGTTGGGAAGCGTGTTGCAGCCGCTGGGCGGCGAGTACGCGGCAAGTCGCGAGTTGCTGATGTCGCTGCCGTTCGCGCCCGGATACGGGGTGGAGATCGGCTTGTTGGTCGACACCTACGACCGGTTGGGTGCCGACGCGATCGCCCAGGTCAACCTGGGAGTCCGCGCGCACCGCAACCGCCCGCTGGCGGAGCTGAGCGTGATGAGCCGCCAGGTCGTCGCCACCCTGCTGTCCCGGTGCGGCATCCCCGACTCCGGGGTGGGGCTGACCCAGTTCCTGGCCGACGGCCCAGGCGGCGAGGATTACCTGCCGCGCACCGCGCCGCTGTCGCTGACCGACCGGCCGCCGATGAACACGCTGCGGCAGCGGTGACGACGTGACATTGGTGCTGCTGTACCTGCTGGTGCTGACGCTGGTCGCCGTCCTGCTCTTCGGGGTGGCCAGCCTGCTGTTCGGTCGCGGAGAGGAGCTGCCGCCGCTGCCGCGGGCGACCACCGCCACCATGCTGCCGGTGTCGGGGGTGACCGGCGCCGACGTCGACGCGGTCAAGTTCACCCAAGCGTTGCGCGGCTACAAGACCAGCGAGGTGGACTGGGTACTGAGCCGGCTGGGCGCCGAGCTCGACCAGTTGCGCGGCCAGCTCATCGCCGCTCAGGCCCTGGTCGACAGGAGCGGCGATCCGAGTGCTGCGGACGGCCGGACGACCCTCGGCCGGGGCTGACCGTGGTGTCCGGCCTGCCCGACGACGGACTGGTCCGCTGCGGATGGGCCGAAACCGGGTCCCAGCTGTACCGCGACTATCACGACCAGGAGTGGGGCCGGCCGGTGCACGGCCGGGCCGCGTTGTTCGAGCGGATCAGCCTGGAAGCGTTCCAAAGCGGGCTGTCCTGGCTGGTCATCCTGCGGAAACGGGATAATTTCCGGCGGGCCTTCGCCGGTTTCGACGTCGAGGCCGTCGCCGGCTACACCGACGCCGACGTCGCCCGGCTGATGGCCGACCCGGGCATCGTGCGCAACCGCGCCAAGATCGAGGCGACGATCGCCAATGCGCGGGCAGTCGCCGGCCTGGGCTCGGTCGACCTCGCCGAACTGCTGTGGTCGTTCGCACCGCCGGCGCGGCCGCGGCCGGTGGAGCCGGGTCAGATCCCGTCGTCCACCGAAGAATCGACGGCGATGGCGCGTGAGTTGAAGCGTCGCGGATTCCGGTTCGTCGGCCCGACCACCGCGTACGCCCTGATGCAGGCCACCGGAATGGTCGACGACCACCTGCGGGCCTGCTTTGTGCCGGCAACCGGACGCTGAGACCGTTTGGAATCGGGTCTTGTGCACGCCGAGACGCCGATAGGGGACAATGAAGGTTCAGCTCGGCAGTCAAGACCGCAACGGCGGGTCGACTTTGTGGAGGGAGCACTCGATGGCGGCGATGAAGCCCCGGACCGGTGACGGTCCGCTGGAAGCGACTAAAGAGGGGCGCGGCATCGTGATGCGGGTACCACTTGAGGGAGGTGGCCGGCTGGTGGTCGAACTGACCCCTGACGAGGCCGCCGCGCTCGGTGACGAACTCAAGGGTGTGACCAGCTGAACGTCATGACGGGTGTCTGCGCCGGCCGATAGGTTTGGGCTATGAGGGAAGCGCCCCACGTGCTGGGCATAGTCCTGGCCGGCGGTGAGGGAAAGCGGCTGTATCCGCTGACCGCCGACCGGGCCAAGCCGGCGGTTCCGTTCGGTGGCGCATACCGGCTGATCGACTTCGTACTGTCCAATCTGGTCAACGCTCGCTACCTGCGGATCTGCGTTTTGACCCAGTACAAATCGCATTCGCTGGACCGGCACATCTCGCAGAATTGGCGTCTCTCCGGGCTGGCGGGGGAGTACATCACCCCGGTGCCGGCGCAGCAGCGGCTGGGCCCGCGCTGGTACACCGGGTCGGCCGACGCGATCTACCAGTCGCTCAACCTGATCTTCGACGAAGACCCGGAGTACATCGTGGTTTTCGGTGCCGACCACGTGTACCGGATGGATCCCGAGCAGATGGTCCGCTTCCACATCGACAGCGGCGCCGGGGCGACGGTGGCCGGGGTCCGGGTGCCACGCGCCGAGGCGATGTCGTTCGGATGCATCGACGCCGACGAGTCCGGCCGGATCCGCAACTTCGTCGAGAAGCCGACGAAGCCGCCCGGAATTCCCGACGACCCGGACACCACCTATGTGTCGATGGGCAACTACATCTTCACCACCAAGGTGCTCATCGACGCGATCCGCGCCGATGCCGAGGACGACCACTCCGACCACGACATGGGCGGCGACATCATGCCGAGACTGGTGTCCGACGGGCTGGCCGCGGTCTACAACTTCTCCGACAACGACGTTCCCGGAGCCACCGACCGCGACCGCGGCTACTGGCGCGACGTCGGGACCCTGGACGCGTTTTACGACGCGCACATGGATCTGGTCTCGCCGCACCCGATCTTCAATCTGTACAACAAACGCTGGCCGATCCACGGCGCTACCGAAAACCTGGCACCGGCCAAGTTCGTCAACGGCGGCTCTGCCCAGGAGTCGGTGGTGGGGGCCGGCAGCGTCATCTCCGCCGGCTCGGTGCGCAACTCGGTGCTGGCGTCGAACGTCATGATCGACGACGGCGCCATCGTCGAGGACAGCGTGATCATGCCGGGTGTCCGGGTGGGCCGTGGCGGGGTGGTACGGCACGCGATCCTGGACAAGAACGTCGTCGTCGGCCCCGGCGAGATGATCGGCGTGGACCTGGAGAAGGACCGTGAACGATTCGCGATCAGTGCCGGCGGCGTCGTCGCCGTGGGCAAGGGCGTGTGGATCTAACGTCGCCTCACCACACCCGGGGCACCAACCGGTAGCGCACCTGATTTCGGTACTCGCTGTACCCGTCCAGCTCTTGTACGAGCATCTTCTCCTCGTCGCGGATTCGCACGACCAGCACGACGAGACCGGGGACGACGAACAGCAGTCCCCAGTACGAGCCGAGCGCCAGCGGGATGCCCACCATCAGGATGATGTTGCCGGTGTACATCGGGTGGCGCACCAACCCGTAGAGGCCGGTCGCGACCAACTGCTGACCGGCTTCGACGGTGACATTGACCGCGGCATAAACGTTCTGGACGACCACCAGCATGGCCTCCCCTAGTCCGATCGCGACCAGCACATCGCCGACCAGGCAGACCGCCGCCGGCACCGCGGACCAGCCGAAGCGGTGATCGAGGGCGCTGACGACGAACATCGCCGGAAAGCAGACGTAGATCGCGGCGATGACGATCCGCTGCACCGTCCTGGTCTCGGCCAGCGGCCCCCGCATCCGCCGCTGCAGCGCGTCCGGGCTGGTGCGCAGCAGGTAGACGCTGGGAATCCAGGTGGACAGCGTGAACACCGCCAGGAAAACCCAGGCCTGCCAGTAATCGAACGTGCCGGCCGGCAGGAACAACAGTAATCCGAAGGCCACCAGGCCCAACGCGGCTGAAACCGCCCCCTTGCCGAATGTGCTCACCGGTTCCTCCTCAGTACCGAACGTCGCGACGGTGAAAAGCCAAGACGCCGAATGTGATCAGCGCGGCGTCGATCGCCAACAGGCACACCAGCGGTGTGGCGCTGAACTCGCCGGCCCCGACCAACGGGATGTGCCCGAACGGTTCGAGGTCCAGCAGCCACTGCGGAAACCCGGACAGTGACCCGAGTAGATACAGCGCGACGAATCCCGCCAGCACGCCCCACACCACCGGGGTGAACCGGGGGAGCAGACCGAACAGCGCCGCGGTCAGCGCGGCCGGCAGCCACACCGCGGGCAACTGCACGGCGGCGCTGCCCAGAACGGCGGGCAGCTTGCCCCGGACGTTGCCGGCGGCGATGCCGTAGACGAGGCCGGTCACCAAGCCGGCGAGCAGCAGTGCGGCGGCTGATCCGGCCACCGCGATCGCCAGATGGCTTGCCAGCCAGCGGATCCGGCCGACCGCGCCGGCCAGCAGTGTTTCGGCGTGCTGGGTGGTCTCTTCCTGGTGGATGCGCAGCGTCAGCGAGATGGCGAATGCGGCCGCCACCATGCCGAGCATGGCGAACGCCACTGCGATGAAGGCCTGCTCGAGCGCGCTGGTGCCACCGAGTCGGGTCACGATGTCACGGGCCGCCGTGCCGCCGCCCAATTCGTCGCCGATGCCGTGCACCACGCTGCCGATCAGCAGCCCGTACAGGCACAGCCCGACCGTCCACAGCAGCAGGGCTCCGCGGTCCAGGCGCCACGCCAGCCCGAACGCACCGGCCAACGCACGTGATGCGCCGCCGGGGCCGGGACGTTCGGCGATCAGGCCGGAGCCGACGTCCCGGTGGGCGAGCAGCCGGTAGGCCAGCACGGTGAGCAGCGCGGTCGCCGTCAGGTGCAGCGTCAGCACCCACCAGTGGTCACCGGCATACGGCCGGACCTGGAGCGACCAGCCCAGCGGCGACAGCCAGGACAGGGTTCCCGATCCTGCATCGCCGACGGCGCGCAGGGTGAACGCCGCGGCCAGCACGGTGAAGGCGGCACCGCGAGCGAACCGGGCGCTGGCCGAGAGCTGTGCCGTCACTGCGGCCACCGCGGTGAACACCAGCCCGGAGCAGGCCAGCGCCGCACCGAATGCCAGCGAACCGGCCGCCGGCACGTCGGTGGTGAGCAGGCTCGCGGCACCGAGGACGCCGGTGGCTGTCGAGGCCGCGAACGCCAGCAGCAGCGCTGCGGTCAGGCTGGCGTGCCGGCCGACGGCCGTCGAGTCGATCAGCTCGGCGCGGCCGGTCTCCTCGTCGCCGCGGGTGTGGCGAATCACGGTGAGGATCACCGCCACCGCGATGAGCAGGTGAAATATTCCGGCTTTCCAGATGCCGACCGCACCGAGGGTGTCGTTGTAGACCGGGCCGTACATTGCCCGCTGGGCCGGGCTGGCCATGATCGACGCGGCCAGTTCCGCGCGGTCGGCGTGACTGGGGTAGATCTTCTCGATGCTGCCGATGTAGACGCTTGCCACCGGCACCGACAGCACCAGCACCCACAGTGGCAGCACCACCCGATCGCGACGCAGGTACAGCCGCAGCATGGCGGGTGTGCCGGTCAAACTCGAACGTCGTTTCGGCGCACGGTTTCCCGGGCAGCGCGGCCGGTCCAGCGCGGCGGTGCTCATCATGCCCGCGCTGCCTGCGGGTCGCGTGCCCGCACGCCTTTGTCGGTGTCCGCGACCTCATAGTGCCGCAGGAACAACTCCTCCAGTGTCGGCGGCTGGCTGATGAAGCTGCCCACACCGGTGGCGCCGAGAATCCGGATGAGCTCACCCAGGCTTGCGTTGTCTACCTGGGCGTGCAGGATGTTTCTGTCGAAACGCACGTCGTGGACGCCGGGGATTCGGCGCAGATCGCCCGGGTCGCGCAGCATCTCGGCCTTGATCGAGGTGCGGCTGAGGTGACGCATCGAGTCGAGCGACCCGCTCTCGACGGTTCTGCCGGCCCGGATGATGGTCACCCGTTGGCACAGCGCCTCGGTCTCGGCCAGGATGTGGCTGGACAGTAGGACGGTGGTTCCGTCATTGCGTGCTTCGGCCACGCACTGCTGAAACACGTTTTCCATCAGCGGGTCCAGTCCGCTGCTGGGCTCGTCCAGCAGCAACAGTTGCGCCCGCGACGAGAACGCCGAGATAAGCGACACCTTCTGCCGGTTGCCCTTGGAATAGGTGCGGGCTTTCTTGTGCGGGTCGAGGTCGAAGCGTTCGATCAGCTGATCGCGGCGCCGCTCGTCGATTCCGCCGCGCATGCGGGCCAGCAGGTCGATCGTCTCGCCTCCGGTGAGGCTCGGCCACAGTGTGACATCGCCCGGCACATAAGCGATCTGGCGATGCAACTCGACGGCGTCGGTCCACGGGTCACCGCCGAGCAGTCGGACGGTCCCGCCGTCGGCCTTCACGACACCCAGCAGGATGCGGATCGTCGTCGATTTTCCGGCGCCGTTAGGCCCGAGGAAGCCGTGCACCTCGCCCTCGTGCACCGCCAGGTTCAGCCCGTCCAGCGCTTGCACCGCCCCGAAGCGCTTCGTCAAGGAGTGGACTTCGATGGCCGGCCGGCCGCTGTCAGTTCGCATCGCCTTCTCCCCGTTCTGTTTCGGCCAGGAACGCGTCATACATGGTGCTGTCCGTCATCAGTCCTTCGGTGTAGATCTCCAGCGCCGGTAACGTCATGTCCTTGGCGTAGTCGCGCAGCACCGCACGCAGATCGGTGGGGCTTTCGTGCATCTGCAGATACAGCAGGAACCCGCCGCCGCCGGTGATCGCGAGGTATTTGGCCCTGGCTTTCGGATCGTGACTGGGCTTGATGGTTCCGGCACGCACACCCTCGGCAAGGTAGCTTTCGGTGTTGTCGATCATCGTGCGCCACAGCGTCTTCGCCAGATCTCCACCCGACTGCATGCTGCGCACCAGGTAGGCCATCATCGGGGCATAGGACTCGATCTCGGCCATCGCGGCGAGCCAGGTGGCCGGATCGTTCGACCGCATCGCCTCCGATTTGCCGATGCGGATCTCTTCGGCGATGTGGTCGTCGCAGGCCTTGAGCAATCCGCCCTTGGAGCCGAAGTGATGGATCACCAGACCCGGACTGACCCCGGCGGCCTCGGCGATGGTCCGGACACCGACCCGGAACCCGTGCTGACCGAACTGCTCGATGGCGGCGTCGCGAATCCGGGCAGTTGCGGTCAGGTCTGTTGAACGCATGTTTAATACCTTAAACGCATGTTCAATGTATGTCAACCATCCACCGCCGAGCAGGTGTGGAAGTACCCCAAAACTGCCGCGTTGGGGTATCCAGGCGTCTGCTCGCGCGGAGGGAGTGCGCGGAGGGAGTGCGCGGAGGGGTCCGGGATGTCTAGTCGCGGACGGCGGCGAGCAGGCCGTCGCCCAGCGGAATCAGCGCCGGGGTCAGCCGCTCGTCCTCGGCGATCAGCCGGGCCGCCTCACGCACCGCCTTCACCTCCGCGTCGTGCGCCGCCGGCTCGGCGACGCGTCCGCCGAGTGCCGCGCGGTGGACCACCACGACTCCGCCGGAACGCAGCAGGCGCACGGCCTCGACGACGTATGCGGGCTGGTCGACCGGGTCGGCGTCGACGAACACCAGGTCGTAGGAGTCGTCGGCGAGGCGGGTCAGCACCTCTTGGGCGCGGCCGCTGATGAACCGGGTCCGTGACGGTCCGATCCCGGCGTCGGCGAACGCCTGCTTGGCGGTCCGCTGGTGTTCGGGCTCCACATCGATCGTGGTCAACACGCCGTCCTCGCCCATACCGGACAGCAACCACAACCCGCTCACGCCGGCGCCGGTGCCGACCTCGACCACCGCCTTGCCGCCGCTGAGCTTGCCCAGCAGGCTGAGCAGGGCGCCCACGGCGGGGGTGACGGCATCGACTCCGATCTCCGCCGCGCGGTCGCGCGCCGCCACCAGGATCGCGTCCTCGGATATCGACCCCTCGGCGTGGCTGACGAGGGCTTCCGCCCGGCTCGGGCGGGCGGGCGGCACGGGCTGGGTCGCTCGGGCCGGCGGGGCGGGCGGCGTCGACGGGCTCGACTCGCCGGCGGTGTCGTCGTTGCCGGTCATGTGCGCAGCGTAGGTCGCATCTGCCGCGCAGGCCGACAGGCGCGCCCGGCCACTGCCCGACACGCCCGGGGCGGCAGTTATGATTCGCCCCTAAAAACGGGCGAAAAGGCTGGAACGCGCAGCTCTGGGCCGGGTTACGGGAGTTCGGCGGCGCTTCACAGTCAACATTTAGTGCGCCAACAGCGCCGACACAAACCGGTAGGAAACGGTAACCGCATGGAACGCGGCGGGTACGGGTCTCGGAATACGAGCACCCGGCCAGATGTTGGTGGCGGGTACGTGCTGCCGGTGTTCGCCGGCGGCCCCGAACCGGAGGATTTGACCATCACCGCACCGATGAGCCTGGCGACCATGCCGTGCGTGGATCATGACCAGGACACCGACCGGGCCGAGTCTTCGGACGAGTTGCAGGGAACCGCGGTGTTCGACGCGACAGGCGATGCCGCCGCGATGCCTTCGTGGGACGAACTGGTACGCCAGCACGCCGACCGGGTCTACCGGCTGGCCTACCGACTCGCCGGCAACCAGCACGACGCCGAGGATCTGACCCAGGAGACCTTCATCCGGGTGTTCCGTTCGGTGCACAAGTACCAGCCGGGCACGTTCGAGGGATGGCTGCACCGCATCACCACCAACCTGTTCCTGGACATGGTTCGCCGACGGGCGCGGATCCGGATGGAGGCGCTGCCCGACGAGATGCTGATGCGGGTACCGGGAGATCAGCCGGATCCGCAGCAGGTGTACCACGACGCGCGCCTGGATCCCGATCTGCAGGCCGCACTGGACTCGCTGCCACCGGAGTTCCGCGCCGCAGTGGTGCTGTGTGACATCGAGGGTCTGTCCTACGAGGAGATCGGCGCCACCCTGGGCGTCAAGATGGGCACCGTGCGCAGCCGTATCCACCGCGGGCGGCAGGCGCTGCGCGATTACCTGGCGGCCCGCCCGGACGTCTCCGCCGGTGGCGCCAGCGCCCGCTGACCTCGGTACGGCCAGGGCTGTGACCGTTTCGGCGGTCGTTTCCGGCCGGTTGGTTCCTACTTCGACGGGCCGGATCGCGCTACATTCTAGGTACATCGGGCACACGTGCTGACAGTGGGAAATCTGGGAGAGGAGCCGTGCGGTGGCGGACCGGGGACGCGCTTTTCGTCGCGCATTCTCGTGGTTCCCGGCACAGTTCGCCGGGCAATCCGACTCACCGGTGGGCGCCCCACGTCAATTCGGTTCGACCGAGCACCTTTCCCCCGAAGCCATCGCCGCATTCGTCGACGGCGAGTTGCGGATGACCGCGCACCTGCGCGCGGCGCACCACCTGTCGCTGTGCCCCGAATGCGCGGCCGAAGTAGAGCATCAGAATCGGGCCCGCTCAGCGCTGCGCGACTCGCATCCCATCACGATCCCGACCAACCTGCTCGGCTTGCTGTCGCAGATCCCGGATGCCCCGGCCGACGAGCCGCCGGCACTTCGATCGCCTGAGTCCGCCCAGTTCGCTGACGGCGAGCGACCCGAGCGGCGTAAGCGTCGGTAGAGTGGACCAGACGCAGTCCCGCGCCCGTAGCGCGCGTTCCCTCCAGCGCCCGGAAGACGAAGACTTGAGCCGCACCTCTGAGACCGACGTGAGAACCGCCGGCGATAGCCGTCTGGCGCCACGGCCCATCTACCGGCCACCCGTCGACTCCGCATCCAAGCAGGCGTTCGGTCGGCCCGACGGCGTGCCAGGCTCGTTCGTGCCGGCCGGCGTGCGGCCGGAGAAGTACCGCGACTCCGACGAGTTCACCCCGCAGGACCTTCCGCCCGACCCGGTGCTCAAGGAGGCGTTCGGGCGCCCGTTCTCCGGGGCCGAGTCGCTGCAGCGCCACCCGACCGACGCCGACGCGCTGGACCGGGATCTGGACGGTCAACCCGACACGCCCGCCGACCCGTGGCGTGACCCTGCGGCGGGCGCGGCGCTGGGCACCCCGGCGCTGAGTGTTCCGGCGATGCCGGGGGCCGTCGACAACCACCGGCTCGGCGTGCGCGACGTCCTGTTCGGCGACCGGGTCTCCTATCGGGCGCTGGCCGTGCTCGGCGCGGTGGCACTGGTGATCGGGATGGTGGGCGGCTGGGTCGGGCGGACGACGGCACAGGTGGTTGAGGCGTTCACCACCTCCAAGGTGACGTTGTCGACCAAGGGCAATGCCGAGGAGCCGGCCGGGCGCTTCGCTAAAGTTGCCGCCGCGGTGGGAAATTCGGTGGTGACCATCGAATGCTCCAGCGATGACCAGGGCATGCAAGGCTCCGGGGTGGTGATCGACGGCAAGGGCTATATCGTCACCAACAACCACGTCATCTCCGAAGCGGCCAACAACCCGAGCAAGTTCAAGACCACCGTCGTGTTCAACGACGGCAAAGAGGTGCTGGCCAATCTGGTGGGCCGCGACCCCAAGACCGACCTGGCCGTGCTCAAGGTCGACGATGTCGACAACCTGACCGTCGCCCGGTTCGGTGACTCGGACAAGGTGCGGGTCGGCGACGAGGTGATCGCGGCCGGCGCGCCGCTGGGTCTGCGCAGCACGGTCACCCACGGCATCATCAGTGCGGTGCACCGGCCGGTGCCGCTCTCCGGCGACGAATCCGACACCGACACCGTCATCGACGCCGTGCAGACCGACGCCTCGATCAACCACGGCAACTCCGGGGGCCCGCTGATCGACATGGACTCGCAGGTCATCGGCATCAACACCGCCGGAAAGTCGCTGTCGGACAGCGCCAGCGGGCTGGGGTTCGCGATCCCGGTCAACGAGGTCAAGTCGGTGGCGCAGACCCTGATCAAGGACGGCAAGATCGTCCACCCGACGCTGGGCATCAGCGCACGCTCGGTGAGCAACTCGCTGGCCTCCGGCGCGCAGATCGCCAACGTCAAAGTAGGCAGCCCCGCCGAGAAGGCCGGCATCGAGGAGAACGACGTGGTGGTCAAGATCGGTGACCGCAACGTCGCCGACGCCGACGAGTTCGTCGTCGCGGTCCGGCAGCTGGCCATCGGCAAGGAAGCCCCGGTCGAGGTGGTTCGCGACGGCCGGCACGTCACGCTGACGGTCGTACCCACCGCCGACGGCTGATGTTTGCCAACATCGGCTGGGGGGAGATGCTGGTGCTCGTGGTGGTCGGGCTGGTGATCCTCGGCCCCGAGCGGCTGCCCGGCGCGATCCGCTGGTGCACCGGTGCGCTGCGCCAGACGCGGGACTATCTGAGCAACACGGCCAACCAGTTGCGCGACGAGATCGGCCCGGAGTTCGATGATCTGCGTGCGCCGCTCAGCGAACTGCAGAAGTTGCGTGGGATGACTCCGCGGGCCGCCCTGACCAAGCACCTGTTCGACGGCGACGACTCACTGTTCACCGCTCTGGAGGATCCGGGCAGGCTCGCCCGACTGACCGACCCGCCCGCGCCGCCGCGGCCGCCGAGCACCGGACCGCCGCCGGATCCGGCAGCTCCCACGCCGTTCGACGGCGACGCCACCTGATCCGGTATGGCGGGGCCTGCCGATCCGCGAGATTGCACTTACGCAGGCCGCCACTCGGACTTTTCCTGCATGTTTGCGGTCTCGCAGGCAGAGCGCGGGAGAAGACGGCTCAGCGCTGTGTGCCGCCGGTGTCCAGGCTCAGCGACATGCCGACCAGGCCGCGGCCCCGGGTGGCCAGACCGTCGGCGATCCTGCGCAGTTCCTTGCCGGCCACCGAGTCCGGTGCGAGCACCACCGGCGTCCCGGCGTCGCCGGCGCTCACCATGGCGGTGTCGATCGGCACCTGACCGAGCAGCGGCACGTCCCGGCCCATCGCCCGGGTCAGCTGGTCGGCGACCCGGGCGCCGCCGCCCTCGCCGAACAGGTGCATGGTGGTGCCGTCCGGCATGGCCAGCCCGGACATGTTCT